>JAZSPV010000050.1:0-103614 GCA_045537615.1 Faecousia sp. | reverse complement strand
CCGACTTGCCGCTCCCGCCGGTGCAAAGATCGTTCCCATCAAGGCTGCAAGGGCAAGGGCGTTTACTCCTATACTATGGCCGTTTCTCCCCTGGACTGCATGGGCTGTGGCGTCTGTGTACAGGTATGTCCTGTTGCCGCTCTGACCATGGTTCCTCAGGAGCAGGAGCTGGCACAGCAGGATGTATTCAACTACGCTGTTGTTAAGGTTGCAGACAAGCCCGATATGATGGACAACACCGTCAAGGGCAGCCAGTTCCGCAAGCCGCTGCTTGAGTTCTCCGGCTCCTGCGCAGGCTGTGCTGAAACCTCTTACGCACGCCTGGTTACCCAGCTGTTCGGCGACCGTATGTATATCTCCAACGCTACCGGCTGTTCCTCCATTTGGGGCGGTCCTGCTGCTACCTCTCCCTACTGCGTCAACGCTGAGGGTCACGGTCCTGCATGGTCCAACTCCCTGTTTGAGGACAACGCTGAGCATGGTCTGGGTATGTAAAGTCGGAGGCCAAGCGGTCTTAGGAAGACAACTCTGCCTTTCAACTCCTTGGCACACAGAACGACATGGCTACGATCCGACTTTCCTGCAGCTCCCTCTCCCTACTGCGTCAACGCTGAGGGTCACGGTCCTGCATGGTCCAACTCCCTGTTTGAGGACAACGCTGAGCATGGTCTGGGTATGTACACCGCTCAGGCTGTGATCCGTGAGTCCTTAGCTAATAAGGTCAGAGCTGTCATGGAAGATACCTGCTGTGAAGATCGTAAGGCCGCCTGCCAGGCTTGGCTGGACACCTATAACGACGGCGAAGCCAATAAGGCTGCTACCAAGGCTCTGATTGCAAGCCTGGAGGCAAATGTCTGCTGCGATACAGTTGCTGAGATTCTGAGTAAAAAGGAATATCTGTCCAAGAAGTCTGTCTGGATCTTCGGTGGCGACGGCTGGGCATACGACATCGGCTTTGGCGGTGTTGACCATGTTCTGGCTTCCAATAAGGATGTCAACATCTTTGTCTTCGACACTGAGGTTTACTCCAACACTGGCGGACAGGCTTCCAAGGCTTCCAACATCGGCCAGGTTGCTCAGTTCGCAGCTTCCGGCAAGGAAACCAAGAAGAAGAGCCTCGCTGAGATCGCTATGAGCTACGGTTATGTTTATGTTGCTCAGATCGCTATGGGCGCTAACCAGGCTCAGACCATCAAGGCTATCTGCGAGGCAGAAGCTTACAATGGTCCTTCCCTGATCATCGGCTACGCTCCCTGTGAGATGCACTCCATCAAGGGCGGCATGATGAACTGCCAGGCTGAGATGAAGAAGGCTGTTGATTGCGGCTACTGGAATCTGTTCCGCTTCGGTCCCTCCAAGGAGACCGGCAAGTTCCAGCTGGATAGTAAAGCTCCTAAGGATGGCTATCAGGAGTTCCTGATGAACGAGGCTCGCTACAGCCGTCTGACTCGTGAGTTCCCTGAGCGTGCTACTGAACTGTTCGCTAAGAACGAAGCCGCAGCAAAGGAGCGCTATGAGCACCTGCTGAAGCTGGTTGAGATGTACAAGGACTAAGCAGTAATTTTAAAAGCAATGTTAACGCCCCCAAGGAAT
Source organism: Faecousia sp. (assembly GCA_045537615.1). GTDB lineage: Bacteria > Bacillota > Clostridia > Oscillospirales > Oscillospiraceae > Faecousia. The sequence continues at coordinate 102,021 of JAZSPV010000050.1, read as the reverse complement.
TGGGGGCGTTAATCCTATTTTTTGATAAAGCATAAGCCACGGCAACGATCTGCCGTGGCTTATGCTTATTTATTTTCAGAATTATTACTTGCTTCCGTATTTTTATGCTTCTTCATTTTTTTCTTCTTAGCTTCCTCGCGGTTCCCCTTAAGACGTGATCGGAGTTCCGGAGGCTGTGCAACTAATTTATCTGTAGCTACAGAAGACTTACTAAGACGCTTACGAGTTGCCTCTTGCAGAAGTGTATAAAGAACAGAAGCAAACGGGATCATCAGGAACATGCCGATGACACCAAACAGTTCCCCTCCGACACCTACTGCCAAAAGCACCCACATTCCGGAAAGACCAATCGAATTGCCAACTACTCTGGGATAAATCAGGTTGCCTTCAATTTGCTGTATCACAATAAACATACCAACAAATATCAATGCAGTAACCGGATCCTTCACCAGGATGAGAACAGCACCAATAGCGCAACCTACGAAAGCGCCAACCATCGGTATAAATGCAGTAAGTGCTGCAAGTACACTGACCAGAGGAATATACGGCATTTTGAATATCGCCATTCCAATAGCAATCAAACATCCTAAAATGCAAACCTCTATGCACTGTCCTGACAGAAAATTGGAGAACGCTGCATTGGAGATACGCAAAATACGAACAATCTCATCAGATATCTTTTCAGGTAGAAAAGCATACATGAGTCTCCTGCCCTGCCCGGCTAAAGTCTCCTTTTGGAACAGACAGTAAACAGCAAAAACGACAGAAATAATCAGATCAAAAACGAATCCAACTGTAATGGATATTGCAGAGACAGTCCCGTTCAGAATGGATGTAAAGCCACTCATAACCCGTTTTACAATGCTGTCCCAGTTCAAATTTTCCAGTTCACTGATTCTGGAATTGATCCACTCCATTGCAGAAGGGTTATCCTGGAAAAACTTTGCGGCCCAAATCTGTGCCTCATCGTACTTTAACAGAAGCTGATTCCAAAATTCCCGAATTGTATCTACAATTGCCGGTATTAACAGAACAAAAACCAGGGCAACAACCAGCAACACAGCAACAAACGTAATCAAAAGCGCCAACAACCGCCGAACCTTCACATGATTTATCTTTTTTAAAAGACTTCCCTCAACAGCCCGCATGGGAACATTTAAAACAAAAGCAATGGTAGCACCGACTACAAACGGGGAAAACATATTCCCAATAAACTTCAGGACATTTCGAATCTGTGGGTACGGGCTAAAAAGCCAAAAAAGTAAAATACATGCGCCCAAGCCCAGAAATAACTTCAAAAGGGTTTTCTTGTTCAAATCAAACCATGATTTTAGCTCTTGCATAATTCCACTCCTTTCGTTATTATCCCGATTTACTGTGGATATTTCTCAATTAGATTGCACAAAAACGTAACATCTTCCTCTTTCGAGGCCCAGCTGGTACAGAACCTGGCGACACAATGGGTATCATCTATTCTGTTCATCGTTACAAATGTACATTCCTTTGCGATTTCAGCCAGAACACTGTCTGGCATGATCGGAAAGATCTGATTCGTACAATTACTGATATACAGCGGAAAACCGGCTTTCTTTAGGCTCTGGCGGATTCTATCTGCCATTCGATTGGCATGGGCTGATATCTCAAGATATAAGTCGTTTTCAAATAGCGCCTGAAACTGTGCTCCTGTTAGCCAGCCCTTCGCAAGCATACCTCCATGGCGTTTAGTCATGTACCGAAAATCCTCCGCAATTGCCGAATTGGCTATCACAACCGCTTCACCAAACATAGCGCCTACTTTTGTTCCACCAATATAAAATACATCGCATAGACGCGCAAAATCCGACAAAGTAAGATCGTTATCAGCAGCAGCCAGACCGTAGCCCATTCTTGCGCCGTCAACAAACAAATACATACCATATTTGTGACAAGCAGATGACAATGCCTCTAGCTCATTTTTTGAGTAGATTGTACCATACTCCGTGGGAAATGAAATATAAACAAGCTTAGGCTTTACGGTATGCTCTGCATCAGGGTCATCTGCATGGCTCTGGGCCACATCAATAACCTGCTGTGCCGTAATTTTACCATCCACAGAGTCAAGCGCAATTACCTTGTGACCGGTTGCCTCGATGGCACCGGTCTCATGCACATTTACATGGCCCGTATCTGCAGAAACTACGCCATGATGAGGACGCAACGCAGCCGAAATCACAGTGAGATTCGTCTGGGTTCCGCCTACAAGAAAATGGACTGCCAAATCCTTTTCATCGCAAGCAACGCGTATCTTGTGTGCCGCATCTGAACTGATAGAATCCATGCCGTAACCGGGCATTTGCATCCCCTGCAGCTGGTTCAGTTTTGCCAGAACCAAAGGATGGCATATCTCATTGTAGTCATTATGAAAAAGTCTCATATCCCATCTTCCTTAAACCCATGATTATGCATTTATTTTACAAGAACTGCAAACTTGTGTCAAGACGAATATTGGGCAGGTTACGCACATAAGATTTTATGGTAGCACACAGCAGGGAGGTTATTCTATGACAGATAACATTGACCAAAGAGCTTGTGAACTGGCTGTGTACATCATTGAAACCGGAGCAACGGTTCGTTCTGCTGCTCGGCATTTTGGAATATCCAAATCAACGGTACATAAAGATTTGTCACAAAGACTACCGCAATATAACCGTCAGCTATACAATCAAGTGCGTTGTGTACTGGATAAAAACAAAGCACAAAGGCACATACGCGGCGGACTTGCCACAAAGGAAAAATATCTACGTATAAGAAACCCCTAAAGGAATTGCCCAACCGGAAGGTTGGGCTGCCTTTTTACAAATCGTCCGCATCCTGGACCGGGATTTCATAAGGATCTTCGGGACGTCCTGTATAACTGCCTTGGGGATCCGTATTAATTTTTTTCGTTATTTTTTCTTTCACATTTCTCACCTCGCCGTTAGTATTCCCATTTTCGTTGCATTTTGTTTTTGAAAATGTTATACTTGCTTAAGCTAAGGAGAGATGAGGTAACCGTTATGTTTGAAATCACGTTAATGACTGTTGGTAGATTGAAGGAGCCTTTCTATATCTCCGCAGCATCGGAATACGAAAAAAGATTAAAGGGCTACTGTAAATTCCATCTCATTGAGTTGCCGGAAACACGGCTGACAGAATCACCGGCTCAAGGGGAAATCCTTGCCGGATTAGAAAAAGAGGCCGACCTGATCCTTGCAAAGATTCCCAAGGGCACCTGGTTTTGTGTCCTGACACCTGAGGGGAAAACGCTGTCTTCCGAAGAGTTGGCAGCTAAAATGGCGTCTGTAAAACTGTCCGGAAAAAGCAGTGCTTGCTTTCTGATTGGCTCTTCTTTTGGAATTGCCAAACGGCTGAAGGATATGGCGCATTTCAAGCTGTCCATGAGCCCAATGACATTTCCCCATCACTTGGCACGTATCATGGTTTTAGAACAGCTATATCGATCTGAATGTATTCAGGCAGGCAGTAAATATCACAAATAATCAAACACCGCAAGCAACAATCATTCTTCGTTGCTTGCGGTGTTGTTTATAGATTAACATGTAATTTTTTCATCATATCCCTTATGATCAGCAGATCTTCAAAGGTATCCGGTTTCTTACTCTGATCACGAAGCAAGGCTGATGGGTGATAAATTGCTGTCATATAGACACCATTATTTAAAAACCACTGACCATGCTCCTTTGTGATACGGTAGTCCGGATCAATAATCCGTCTGGCTGCAATGCGGCCAAGGCATACGATTATTTTGGGCCTGATAAGGGCAACCTGATTACGAAGAAAGCCAATGCAAGCATCCTGCTCCTCGTCTAACGGATCTGCATTATTCGGAGGACGACATTTGACAATATTCGTAATATAACAGTTCTCCCTGTTTAAATCAATGATTGAAAGCATCTGGTCCAGAAGCTTGCCTGCTGCACCAACAAAGGGTTCGCCTTTCAAGTCCTCCTGCTCCCCGGGACCTTCACCTATAAACATAATTTCTGCATTTTTATTTCCAACACCAAACACCACATTGGTGCGTGTGCTGTGCAGTTGACAGCCTTGGCAATCATTACACCGGCTTTCCAGTGTCTCCCAATCCAGCATGCTATCTACTCCTTCTGCGATCACGACGATACCGTTTGCTGTGTCCTGCCTTTTTCATATAGCGGATCTTATAAAAAATACGGATAGATACCAAACAAACGGCTGCACCAAGGACCAATAACAGCACTGCGCCGAACAGAACCAGCAAAACCACACCAAATACACTGCCACCTGTGTCCGGTTGCTGAATCATTTTTGATTGTACAGTATTCATTGCATACAGGTCTGCCTGGGCAATACAGATACCGCCGTGCCAAATTTGTACATTGGATATCTTACTACCAACTTCCACAGGTGCTGAAATGTTGTCGTAGTAATCAACATACCGGTATTGCAGGTTTTCCCGGGAAATATCTGTCGGTAAAATTGCTGAAACCGTTGATCTGCAGCCAAGGACAACATCATTGTCACCATTGATAACACTAACCTGCCTGACCGCTTGTCCATCATAAAGAACCTGTGCCGCCTTATATCCGTTCAAGCCGGCATCAAAGAGCGTTGTCGCCTCTTTAAAGCCACCGTATACAACGGTATTTCCGTTTTCTGCAAAACTGGAAACCGCACCGGCAAGAACGCAAATCAACTCCATATCATTACTCTTTGCATTCGCAGCCAAGCACCGGGTGCCGTCATTTGCGATTCCCGTACGGCCTCCCGTGGCTCTTTCATCGTAGTAAATAGAAACATCTTCGCTGTTAATCAAAAAATTACCGCTGGAAAAATAGCGTTCTTCCGATTTGTTGGTTGCCTTTACCGTATAGTTTGGCGCCGTATAATACCGGACAAAGTTTTCGTTTTTCATCGCCGCAGCAATGATTTTCGCCATATCCCGAACAGTGGTATATTGGGAATCATCGTGTAATCCGTGCACATTTGTAAATTGCGAATTGGAGCAACCCAGATTTTGCGCATAGGTGTTCATTTTTTCTACAAAAACGGGCTGGCTACCGCAAATATAATCGGCAATCACCGCTGCTGCATCGTTGCCTGAACCAACCATCATACAGTACAGAAGATCATCTAAGGACATCTTCTCGCCGTCTACAAGGTCCACAGTAACCGCATCATGCGCGACGGTGTTCAATACATCCTCACGAACCGTAACTACATCATCCAAAATCCCCTCCTCTGCTGCAATAAATGCGGTCAGAATTTTCACAAGGCTGGAAGGGAAAATCTGTTGGTCAGGATTTTGCATATACATCAATGTATCAGTGTTACGTTCATATAAAATTGCAGCACTAACATTGTCGACTAAGGTTTGATCTCCTAAATAGGCAACCGCTGCATCCAGACCGCCGGAACCAACTGTATTTGAGCCGTCTGATTGTTCTGCAGCTCCCTGGGTAGCAAACACAGCTGACGGGATCATACAAATAACCAGTAAAAAACTGACGAAAGCACAAAAAACTCTACTTTTTTTCATAAATTCCACCTCAACGGACAAAGAACACACTTGTCCGCAGAAAATTTTCGTGTATAATAGTTATATGCATTATATCAGCTTTTCTTTTTTCCGTCAATCCAGGGAGGCAGATTATGAAGAAAATTGCATCGCACCGTTACCTAATAAATATATTGTGTATATTTTCTTTGCTGACATTGTCCATTATGCTTCTGAGGAACCGTCCTGCAAGCAACATCATATTTCTCAGTGACAGTCAATCAAAACATATTCTGGCCAACTCCGTCATAACCGGTGACGGTAAGATCGATATTAACCAAGCCTCTGCTGAGGATCTGACACAAATCCCGGGAATTGGAGAAAAGCTATCTAAAAGAATTGTGCAATACCGGGATAAAAACGGCGATTATAACAATGTCAACGAACTTATAAACGTAAAAGGAATTGGGCCAAAAACTCTGGAAAAGATCAAAAATTACATTTCAACAGGAGACTGATATGAAAATACTAGTAGTTGACGACGAAGCATTATTGGTAAAAGGTATTCGCTTCAACCTCCAGAATGAAGGTTATGATGTTATTTGCGGATATAACGGCGTGGAAGCTGTTGAAATGGCACAGTCCCAGCACCCTGATCTCATAATTCTGGATGTAATGATGCCACAGATGGACGGATTGACCGCCTGTGGGCGTATCCGTGAGTTTTCAGATGTCCCCATTATTCTTCTGACAGCAAAAACCCAGGATATGGACAAGCTGCTGGGTTTTGAGCAAGGCGCTGACGATTACATTACAAAGCCCTTTAATATTCTTGAACTGAAGGCCAGAATTCGTGCACTTTTCAGACGCACTACACCACAAAAAGCTGACGTACCCGAACGTTTGTCCATTGGTTCTATCGTTTTGGATCTAAGCGGTAGAAATGCATACCGCAACGGCGAATTGGTTGAGCTGACGGCAAAAGAATTTGATGTCATTGAATTTCTGATGCGAAATCCAAACCGAGTGTATTCACGGGAGGCGTTGTTAGATACAATTTGGTCCTATGAGTACCGCAGTGATATCCGAACTGTTGATGTACATATTCGCCGCCTTCGGGAAAAGCTAGAAGAAGATTCTGCCAATCCGCAATATATTCAGACGAAATGGGGCGTTGGTTATTACTTCAGAAAACAAGATTAAGCGCAGCATACAATTAAAAAGCTCCCCTTTTCGGTATGCCATACTATACGCTGCGCTTACATTGATCTTTTTGATCTTACTGAATATGTACTGTTCTAAAGCAAGTCAGAACATATTCTACAACAGCAAAAAAAGTACGATGATAGAGCTGTGCCACATTGCCGCAGACAGCATAGCCGACCTGGAGGTGTTGAACGATACAACCATCCAGTCTGCTTTAGCCGAATTGACAGATCCCCAAAAAAGCAGAATTGTAATTACAAATGAAAGCTGCTACGGTATCTATGATACAGATGCGTCAAATTTCCTCGGCGGCAAATATATTTTGCTTCCCGAGATCATCACTGCATTAGAAGGCAATAATGTTTTTCACTGGTCCTATGACGGCGGTGTGATTCGCTCTTTTGCCGCTGTGCCCATTATATCCTACGGCGAATTGATCGGCTGTGTGTACATGACGGAGTATGATGCAGAACAAGGCGCGTTGATATTCGCCCTGCAGAGAAATATCTTTGTCATAACCCTTGTCCTGGAACTGGCGATCATAGCTTTTTCTGTGATTTTCTCCAGAATTCACGCCAATCGTATCCGTAAGGTTATGCGTTCAATTCGTACCGTTCGAAACGGTGACTATTCACACAAATTAGATCTGACCGGTCACGATGAGTTGAACCTGCTTAGTAACGAATTTAACGACCTTATTAGCCGTCTGCAGATCTCAGAAAACAAGAGAAATCGCTTTGTATCCGATGCTTCCCATGAATTAAACACGCCTCTGGCATCCATCAAGCTCCTCTCGGACTCAATCCTCCACAATGATATGGATCCGGATACTGTCAAGGAATTTGTTGGTGATATCGGTAATGAGGCAGACAGATTGAACCGGATGTCCCAAAAACTTCTTACCTTATCCAGAATCGATCACCAAGTGGACAACTGCACCGAAGCTACACAAATTGTACCCACGATAGAACGTGTCGTCCGTATGTTATCCCCCTATGCAGAAGAAAACAACATCACACTAAATTGTAACCTGAAGCGCGATGCCACTGTTTTGATAGCGGAGGATGACTTGTATCAAGTTATCTTCAACCTGGTGGAAAACGGCATTAAGTACAATATAAACAACGGGCAGTTAACAATTTCTCTGATAAATACAGCAAATGACGCTTTGATTCGCATTCAGGATACCGGCGTTGGAATCCCAGCAGAATCCCTGGGGCATGTTTTCGAGAGATTTTACCGCGTAGACAAAGCACGTTCCCGATCCACAGGTGGAAGCGGTCTTGGCTTGTCAATTGTCAGAAATATTTTGCGGAAGAATGGCGGAAAGATTGATATAGAAAGCACTGTGGGAGTGGGAACAACGGTTACAGTGACATTTCCTATCTATCACGCTGAGGAGGAAACGCCATGAAACGTATTGTTTGCATTGTTCTGATTTTCACAACATTTCTTTTGGCATGCTCCTGTAAAAGACAAAATGTTGCACTAAAAGAACCCGTTAATTTCTATTACAAAGCAAGTCACGTTCAATATGATACTGGAGAAAATGTCATTGCATCAGAGCAATGGGAAGCCTTTGGACATACAGAAGATTATATATATCTAATAGAGCAATATCTTATTGGACCCAAATCTGCAAAATGTATATCTCCCTTCCCTGCCGGCACCACAGTGGAACAATTGGATCTGCTTAAAAACAAGGTAATTATCGTTGTCAGCTCACAGCTTTCTCACCTTTCCGGTTATGAACTTACAATTGCCTGTACATGCCTTGCAAAAACTGCAGCCGAAATGACCGGTGTTAAAAAGGTCCAGATCATATCTAAGGATAGCCTGTTGGATGGTCAAGAATCAATGACTTTCGATATAAATGATATGATTTTTGAAAACATATACATTCCACAGGATTAACGAAAGCGTATCCCCCATCGACCTTTTTTAAGGTCAAGACATGCGTTTTCTATCTGTGGCAACTGTATAAAGGGCTGGTCCTCTGATATCTCATAAATGTTGCATTGTTCCTCGTTTATGGGATTGACATAAAAGGCTTGGATATCCAAACCCAATGTCTTTGCTGAAATCCTTTTATCAATTTCATAGAATCCGTCATTGGGATAAAGTGCACCAATCAATATCCTTCCTTTTTCACTTTCCGCATATAATTTATGAACACCAATACAAATCCGGCACTTACATCTGATGTTATAGTAAAGCCCGTCTCGTGTCACCTTTACCGTCCCAACGGGACGATCAAGGTAGGTAACATCGTATTCCTGCATACAAAAACACCTCCTTACCGCAAGTCTATGCGATAACGAGGTGTTTTTTTCGTTTATTGTGGGCCACCGTCCCGAAGACCAAAACTGACAGCAATTGCATCGTTTACCAAGGACATGTGGGCCTCATCTAATCGGCCCATATGCTCACGCAAACGTTTTTTGTCAATGGTTCTGATCTGCTCCAGCAATATCACAGAATCCTTACTCAGGCCGACGCTTCCGCCTGATATATTGATATGTGTCGGTAGCCTCGCCTTGCCGGTCTGACTTGTGATTGCCGCTGCGATTACTGTGGGCGAATGCCTGTTTCCTGTATCATTCTGAACAATCAGAACAGGCCGAGTTCCACCCTGTTCACTGCCTACAACTGGCGACAGATCTGCATAGAATATATCTCCCCGTTTAACTGTGCTATCCATTTTTCCACACTCCGTGAGAAATCATTGCCGACGTTACCGGATTATTCCATATGTAACGTGGTTAATTTCATTATCCCACGTACATAGAAAAATATACGGTTCACCCGGCAATTTATCCTATGTTAAGCCACAACCGTTGCTACAATATCTCAAAATTTTTGATCTCTAACGACAAAATCCGCCTTCCATCCCAAAGAATCTGTGCACGGACCGGGTGATCTGCCGCATCAAACCAAACGTCCAATTTCAGTGGGCTCTGTTTAAAGCTGTCATCAATCTGTACCCGAAGGTTTTCCCCCTCTGTTCCGCAAGCATTGATAAAACCACTGGACAATGCACGTATGGTCAGCCAGGGTGCCATCACCGGTGTGATTTGTCCGTCCGCCAGCATCTCAAAAGCCAATATTTTATCATCAAAGGTCAATGCTGCGCTTTGTTCGGATATGATTCCGCTGATACCGGAAATTGTTTCCGGCTGGATTACACAGAAGCTTAATTCACTGCCATTATTTACTTTACACGATAGTTCAAATTCATAGCACTTGTTTCCGTAATCCGCTGTAATCACAGCATCAAATGTACAGCCACTGCTCTCGTGGAGATTCTTTCGAAACTGTAGTGGTCGATCCATACCACCACCGTTTCCTCTACATCCCGATAACATAATAAGAAAAAGAACAATTGCCGCGATCCGTTTCATGGCACCCCGCCTTATTTCATAAGTCGCGGAAGCACATGAAGTAAGTCTGTAGGTATCATCCCATACTGGCCGATCTCGTCAGCGCAAATATCACCGGCTGCCCCATGTAGCCACACCGCCGCCGCAGCTGCTTCCAGAACCGGTATCCCCTGTCCTACAAGTCCAGTAATCATGCCAGCAAGTATGTCACCGCTGCCACCGACAGCCATGCCCGGATTGCCTGTGGGGTTCAGATATACCGTTTTCCCATCAGTGATAACAGTCCTGTGTCCCTTTAGCACAATAATCGCACCAAGGTCACGGGCAAGTTCTTTTGCTTCCACGATGCGGTCCGTTACGGGTTTGCCTGTAAGACGAGAAAATTCTCCTTCATGTGGCGTAATGATCGTATTGCCTGTCCTTCCACGCAATATATCTTTATGCGCGCACATACAGTTTATTCCGTCAGCATCCAGAACCACCGTTCCTGGAAAATTTTTAAGCACATACTCAGTGACCGCAGCCGTGCCAACAGAACGTCCGATCCCCGGTCCAACCAAAAGCACATCCTTATCCTGCAGAAGGGATTTTATATCGTCTATGGCTTCTGAGCTGAAGGTACCAGCCTGGGATGCAAGGGGCAAAACGATTGTTTCCGTCATTTTAATTGCCTCAATCAGATAGATGCTTTCGGGAACAGCAGCATACACAAGTCCTGCCCCTACCCGGAGCGCTCCCATTGCAGCCAAAGTTGCGGCACCGGTATACCCTACACTGCCACACAACAAAAGCGCCTTCCCATAATTGCCCTTATGAGAATTGAGATCCCTGTTCGGCAATAAAGCCAGCACTTCCGCATGCGAAAGCTCTTTGTATGACATATCCAACCTCCGGAATTAAAATATCTTATTTAAGAGTTTATCACATATTTCGTCTCATTTCAATGAATATACCGGCTAAAACATAAATTCCACTTGCAATTTATGGATGAATGTGCTATCATTCCAATGATATGCAATGGCTATGAACGGGCTGTCCTTTACTGAGTTTGCGCGTTCCAGAGAGAGCGGGATGGTGGAAACCGCTTGCGTACAGTTCAGGGCCTTCTCCCGGGAGCTACCGTCTGAAATTTCAGTAGGATGTGTCGGTGGATCCCCGTTACGGATCTGTGTGCGAATGCACCGTAGAGTTGCGCTTTATGCGAATTGCGGGTGGTACCGCGGAGGAATGTCCTTCGTCCCCTATTGGGACAAGGGCATATTTTTTGTATTTTTCTGTTTGGAAGGAGTAACAGTAATGAGAGAACAACTTGAAAACATTCGGCTCCAGGCATTGACTGCACTTGACGAAACCACAACGCCTGCCGCCCTTGAGGAGCTTCGCGTGAAAATTCTGGGTAAGAAAGGTGAGTTAACAGCCGTTCTTAAGCAGATGGGAAAGCTTTCTGCCGAGGAGCGTCCTGTGATTGGACAGATCGCCAACTCTGTCAGAGCAGAAATAGAGAAGAAACTGGACGAACGAAAGACTGCTATTGATGCGGCTGTTTTGGAGGAAAGACTTGCTGCCGAAGCAATTGACGTAACGATTCCCGGACAGCAGGTTGCTCTGGGCCATGAGCATCCTATGAACAAGGTCCTGCAGGAAATCAAGGACATTTTCGTAGGAATGGGATATCAAATTATTGACGGTCCGGAAGTCGAACTGGCTGCCTATAACTTTACCCGTTTGAACATTGAAGAGGGCCATCCCTCCCGTGACCGCAGCGATACCTTCTATTTCAACAACGATGATACGGTGCTGCTGCGCACTCAGACAAGTCCTATGCAGATTCGTGCAATGGAAAATGCAAAGCCTCCGATCTGCATTCTTGCACCCGGCCGCGTTTTCCGCAAGGACGAAGCCGACGCAACACATTCCCCCATGTTCCACCAGATTGAAGGTCTTGTGGTGGATGAGAATATCACCATGGGAGATCTGAAGGGCGCTCTGATCACGATCATGAACAAGATCTACGGACATGACGCACAGGTTCGCTTCAGACCCCACCACTTCCCCTTTACCGAGCCAAGCTGCGAAATGGATATGCAATGCCATAAGTGCCATGGTACAGGCGAGATTGACGGACAAGTATGTTCCACCTGCCACGGGGAGGGCTGGATTGAGCTTCTGGGTGCCGGTATGGTACATCCCGAAGTGCTGCGCAACTGCGGTATCGACCCTGAAAAGTATTCCGGTTTTGCCTTCGGTATCGGTTTGGAGCGAACCGCAATGGGCCGTCTTAAGATCAACGACCTACGTCTGATCTTCGACAACGACGTACGGTTCCTGGAACAATTCTAAGGAGGTTGAGATTATGAATTTAAACAGAAAATGGCTTCATGAGGAGTTTGTTGACCTTTCTCACATCTCCGATAAGGAGTTTGTTGAAAAACTCACTGTCTTTGGTCAAAAGGTTGAGACCTATGAGCGCATGGATGCGCAAATCAAAAATGTTGTTGTTGGCAAGGTCGTATCGATTGTTCGTCACGAAAATTCAGACCACATGTGGATCTGTCAGGTGGATGTGGGTGAAGATGAGCCTGTGCAGATCGTTACAGGTGCACAAAATGTTCAGCAGGGCGACTTGGTTCCTGCTGCATTGCATAACTCCTGGCTTCCTGGCGGTATCCACATTACAAAAGGTAAGCTCAGAGGCGAGAAGTCCAACGGTATGCTCTGCTCTTTTGCCGAACTGGGGCTGACGCAAAACGATTTCCCCGATGCCTGCGAAGATGGCATTTGGATTCTCAATAACGAAAACTGCAAGCCCGGCGATGATATTAATTTGATCATCGGCAATGATGATACAATTGTTGAATTTGAAATCACCAACAACCGTCCCGACTGTTATTCAATTATCGGCCTGGCTCGCGAATCCGCTGCTGCCTTTGGCATGAAAATGAAGCATCATACCCCTTGCGTAAAGGGCAGTGATGCAGGTTCTATATTTGATAAGCTGGATGTGGAAGTGCCTGCTGAGGCACTTTGTAACCGCTACACTGCAAGAATGATTGCCAATGTCAAGATTGGTCCTTCCCCCAAGTGGATGCGGCAACGTCTGCGTGCAAACGGTGTGCGTCCTATCAACAACATCGTAGACATCACAAACTATGTCATGCTGGAGTACGGTCAGCCCATGCATGCCTTTGATTACCGTTACGTCTCCTCCGGAAAAATCATCGTCCGGGAAGCAGAAGATGGAGAAATGCTGACTACACTAGACGGTACACAGCGGACCCTCCGTCAAGGCATGCTGGTAATTGCAGACGAAGACAGAGCCATCGGTCTGGCCGGTATTATGGGCGGTGAAAACTCCGAAATCGTAGATGACACCACCACCGTCGTTTTTGAATCTGCTAACTTTAATGGAACTTCTATCCGTCAGACCGCTCTGGCACTGGGTATGCGTACAGACGCATCCGGCAAATTTGAAAAGAATCTGGATCCGCTGATGACAGTCCCCGCAGTTGAGCGGGCTTGTGAGCTTGTAGAGCTCCTTGCATGCGGTGATGTGCTCGACGGCATTATCGACATTGTTAATTATGTGCCGCAACCCAGAGAGCTGACACTGGAACCCGAAAAGATAAATAAACTTCTCGGTACCAACATCTCCAAAGACGATATGGTAAAGTACCTGGAGTTACTGGAGATCCCTGTGGAGGGCAACACAGTTCATGTTCCCTCCTGGCGTCCTGATCTGAACCTGATGGCTGATATTGCAGAAGAAGTAGGACGTTCCTACGGCTACAACGAAATTCCTACTACCTATTTCAAGACATCCACCCAGGGTGGTTATACCCCTGTCATGAAATTTGAAAGCAAAGCAGGTGCTTTGTGCCGTTCCTTGGGTTACAACGAGATCATCACCTATTCCTTCGTCTCCCCTGCTATTTTTGATCAGATCCGTATTCCTTCCGATTCCCCTCTGCGGAATGCTCTTAGAATCCAAAACCCTCTGGGTGAGGATACTTCCATCATGCGTACAACTGCCCTGCCGTCTATGCTGGACATCCTGGCACGCAACAGCGCATACCACAACAATTCCGCAAAACTCTATGAGCAAGCTAAGATCTATCTGCCAGTAGAAGGTCAGCTCCTTCCCCAGGAGCCGAAGATTCTCGTACTGGGAACTTACGGCGCCGGCGAATCCTTCTTTACTTTGAAGGGTGAGCTGGAGGCAGTGTTTGCAGGAATGAATATTAAGAAAGCAAGCTATACCGCCGTCAGTGACAATCCGTCCTACCATCCCGGACGCTGCGCTGCAGTTTCCGTTGAAGGAACTGTTGTTGGTTATGTAGGCCAGATTCATCCCCTGGTGACCAAAAACTACGGAATTGACAGTGAAGTATACTGTGCAGAAATTAACATGGATCTTTTGCAGGCTATGCAGCTTCCGGAAGCAACCTACACACCCCTGCCCAAGTATCCGGCCGTCACAAGAGACCTCTCCTTCCTTTGTGACGAATCGATTACGGTTGCACAGGTGGAGGATGTCATCCTGCAGGCCGCCGGAAAGCTTTTGCGCAATGTACGTCTGTTTGATATTTACCGTGGCACCGGCGTTCCTGAGGGCAAAAAGAGTATGGCATTTTCTCTGGAGTTGCGGGCTGAGGATCGTACCTTGACGGATACCGATTCTGAGGCTGTTATTAACAAAGTGCTGACTGCCCTGCAGGATAAATTAAACGCAGTTTTGCGATAATTGTTAAATTTTACAGATTTTTTCAATCTGGGGCTTTACACCCCATGAAATTTGGGATATAATAACTGTAATATTCGGAAGGAGGTCGTTCCCATGACGGAAAACACCAAAAACAGCACAATAAAGTTTACTGTACCCTGTGATGACAAAGAGAATATGCGTCGTGTTCTCCGAAGTGTATTCGACGCCTTGAACGAAAAAGGCTATAATCCTATCAACCAGATCGTTGGTTATCTTCTTACAGAGGATCCCACCTATATTACGAACTACAACAATGCGCGTAGCATGATTTGTAAACTGGATCGGGATGAACTTCTGCAGGAACTGTTGCAATGCTATCTGTTTGGTAAACACTAATCCTGCCGGGAGGCTTTTGCCACCGCAAAAGCCTCCCGATTCTATTTCCCTGGAGGTTTTATAATGGCTGACGAAAATAACATTTTAATGTACAAAGGTCATCCCCTTATGCGTAAGGACAACCTAATCTACTACGGCTCCATGGCTGACAGCCACATTATTATGCTACAGATCCTGGAGACTAAGAAGGTTGATGATGTTGATATTGCAACCCGGGTTTCCGTGCAGCTCCATCTGACAGATCCCTCTGTCAAGAGCCGTGACCGCATCGTTAAAAAAGGCGAAAAGTCTGGTCTGTATACTGCCCTTGACTTTGGCTGTGTATGGTTGGAACGTGCATTAGCCGGTAAATAAACCGCTTTTCCTGCTGACGAGTTACTCGTCAGCAGTTTTTTTGCTATTTTCCACCTTTTTGTACATACTAAAATCACAGGAGGGTGGATATGGAAAATCACAGACGCGGTAAGCAGAGTTTTATTTTAGAACATGCACCTGTTATCACACATTGGGCCAGCGTGGTAGGTAAGAAAGAAGCCGATGGCCCACTTAGCAGTTATTTTGATGTAAAGGAAAACGATTCCTATTTTGGTCAGGCCACCTGGGAACAGGCTGAAAAGAGAATGCAGCAGCTTGCTCTGGAGACCTTGATTACCAAGGCCTGCTTGTCCCGTAATGACATTGGACTGGTTTTTTCCGGAGATCTCCTTAATCAATGCATCGGCTCTTCCTTCACACTCAGAAACGCCAATATTCCACACCTGGGGTTGTATGGTGCATGCTCAACCATGGCACAGAGCATCCTCTTGGGTTCCATGACCGTTTCCGGCGGCTTCTTTGACAATGCAGTCGCAATGACCTCATCGCATTTTGCCTCATCTGAGCGCCAGTATCGCTTCCCATTGGGCTATGGTGGACAACGCACGCCCACATCACAGTGGACCGTAACCGGAGCCGGTGCAGTTCTGATCAGAAAAGACGGGACAGGTCCGCGAATCACCCAGTGTACGGTCGGCACCGTCACAGATTTAGGAATCAAAGACGCAAATAATATGGGCGCTGCCATGGCACCTGCAGCCCTCAGCACCATACGCGCACACTTTGATGATCTGAAGACAGGGCCTGAAGACTACGATTTGATCGTAACCGGCGATTTGGGACAGCTAGGCAAGAATATACTTCTTACCCTCGCACAAAAGGAGGGCTTGGAACTGGGAGGCAAACTGGCAGACTGCGGCACCCTGGTGTTTGATATCATCAAACAGGATGTTCATGCCGGCGGCTCCGGTTGTGGTTGCAGCGCAATCACCTTATGTGGATATTTGTTAGACAAGCTAAAAAGAGGCAAATATAAAAAGATCCTATTTTGCGGTACAGGCGCGCTGTTGTCGCCCACATCCACGCAGCAAGGGCTTCCCATATCCGGTGTCTGTCACGCTGTCACAATTGCAGGAGGTATGTCCTAATGGATTATATAAAAGCATTTCTTTTTGGCGGCCTGCTGTGTCTTGTTGGACAAATACTCATCGACAAAACAAAACTGACCCCTGCCCGGATTCTTGTCAGCTATGTCGTTCTGGGCGTTATACTTGGTGCTGTGGGCATATATGGCCCCTTTGCCGAATTTGCCGGTGCAGGTGCCACCGTTCCTTTGACAGGATTCGGCTACTCATTGGCTAAAGGCGTGAAAGAAGCTGTTGACAGTTCCGGCATTATCGGTGTTTTTACAGGTGGCTTAAAGGCGACTGCAGGCGGTATTACTGCAGCAATCACAGCCGGCTTGTTAGCAAGTCTGCTGTTCAAGGCAAAGGATAAATCATAGCATTTGGGGTAAACTAGCACAGCGGTATACCGCCAAAAAAGATTTCGGAGGAATATCAAATGAATAACCAGAACAGAAATCAGCAGAACCAGAATAAAAACCAGCAGAATCAGAACAACAATCAGAACAATCAGAACAATCAGAACAATCAGAACAATCAGAACAATCAGAACAACAATAATAACCGCTAAAGAAGAGCACCCCTCCTGCTATCGCATGGAGGGGTGCAAACTTTTAAAGGGCTACCAATTGTCCGGATGCGAAAAAGTACAGATACTTTTCCTTAACCGGCATATTAAAAATTCTTGTAAGTGCGTTGGCATATGCAACGACCTGATGGCGGTATTTTTCAGCCACATCCGAAATATCTGCTTGCTTTACACGATCTGTTTTAAAATCAACCACCGTGATCCCGTCAGGCTCGACCAAGGCACAGTCAACAATTCCCTGGAGTAAAACTGTTTCTCCCTTTACATTAGCACTGTATTTCTCACAATCGTCCAACACAGAAAACTTAAACTCACGCAGAACATTGTCAGAAAGACGTATCCTGCGTCCCAGATCCGTTGCAAAAAAATCCGCAATTGCCTGAGGATTCACCATATCACTCTGTTCCCGGGAAATAAATTGCCGGTCAACCAATCTGATAAGCTCATTTTTTACGCCCCGGACCCCGGTGCATGCCTGGAAGTCGATATACTGCATTACAGAGTGCATGGCGTTACCGTAATCCATTCCCGTGGCACTTGTAACAACAAAGCTTGGTTTTCGCCACTTTCTAGCAGTGTTTTTGCCTGTGTTTTCTGCAATCTCAAGATCCTTATCTCTCCCCTTCAACTGAGTTGCTGTAAGCTTTGAAGGCATTTCAGTTGCAGGTAAATGGGCATATTGGAACGCAAGGGCTGCACGCATCTTCTTGACAACATCATCGCCTATTATTTGCACGTCCCCATCAGAACTCACACAGCGTGTATCCCCTGCCGGAGCTTTTACCACGCTGATCAACCAGCCGCTTTCCGACAACCGCGGATTTTCGGGACGACGGGCAAGTTGAAACAGTTCTCCTGCTTCCTGCCTCTTCAGAGCCGAATAAAGCACCCACTTTCCAGGGCAGTCCACATCAGACGTTAACAGAAGACTGTTACAAACATCCGTCTTATTAATCATTGTATTTACAATATCGTCAATCTTGCTGCTTGCGAATGTCATGATCAGTCTGTCCATTGGTCTTGTCATCGCTACATAAAGTACACGCAATTCCTCAGAAATACTTTGTGCAGTCATTTTTGCTGCAATTGCACGCTTGGCAATCGAGGGATATCTGACGCGATTGGTAGTATCTATACAACTAAGTCCCAAACCAAGTTCCTTATCACACAAGACCTGTGCATAAATACTTTCCCTATTAAATTCCCGGGAGAGTCCACACAAAAACACAACCGGAAATTCAAGGCCCTTGGATTTATGGATGCTCATAATGTTTACAGCACCGGCAACACTCTGCTGCGCAGCACTGGGGAAGCCTTTTGCTTCCAATGCATCCAAATGCCTTAAAAAGTGGCCAAGGGTCTTACTGTCGCCTGCATCAAATCCCGATGCAATCTGACAGAAAGTCTGCAGATTCTCTTCGCGAATATCTCCATCTGTAGCCGCTGCAAAAATTTGATCCAGTTTTGTGGTTGCAATTACAAACTGTATCAGAGCAGAAACATCCTTCATCCTTGATTCGTTTCGCAACAGGCTCAGGGTCGCAAGGAAATCTGTCACCTTCTGCTGTTGGCTCTTTTGCAATGTCTGATAGAACGTACCGCTTCGGTCTTCCCCTCTGATCTGCGCCAGTTCGTCGGCAGTAAAACCGAATACCCGGCTGGTCAGCGCTGCAACCAGGGGGATATCCTGCAACGGATTGTCAACTACTTGCAGTATCGAGCGAAGTGTCTGGACCTCCTCTGTCCGAAGAATGTCAATGCTACCGCCAAAACTGCAACGAATACCGCGCTGGGCAAGAGCATTTGCATAGGCCGCACCAACAGAGCCGGGGGATCGGAGCAAAATTACGATATCCTCGGGACGAATGGCTCTTTGCCCCTCTTTATCACGTATCAAATGCGACCCGTCCAACAGCTGTGTGATCCTGTGAGCCACAAAAGAAGCTTCCTCGTCATAGGTATCATTTTCTACACAAACGCCATACAACTCGATCTGGGGCTCGTCAGTGGGTTCGTGAGGTATCCCCTCCCGCAAAGCTTCATCCTCACCGTAGGAAAGGCCGCCAACTGGCTGAGACATACAATCACCGAACACATCATTTACAGCATCAATAACCGCCCGAGAGGAACGAAAATTATGGCTGAGCAGGACCTTTCTACCCTGTCCCGGAATCGCCGTTTCCGCAGACACATAAGTATTGTACTTCTCCAGGAAGATACCGGGATCTGCAAGCCGGAACTGATAGATGGATTGCTTTACATCCCCCACCATAAAACAGTTTTGGCGTTTTCTGGTAAGTGCTTCAAAAATAGCATCCTGCACCGCGTTGGAATCCTGATATTCATCCACCATGACTTCACGAAAACGCTGGCCAACTTCATTGGCAATCGCAGTGGGTGCAGTCCGGCTTTTACCACATAAAAGATTGAGTGTTATATGCTCAAGATCACCAAAATCAAGCACATGTCTGCTGCGCTTGATTTTGCTGTAAGTATCGGAAAATCTATGGACGAGATGCACCAACCCCCGTACAGAGGGCGTCAGGTCCTTAATATCCTGTATGATTCTTTCGCTGTCATCACTAAATCGGCGCAGTTTCTTGGCAATGCCTTTCTTGCAGGCGTCCCGGACAGCCTTAATTTGTTCCATCAGCTCCAGATCTGTGCATTTCTTTGAGAATACCAACCTACCGTAATCAATGTGCATATAGCGGATGATATCGTCCCACTTGTCGCACCTGCGCAGCTGTTCCAGCTGTGACACAATATCGGTCAACAAGGCCAGGGGTTTCTCCATACCATCTGAGCCGGAGGCCAATTCCAAGCACTTTGATAACCCATGGATATGCTGATCCAGGTATTGATGCAGATCATCAATCAAATATTTGCCCCAAACCGTCTCAGATACATCATGCACCGACGAAATATCATTGACCTGTAAACACCATTCCAGCCACTTATCCGGGCTTAGATGGCATCTTGCGTTACTATAAACCTTTAGAACAATCTCCGGAATCTGTCTGTCATCCCGGCCCAGGCCCTGGGTGTCCACAAGTGCCTGAAAATCCGAATCGGAATCAATGTTTTCATATGCATCCTCCAGAACCTGTGCAATTGCCAGCATCTGCAACTCAGTGGACTCATTTTCCTCCGCAACACGAAAATCCCCCGGAATATCCAACCGGTACGCATTCTCCCGCAGAAGGTCTGTACAGAAAGCATGAACCGTGGAGATTTTCGTCAAATAAAGGCGCTGCATCTGTTGCTGTAGATGTCTGTTTTCCGGTTGCTCCGCGATTCTCTGAGAGAGCTTGGCTGCAATCTTTCCGCGCAATTCCGCAGCTGCAGCCTTGGTATAGGTGATGATCAGAAAATCATCAATATTGGCAGGATCCGATGGATCCGTCAAATAAAACATTAGCCTGTCAACCAGAACTTTTGTTTTTCCGGAGCCGGCTGCGGCTGATACAAGCAGTTTTCCGCCCCGATTTGTCACTGCCTGTTCTTGTTGGGGTGTTAGCTTTTCAGCCACGGTTGCTCATCTCCTTTTCTACATCCTCCCAGAATTTTTCTGCTGTGATGGCTTTAAAATTACGTCTGCCGGTAACGTCCTGTTTGTGGCAAACCTGGCTATAGGGACAAAAAGCACAGGCATCGTGGCTTGTACCCCGGGTATAAGGATTCGGTTCCACACAGCCCGATGCGACCGTGTCGACCATTCTCCCCACCAAGGAGAAAATATAAGCTTTCAGAACTGCAAATTGCTTGCTGTCTGCCAAGTCACCGGACAAACTGCCGTCTTTCTTTCTGGTAAACGGCATTCTGTTGAATATGTCCTCAGACTGCATTGCCTGCAACACATGTTCGTCCTCCAGCAACAGACCTTTTCTTTTCCAGAGCTTTTCCCGTTCCGCCTGGGCCACTTCCTCGGTCAGCTTACCGTCCGCAGAAACCAGAGGCACCCGCGCTGGGAAGTACTGGACACCGGCAGGAATAGGTGTCTGTCCAAAAAGATGTTCTCCCCCCTGCTCCAGGGCAAAGAGGTACAAAAGCATCTGCAAACCATATCCATTGTACAGATCGCAGTAGTCAAAATCCTTTTTTCCTGTCTTATAGTCGACAACACGGAAGAAGCTGTTTTCTCCGTCGTTCCACAGATCCACGCGATCTACATAGCCTCGCAAAAACGCCTGCATCTTCTTGCCGGAAACATCAATTGCCGCCACATCTTTTCCGTCACCAAACCCAACCTCGAATCCCACAGGAAGGAACGCAGATCCCTGCATTTCTTTCCACAACTCCTGTACGATCAGTTCCAGCTCATAGGCATTTCGGCTGAAAAGATAGTTTAATCGTTGGGTGTCAATCTCAGAAAAACGTGTCTTCACATATTCCAAAGCATACTTTTTGGCAATTTCTAACGTTTCCTCCATGGAAACTTCAGTAAAGCCGCCCATTTCCATGATCTGATGCACAGTTTCTTCCAACACAGCATGAACATATGTGCCAAACTCAGCAGGATCGATCGTTGCTGGTTTTCTCTCATTGGCATACAGTCCATAACGAAGGAAATAATATAATCTACACTGTGCCATGGCATCAACCTGTGAGGCCGAAAGCCTTAGTTTATTTCCATACAGTTTACGAACATTGTCTTCCGAAATGGTTCCGAGGGTATGACCTACCTGCTTAGAGATTGCTTCATACGCTTCCCCAAGACCAAGCTGCTGCGCAACCACAGGCGCACGATTCCGCACCAAATATGCTGCGGCCTCCAGAGAATTACCTATGGCTGATCCCAAAATATCCCGTTGTTTTATTTCCTTTCCGGCAAACTGCAAGAGACGTCGGTAAACGACTGACGGCTGATCTCCGGAACAGCTGATACTGACCGTTTCGCCTGCGCAGCAGAACACACCGTAGATTTCAGCAAATTCCGCCTGCAGACCCTCCAGTGCTTTTCCTGTTAACGGAACGCCCATCTGACGCAACACTGTGCGTTCCTGGTCCGTAAGAACACCGGAAGAACCACCGTATTGAGGAAGCGACCCCTCCTGGGCACCAAGTACGAACAAATGCTTACAACGTTGACATCTCATAGCACTGACTGGTCCTGCGGTTACGGCATCCAGAACAGCCGGTATCGTTCCCACATCATACTGGCGTAAAAGCAATTTAAACAAACGGGTGAAATTTTCTGTTTCCCAGGCTGTTTCACCCAGAATATCATATAACTGTTCCAGCGCAGTGAGTAAGATGTCCCATAGCTGGTTCAAAATCTGTGCGTTTCTGTTATCGCCTTTGGCATCTAAGGAATCCGCAAGTGAAGATAACCGCTGATCCAGAGAAATATCCTGGAAGAAATCATACAGTGACCGGACCTGCTGCTTGACTGTAGTTGCCTCTTGGAAGCTGTTATAAAGCCGGACCAACGGATCGATTGCAATCCTCCGTGCAGAATTCAATTCCTCAAGGCGCAGATCATCTGGCTCGAGGGTTTTTCCCAAGCCGTCTGGGTGACTGCTCCACTCCTTCTGCCAACGGCTGCCGGTGATTCCCCACATCAGTACATAGTTTTCAACAGCATCGCAGGTCTGCAGGTCAATGGGAGAAAGCGCCGATTTCAGATAACGCAGCACGTCCTGTTGCTCAAATCCACCAAGGGCCGCGTCCATTGCCGCCAACACCGTACTCATCACCGGTTTTTGAAGAATATCCTCTGTACCGGAGATATACAGCGGAATGCCACAGCGCTTAAAAAGCATCTCCAGCGGATCATGATACACATTCATATCACTGCAAACGATGGCAATGTCTTTGTATCTGGCACCGGCCTGTACACAGGAGAGCACACCCTCCAGAGCGATTTGACACTCCTGATAGACCGTTTCTGCCCTAAATACCTTTAAAAGATCACTGCTTGATGATTCGTAAACAGGTCCGTGGAGAAGGCAATTTCGCATTTCGCTTAGCCGATCACTGCTCTGCAACGTTCTAATTTCAACGTCGATTCCCTTTGCCTTTGCGTAGCGAAGCAGTTGGGCCGCGGTTTCACCTGCCTTCTCAAAGCCTGTGACATTGGAACCCGGCTTGTCGCAGGTAAGGCTGACAGTCACATGTTCAGAGGCTTCCAGCAAATAAAATATGATCTGCATATGCTGCCGGGTAAAATCAGGAAAACCATCTATGTAGAACACATGCTCGTTGGCAAAATCACCAGTTTGAAGCTCCTCTAATAGCCATGTCATCTGGTCCCGAGGATCCTTTTTTCCTCTTTGGCACAGGCTGTTATAACATTCGTACAGCAAAGACAGTTCTTCCAGCTTTTGCGCAAAGCTACCTTGGGTCTTTCCTGCCGCATCTAAAAGGTCCGCAGGAGAAATACAACATCTCTTAAATTCATCAACAGCGTCCACAAGGCCTTCCAGGAACTCGGGCTTTGTTTCTACAGAAGCGTATGCCTTTAGCTTACTGTGCAATTGCTGTGCAGCCGAAGCCATCGCAACAACACGGCCTCCATTATCCAGGCAAGCCTGGGCTGCATGGCCAACAGAATCCGACACACGTTTTGCCAGACGGGTAAACGAAAGCACTTCAGCAAAACGACTGCACGTATCCCCTGCCGCTTCGCACAGCCTTCGCTCCGTATCATGGCTGATCAGCTCCGGAACCATCAGAACCCGTCCCGGTTTTTCGGCAGCTACATCTTCTGCAATCATAGAAAGTATTGTATCTGTATTAACCTTCCAATCTGTTCCAAGAACTAAAGTCAGCATATCTCTCACCCCTTATTTTTATATGATATCATATAAAACATCAAAAATACAGAACATTCACCACAAAAAGACAGTAATTTTTTATTTTGTTGCAAAAAATAAAGAATTGATTTAGCAAATCCATAATAACGTTAAAATCCACCGTAATATGACCATCGGGGGTCATCACAATGCTCTGACACAATAGTGCACCTATACCAAACATAAATACCGACCATACAGTAGTGCCAACAAGCTTCACAAGTTTAATCATTTAAAACACCGCCTAACTGAATAATCTCAGTATTGGCGGTGTTTGAAAAAATCATACAGGTTTAGCAATATAAACGTTGGGATAGTTCTCCTTGAGCATATTACAGATGACTGCGGCAAACTCAAAATCCGGTACAATGCCAAAAACCGCAGAGCCGGAGCCTGTCATCTGTTGGCCTACAGAACCATAGCTATTAAAGATCGACTTTATATAATTCAGCTCCAAATGTTCTTCTGTAACAACAGGGTCAAAAACATTGTAAAGATTTTGGGCAACCTTCCCCAAATCACCGGCAAGCAATGCGCTTTCCATAGCTTGATTATCCGGATGCTTAGCAATCACAGTCTCATCCAATTTCTTATATAGCGCCGGGGTGGAGGAGGAAAAGTCCGGCTTGCACACAACAAAGACACAGTCAGGCATTTTGGGCAGCACACGAATCCGCTCACCCCGTCCTTCTACCATGGCAGTACCACAGACGGTGCAAAAAGGAACGTCGCTGCCAACTGTGGCACCTAATTCCGCAAGGGCCAGAATAGAAAAAGGATTATCATAGTGCCTGTTCAACGCTCGCAGCACAGCCGCTGCATCTGCACTGCCGCCACCCATGCCGGCTTCACTGGGAATACGCTTTGTAATCCGTATCTCCAGTCCATCCGGATCCTTTCCTGTGGCATCAAAGAAGGCCTTGGCCGCTTTCCAAGCCAGATTCCTTTCGTCTGTAGGAATCCCTTCTTTCGTACAGGAAAGTTTCCAGGGTTTACCGGTTCCCACATCAATTTCAACATCGTCACGGATTGAGATTGTCTGCATTACACTCTGCAGATCATGGTAACCATCCGGACGTTTGCCAACCACGTCCAGTGTTAAGTTCAGTTTTGCAAAAGCGCCTTCATACAGTGTCGTCATGAAAAACAGTACCTTCCATTTAAAATTATCCTTATTATACACAATTCTTTTTTATATTGCAAGAAAACATACTCCTCATTTTTGTATAATTGGGCATCTTGGTGGAAATATAGAAATATCCAAAATTTAAATGGAGGTAGCATTATGGATACGATCGCACTGATCCTTTCAATCATCGGTTCCATCAACTGGGGCTTGGTCGGCATTTTTCAATTTGACCTGGTGGCATGGCTCTTTGGTGGTCAGGATGCTGTATTCAGTCGGATCATTTACTCCCTTGTGGGACTTGCCGGACTGTGGTGCATCAGTCTGCTGTTCCGCAGAGGGAAAGAAAAAATCGATGCTGAATAAAAAACAGGGCGGTATTCCGAGGATTACCGCCCTGTTTCATTTGCCTTACTTAACTCGCACAATACAGGAGAATTCATAGCCCCCATGGGTGGCTTTGACTTTCGTCATACCGGAAGCTGCACCGGTAACATTATTTCCGGTGATGGTACAAATCGCTCCGTTATCTGCGGCCCAGTTAACATTTACAGGATTTCCGTTGGCATCCATTAACGTCAGCGCAAAGGTTTCACCGACTTTGATGGTTACGTCAGTCTTATTCTGTACATAGCCACTATCCTGGGTATCGGTTTCTACAGACGGTGTCTGGGTATCGGCTGCTCCAACGGAATCGGAGCATCGAACAATACAGCTAACCTTTGTGTCGCCGTATTCTGCATGCACCTTCGTCATGCCTTTACCAACAGCAGTCACCACGCCGTTTTTCACAGTTACAACCTTTTCGTCGTCCGAGGTCCATGTGATCTGATCCTGGGGAATCTCTCCATTATACAGCTTCCATGTGTCCCCCTTCTGGGACATGGTGAAATCCTCGCGGTTTAGCTTGAATTCTGTGTCCGAAGGTGTGGTGGCAGTTGTTTCCTCGGGATCAGTGGTTTCAGAGGGTTCTGTGACTTCGTCTTCAAAAGCGCAGTCAACTGTAAACTCCTCCACCACATCACCGCATGTGACAGTAATCACCGTTGTTCCACTTCCGACAGCCGTAATTTTGCCATCCTGCGTAACAGTCGCAACTTGTTCGTCCCCAGTTTCAAAATACACCGGGTCCGTTGTATCACTGGGATACAATGTAATATTCAAAAGATAAGAAGCACCGCTCTTATCAAAGGTAAAGCCGGACTTGGAAAGCAAAATCTGGGTGCAGCTCACTTCACCAGATGTTGCTTGCGTATCTTCACCCGTTTCAACAGTGGACACAATAGGTACAGTTGTCTCGGGCTGCTTTTCGCCAAACAAGCCAGGCGCAACAAAATGCAGAATAATATATGCCACAACAATGCAGATTGCCAAAAGAAGCACAATAATTGCGATCATCAGGCCTTTCTCACCTTTTCCGGCCTTTTCTTCCTCCTGCGCACTTTCCTTGGATTCTGCCTTCTTGGGAGGAACAGACTTCCCCTGATTGCGTTTCTTCACGTTTGTTTTGGAGAACCGACCGCCCTTTACATAGGTATATGTAGCACCGGACTGGTTCTCTTTTTCCTTTGTGTCTCCAGCAACCGTCACCACATCTCCCGGACGAACGCAGCCGCAAATGGGGCACTGTGTTGCCGTTTCCGGGAAGGAAGTGCCGCAAACATCACATATAATCTTACTCATAATTACCCTCCTGTCCGACGCATAATCACATTACGTCGCGGTTTCAAGATAATTATAGCATTTCTTGCTGAATAAAACAACTATAAACATGTTGCTTTTTTTGTAAATTTATTTTATCATATATATTGATTAATAAAGGAGGCGATATATGTGTCAGAACCCAAACTGATTTCGCCAATGCTTGACAATTTTGTAATGGGTGATCCAATCAGCGACCATAATGGCGTTCGCTGCTGTCCTGCTATGGAAAAGGATTCCGATGAAAGATATATAGTCAAAATCATTTCCACACCTGCCACACAGGTGCAGCTTGATGCATTGCTACTTAGCGGTGCATATGCAACTAAGGAAGATGCCCTTTCTTATTTTCAATCCCTGGCTGATGGCATTGTTGCAGAAGCGGATGCACTGAACCGGCTTTCGCAATTGGAAGGCTTTGAGGCTTTTGAGAAGATTCAGGTTGTTCCTATGGACAATGATGAAACCGGCTTTGATGTGTATTTACTCAGTACATACCGCAATACCCTGCAACAGCATTTCCGCCACAAAGCAATGACCCATCTGGAGGCTATAAACTTAGGGCTGGATTTATGCTCTGCGCTGGCAGCATGCCGTCGCATGGGATTCTTATTTGTAAATTTGAAGCCCAGCAACATATATTTGTGTGATAGTGGCTACCGCATTGGTGATTTGGGCTTCATCAGTCTGAATGGTTTAAAATTTGCATCGCTGCCCGACCGTTACAGGAGTCAGTACACAGCGCCTGAGATTGCTGATGCCTATTCTACATTGAATACCACGATTGATACCTATGCTGCAGGCTTGATCCTCTACCAGGTGTTTAATAACGGTGTGTTACCCTTCAGTGCCGATTCCGCACCGGAGGATATTTTCCCTGCACCTGCCTATGCCGATTACGAAATGGCAGAAATCATCCTTAAGGCATGTGCTCCGGACCCCGCAATGCGTTGGCAGGATCCCATGGAAATGGGACAGGCTTTGGTTTCTTATATGCAGCGTAACGGAGCCCACGATACCCCTATCACCCCGGTAACTGAAACTCCCATTGCCGAAGAAGAATCCGAAAATGGCAACTACGAAGCCGTAGATACACCTGTCGGTATCGCAGATGTCCTTGCAGATCAGCAAACCGACACTTCTGAACAGGTAGGAAACTCCGAGGATTTCACAGAAGCAATTACAGAGGAGGCTATTTATACAGAGGATGCAGAAGGTAATTTAACCTTCATCTCAGACGCCTCTGATGACGAAACCCTGCCGGAAGAAGATGCTGATATCGAATACGATGAAGTAACCGAGGAAGTATCTGATATCCTGCTGCAGGCAGACGATCTGATTGCGCACCAGACTCCGGATCCCGTTGTCCAACCGGATCCGATTGATGTTCCGATTCCGCCCCCTATCGTACAAGAACCGGAAACAACAGCCGAGATCCAGGCAGCTTTGGAAGATGATGCACAAGACGAACAAGCCGATGAACAATCTTCTGAAGATGGCCAAGACGAAGTTGCTGAGGAAGCGGATAACAACGAACCCGAGGGTAAGAAAAAATCCGCAGTGTTTTGGATTAGAAATGCATGCATTGCCTTTGCTGTTCTTGCCCTTGCTGTTCTTGGTTTCTTCTTCTATAAATATTACTACATACAACCCATTGATGCAATTATTCTTGAGAATAAGGATAGCGGCACCTTATCTGTGTTGATTAACAGTCCTGTTCGCGATGAAAAACTGACTGTTATTTGCTCCGACACCTATGGAAATCAGCTAAGTTCCCCTGTGGTTGATGGACGTGCCACCTTCACAGGGCTAGCGCCTAACAGCGCCTATACATTCAAAGTTGTGATTAGCGGCTTCCACCGCCTAACTGGTGATACCTCCGCTGCCTATACAACGCCTCTCGTTACGGATATCGTTCAGTTTACCGCTGTAACCGGTGCGGAAGAAGGCAATATTATTCTTGGCTTTGCAATTGACGGTCCGGATTTTGATCAATGGAAAATCACCTATAACGGTGACGATTCCCTTGAAAAACAAACTGTATTTGCAGGCCACACCGTTACACTGACCGGCTTTACTGTGGGCAACACCTACACATTTAAATTAGCATCCGTCGGTGGTGAGCAAATAACAGGACAAACAGAAGTAACCTACACCGCCAGCAAAATCGTAAAAGCAGAAGACTTGACAATCAGCAGCTGCATTGATGGCGTTCTTACTGCTGCCTGGTCTGCTCCGGAAGGCGCTGATATTGCAAGCTGGACTGTGCGGTGCTACAACAACAGTGGTTTTGATCAGACAACAGTATCCGACTCCTTAACGGCCAGCTTTGAAATCCCGGACATGAAGGCTTCCTATACAGTCGAGGTTACTGCCGCCGGTATGAGTGTCAGCGAGCGTACCTTTGCAAAAGCCGATTCTCTATCTGTCAAAAACTTTAAAGCAGAATATAGCCAGGGCGCCATTTCCGTTTCCTGGGAACCTACAAAGTCTTCGGCAAGCTACGATTGGAGTATTCACTGTTCTGTTGATAACTCCCCTGTTACCGAATATAAATGCCAAAATGAAACCAGTTTGTTGATTTATCCCGTTGTACCGGGCAGCACCTATAAGCTGCAGCTCAGTGCAGCCGGTAACGAAACAATTTTAGGCGGTCTTTTAAAATACAAGACACCGGACGCGACACCCTTTGAAGGATATGGTGTAAAAGCAGATGAGATGGATTTCTCCATGTGTCGCACCCCCTCCTATTCCGGTTGGACCAGATACGATGTCCCCTCCTCCGATTACACAAATACTTTTTCGCCAGATGAAAATGCGTCCTTTATCATCCACGTAAATAGCGAATATAGCACCTCCAGTGACGATATCACATCCTTGTTTGTCATACGCAATCAAGAAGGACAAGTCGTCAGTGCATTGTCTTCTTCTGAAATCTGGAGGCGTATGTGGTACAGAAACTACTGTGAATTGGACATTCCGAAACTTCCCCAAGCACCCGGAGAATATTCTGTCAGTGTTTTCTTTAACGGACAATTTGTCAAGAGCGTAGATTTTGTAATCTCTGAATAATCAAATATATGCAAATGACGCCTGTTCTCACGAACAGGCGTCATTCTTATCTCTGCAAAGGGTCACATAGCACGACGATGCAGAACCATCAAGAAAGATCGCACCATCACCGATAACTTTAAAACCACAGGCCCGGTGAACAGACAACGATACACCGTTATTTTTAGATACGTGGGAGTATAATTTCTCAACTGATTGCTGTGCAAGGTGTTTTGCCACTGCACCTATCAGGTATTTTGCAAATCCCTGCCCACGGTGCTTCGGCGCCGTCTCCAGTCCTGAAAGCAGAACACCATCTAAAAACCGCTCTACCCGCACAGCAGATACATAGTTGTCATTTTCCACCCAAATACCGTAAAACCCATGAGAATCCCTCAAAAATGCGTAAGTATCGCTGTAAAACTGCTCTTGTTTCCTAAGAATATCGGTGTTTCCGAAAAACTTATTGTCTGCAAGTGACACATGATCACCCAGGCTTTCAGCATAAACATCCCTGAGTTTACAGATATCCAGTTCCCGCGCATTCATGATTACTTTCAGCATTGTCTATAAACTCTCACCCAAAATAGATTTTGTTGCATATGCATTCAGGGACATGTCGGCTATATTCCCGCTTAGGTATTCATAATAAGCCTGGGCGCCGATCATAGCAGCATTATCTCCGCACAACGAAAGCGGCGGCATATAAACATCTACCCCCATACTTTCGGCAGCAGCGGAGATATCTCTGCGGATCCGGGAATTAGCAGCTACACCGCCTGCAACTGCAAGCTTAGTGTAGCCCGTCTTTTCCAAAGCAGCCACGGTTCTTGGAACGAGGGTATCGGATACCGCCGCTGAGAAAGCCGCACATAAACTATTTACATCCAGTTCCTCGCCAACCTGGTTTGCGTGGTGGATCAAATTGATTGCCGCGGTTTTCAGGCCAGAAAAGCTCATATCAAAAGGATTTTCTCCGGCCTTGGCCCTTGGGAGAACATACTTTGTTTCATCTCCGAGCTTTGCTGCCTTATCCAACGCTGCGCCACCGGGGTACGGCATGCCGAGAACTCTGGCAACTTTGTCAAAGCACTCCCCTGCTGCATCATCTAACGTGCCACCGAGAATCTCCATTTTGGTATAATCCTGTACATCTACAATCATGGTATGGCCACCGGAAACCACCAGGCATAAAAAAGGCGGTTCCAAATCCGGATAAGCCAGGTAATTTGCGGCAATATGCCCACGGATGTGATGAACGGGGATCAGAGGTTTTCCCATAGCAAGCGCCGCCGCTTTTGCAAAATTAACACCAACCAATACAGCCCCGATCAATCCCGGCGCATAGGTAACTGCTACCGCATCAATATCTTTACGAGTAAGGTTCGCATCTATAAGCGCCCTGTCAGCCAGTGCGTAGATCGCTTCGATATGCTTACGGGATGCTATTTCGGGAACGACACCGCCGTAAATTCGGTGCAGCGCAACCTGGGAGGCAATTTGATCTGTCAGTACTTTTCGTCCGTCTGCTACAATGGCAACAGCCGTCTCGTCACAGGATGATTCAACTGCCAAAATATTCACACTTCCCACTCCTTCCTGAGTATCAGGGCATCCTCTCTGGGATCTACATAGTAATTAGGCCTACGCCCAACCTGCTCAAAGCCCAGTTTCTGATACAGTGCGATGGCGCCCACATTGGATGCGCGGACCTCCAAAGTCAAACAGTTCACCTGCTGTTCATGCAAACGGCAAATCAATTCCCGAACAAGGGTCTCTCCAACGCCGCTGCGTCTGTAGGCTGGCAGAACTGCCAGGTTCATCATATCCGCTTCACCCATGACCGATTGGGATCCAACATATCCGGCAACCGTGTCCCTATCCACAGCAACTACCCACAGTGACAACGGATTGGAAAGCTCGGATTCAATTGCCCTTTCACTCCACGGCATACTGAAGCACAGCTTCTCCATTGCCGCAACCTGTTCAACATGGGTCCCTGTCATCAAAATATACTCTATCATTTCGCCTCAAACCAGCTTTTTCCGCACTTTGCTTCTGCAAGGAGCGGTACGCTCAGCGCCGCAACCTTCTGCATTTGTTCACTAACCAGCGCTGCCACCTGCTCAGCTATTGCCTCCGGACATTCCACAATCAGTTCATCATGGACCTGCAGCAAAAGCTTTGCCTCCGGATACTGCTCAGAAAGCGCCCTGTCAACACGGATCATGGCAAGTTTAATAATATCCGCTGCCGTACCCTGTATGGGCGTGTTCAAGGCAATCCGTTCTGCACCCTGGCGGATATTAAAGTTACTACTCTTCAGCTCCGGAATATAGCGGCGTCTGCCGTACATTGTTTTGGTATATCCAATTTTTCTTGCATCCTCCACAACGCGCCTCATATAGTCCCGGACACCATGGTAGGTGTTCAAGTAACTATCAATATAGGCTCTGGCATCATATCTGCTAACACCGATATCATCGGCCAGGGAGAATTCAGAAATACCATACACGATTCCAAAGTTAACAGCCTTTGCATGGCGACGCTGCAAGGGGGTAACCGCCTCCGGTGCAACGCCAAAAACCTGAGAAGCCGTCACCGTGTGGATATCCATACCGCTTGAAAAAGCTTCCAGCATGGTCTGGTCCTGGGCGATGTGTGCAAGAACACGTAGCTCGATCTGACTGTAGTCAGCATCCACAAGCACATAACCCGGACGCGGAACAAACATCTTCCGTATCTCCGCACCAAGGTCCGTACGCACGGGTATGTTCTGCAAATTGGGCTCCGTTGATGACAGGCGACCCGTTGCAGTTACTAGATTCTGAAAAGTAGTACGGATACGACCATCGTCACAAATCACCTTCATAAGCCCATCGGCATAGGTGGAATTGAGTTTTGTCAGCATCCGATAATCCATGATTGCCGGAATAATGGGATGCTTGTCCTTCAGCTTTTCCAGCACGTCAGCATTGGTTGAATATCCGGTCTTTGTCTTCTTCACCGGTGGCAAACCAAGTGTTTCAAACAAAAGCTCTCCAAGCTGCTTTGTAGAATTAATGTTAAACGGTCCATCGGCGTAGCTGTAGATCTGTTTCTCGCACGCGTCGATCCGATCCTTGAGAATAACACCAAACTGTTTTAGCAGCCTGCGGTCAACAGCAATTCCCTCTTTTTCCATCTTATATAACACAGAACATAGAGGTAATTCAATATCTGTATACAGGCTGTGCATACCTTTGTCCTTCAGCTCTTGCTCCAGTACATCCCGCAGTTGCCAAATGGCCTCTGCACAGGCACCGGCATCTGCATCGTCCACCGTAATCCCGAGGAAATTGGTAGCCAATTTTGAAACAGGGTAATCAGACTGGGATGGATTTAAATCGTAGGCTGCCAAAGCTGTATCAAAACCAATGGACGGAATTGGCAAGCCGAGACCATCCAGCCCATGCATAGCTGTTTTTGCATCATGGCAAATCACTTTTCCTGGTGCAAAATCAAGGGCCATCTGCGCTTCCATTGGGGTCATAACATACACGCCCGTACTCCAGGCAACGCCCACTGAACTGTCCGATGCAATATAGACCGCGCAATCCGTGCCTGCCGCCGGTAAGGAATCTGCCTTCAGCAACGGCGCAAAGGATTTCTCCGGCTTTGGCATCTGCTCCTGGGCTCCACGCAGACCGTAGCGGTCAATCAGTCGAACAAATTCCAGCTTTACAAACAGCGAATACAGTTCTGTGCGGTTATAGGGCCGAATGACCGCGTCCATGGGTTCAAAATCAATGGGCGCATCCGGACGGATTGTTGCCAGGTCGTAGGAAAGGTAGGCATTGTCTTTACCTGCTTCCAGTTTCTCCCGGAGTTTGGGCCGGATGGAAGGATCATCAAGATTTTCATAGACACCGTCCAACGAGCCGAATTTCACAAGCAGGTCAGTAGCGGTCTTGGGTCCAACGCCTGCCACGCCGGGAATATTATCTGAGGAATCACCCATAAGGGCCTTCAGATCCACCATCTTCTTCGGTTCAAAACCGTATTCCTCACGGAACTTTACTGCATCGTACAGATTTGCTGTTGTCTGACCGGGTTTGGAAATCACAAGTTTGACCTTTACATGCTCATCAATCAACTGCAGACTGTCTCGATCTCCCGTAACAATCACGCATTCCCAATCATTGTTACTGCAGATCCTGCCAACTGTACCGATCACATCGTCAGCCTCCCAACCCTGGCACTCATAGATTGGGATATTCATAGCAGTCAAAACTTGCTTTACAATCGGCATCTGCTGTGCAAGCTCTTCGGGCATGGGATGGCGCGTAGCCTTGTACCCATCATATTTCAGATGCCGGAAAGTAGGTCCGTGAAGATCGAAGGAAACGCAGACCGCGTCCGGCTGTTCCTCTTTTTCCATCCGCTCCAAAATATTCAAAAAGCCATAAATGGCATGGGTGTAAAGCCCCTCACGGGTCGTAAGGGGCTTTACACCAAAAAATGCACGATTGATAACACTGTTGCCATCCAGTATCAGCAGCTTCATACTCTTCTCCATTTTGCGCCCTGGGGCGTGTCAATGATCTCAATTCCTCTAGCTTTTAATTCATCACGAATACGATCAGCCTCTGCATAATTTTTTGCTTTCTTTGCCTCTGTGCGGGCAGCAACAAGGGCATCGACCTCTGGATCTGCAGAAGCCGCTGCCTCAGCAGCTTCCTTTTCACGCAATGCATCTGCCGCTTGAATGAGGTTCAAAGAAAGAACCTTGTCAAAATCAGCCAATGCCGCCAGCTTGGTAGCATCGCCGGTCTTTGCCTTCAGCACATCATAAACGGCAGTAACGGCCAAAGAGGTGTTTAGGTCTCCGTTCAGCGCGCCTGCAAACCGTTGCTTCAGTTCATCCAGGGCCTCTTGATCCACTTCTCCATCCTTGCGCAACGTGGCAATTTTTGCGATCAACTTCTGATAGGCAAGGGCTGCATTATCCAGGTTCTCCCAGCTAAATACCAGGTTCCTGCGATAATGGCTCTGCAAACAGAACAGGCGGTATGCCATGGGATCATAGCCCTTACTTTCCAGCAGGCTGACAGTCAAAAACTCACCTTTTGACTTTGACATCTTTCCGGTGTCTGTATTTAAGTGATGAACATGGAACCAGTAATTACACCACTTATGACCGATATAACTCTCAGACTGTGCAATCTCATTGGTGTGGTGGGGAAAGGCATTGTCAATGCCTCCGGCGTGAATATCCAGATCCTCCCCCAAGTATTTCATGGAAATACCGGAACACTCAATATGCCAGCCGGGATAGCCTACACCCCAGGGAGATTCCCACTTCAGAGCCTGATCCTCAAATTTGGACTTGGTAAACCACAGCACGAAGTCGTTCTTATTTCGCTTGTTGGTGTCCTCCTCAACGCCCTCACGGACACCGATGGCAAGATCTTCTTCATCATGGTCGTTGAATACATAGTATTTTTCCAGCTTGGAGGTGTCAAAATACACATTCCCTCCGGCTACGTATGCAAAGCCCTTCTCCAATAAGCCTTCTACCATCTGGATAAATTCAGGGATACAACCTGTTGCGGGCTGTATAATATCCGGTTTCTTGATATTAAGCTTTTCGCAATCAGCAAAGAAAGCGTCGGTATAATACTGCGCAATCTCCATAACCGACTTATTCTCACGTTTTGCTCCCTTGAGCATTTTGTCTTCGCCTGTATCCGCATCAGATGCCAAATGTCCTACATCGGTAATATTCATAACCCGTTTTACATTATAGCCCATGTAGCGCAAGGCCTTTTCCAGCACATCCTCCATGATATAGGTGCGCAGATTGCCGATGTGGGCAAAATGGTAAACCGTAGGTCCACAGGTATACATTTTGACAACATCCGGAGAATTGGGCTGAAAAAGCTCTTTCTTATGGGACAATGAATTATATAAATACATATTCTACCTCCAAAAAAGAAGTTATTTATAAAAAACGCCTCTTGCGCCATTTGCACAAGAGGCGGGTCATACAACTCGCGGTTCCACTCTCATTTATCACTTTCAGTTCTTATCACTCCTGGGCGCACTTTCACACTTCGACACCGCCAGGGCTCCCAGCCAATGACCCCTGCTCTCTAAAGGATAAAAAGTGATACTCTTCCCGATCACAGCAATATTTTTTATTATATTACCATTAGTATATGTCTTTTGTCAAGTTTTCCATCCCCACTGGAAGAAGAATCTCGTTGCAGAATTCGCCAAAATATGCTATACTGATTTTAGATAATTATTTAACGGAGGTGCTGAATATGAAGCGCTGTCTTGCTATCACTGTTATTGCATGTCTTCTGCTCACTTTCTACGGCTGTAAATCAGAAAGCAGCACAGAAACAACGGCATATACCGCTACCGAGTCCTTGCAGGAAACAACAGATGTTACACCACAGGTCACTGTAAAGCAGCAGCCAATGTCTGCCGTATCCCTGCCGCTGATTACAGAGTCCGAGGTCGCATCCGACGGCACTGTAATTTTCACAAATACCTATCAGAATATTAACTTAACCGTTCCGGACCCGGATGTGGCAGATAAGGTGATCGTAGATTTCCTTAACAGAGTGGAAAAGAACAGCGACGCCAAGTCCGTCCGGGACTCCGCAGTGCGTGCATATCAGGATCCCCCCAGCTCCTGGTCTGCCTATGCATCTAAGGTCATATATAAGCCCGCGCGCATTGATCTGGGCATACTAAGTCTTTCCGGTGAAGCCTTGACCTATCAGGGCGGTGCACATGCCCAATATGTCACCAAGACTGTCACCTATGACCTTCTTACAGGAAATGTACTAAAAAGCAGTGATATCTTCACGCAATCCGCATCCTCCGATTCTTTGACATCCCTGGTCCTGGAGGCACTTGCTGAACAAAAATCTGCTCTGTTTGAAGGTTACGAGGCAACTGTCACCGAAAAATTTGGAGCTAGTGCTGAACAAAATGCTGACTGGTATTTCTCCTGCACAGGTCTTTGCTACTTCTTCTCTCCCTACGAGATTGGTCCCTTCTCTTCCGGAACTGTAGTGGCAGAAATTCCGTATAGCAAATTGACCGGTATTTTGAAGGACGAGTACTTCCCCAGTGAGAAGGAATCCATTGACGGAAAAATTATGATAAAGACATTCCAGACGGCTGACCTCAACGAATACACCCAATTTGCCGAAGTGATTCTCGACGAATCAGCAGAAAAAATTCTGATTTATACAGACACCAAGGTGGACGATATCCGGATTGATCAGATGGTGCCTTTCTACGCAAACCCGTCCTATAAGGAACCCTGCACAATTTTTGCAGCCGGTGTCTTAACACCCGGTGATGCAATCGTAGTACAAGCCAACAAAGATACCGCCCTTTCAATCACCTACACCGCCGCAGGGGAACAGGTAACGGAAACCATTTCCTTTGATTAAGCTTAATTATTTGCGCCTGATCACAATCGATCAGGCGCATTTTTAAGCAGCTTCACAAGCTCCGGCGTGAGATATGCAAGTGCCATCAAATTAGGCAGGACCATAAGTCCGTTTACGATTTCAGCCAACATCCAGACCGTTCCGGTTCCCAAAATCGCACCCAACATAACAGCGCACCCTTGAATAGCTGCAAACTTTTTCCCCACACGCTGACCGAACAGATATTGGGCACAGCGGATTCCGTACAATCCCCACCCCAATACAGTAGCAATGGCAAAGCAGCACAATGCCAGACTGATGGGAATGCAAATCCACTGACCGCAGACCTTAGAAAATGCAGCGGTTGTCAACTCGACGCCCACATCTGTGCCATAAGGAATCGTTACACCGCTGCAAAGAATTACCAGTGCAGTCATCGTACAGATCACAATGGTGTCAATAAAGACTTCCACAATTCCCATAAGGCCTTGTTGGACCGGATGCTTCACCTGGGCGGATGCATGGGCAATGGATGCCGTCCCCATTCCGGCCTCATTGGTAAAGACACCCCTGGCCGCGCCCACACGAAGAGCGCTGAAGGCAGAACCGATCATCCCACCTGTTACAGCCCTTGGAGAAAATGCGCCCTGCACAATTGCACGAAAGGCCTCAGGTATCCTTTCCAGGCGAAAAATAAGCACCAGTGTGCCAAGAAGTAAATATCCCACCGCCGCAACGGGAACGAGCTTTTCAGCAGCGCCTCCAATTCTCTTGGCACCGCCCATCAGTAATACGGTTATGAGCACTGTAAGCACCAAGCCAATCGTAATGCGCGCACCCATATTCAGTTGTCCGCCAAAAGTGCGCAGCGCCATATCAACACCACCCAATGCCGCATTCACTTGCGTGGCATTTCCAACGCCAAAAGAAGCAACTACGCCAAAAAAGCAGTAAAAGCCTGCCATCCAAGCCCATTTCCTACCCATTCCGTAACGGATCATATACATAGGACCGCCAACGTATTCGCCTTCCTCGTTTTTCTTTCTGTAGCAGGTGGCAAGGGTTGCTTCCGCAAACTTTGTTGCCATCCCAAACAGTGCGCATATCCACATCCAAAAGACAGCACCGGGACCGCCAACGGCAATTGCACCGGCAACACCGGCAAGATTTCCTGTGCCAACTGTGGCAGCCAGGGCTGTACACAGCGCTTGATATCCGCTGATCCCCTCATCCGTATTCCCAACACCCGTAAACTGCCGGAAAAAGCTGCATAGCGCCCTGGGGAACAGTCTCAGCTGTACAAAGCCGGTACGAATACTGATATAAAAGCCTACACCTAAGATCATCACCAACGCAGGAGCGCCCCAAACAAAAGAATTCACTTTCTCCAAAAAATCAATCATATACCCACCTCTAAAAAAAGCAGCTTCTCCCAAGGAGAAGCTGCTTTTGTAATATTCCTTTATTCCCACTGCGACCAAACTTCCGGGCAATAGCCAACGGTAACATTTTTCCCATTTCGTACAATCGGAGTCCGCATCAATGACGGGTTATCAAACACCTTATCTTCTTTCAATGTCTTATCATCCATATAGCGCATATTGGTGATTTCCTGGGCTTTACTATTCCAGTCAATCAAATTGTCAATACCACCTACGCCGCGGACCACCGCATCAAATTCCTTACCCGACAGGCCATAGCGAAGCAAGTCCACGTACTGATATTTTATGCGACGTTCTTTAAAATATCTCTCCGCTTTTTTGCTGTCAAAACATTTACTTTTTCCAAATATCTGAATATTCAATAGGATACCTCCATCAGACACAAACCACAGGCAGGTACTGCCCCTCCGGCATCGGAACGTTTTCCACCAAACAGCTCCGGTATGGAATCTGCCGATCTGTCACCCCTACCGACCTCCAGCAACGTGCCCACCATAATACGCACCATGTGCTGCAAAAAACCGTTCCCAGTCACTGTAAACACAAGCTCATTTCCATCTTCCGAGATATCAAACACCCGGATGTTACGCACTGTTGATTTTTTCATGTTCTTGTTTCCACAAAATGCGGAAAAATCATGGGTTCCAAGATAGTACCGGGCTGCCCGGCGCATGGCATCTACATCATAACTTTGTGGATCAATATAGACATATCTCCTGTCAAAAACGCAGGGCGCATTACTGTTCCAAAGCCGATAGCGGTAGGTCTTTTCCTTTGCATTCAGCCTGGCATGGAACCGCTGGGAAGCATCCTTACAGGCATAAACGCCAATATCCTCCGGCAAAAATCTTCGAAGGCCTGCGAGAATTTCATCGCAGTGCATATTGCTGTTGCAATAAAAACTTACCACTTGTCCTACCGCATGGGTACCAGCATCCGTCCTGCCGCTGGCTGAAACTTCGATATCCTCACCAAGAAGTCTCGACAAGGTTGTTTCAATCTTGCCCTGGATGGTGTTTTCGGTGCCGGGAAGACGTTGCCAACCCTTATAGCGCGTGCCATCATAGCAAATATCAAGCCGCAGATTGCGCATATTCCTTTAATTCCTTTCTTACTTCCCATTCGTTATCTGCTGAGAACAGGAATCTTCCATTGGCATCATATACAAGAACATGTCCACACCGGTACTGAATAGAATACATTATCATCACCCTTTCGGTTTATCTGATAACAATATAATCTTTGTTCAGTACAATAAACAGGACTTTTAAATCAGTCGATCACTTCATAACCGGCATCCGTAATTGCCTTTTTCAGTGCATCAACATTCCCATTGCCTATGACAGTCACTTGTTTTTTCTCCAGATCAACAACAGCATCACTGACACCTTCCACTGCCTTGCAAACACTTTCAACCCTTGCCTTGCAGTGTGTACACATCATGCCGTCTACACGAATGATTGTTTCCATGATTGTTTCCTCCTTGATTTTGCCTGTTTCGTTTATGGTTTGCTTTATGTTGGAACTGTATTTCGGTTTAAACAGCCGCAAGCGCAACGCATTTGTAACCACAAACACAGAGCTCAGGCTCATGGCTGCTGCGCCCAACATCGGACTTAATTGCAATCCAAAAGCCGGATACAGCACACCTGCAGCAACCGGAATACCAAGGCAGTTATAGAAAAACGCCCAGAATAAATTCTGACGGATATTGCGAACTGTGGCTCTGCTCAATTCAATAGCTCTGCAAACACCGGACAAAGAACTGTTCATCAAAACCACATCTGCAGACTCCACCGCAATATCAGTGCCGGCACCAACAGCCATACCCACATCGGCTGTGACCAGTGCCGGTGCATCATTGATGCCGTCACCAACCATTAACACCTTTTTGCCCTTTGTACGAAGTTTCTCAATAACGCCGGCTTTATCCCCAGGCAAAACATCCCAGATCACATGATCAATACCAGCGCTGTTTGCAACGGCTTTGGCAGTCATTTCATTGTCACCGGTGAGCATAATGACCTGTAGCTTCAGCTTATGCATGGTTTTTACCGCCTCTGCAGAATCCGATTTTAATACATCAGCTGCAGCAATTGCGCCTAAAAACGTCTTATCCTGTGAAGCAAAGTACAGGGGCGTTTTCCCCTGTTGTTTTAGTTCCGGATAATCAGGGACAGCCACACCCAATTCGTCCATCAGGCGCATATTACCGCCGTAGTACCTTTTGGACCCTACCACAGCACAAACGCCGCGCCCAGGTAATGTTTCAAAATCCGTAACTTCCGGCAATACACCGTCACCAAAGCGTTCCATAATTGCCTTGGCAAAGGGATGTTCTGACCGGGATTCCAACGCCGCTGCAACCGTCAGCAACTGTGATTGATCCAGTGCACCCGGCAAAATCTCTGTAACGGATGGCTTTCCAGTTGTCAATGTTCCGGTCTTGTCCAACACAACTGTGTCTATGTTGTGCAGGTTTTCAAGGGCCTGGGCATTCTTGAACAAAATCCCCATCCGTGCGGCACGGCCGGTACCTACCATAATGGCAACAGGGGTTGCAAGTCCCAAGGCACAGGGGCAGGAAATTACCAGCACACAAATTGCGGTAGTCAGAGAAAATTCAAGGCCCTCTCCAAGGAGCATCCACACAGCAAAGACACTTAAGGCAATGGCCATAACAACAGGAACAAACACCCCTGCGATCTTGTCTGCCAGACGCGCTATGGGAGCCTTAGAGCCACCTGCCTCCTCAACCATACGAATCACCTGAGACAGCGTTGTGTCCTCCCCTACTTTATCAGCACGCAGCTCCAAATAGCCGTCTGTACTGATGGTGGCTGCAGATACCTGGTCGCCAACTGCCTTTTCAACAGGAACGCTCTCTCCTGTAAGTGCGCTTTGGTCAATCGACGCTCTACCGGAAAGTATTGTGCCGTCAACCGGTATGCTGCCGCCGGTCCGAACGATGACCAGATCTCCGACCTTTACATCCTCTACAAATACCTCTTTTTCCACGCCGTCACGACGGACTGTAGCCGTTTTCGGACTTAGGTCCATAAGCTGGCGGATGGCATCTCCTGTCTTCCCTTTTGCACGGGCTTCTAAAAACTTTCCCAAGGTGATCAGTGTCAGAATCATGGCAGCGGATTCAAAATACAAATTCTCACTGTAATGCAAAACTGTCTGTGTATCACCATGCCCAATTGCATAGGCCATGCGGAACAGGGCTACAACGCCGTAAATCAGTGCCGCACCGGAACCGACAGCAATCAGACTGTCCATATTCGGTGCCCGATTCCACAGGGCCTTGAGGCCTCGGGTATAATAGGCTCTATTCAAATACACAACAGGCAGCGTTAAAAAGAACTGTACCAACACCGCAACCAAGGCGCTTTGGGCTCCGTGATACCACCCCGGCAAGGGCAGGCCCACCATGTGACCCATGGTAAAATACATGAGTATGATCAGGAATATTGCCGAAAAAGCAATACGAAGCTTTAATTTTTTAAGCTCATCAACAGGCTCATTTGCCTGTTTCTGTTTGATTCCTGCCACATTAGCACTGTATCCGGCGTTCGAAACAGCCTGAATGATTTCGGTTGCTACGGCATCGGTCTGGACCTCTGCAGTCATTGTTCCTGCTAATAGATTTACTTCCACATTTTGAACACCTGAAACCTGGGAAGCAACTTTCTCAACTCGCGCAGAGCAGGCCGCACAGGTCATTCCGGTCACATTAAATTTTAGCTTCATAACACATCACCAACCAGGGAAAGATTGACACAAGATATAACTTATGCTATTATTTTAACACAGCAAAACCAAAATGCAAGTGTGTTCATCTGTACATTTTACCATTATCTTGAATCCACTGAACTGCTGAAATCGAAAGGAAGCAAATCATGAGAATCAAAATTTTGTCTGATAGCACCTGTGATCTGCCTCAGGAACTTTTGGAAAAATATGATATCACTATGGTGCCTCTGACTGTGATCAAAAATAATGAGGCTTTTTCCGACGGCGTGAACATCACAACAAAGGATATTTTCGAACATGTTGCCGCAGGCGGTGACCTCTGCACGACCGCAGCATTGAATGCCGGTGAGTATCAGGATTGGTTTGAAAAATTTGCCGGTGATTATGATGGTATCCTGCATATCAACATCGGTTCCGGATTCTCCTGCTGCTATCAGAACGCCTGC
Organism: Faecousia sp.; assembly: GCA_045537615.1. Classification (GTDB taxonomy): domain Bacteria; phylum Bacillota; class Clostridia; order Oscillospirales; family Oscillospiraceae; genus Faecousia. The sequence continues at coordinate 59,039 of JAZSPV010000050.1, read as the reverse complement.
CTTGCTGCTGACGAAATGGATAACGTCCGTGTGGTCGACTCTCAGAATCTTAGCACCGGTCAGGGCCTGGTGGTATTGAAGGCCGCTCAATTGGCACAGGAATGCGAATCCCTTGATGAACTTCATGAGAAAGTACAAGCATTTACCGGCCGTGTAGAATCCAGCTTTGTTCTGGAACAACTGGCATATATGGTCAAAGGCGGCCGCTGTTCTTCTGCCGCAGCTTTGGGCGCCAACCTGCTGAACTTGAAGCCCTGTATCGAGGTTAAGGACGGTAAGATGACGGTTGTTAAGAAGTACCGCGGAAACTACGCAAAGTGCCTCGCTAGTTATGTAAAAGAACGTCTTTACGATAGAGACGATTTGGATCTTGAAACACTGTTTGTGACCCACACCCCCGTTAATGCGGACGCCGAGGAAGCTGTGAGAAATACCTTGGAGCAGGGTCCCCAGTTTGAGAATGTGTACTGGACCGATGCCGGTTGCACCGTTTCCTGCCACTGTGGCCCCGGCACATTGGGTGTCCTGTTTGTACGCAAATAACTATCTACAATTTGTAACTACAAGATTGCCGGAATGCATCCTTTTGTGCATTCCGGCTCTTTTATGGTGAGAATATCAAAAAAATGTCATGGATATGTATTGCTTGTATTTTCCAATCACCCGTGATATACTCAGTTTATATTTTTAACGTAGGGGATACTGCAATGGATTACTACACCTTACTGGATTTGGCATCGGAATTAGGATACAGGCTGGCAATGAGCGGTGCGGAAACCTATCGCGTGGAGGAAAGCATCAATCGTGTCATGGATGCATACGATATCAATGCGGATGCTTTTGCTATCCCAAACTGTTTACATGTCACTATTGAATCAGCTGAGGGTAAACCCATAACAAAAATGCGGCGCATCGGTTATCACGGAAACGATTTAGATTCTGTAGAAAAATATAGCAATTTGAGTCGCAAAATCTGTGCCGAAAAACCAGACCCTTCAGTGGCCCTCCAATGGCTTAAAGAAACCGACAGCTCCCTACGTAAATATAGATTACCAGTCTACCTTCTTGGTAACATTCTCGGTGCCGGCGGTTTTTCTATTTTGTTTGGCGGTGGGTTAACCGATTGTTTATGTGCCGGCGCATGCGGCATGGTAGTAGGCCTGGTTAACTATTACATGGAATATCTAAAGGCAAACCAATTTTTTCGTATTATTGCCGCCTCCTTCTTCATGGCAGTACTTGCTTACACCACAGGTGCAGCTGGCTTTGCATACAACCCTGACAATGTTATCATCGGCGCTCTTATGATTCTTGTGCCGGGGCTTGTCTTTACAAACGCTTTGCGTGATATCATTTACGGGGATACCAATTCCGGTATCAACCGGATCGTACAGGTATTTCTGGTAGCCGCGGCAATAGCTCTGGGCACCGGCGCCGCATGGACGATTACCAATCAATTTTTGAATATTCCTTCCTCTGTAGATTCTTTCAGACACTCCTTACCAGTAGAGGCAATTGCTTGCTTTATCGGTTGTACAGGCTTCTTTATTCTGTTCAATATTCACGGACCTGGAGGATTTCTTTGTGCGCTGGGCGGCGTTGTGACCTGGATTACCTACCGTATCATTGTCATGTTGGGCGGAGGCGACATTATGGCATATTTTATTGCCACTACCGTTGCAGCCCTATATGCTGAATGTATGGCAAGGGTTCGGAAATTTCCGGCTATTGCATATCTGGTAATCTCCGTTTTCCCCCTGATTCCCGGTGCCGGTATATACTACACCACCAGCCACCTTGTGCGCGGTGATATGAGCCGTTTTGCAGCCCAGGCAACCAACACCGTTGCTATTGCCGGTGCAATGGCTGTGGGCATCCTCTTGGTTTCAACCGTCTTCCGCTTTATCAGCATACATAAAAATAAAAAGACATAACAAAAAGGGCTTCGGTTCAATCAAAACCGAAGCCCATTTTATTATGCCTTGTCGTCAACCTTTTTCTTTGCCTTCTTGGCAGCCTTGGCTTTTGCCTTCTCCTCTTCCGCCTTCTTTGCACTGGCTTTCTGCTCCTCTGCAGCAGAATCGTTAGAAGAAAGTGCCCACTTGTGCAGCTCGATACGGACCTGATCTGCACCGGTCTCAATGACGAACTTGTCCTCCTTCACGTTGACTACCGTACCAACGATGCCACCAATAGTAGTAACCTTGTCGCCGGTCTTAACGGAGGAGCGAAGCTGTTCTGCTTCCTTCTTTTTCTTGTTCTCAGGACGGATCAGCATAAAATAGAAAACCGCAACCATTGCGACCAACATGATGATCGTACCGGTGGGGCCGGAGAGGAAACCGGGCAATCCGGTGCCTGTACCTTCAGTCAAAAAATATAGCATGTATGTTGCTCCTTTGCTTTTATTGTCTCCCTTATTATACCATTAAATGTTCAAAATGCAAGTCTTTTTAAATGCGCCTGCTGAGCTTTTCAGAAAATTCATTTCTGAAGGCCTGGAATGTGCCATGATCCAAGGCATTACGGATTCGCTCCATCAGTTTGTTGTAGAAATAAAGGTTATGCATAACCGAAAGACGCATAGCAAGCATCTCATCCGCCACAAACAAATGGCGAATATAGGCACGGGAATAACGCCTGCAAACCGGACAATCACACTGAGGATCAATGGGGTTCATATCCTTTTGATACTTAGCATTTTTTAAGTTGATAGCACCTTCCCATGTAAACAGACGTGCATGGCGGGCGTTGCGGGCTGGCATAACGCAGTCGAAAAAGTCAACGCCTCTTGCCACAGCCTCAATGATGTTCGTAGGCGTACCCACACCCATCAAATAACGCGTCTTATCCTTAGGCATATGGGGCTCTACGGCCTCAATAATATCGTACATCTCCTCAGCCGTCTCACCCACAGCAAGGCCACCAATGGCATAACCGGGCAGATCCAGCTCTGCGATCCGTTTCATATGGTCCACGCGGATATCCGCATAGGTTCCACCCTGGTTAATACCCCAAAGCATCTGCTGAGGATTTACTGTATCGGGGAGACCATTCAAACGGGCATTTTCTGCCTTGCATCGTACAAGCCATCGGTATGTCCGATCCACGCTCTGTTTTACATAGTCACGAGGGGCCGGATTCTCAATACACTCATCAAAGGCCATACAAATGTCCGAACCCAAATTGGACTGGATCTGCATGCTCTCTTCAGGTCCCATAAAAATCTTATGACCGTCAATATGGGATGCAAAGGTAACGCCCTCTTCCTTAATCTTGCGCAAAGAAGACAAGGAGAATACCTGAAATCCACCGGAATCTGTCAGAATCGGGCCATCCCACGTCATAAAACGATGCAGACCGCCACACTCCTTGACAAGTTGATCGCCGGGGCGCAGATGAAGGTGGTAGGTATTACTGAGTTCTACCTGACAGCCGATCTGCTTCAGATCCTTGGCACTCAAAGCGCCCTTAATGGCACCCTGCGTACCTACATTCATAAATACCGGTGTCTGCACAGTGCCATGAGCGCAAGAAAATTCACCGCGCCGTGCATTCCCTTCTGTTTTTAAAACCTTAAACATCTCTATCCCTCACCAATATACATTGCATCTCCAAACGAGAAAAATCTATACTTTTCACACACTGCCTCGTTATATGCACGCAAAACATTTTCTCTTCCGGCAAAGGCAGACACCAGCATTACAAGGGTACTTTCCGGCAGATGAAAATTTGTAATCAAGCCGTCCATGGCCTTAAACTGATAGCCGGGGAAAATGAAAATATCCGTCCAGGTGCTCTTTTCCCCGAAAGTACCGTCCTGATTTACAAGGGATTCCAAGGTTCGGCAGGAGGTTGTGCCAACACAAACAATTCTGCCGCCATTTTCTCTTGTTTGGTTCAGAAGTGCTGCTGTTTCTTCAGACATCATACAAAGCTCGCTGTGCATGTGGTGCTCTGCAATATCCTCCGCTTTCACAGGTCGGAAGGTACCAAGCCCAACATGCAATGTCACAAATGCCGTCTTGACCCCTTTTGCACGAAGCTTTTCCAGCAGCTCGTTGGTGAAATGGAGGCCCGCAGTGGGTGCAGCAGCCGAACCAACCTCCCGGGAGTAGACAGTCTGATAGCGCTCTTTATCCTGCAGCTCCGCTTTAATATAGGGCGGAAGCGGCATGTTCCCAAGGCGCTCCAGAACCTCCAGAAAAATCCCCTCATAGAAAAATTCCACAACTCGGTTACCATCGTCCAAAACAGACTGAACTTTAGCTGTAAGTTCTCCGTTTCCAAAAACGACCTCCTGGCCTTCCTGGAGCTTTCTGCCGGGTTTTGCAAGACATTCCCAACGGTTATGGCCCAGATCTCTAAGCAGCAGCAGCTCCGCTGCTCCGCCTGTAGGCCGACGACCCAGAAGTCTTGCAGGCAAAACCCGGGAGTCATTCATCACAAGACAGTCTCCCGGTCTGAGATACTCTACAATATCATAAAAATGTCGATGGCTTATCTTGCCGCTGTTCCTGTCAAGCACCATCAGACGGGAACTGTCACGCTGAGAAAGAGGCGTCTGAGCGATCAAATTCTCCGGCAGATCATACCAAAAGTCTTTTGTTTTCATGATTGCTATCCTTTTTTGGCTATTATAATGATTCCTTGGGATTGTATCACATCCCCTTACAAAAATCTACCCCATTTGCCAAAACCAACCGAATCGATACGAAAGGAAGAAACGGATACACAGATCCCACTGGCAAAGATAACCTCTGCGGCATAGATTGGCGTGGAGGTATATTTATGAAACATCCAGTTTTTACCGGGGTTTGCACAGCCCTTGTTACACCGTTTTTAGACGAAAAAGTCAATTATCCCCTTGTGGAGCAGCTGCTACGAACGCAGATGGAGGCGGGTGTTCGTGCCATCGCTCTGTCCGGAACTACCGGTGAAGCCTCCACCCTATCAGACAGCGAAAAAATCGAGCTGTTCCGTCGCAGCAAAGAATACACAGGAAATCACTGCACCATCATCGCAGGAACAGGAACCAATTCAACCTCTCACGCCATAGAACTGAGTAAGGCTGCACAGGATGCCGGTGCTGATGCGCTTTTGGTTGTTTCACCTTACTACAACAAGGCTAACTCAGAGGGACTGTTTTCCCACTACATGTCCATCGCAGAATCTGTCAAGATACCGATCATTATCTACAATGTCCCGTCACGCACGGGGGTAGACATTCCTATATCCGTGTACAAGGAACTTTCTGTTCTACCAAATATTGCTGGAGTGAAGGAGGCAAGTGCTGATATTACAAAGATTGCCAAAATCCGCAGCGCCTGTCCGGATGATTTCTACGTTTGGGCCGGCAATGACGATCAAATCGTACCTGCCATATCCCTTGGCAGCAAGGGTGTTATATCAGTGCTTTCCAACGTATGCCCTGCCGACACAGTGGCCATGGCAGATTCCGCTCTTGCCGGTGATTTTGACACTGCCTCCGATCTACAGTGCGGTCTTCTGCCGCTGATCGAGCTGCTGTTCTGCGAGGTCAATCCCATCCCAGTCAAATATGCCATGCGTTATGCAGGGTTTGACTGCGGCCACTGTAGACTTCCCCTAGGGCCGTTAAGTGCGGATAACAAAAGAAAAATTGATAGGTTCTTCAAATAAGAAATGTGCACCGATAGGGCTGCGCCCATCGGTGCACATTATTCACGGACAAAAACCTTCAAAAATCGGAATTCTTCCCTCTTGACGTGCAAGAGCATATTCCTCGGGGGTCCTAAGGGTCCATGCCACACTTTTTGCGCCCCATAGCTTTTCAACAAGAACATTGCTAAAGGTCTTTCTGTCAGAAAAACGGTATGCTACAAAATCCGGCAGTGTCAGGAAATTCAGCATCTGATGGACCAGCGCAAACTTCAAATAAAAGGGAATTTTTGCATTTTTGCTTTTAAAATAGTTTTCTGTTAACTGTCCCCGGATCAGATCCGGTCTATTTTTCCGCAACCATCTTACACATCTAGGGTCAAAGGATTCAATACAGTAAACACCATGATAGCCATCAAGGATATTGCAGGTTGTTTCGCAAAGTGCTGATACATTATCCTTATGACATTTTAGCTCCACAATGATTGGTACCTGACCTTCAAACAAGGCAAGGACCTCCTCAAAGGTCGGAATCTTGTGCCTGGTGCCGCTGAGATGAAGCTCTTTAATCTGTTCCGTTGTCAGGTCTTCAATATATCCCTTGGCTTCGGTCATCCGATCTAAGGTAAAATCATGAAATACCGCCAAATTACCGTCAGCCAGAAGATGGACATCCAACTCCACTCCGTAGCCTGCTCTCTTGGCCCGTCTGAACGCCTCTATGCTGTTTTCCGGTACGCCGTCTCCGTGTAAGCCTCGGTGGGCATAAGCCCAGCCACGGAGCTTGTGCAATCCCTTATGCCCTCTGCGGCACATGGTACTTAGTACATACAATACACATAGCAGCAGGCTCACAAGAACCAGCACCATTAATCCAAGTAAAATATACGGTATCATCAGTCCTCCACATCCAGTGCTTCAAGACCCTTCTTGCCCTCGGGCTTTGTGTCGCCGTGCTTAACAAAGAGCATGGTAACAAAAGCCAACGCCACAAATACAGACGCGTACGGGAACAAGCTCATCTTAGCAATCTTATCCATAAAGAATCCAGCAATCCAAGGTGTCATAGATTGGGCTGCCATAGATGCTGTGTAGTAGTAGCCGGTATACTTGCCTACATCAGATCCGGAACACATCTCCACTACCATGGGGAAAGAGTTTACGTTGATGGTTGCCCAGCCAATACCTGCCAGGCAGAACATTACCATCATCAGCCAACCCGGGGCAGATGCCGTCATAAAGCAGGCCACCAGGAACGCCGTAAAGAGCATCACAATGCCAGCAAGTATCGTCTTTTTTCTACCAACCTTGGATGCTACAAAACCAACAGGCAGATATGCAACGATCGCCGCCAAATTCGCAAGGAGCAGTGTTGTGGTCGCATCCTTGTCCAAAACATCCTGGGCATACACGGCGTACTTGGACGTAACCGCATTATAACCAAAGAACCAGAAAATAATCGATGCCATCAAAAACAGCAGGCTCTTAAATTCTCCCTTGCTCAATTTCTTGCTGCCGGACTTGTCGTCATCCTTGTCAATCAAGCCAAGCTCCATGCTCTTTTTCTGCATTTCATCAGCCCAGGCAGGCTCTTTTACTTTGGCAAGGAAGATCATCAATGCGCCCAGCATGATGCAGCCGACCATACCGTAAACCGCCATATAGTTCATATACGCATTTTTTACCTTGGAAATTGCCAAAACAGAGCCGATTCCAAGAACAATGATTCCGCCGGCATTGCCCATCAGGTTGATCACCGCATTGGCCTTGGAACGCAAGGGTTTCAAGGTTACGTCAGGCATCAGCGCCACAGCCGGTGTTCTGAAAACGGCCATGGAAATCAGCAGCAACAGAAGCACCGCAAGGAAAACGAACAAAACGGTAGGGTTCTCTCTTGTCACGGCAGCAGCACAAGCCTGACGGGCAGGTACCACATAGCGAGCATAGGGCTTATACTCTACCTCACGGCCAAAGAGGTTTGTCTCAGTTTCCGTCGTTTCTGTTGTAATTTGCGCAAACTCCTCCCGGGTGTAGACCTGAGACAGGGTGTATTCCTTACCCTCCGGTGTTTTTAAAACAGTATCCTTCTGTTCGTCATAGATTCTTTCCATGGTAACAGGGTTATTTACAGCAGAATAATCCTCAATTCTTTTCAGTTGCGCAAAGTCAACAATGGACAGAACCATCAGAAATACCACTGCCATAATCGTACCGGTGCGGATAAACGGCGTTCTGCGACCATTTTTTCCCTTGTGCCGGTCAGATATCTTACCAAACAGGGGCAGCAGGAAAAGCGCCAGGATATTATCCAACGCCATTACACCGCCGGAAGCCATCTGGCTCAAGCCGAATTTACTTGTCAATGTCATTTGAACTGTAACATCATAGATCTGCCAAAAGGCACAAATTAAAAAGAACGCAAAACCTACGTACACTGTGCGCTTGTAATTGAGCTTCATAGAAGAACCTCCGTTGTGTATAATATTACAAGTTATATTATACAATCTTTTTGTCAAATGTCCATATGAAAAAAAAGGAGCGACCCCAGCGGAATCGCTCCTTTCTGCTATTATCCCAAAATCGCTTTGTGGAAAACCTTCTTGCCCTTACGGATCTTCACCCCATCAGAAAGCATCTGGTCAGTGACCGCATAGGTATGATCGGGAACTTTTTCATCATTGACAAAAACGCCACCCTGCTGCACAAGTCTTCTTGCTTCGCCGTTGGAACCGGCCAAACCACAGGCAACCATCAATGTCAGAATGCCGATCTTGCCATCAGTAAGCTGCTCTGCCTTAATCTCAGTAGTGGGCATATTGGCATCATCTCCACCGCTGACAAACAATGCCTTAGCCGATGCCTGCGCCTTTTCAGCCTCTTCCTCACCGTGAACAAGCTTGGTCAGCTCAAATGCCAAAATCTCCTTGGCTGTGTTCAGCTGTGCATCCTTCCAATCGGACATAGCATCAATCTCTTCCAGAGGCAGGAAGGTCAGCATGCGGATACACTTAAGGACATCCGCATCCTCAACATTACGCCAATACTGATAGAAGTCAAAGGGACTGGTCTTGTTGGGATCCAGCCAAACCGCACCGGAAGCAGTCTTGCCCATCTTCTTGCCCTCAGAATTGAGCAACAGTGTAATGGTCATAGCATGGGCATCCTTAGACAGTTTGCGGCGAATCAATTCGGTACCACCCAGCATATTGCTCCACTGGTCATTGCCACCAAACTGCATATTGCAGCCATAGTGCTGGTAGAGGTAGTAGAAGTCATAGGACTGCATGATCATATAGTTAAACTCAAGGAAGCTAAGACCCTTCTCCATGCGCTGCTTATAGCACTCTGCCCGAAGCATGTTGTTAACGGAGAAGCAGGCACCCACCTCCCGCAGGACATCTACATAGTTCAGATCCAGCAGCCAATCGGCATTGTTGACCATCTGGGCCTTGCCCTCACCAAACTCAATAAAACGCTCCATCTGCTTTTTGAAGCAGTCACAGTTATGCTGAATGGTTTCTCTCGTCATCATAGAGCGCATATCGGTTCTTCCGGAAGGATCACCAATCATGGCGGTGCCGCCGCCAATCAGTGCAATGGGCTTATTTCCGGCCATTTGCAAACGCTTCATCAGACACAGCGCCATAAAGTGACCAACATGCAGTGAATCTGCCGTAGGATCAAAGCCAATATAGAAGGTTGCTTTGCCGTTATCGATCATCTGGCGAATCTCATCTTCATTGGTCACCTGGGCAATCAGCCCGCGGGCCACCAGCTCGTCATACAGTTTCATATTCTATCCTCCAAAAAATAAAGCCCTCTGTCCCAAGGGACAGAGGGCGTAAATTACGCGGTACCACCTCTGGTTTATCTGCACCTCACAGTGCAGACCTCATCGTGTCAAACAACACGCCACGCTTTATCGGGCGAACCCGTCTTTCCCTACTGCAATTTCAGAAAAGCCACTCCGGGATGTATTTCAGCGAAATTACTCACTGCCTCGCACCAACCGGCAGCTCTCTGAAGATCATACTCGCTTACTTCTTCCCATCAACATGTTAGCAATATCCTAGCAAATCCAGGTCCTTTTGTCAAGACCGCAGCATCTCCTCGGCACTCTTGAGGGTCGTTTCCGTAATATTTGCACCGCCGATGATCCGGGCAAGTTCCCGTTTTCTGCCCTCCAGATCAAGGGGTGTAACGGTGGTATAGGTACGCCCGCCACGTTCTTCTTTGGCAATCTGCAAATGGGTATTGGCCAAAGCAGCCAACTGGGGCAGATGGGTTACACAAAGCACCTGTTTGTTTTTTGCAACGCTGCGCAGCTTCTCTGCAACCTTCTGCGCCGCTCTTCCGGAGACCCCTGTGTCCACTTCATCGAAGATCAAGGTGGACACCTGGTCCTGCTCCGCCAGTACATTTTTCATTGCCAGCATAATGCGGGCAAGCTCACCGCCGGAAGCCACCTTACTCATAGGCTTCAATGCTTCACCGGCATTGGCAGACATATAAAACGCAACGGCATCTGCGCCATTGGTTCCCAGCTCCAATTCCGTAAAGTTACAGCGAAACTGAACTTTTGGCATATCCAACTGTACAAGCTCTGTCAAAATCCGCTCAGACAGTTGTTCTGCTGCCTGCTGCCTGCTCCAACGAAGATCATTAGCCGCATCCCATGCTATTTTTTCCGCCTTCTGATACTTGGTTTTTAACCGCTCCAGGTGATCATCGGCAAATTCAATCTCATCGAGCTCTGTCTTTGCACTTTCTAAGTATGCAAGAATATCCGAACAGGTGGCACCGTATTTACGGCGAAGTCGGTGAATCACATCCAACCGAGCCTCTATCCGTTCCAATTCGTCAGCTGAATAGGACAAATCGTCCCTGGCATCCCGCACCTCTTCCGCAACATCCTGCACCTGATACATCAGATCCGCAACTTTTTCATGTAACGAGGAAAAAGCATCCGTAAAACGGGACAGTCTGCTCAACTCCCGTTCAGCCTCAGACAACAAACCTGCTGCACCATCTGTATCGTCACCGCCGTACAAACATTCCACAGCCGCATTGATACCGTCACTGAGTTTTTCGGCATTTTGCAGGACTTTACGGCGCTGCTCCAGGGTCTCATCCTCCCCTGCCTCCAACTCCGCCTTGGATATCTCCTCAATCTGATAACGCAGTGTTTCCATCCGGCGAAGCTTTTCGCCCTCATCCATGGTCATTCGCTCGATTTCCCGGCCAAGCTCCGCAACCGCAGCATACTTTTGCGCATAGTCATCGCGCAATGCTTCATTTCCGGCAAAGGCATCCAGAAAATACAGGTGGTTGTTTTCATCAAACAGCGATGCAGAATCGTGCTGGCCATGAATATCAATCAGCTGAACGCCCAACCTGTGAAGAATAGAGACCGTAACCAGTGTCCCATTGACACGACACACATTTTTACCGTCCAGATAGACTTCTCTTTGAATAATCGTCTCCGAATCGTATTCCACGCCGTTTTCAGCAAACCAGGAGAGTTCCGGTACATCGGTAAATACAGCGCGTACAGATGCCTTGTCCGTTCCGGTACGAATCATATCTCGGTAGGCGCGCTCTCCGAGAATAGCCGAGATTGCATCAATGACAATAGATTTACCTGCACCGGTCTCACCAGTCAGAACATTAAATCCCCGATCAAAAGAAATATCGGCGCATTCAATGACAGCAATATTTTCAATGTGCAACAGGCTCAGCATGATATGCGCCTCCTTCCTTTAGCGAATCAAACTTCTGATCTCACCGCAGAAAGCTGCGGCCGCATTGTTGTCACGCATGACGATCATTACCGTATCATCTCCAGCCAGCGTACCAACCACAGCACTCATCTTCATGGCATCCAGTGCAGAAGCAGCAGCCGACGCAAGACCCGGCAGGGTTCTTATAACGATGATATTCTGTGCATAGTCAAAACTCACAACACTTTCTCTGAAGATCGTGTTCAGACGGCCGGAAAAAGAACCGGTAACTTCATTGGTTGAGGTCGTATACCGATATGTTCCAAAGCTTGTGAGTTCTTTTACGATCCGCAATTCCTTAATATCACGGGAGATCGTAGCCTGGGTCCCGTGAAAACCCTCCTCTTGCAAGGCCGAGAGCAGCTGTTCCTGTGTCTCCACATTCCGGGTGGAGATGATCTCCATAATTTTTGCTTGTCTTTGACTTTTCATGGTCATTACCTCAATTATTTTTGAATTTCATGTTGACCACATCATAAAAGCTGCGATCTTTCAAACGAATTAGCTTTGTGACCAAATCGGACTTGCGAACCGTTGCCACATCACCCAGATTCATCCGCAGGGCCTTACCCCCATCAACGGACAAAAAGGCATTGCGACGGGCGTTCCGTGTCATGCTAACTGTAATCACACGTTTATCAGAGGCAACGATGCTGCGGCTGGCAACATCATGGGCGCATATCGGCGTTATCAATATGCTGTGGGCTTCCGGTTCCACAATGGGACCGCCAGCAGACAGGCTGTATGCCGTTGAACCGGTGGGGGTAGCCACAATAATGCCGTCACCGCCGCACTCCATTGCCTGAACGCCATCACATTTTACCGATATGTGTACGATCCGTGCAACAGCACCCTTGGTGATCACGCAATCATTCAAGCAGATATCATGGAAAATAATGTCTCTGTCACGGTGGACCGTAACATCCAGCATCATACGGCTATCAATGGTATAATCATCTGTTGCCAACCGGGACAATTGGGACAGTTCCCCACTTTCCAGTTCCGCCATAAAGCCCATTGTTCCAATATTTACACCAAGAATGGGAACTCCGTGCTTTGTCGCAGATTTCGCCATGTGCAAAATGGTGCCGTCACCGCCAAAGCTTACAACAGCAGATGCCGTAGGCAGCTCCCGGTCCAGCCTGGAAAAATGAAGATCCCGGGGCAGATCATAGGATCTGTCCAATTCAAAGGGAAGGCAGATCTTTGCCTCTACCCCATTATCACGCAAAATCTGTACGGCAGTGCGGACTGTCTGAAAGTTTTTATCCCGATAGGGATTGGGTGTGAGAATCACTTTCTTCACAACATTCACCCCTTTAACGTTTCATGGGCAGCAGTTACCACTGCCTCGGTATCCGGCTCCAAACCGGGTTTATTCTCCAGTGTCAGATGTGCCAAAAATTCAATATTCCCCTCCGGGCCCTTCACAGGAGAGAAGGTCAGTCCGAGAATCGTAAAACCAATTTCCCGGGTCAATGCAATAAAATTATCCAGCACTTCCTTGTGGACCTCAGGTTCACGGACAACGCCTTTCTTGCCGACCTTTTCCTTGCCTGCCTCAAACTGGGGCTTGATCAGGCAAAGCACCTGACCGTTGGGCTTCAGAAATGTTTTTATCACCGGCAGCACAATCCGAAGGGAGATAAAGCTGACATCCACCACAGACAGATCCAGCGGTTCTCCCAGCTGCTCCGGTGTGACATAACGCACATTGGTGCGTTCCATGACCACTACACGGGGATCAGAACGAATCTTCCAATCCAGCTGACCGTAACCCACATCAATGGCAAACACCTTCCTTGCGCCCTGTTGGAGCAGACAATCGGTAAAGCCACCTGTAGATGCACCGGAATCGCTGCAAACATACCCTTCCGGTTTCACCCCAAAATCCCGAAGAGCCTTTTCCAGCTTCAGTCCGCCTCTGCTGACATAGGGACATGCGGCACCGCGTACCTCGATGGAAACATGCTCCTCATAGGCAGTTCCGGGCTTATCTGCCTTTTGGCCTTCCACGTAAACCTGTCCGCTCATAATGATAGCCTGGGCCTTTGAACGGGTGTCCGCATAGCCCTGTTCCACAAGCAGTACATCCAGTCTTTTTTTAATTTTCAACTGAAAGCACCTCCTCAACGTGTCGGGCAATCGCATGCGGATCCAGACCCTTTTGTTGGTATAGCTGATCCACAGATCCGTGGGTGGTGTAGGATTTCCCCAGGTCTACATGGGTGAAGCTGCAACCGGCAGCCGTTTCCTTCATTCCCCAAGCCAGGGAATCATAAATACCGGAGCCACCACAGGTTTCCTCGATGACGACTGCGTGGGAATACCCTTCCAATGCATCTGCCAGCTGTGCAACAGGCAGCGGTTCGATGCAAGCCAGTCTGAAAACACCAATATTCAGTCCCTTTTCCTCCAAAAGCTGTGCTGCAGCCAACCCATTGGCCGTCAGTGTACCATAGGTAACAATCGCAGCTTCCTTACCGGGTTTGTGGCAAACAACAGGTGCGGTCGGTTCCCAAGCTGCACTGTCATCTAAGCGGTCACCGCCACGGGGATACCGCACCGCCACAGGGCCGTCATGCTCCAAAACAGCCCAGCGCATCATTTCTTTGAGTTCTGCAAGGGTTGCCGGACACAGGACCATCATACCGGGAGCCTGCCGCAAAAATCCAACATCAAATACGCCATGATGTGTCTCTCCATCATCACCAACAAGGCCGGCACGGTCAACCGCAAAAACCACATGGAGGTTTTGCATACAAATATCCTGTAGAATCTGATCATACGCACGTTGTAAAAACGTAGAATAAATAGCCACAACAGGCACCATCCCTTGCTTTGCAAGGCCGCCTGCCATGGATACCGCATGTTCCTCCGCAATACCCACGTCAAAGATCCGTTTTGGATACATCTTTTTAAAATCCAAAAGGCCGGTGCCGCCGGGCATAGCCGCAGTAATTGCGCACAGCTTTTTCTGCGTCATTGCAAGCTCACACATGACTGCACCAAAGGCATCAGAGAATGTCTCTTTCTTTGTACCGAAGACTTCACCGCTATTGGGATCAAACTTTCCTACGCCATGGAACTGGCTGGGATTCGTTTCAGCCGGTGCATAACCGCGGCCCTTCTGGGTCATCACATGGATCAGTACCGGCCGTTTCATCTCCTTGGCGATCCGAAGCAAAGAGATCAGGTTTTCTACATCATGTCCATCCACGGGACCCAGATATGTAAAGCCCATGCTCTCAAAGATCGTCGAGGGAATCAACATACGGCGTATTCTATCCTTTAGATTCCGGGTAATGCGAAAGGCCGTCTTTCCCCCGGGAACCTTGTACAAAAAGCGCTTATATTTCTGCTTCATACCAAGGTATTTTTCTTTTGTGCGCAGTTTGGATAAATGCGATGCCATGCCGCCTACATTACGGTCAATGGACATAGCATTGTCATTGAGAATCACTACCATAGGTTCATTGCTGACCGCTGCATCATTAAGGCCTTCATAGACCATTCCGCCGGTGGCCGCACCGTCACCCAAAAGGGTCACCACATGATAGTCTTCACCCATAAAGGTTCTGGCACGTGCCATTCCCAACGCTATTGATACCGAACTGGATGCATGTCCGGCAGTAAACGCATCCGTACTGCTCTCGCCGGGTTTCGGAAAACCCGCCATACCACCGAATTGCCGCAAGGTGGCGAAATCCGCCTGGCGGCCAGTCAACAGCTTATGGACATAAGCCTGATGACCTACATCAAAAACCAGACGGTCGGTGGCAGTATCGAATACAGTTTCAATGGCAACAGTAAGCTCAACAACGCCCAGATTTGAAGCCAAATGTCCGCCTGTTTTGGAAACAGAGGACACCAAAAAATCCCGGATCTCCCGGCAAAGCAAAACTCTCTGTTGCTCCGTCAATGCAGCAATATCACTATGGCCGTGGATATTGTTCAATATATTCATAGGAACACAACCTATCTGTCTGATTTCTTTCTGTTAAAGGGCATCGGTATGTGACGAATTACATAAATCAAACGACCAACACCGGAAACAATGGATGTGCAGGATTTGATCGCAACGGTTTTTCCAACAGCCTTGCCACCCACAGTCAGTCCGGCAACCAGCGCAGACATTACAAGCGGCACAATACTCTCCCACTTAGGCTCAAAGTTCTGCAACACTTGGGCTGCAATGGTGGCCGATGCAGAACCGGACACAACGCCGCAAATATCGCCAACCACATCGTTACAGATGGAACTGACACGCTCGGCATTGCGAAGAAGCCGAATCGCTTCCAGCGCCCCGGGTACTTTCCGGGCTGCCATGGAGTGAAACGGTTTCTCAACTGCCGAGGTAACGGCCACACCGATAATATCAAAAATTATACCAATCAGCACGATTGCCAACAAGATCAGAAACGCTGTCCATACAGGGCTTATATCCATGATCTCATCAGAGAAAAAGGTAATCGCGCCGGATACAAAGATCGTTACAATAAAAATGGTGACGACCCAACGGATCGTCTTTTTGCGCTCCCTTTTCGAGGAAGCAGGTTCGGATTTAGACACAGGTCTTATCCCCTTTATCCATATAGTTTACTTGAAATGACGGTGACAGACAGGATAAATCTTACGGCTTAGGTCGGGTTGTTTTTCACCGGACAGAACCTGCCGTTGCCGTACAGGCCGTTCCCGTTTAATCCATCCGCACAAGTGTTGCCGGCTTGTGTACCCGATTGCCACTTAGTCCGTACTGTAATCCCCTGTCTGTCCCATTAAGACAGCCTAGGTGTTTTCCACCGCAAAACAATCCGGCTCTTAGCCTCTTTTGCAAGGATGGTTTCCAGAAGCGATGACGAAAGATGTGTGGCCACCACATGCTAACGCTTGTCCTCTTTCCCCGCATACTCACTCAAGGCAGGCTACACTGCACGCAGCACGCGATTCTGCGCACCACCTTGCAGGTTCATACTCGGCTCGTGTGCGAAGAGGCTTCCAACAAGTTGGAGTTCTCAACTTCGTCACACAATACCGGGTCTCCGCGGAAACCGGGTCGTATACTCCATGCCATTGGAGTGCGCCCGGGATCCTTAACCCCCAGCACCCACCCTAAACTGGGCGTAAAAAGCAGGCACCAGGGACTTCATCGATATGCCCTTCATAGGATTTTTAGGCCCTACCTGGAAGCCGGTTGTTCTGACTAGGATACTGCACCGTCTGGTTGAATATTATCACATAATTTATGAATATTCAAGTATAAACTATAAATATTCATTATTCCCATATGCTACCTGTAACAACAACTTCCCTACTGCATTTCCAAAATGCGACTACGAAATCAATTTGCAATGAATTATCAATTGACAACCAGGCATAACTGTGCAATAATCATGCATGGAATTGTAGCTTGCTTCTTTAGATCGCTGCAGACCTTTGGCGGTCATAAATTTTCTTTGTTGAAGGAACAGAAAGAAGGAAATATCATCATGAGATCAAAGATACAAAAACATTATCACTGGGTCATTGCTGTGATCGTGTTTTTCGAAATGATTGTGTTCGGCGGTATGGTTAACAGTATCGGCATTTACACCATTCCGATCACACAAGGTCTGGGCGTTGATCGCGGTCCTTTTACGATTGCAGGCATGCCCTACGGCCTGCTCTCCCTTGCCAGCACATTATTCACCGGCTTTCTGCTTCGTAAATTCGGTTACAAAAAAGTGGCCATTGGTTCGCTTTTACTTACCTCCTCCGGTTTCTTTGTGATGGCCTTTGCTCCCGGCCTGTTGGGACACGGCATCGGCAGAGGACTTTTGGGTCTTGGATACGGCGCATGCTTTACCGCCGGCGCTGTGTGGATCATAAAGCAATGGTTTCATGCCCATCAAGGTCTTGTGATTGGTGTTATCTCCATGGCAACCGGTCTTGGCGGCAGTGTGATGTCCTTCGCTTTTTCCAGAGTAATCGTTGTCTTCAATTGGCGCGTGGCACTCATGATCGAGGGCCTTCTGCCCATCCTTGTGGCATTCTTGTATTTTCTGATGTATGATGCCCCGGAGAAAAAATCCCTGCGGCCTTACGGTGTAGGACAAACCATCAAGAAGGCAATCCGTGAGGAAAATAACTGGCCGGGTCTTTCCCTAAAGGAGCAATACCGGCATCCTCTGCTGTATATTATGTGTATCGCTACACTGGTCAGCAGCATCTGTGTCTATACAACAAGCAGCGTTATGAACCCCCATTTTCAGGACAACGGCTATACACCCACCGCAGCAGCCAGTTATGATAGCGTACTTATGCTCACCCTGGCTTTTGTGAAGTTACTTCTTGGTTGGATCAGCGACAAGTTTGGCGCAAAACCGGTAGCGATTCTATGTCTTGTCTGTGCTGCAGCAGGACAATGGATTCTTTCCAATGTAGCAAGCCCCACCCTGTCTTACATAGGCGTTGCGTTGTTCTCTGTGGGACTGTGCTTGTCAACAATTGTAATACCGCTGGTCGCATTACCTTTGTTTGGCTATAAAGGCAGTGCGGAGATAAACGGAATTATTGTGGGTATGTCTGCTCTTGCCAGTCTGGTAACAGCTCCTGTCTGTAATTTCGTTTACGACCGCATTCACAGCTATAGTCCCGCATTCCGGGTTGCTGCCGTAATGGATATATGCCTGATTGGCGTATATTTGCTAATGTTTGCCATGGCAAAAAAAGTTCGGAAAAGAGAAATGAGCAAACAAAAGACGTAATCAGCATCCCATGGATGATGATCTGCGCAATCCCTAAAAACCATCAAAGATTATATGAAAAATCCTTGATACACATAGTAAACAGAAAGCCTGTACCGGTTTTCGGCGCAGGCTTTTTGTTCAGGAGTTTATATGCAGTACATCCAATCACCCTCTACAGATCCAAGATGGAACCTGGCACTGGAGGAATTTGTGTTTTCCCACATGGATCCTTCCCAGGAATATTTTATGCTTTGGCAGAACCACAACACTATTGTTATCGGTAAAAATCAAAACACCATCGCAGAGATTAATACGGCGTTTGTGGAAGATCATAACATTAACGTTGTACGCAGACTGTCCGGCGGCGGTGCTGTTTACCATGATCTGGGAAACCTCAATTTTTCGTTTATTGCCGATGCCGAAAACATGAACGAGATCAATTTCCATCGGTTTTGCCAGCCTGTTGTAAAAACACTGCAACAACTTGGTGTGCCGGCAGAAATCAACGGACGTAACGACATGGTCATTGCAGGCAGAAAGTTCTCCGGAAACGCCCAATACACAAAGCACGGCCGTGTCCTTCACCATGGAACACTGATGTTTTCC
Organism: Faecousia sp.; assembly: GCA_045537615.1. GTDB lineage: Bacteria > Bacillota > Clostridia > Oscillospirales > Oscillospiraceae > Faecousia. The sequence goes on along the minus strand of JAZSPV010000050.1, from coordinate 40,285 downwards.
TCCGATCTGAACATCCTCTCCTCAGCCCTGAACCCCAACAAGGAGAAACTGCAAACCAAGGGCGTTGCCTCTGTTTCCAGCAGAGTTTGCAATATTTCCCAGTTTTTACCGGAAAGTATCACACTGGAGCATTTTAAACATGCCCTGCTGCGCAATATCTTGGGCTGTGAGGCCCCAGGGCCTTATGTTTTCAGCCGTGAGGAGTTGACTTTGATTGATCAACTGAAAGCTGCGCGCTATGACCTTTGGGACTGGAATTATGGTTTTTCTCCCCGTTACCAAATCGTTAAGGGCCGCAGGATTGAGGGCTGCGGAACATTGCAGGTGTCCCTGGACGTGGATAAAGGCATTATCAAGGACATCCAGTTTCTCGGTGATTTCTTTGATTACGGAAACCTGGATACCCTTTGTAGCCTGCTACGCGGTTGCAGCATCCAAAAAGAAGCCTTGTGCGCCGTGCTGCAGAATCACGATCCTTCCTGTTACATCCGGGGACTGGACACCGTTTCCCTGTCAGAGTTGATCTCTGAGGGCTAATTATAAGAGGTATCTGATATCCAGATACCTCTTTTTAATCATTTAAGGGCTTCTTATTCTTCAAATTCTTTAGGGACCGGCTTTGTCACACCGGTGCGGCGAGCTCTGTCCAGTCCCCCCGCCATATGCCCCTGGGGATCCTGGGCAAATTTTGCCCGGCGTATGATCTCCTCACCAAACTTATCGCGCAATGCATCCACCGTTTCATCCAGCCGCAGCTTTCGCTCGTACTGTACCGGAGATACGCCGGAAAACAGATCATACTGCTGATAGGGTTCTTTGGAAAGTCTTGTAACCTGTACGCCCAGTTGGCGCAGAGGTGTCTGTCTGTCCCATGCCTCATCAAAGATCCGGCAGGCCGCCCGGAACAGCTCTGCAGTAATATTGGTTGCGCCATTGAGCATGGATTGGTGGGTGAAATGCTGAAACTCATTTGTGCGTAAGTGGACCGCCACACAGCTTCCACATTTACCGTCTTTACGCATGCGTGCTGCCACCGTTTCACACAGGCTTAACAGAACCTGATATGCCGCCTCACAACTACACACATCCTTAGCTGTTGTGGTGGAGTTACCGTAGCCTTTGTTTTCCTCCGGCTCCGGCGTTACTGCATCGGCATTGCGACCGTTGGCAAAGTGCCAAATTGTTTCTCCGTGCTTCCCCAGCCGCTTCCGCAGAATTGCCGGTTCTGCGTGGGCTAAATCGCCGACGGTATATATGCCCAGCCTTTTTAACTTTTCTTCCGTTGCCGCGCCTACCAAAAACAAATCACGGACCGGTAACGGCCACATTTTCTTTTCCATTTCCTCTGGAAACAGGGTGTGAACCTTATTGGGTTTTTCAAAATCACCAGCCATTTTTGCCAGAAGCTTATTTGTGGAAATGCCAATATTCACCGTGAAACCCAGTTCATCATTGATACGCTGGCGCATTTTTTCTGCCGCCAGCCGCGGCGCACCAAAGAGCCGTTGAGTGCCGGTCATATCTACCCAGGCCTCATCAATGGAATACTGCTCCACATTTGGACTGAACTGCCGCAGCATTTCCACAAAATGCCGGGATGCTTCCACATACAGGCCATAATCCGGTGGCACCACCACCAAATCCGGACACTTCTCCTGGGCCTGAAATAAAGGTTCCCCGGTCTGAATCCCATATTTTTTTGCAGGACCGCTCTTTGCCAATATAATGCTGTGCCGGGATGCTTTATCCCCTGCAACCACAGAGGGAATTTCCCGTAGATCTACCGTCTCTCCCAAGACCTTTACGCGGTAGGCTGCTGTCCAGGAAAGAAATGCGCTGTTAGCATCCACATGAAAAATAACGCGCTCGGCCATATCAGTACACCTTTCTCATCAGACTCCAGCTATGGCTGCGAATCGTGTATCTTAGCTCAAACAGCCATTTTCTCCCCTGCACCGTAGCCCGGCACAAAAACACGTGGGCCTCAATGCCTACATATTGGATTGGCCTCATGCTGATGATCTCATCAATATCCACACGTAAAAGCTGGTGCTTTTCATCCTCCATCCGCAGCCGGAGTGGGCGGATATCACCATTGGCACTGCACACGGATATCACATCCACCGGGCAAATATTCTGTTCCAAGGTGTTCCCTCCCATTCTTCTTTTTCTTAATTATAGTACATTTGTTCGTATTTAGCAAGAGGAATTTTATGGTTGTTTCCTTCCTCTGCTTTTGTTATAATTATAACGAAATAAAAGGAGCGAACATATATGCTGAAATACCCTTGCCTTGTATTGGATCACGATGATACAGTGGTGCAGAGCGAAGTGACTATCAATTATCCTTACTTCTGTTATATACTGGATGTGTTCCGACCCGGTTGTAAGATCACACTGGAGGAATATATAGACGGCTGCTATTATCTGGGTTTTGCGCAGATGTGCCGGGAAAAATACGGATTTACCGAACAAGAGCTGGTCGATGAATACCGTGGCTGGAAAGATTACATCCGCTGTCATATCCCTGCCCCCTTCCCCGGCATTGACCGTGTGATCCGGCGGCAAAAAGAAGAAGGCGGTCTTATTTGCGTGGTTTCCCATTCCAGCACAGAGATCATCACCCGGGACTACATTACCCATTTCGACACGGTACCGGACGAAATTTTCGGTTGGGATCTACCGGAACAGCAGAGAAAGCCCAATCCCTATCCGTTGGAACAAATCATGGAAAAATACGGTTTAACACCGCAGCAGTTACTGGTAGTGGACGATATGAAACCGGCTTGGGAAATGGCGAGCAAGGTTGGGGTTGATGTTGCTTTTGCCCAATGGGGCAAGAAAGACTGTCCCCAGATTTGCCAGCAAATGCGCAGTCTCTGTAACTATACTTTTGAAACACCAAAGGCACTGGAAGAATTCCTATTTTGCGTTTAAAACCCTTGACACACGTGCTATAATACCATAGCAAGGAGGTGGTACATCTGGATAAGGAAAACATCCGCGTTATGGCGCGAAACCGAGAAGCCTATCACGAATATTTTGTGGAAGAAGAAATGGAAGCCGGTATTGAACTGCGCGGAACAGAGGTCAAGTCTATCCGCCAAGGCACCTTAAACCTGAAGGACGCGTGGTGCGGTATTAAAGACGGCGAATTGCTTCTGAACCAGATGCACATCTCCCCATACGAACAGGGAAACCGATTTAATCCGGATTCCAAACGTGTTCGCCGCCTGCTGATGCACAAGCGCGAAATCATGCGTCTGCTGGGTAAGGTCAAACAGGACGGCTATGCTTTGATTCCCCTTTCCGTGTATTTGAAAGGCAGCCGTGTTAAGGTGAAGGTTGGCCTTTGCAAAGGTAAAAAACTATATGACAAACGGCAATCTGCCGCAGAGCGTGATGCAAAACGCCAGATCGACCGTGCTATGAAAGAGAGGTACTAACCATGAATCCCACTTTTAAGATCACCATGGAAAACGGCAGTGTTATGGAAGGCGAGCTGTATCCCGAGATTGCACCTCAGAGTGTGTATAACTTTATTGATCTTGCCAATCATAACTACTATGACGGCCTGATCTTCCACCGCGTCATCCCCGGCTTTATGATCCAGGGCGGCTGTCCCGATGGCACCGGCATGGGTGGTCCCGGCTACTGCATTAAGGGCGAATTCTTCTTCAACGGCGTAAAGAACGAGCTGAAGCATAAACGCGGCGTCCTGTCCATGGCCCGCAGCTCCTCCCCCAACTCCGGCGGCAGTCAGTTCTTCATCATGCACGAGGACGCACGCCACCTGGACGGCCAGTACGCTGCATTCGGTAAGGTGACTTCCGGTCTGGAGGTCGTGGATGCCATTGCCTCTGTGGGAACCAATGCGCAGGACCGTCCTTTGGAGGAACAGAAAATCGCATCCATCACTGTGGATACCCACGGGGAAACTTATCCCGAACCCAACAAACTTCCCGATCCCTACGGCAGATTCTAAGCATTTCGTTCCCTGTAGTGGGCGGCTGACAGCCGCCCCTACAGTACACTTACATGGGGGTGTACTGGTTTCGACGGGGGTAGTGAGGCTGGAATAGCGGGCCGTGGCACCTGCCCACGATAAAACGGGTAACTTTTAAATTTAACTGACAACAATACTGTTGCTCTGGCTGCCTAATTAGGCGCCCATCCGCCCCGGAAGGTCCACGAGCCGGGCTCGGGTGTGATTTGAGTGGAGAACGTGCGTGCGTTAAGCTTTGCGCGCACCACGCATCATGAAGCTACTGATTCCGGCAGGGTGTTTGTTCCCGTCCGGTTGAGGGAATGTAAATAACAAACTGCGCCCGGAGAAGTTCTTTCCAAGTTGCTTTCGGACAGGGGTTCGATTCCCCTCACCTCCACCAACATCAAAAGCCGCCCGATGGGCGACTTTTCTCATTAAGAAAAAAGGAGGCTGACAGCCTCCCTTTTTCACCTTTTTCTGTTCTGGCAGATTACGCATCTGCCGGAATGTTTTTCATAGTCAGTCCGATACGCTTGCGCTTCTCATCTACTTCCAAGACCGCAACCTTGACCACATCGCCCACCTGTACGATCTCGGAGGGGTGACGGACTTTACGGCTACAGACCTGAGAGATATGCACCAAACCATCCTGATGAACGCCGATATCCACAAAGACACCAAAGTCGATGACGTTACGCACCGTTCCGGACAAAACCATACCGGGCTTCAGATCCTTCATCTCCAAAACATCCGTCCGGAGGATGGGTGCGGGCAGGTCATCACGGGGATCACGGCCGGGCTTCAGAAGCTCCTTGACAACATCCTCCAGTGTAGGCATACCAGCCCCACAAGCCTGCTCTGCCTGCTGGGCGCCCAGTGCTTCAAACCGAGCCGCCAGTTCCGCCAGCTTACCATCTGCCACATCCGCTTTTGAATAACCGCAAAGGGACAGCAGCTTAGAGGCAGCTTCGTAGGATTCGGGGTGAACTCCGGTATTGTCCAGAATTTCCTTACTCTCCGGAACACGCAGGAAGCCTGCGCACTGCTGATATGCTTTCGGTCCCAGCTTGGGTACTTTCTTTAGCTGACTTCTGGAGGTAAAAGCACCATTTTCCTCCCGGTAGGCAACCAGATTCTTCGCTGTCGTACTGTTAAGGCCGGACACCTGCTGCAGCAGGCTTACCGATGCCGTATTTACATCTACACCCACAGCATTGACGCAGTCCTCCACTACGCCGCCCAGAGCCTCATCCAGCCGTTTCTGGGGCATATCGTGTTGATACTGGCCTACGCCGATGGCCTTGGGATCGATCTTTACAAGCTCTGCCAGGGGGTCCTGCATACGGCGGGCTATGGATACAGCAGAACGCAGGTTTACATCGAAGTCCGGAAACTCCTCCGCCGCAAGCTTAGAGGCAGAGTATACGGATGCACCGGCCTCGCTAACGATCATATAGCTGACACCGGGAAGGTTCTTCAGCATCTGTACCGTCATCGCTTCTGTTTCACGGGAGGCTGTGCCGTTACCGATAGCAATATGCTTGACGCCGTGCTTGCGTACCATCCGGGAAAGGATATCGATTGCCTCCTCCTGCTTGCGGGCAGAGAAGGTGGGATACACCACAGCGGTATCCAGAACTCTGCCGGTTCCATCCACCACCGCTACTTTACATCCGTTACGGTATCCGGGGTCAAGACCCATTGTAACAAATCCCTTGACAGGACGTTGCATCAAAAGCGGTTTTAAATTCAACGCAAAGTTTGCAATCGCAGATTCTGCCGCCCGATCCGTCAAGGTGCTGCGAAGCTCCCGCTCTGCGCTGGGAGCGATCAGTCGGTTGTAGGCATCCTCCGCAGCAGCACGGACAAAGGCGGATACATGCATGGTGGGCTTCAGTGCGCAGCGGCACACAAGGGCCTGTCCCTCCGTGCCGGGCAAAGTAATGGCCACCTTAAGAAAGCCTTCCTTCTCTCCCCGGTTGATGGCAAGTATCTGATGGTTTTGGAGTCGGGAAACAGGCGATTGGAAGCTGTAATAAAGTTGGTAGACACTTTCCTTTTCCGGGTCATCCGCCTGCACCGTAATAACGGCATTACGCTCCATCTTTAAACGCAAGGCCTTACGGATATCTGCATCATCGGAGATCATCTCCGCAATGATATCGGATGCACCTGCAAGGGCATCCTCCACTGTTTCTACACCCTTTTCAGCGTCGATATAGTCCGCTGCCAACTGTGCAGGATCTTCTCCGTTTTGCGCAAAAATAGCCAGGGCCAAGGGCTCAAGGCCTTTTTCCTTGGCCACAGTAGCACGGGTACGGCGCTTCTGCTTATAGGGACGGTACAGATCCTCTACCTCAGCCAAGGTTGCCGCAGCATCAATGGCCGCAGCCAGTTCCTCTGTCATTTTACCCTGGGTCTCAATCGAATTGCAGACCTCCTCCTTGCGCTGGACAAGGTTGCGCAAATAGTTGAGTCGTGTTTCCAGTTCGCGCAGGGCCGTATCATCCATAGTGCCATGCATTTCCTTACGGTAACGGGCAATGAAAGGAATTGTGTTTCCCTCGTCAAGAAGCGCAATGACGTTTTCTACATATTCCTGCTTTTTCCCCAGCTCTTCAGCCAGCATTTCTGCTATCGGTCTCATAGGTCCTCTCCTTGCTGTTTGATATTAGAATTATACCACAATTCCCTTGAATTGGCAATGGTTTATCCTTTTCTCCCCTCCAGTATTCCAGTAGCATATCACCATTGACAATTAGAATATAAATTAATATAATATATTTGAAAAGTAATTCTAAAGGAGGTTCTACATGGAAAAGAAAATCATTACCATCAGCCGCGAATTTGGCAGCGGCGGCCGCACCATCGGACATCTTGTAGCAGAAAAGTTAGGCATTCCCTTTTATGATAAGGAGCTTGTAGAACATATCGCTTTGGAATCCGGTTTTGCGCCCCACTACATTGAAGAGCACGGTGAGCACGCCCCCAGCTCCAGCATTTTCTCCTATGCCTTTTCTCACCACAGTGTTCCGGGCGCTATGAACAGCCTGTCCACAGCGGATTTCCTCTGGAATGTTCAGTGCAATGTGATCCTGCAGCTGGCAGAAAAAGGCCCCTGCGTTATCGTTGGCAGGAATGCTGATTACATTCTGAAAGACCGACAGGACACCCTCCACGCCTTTATCCACGCCAACAAGGACTTCCGTGCTGATCGCATTGTCCGTCTGTACGGTGAGTCTGAAAAGAGTCCTGAAGCCCGGCTGAACGAAAAAGATAAGCGGCGTCGCGTAAACTACCATCATTACACCGGAAGAACCTGGGGTATGTCCCAAAACTATGATATTTCCCTGGACAGCAGTGTGTTGGGTGTAGAGAATTGTGCGGATATTTTGGTATCCATTATGCAAAACGGAAAATAACCGAAAACAAAGACACAGGCAGGTGCAATTTGCACCTGCCTGTTTTGCATGATTACACTTCTACTGTTTGTTTATCATCAATATGGATGCTGACGCCGTTGACCTCCACGTCTTCATCTGCGCAGATCAGAATGTACTTAACACCGCCAATTACCCGGGTTTCAATCAGGTCGCTGCGTTCCGGGTTGACCTTAATAGACACATCCGGCAATTTGATCTCAAAGCGTTTATCATTAATGATGTTTTTAGGATGCAGCTCTGCCTCGAAACCGAAGGCTTGGTCATAATCCACGCTGAACTTAGATACATGGGAATCAGAAATTCCGCAGCTTTTCAGCGCTGTCTTAACCTGCTCCTTGGAGATCATAAGGGGTTCCGGCTCTTTGCTTTCTTTGTGCATTTCTATGCACTGGCGCAGCTGGTCATGTACTGTCTGAACCACCTCAAGATTGCACTCTTCGTCCAGCGCCGTGGTCAGCAATGCTTCAAATGACTTTTTCTGCTCTGCCGCAGGCATGGGTGCCGGCACATGAAACACAGCATCGATCACATACTGGTGGCTTACCTTGGTATCCCGGGTGTAGAACAGCGCATTGTAGATATTGGTAGCCCGGGCATCAAAGGCCGGAAACAGAAAACCCAATTCCGGCGCGCTGACCACCTGGAAAATTCCGCCATCGTGGAACTCTTTTTCCTCTGCTATATAACGAAGTGAGGTTTTCGTTTGCTTGACAGGACATACTGCACACAAAAGATAGGTATAGACCTCATCCGATGCATCTGTCTGGCTAGCATCATCCTTGCTTTTAAAGGGAACGTCATAGCTATCACAGCCAATCAGAATCAGATAACCTTCATCAAAGGCCACATTCTCAATGATCTTCTGATAAAAGGCCATCCGCAGGTCATCGTCCTGCAGACGCGTTTCACGCAGCTGCATAAGCATTTTGTGTTCCGGACTGTCCGCTACCTGCGATGTTTTAAAAGCAATATCAATCAAATTCTTTCCGATGGTGCCGGAAAGGGTTCGCTTCATAACACCGAAATACTTTTCCGCCTCATTTTCGGGCATCATGCCGGTGCTTTGTTTAAAGGAGGAGATGATCTCCTTTTGTCCGTTGACGTAGCATCCGTAAATCGCTGTCATATTACTACGATCCCGTCGGATGCGGCGGCGAATTTCACCAACTTCTTTTGTGTTCATAACAACCTCAAATTACTTGTCCCAAAGGCATTTCCAGTTCTTGATAAAATATTCAATACCGGAATAGACCGTAGTGATCACAATTACAGAAATAATGACCCATCCCAGAATTTCCAGAGACGGGAAACCCATCATAATGCAAAGACCAATCATGGTGCTTGCCGTTTTGAGTTTACCACTCTTTCCTGCTGCGATCACAACGCCCTTACCCACTGCCACAAGACGCAGACCGGTAACCGCAAACTCACGGGTCAGCACAATCATCAGCGCCCAAGCCGGGAACTTGCCCCACTCACAGAACATCACCATGGCAGCGATGGTCAAAAGCTTATCTGCCAAGGGATCCAAGAACTTACCGAAGTCACTGACCTGGTTGTACTTTCTTGCAACATAGCCGTCCACATAGTCCGTAAGGCTGGCTACCACAAAAACGCCAAGAGAAATCCACATCCAAAGATTTGTCTCACCGCCACTAAGATACATAAGAGCGATAAAAACAGGGATAAATGCTATGCGTACCAATGTAATTTTACTCGCTGTTGTCATAATACTTCCTCCACAATATAGCCAGACAAATCGCCGTCGATCATGCCGTCGATGCATACCGTTATAAATTCACCTTCTGTCAAAGGCTCTTCGGATGCAATCCAAACTCTTCCGTCAATATCCGGCGAATCTGCATAGGTTCTGCCATAAAATTGCTCAAATTCCTGATCGTATCCGTCTACAAGGACACGCAGCTCCTTACCGAGCATATCTGCGTTATAATCGTCCATAATGCGGGACTGGATCGTTTCAATCATTTGCGCCCGCTGTTGGGCTACCTCCGGATCCGGGTATTCCATTTGGGCTGCAGGTGTTCCCTCCTCCGGAGAAAACGGGAATGCGCCTACTCGTTCCAGTCGCATTTCCTTTAAAAATTCGCAAAGCTCTGCAAACTCTTCTTCACCTTCCCCGGGAAGTCCCGTTATGACACTTGTGCGCAGTACAAGGCCCGGGATACGACTGCGCAACTTTTGAAACAGCTGCCGCAAAAATACACCATCGCCTCTGCGGTTCATCAGCTGCAGGATCTTATCATTGCAGTGCTGAATGGGAAGGTCCAGATACTTAACAATCTTCGGTTCCTGGGCAATGACATCGATGAGCTCATCATCAATCTCATCGGGATATGCATAATGAATCCGTATCCATTCAAAGCCGTCTATGGTACACAGCTGGCGCAGCAGCTCCGGGAGCAACCGCTTATGTCCGGGAAGATCTGTTCCGTAACGGCTGGTATCCTGCGCCACAACGATCAGCTCTTTCACGCCGTTTGCAGCAAGAAGTCTTGCCTCATACAGCACATCGTCCATACTGCGGCTGCGGTATTTACCCCGAAGATACGGAATAATGCAGTAGCTGCAACGGTTATCACAGCCTTCTGCGATCTTAATGAACGCATAGTGCTCGGGGGTAGTCAAAATTCTGCCTGTTTCCTCCTCCGGTGCGTCGATAGACCCAAAATCCTCAACGGCTGCATCCTCTAAAAGCTTTTCGATCGCAGGTACTATCTGGGTGTAGCTTCCGGTACCCAGCACACCGTCTACCTCAGGCATTTCCTCAATGATCTGCTTTTGGTAACGTTGAGAAAGACAACCTGTCACCAATATTTTTCCAATCAGGTTCTCGTTCTTCAATTGTCCCATTTGCAAGATGTGATCTATGGCTTCTGATTTTGCCGAATCGATAAATCCACAAGTATTGATAACAACTACATCAGCGCCCACAACATCGGCCTGGACGTTATGACCGGCCTCCTGCACCCGATACATCATGCGCTCACAATCCACTTGATTTTTTGCACAACCAAGAGATATAAAACCAATATTTGCCATACTACTCCTCCGGGAAATCCTCCATTTCCACAGACATTTGTTCCAGTCCGCGGCGAATTGCGCTGTAGCTGTGTCCCCGACGCATCAACGCGTCAATGGCTTTTCGCAAATCCTGTTCCTGCCAATTGGATCCTAGCCGACTATGAAGGAAGCATATAATTGCCTCTGTCTGATCAGGGTAGTTCTCCAAAACCGCATCCCAATACTGTTTGGGAATCCGTTTTTCATACAATGCCTGCTTTGCTCTAGCCAGCCCATAGCCCTTGCTGATACAGCGCTGCACCACTTGCTCCGCCGTTTTTCGGTCATCTACAAGCTGCATATCCTCCATCCATTGGACTGCATCTTTGGCTTGCCGGGGGTCCTCACCCTTTTGCACAAGACGCCGCTCCAAATCCCCTTTGGATACGCTGGAGGCTGCAACAATACGTACTGCACGCATCTTTGCAGACATGGCACCTGCAGCGACACAAAGGGCCTGATAGGTTTCCTCCGTCATCTGCAGCCCGGCATACAGCCCAAAATCCTGAACCGTCTGCCGATAAAGACGCATGGTACTACCGTCATCAAAACGGACCGTATGCCTCCCTGCCCGGTCCGGCTGGGAGGCAACAGACTCAATCTTCATCATCAAAATCGTCAGCACTTACGGCAATGGGGCGTTCCGCAGCTCTGGCAGGCTCTTTGACTGCGGCGGTGCGCAAAAGATTCTCCCGAACCTGTGCTTCCACATTTTCCGCAATGTCCGGATTTGCCTGCAGGAAGGCCTTCACACTATCCTTGCCCTGGCCGATCCGCTCATCGCCCATGCTGAACCAGCTACCACTCTTCTGAACAATCTCCATCTGAACCGCCAGGTCAACCAATTCGCCCCATTTACTGATACCCTGTCCATACATAATATCAAAGTAGGCTTCCCGGAAAGGAGGTGCTACCTTGTTTTTGACCACCTTAACACGGGTTTTATTGCCAATGACATTGCCACCCTCTTTAATGGACTCTACACGGCGCACATCCAAACGGACAGAGGAATAGAACTTCAGTGCGTTGCCGCCGGTTGTGGTTTCGGGATTGCCGTACATAACACCGATCTTCATACGCAGCTGGTTGATAAAAATAACAACACAGTTGGTCTTGGAAATCGTACCAGCCAGCTTACGCAAAGCCTGGGACATAAGCCTTGCCTGCAAGCCAACAAAGGTGTCGCCCATTTCTCCCTCAATTTCCTGCTTGGGTACCAAGGCCGCAACAGAGTCCACGACCACTGCATCCACTGCACCGGAGCGGACCAGTGCATCGGTAATCTCCAAGGCCTGTTCGCCGGTATCCGGCTGGGAGACCAGCATATTATCGGTATCCACACCAAGAGCCGCTGCGTAAACAGGGTCCAGCGCATGTTCTGCATCCACAAAAGCCACTTCTCCACCCATTTTCTGTGCTTCTGCCAGAATATGCAGGGCCAGAGTGGTCTTACCGGAGGACTCGGGGCCATAGATCTCGATAATACGTCCCTTGGGAACACCGCCAATTCCCAGTGCCGCGTCCAGTGCCAAGGATCCGGTAGGAATTGCATCCACATTCATCTCGGGCTTGTCGCCCAAACGCATAACGGTTCCCTTGCCGAAATTCTTCTCAATCTGCGCAAGGGCGGTCTGCAATGCTTTCTTCTTGTCGGTTGCCGGAGTTGGTGCATCATAAACAGTTTTCTTTGTAGCCATGTTAATCTTCCTTCCTGCCGTATTGGGCAACAACTGCCCGTTCTCTGTCATTATAATCTCTGGAGCGTTCCAGAATGGTATACCCGTTCATTTCTAATATGCGGCACACATCATCCCCCTGGCCCATACCAAATTCAAAGCATATTAGGCCGCCGGGCTTTAATGCCGCCCTGTACTTATCTGCTATGGACCGGTAAAAATCCAGTCCGTCATCACCGCCGTGAAGGGCCAGGTGGGGTTCAAATTTTCGTACGCTATCCGGTAATTCTGTCATCTCCCGGGTGGTGATGTAAGGTGGATTTGACACGATCATGTCAAACTTACCCAAAAAGGCAGTGGGCGCTTTCAAAGCATCTACCACCATACAGGAAACCCTTCCCGAAAGCTTCTGATCTTTAATATTCATACGTGTGACAGCCAGTGCATCCTTCGAGATATCCGCCAGAGTTACTCTGGCATCTTTTACTCTGTGTGCAATGGCAAGACCTATGCAGCCCGTTCCCGTACAAAGATCCAAAATTCGGGGAGATTCATCTAAAAACAACGCCCTTTTGATGGCCATGTCCGTTACCGCACAGGTATCGTCCCGGGGGATCAGCACATGCTCATTTACATGCAGTGACATTCCGTAAAAATCCCACTGTCCCAAAACATAGGCAAGGGGCTCGCCGGAAAGGACACGTTCCACAGCTGCGTCCATCTGTGTGCAGACATTGTCGGAAACATAATCGTCCAGATTTGCAAGCAGAGCTTCCTGGGTCTTACCGGTTACATGGCACAAAAGGTTTCTGGCTATGAGGCTGGCTGTCTGTGGGTCCTCGTGCAGCGCAACGGCTTTACGGGTTTCCAAATATAGCTGGGATAGTTTTTTTACCACCGGTCTTCCCCCTCATTTTCAGGAAGAACCGCCTGTAATGCTGCAATGCCAACCTTGATCATGCCATCGTCAGGCTCATTTGTGGTAAAATTCTGGAACCACATACCCGGTGCCGTGAGGATACGGGTAAACCAATTGTCGTATCTTCCCACAATTCTGTTGATCTCATAGGTAATGGCAACCACCAGGGGTAGCAGCATCAATTTATAGGCGATCATTGCAGCCTTATAGAGAATTGGGCCAAGGATCGTTTCCATGCCGGGAAATACCATATCCAGGCCGGTCGACATGACGGAAAACACCAAAATGGAAATGATCATCACGATTAGCAGAAAACTTGTGCCACATCTGGGGTGCTTTCTTGTCTGCTTACGGACATTTTCCACAGTAAGATCTAACCCTGCTTCATAACAGCGGATCGTCTTATGCTCCGCTCCATGATAGGAAAAAACCCGTTTCATTTCCTTCATTCGAGACATGAGAAGCATATAAATTATGAAAATCAATATGCGTACAAGGCCCTCCAGTAACAGCTTCACAAAGCCATCACCAACCCAAATGGAAAACAGTTCGCCCAGCAGCATTGGCAGCAAGAAGAAAATCAAAATCGACATGCCAAGTCCCAGTACAACAGCCGACGCAATGACATAGTTCTGAAAGCGCTTGCTTCCCAACTTTTTTTCCAGCCATAGGTCAAATTTTGAGGGCTTTTCCTTTGTTTCCTCCTCAGGTGACAGGTCAGCAGAGCGCATCAGTGCCTTTACACCGGTAACCTGTGCATCAAAGAACCCCAAGGCACCGCGGATAAACACCCAGTTTTTAGGTGATCCCTTTTTATTGATCTTCCGCGGTGTGGTTTCAATATGCAGCCCGTCCTTCCCCCGAGTTACCACAGCATCCAGTTTGGGGCCGCGCATCATGATTCCTTCGATCAGCGCCTGACCGCCGATCATGGTCTTAAATTTTTCCTGACAACAATTTTTCTTGGACATGGTTTCATCCTCACTGGGAAGCCGGGAGTATCACCGTAACCAGTGTGCCGCCGCCTTCCGCATTTTCCAAAGTCAAACTTCCGCCGTGCATTTGCACGATCTCATCGCACACGGCCAGGCCAATTCCTGAACCCCTGGCTTTAGAGCTTCCTTTATAAAATTTCTTCTTAACAAGGGGCAATTCGTCCTCCGGGATGCCAGGACCGTAATCCCGAATCCGCACAACAACCACATCATTTTCATAGCTGATAGAGGTTTCAATCCGCAAGCCCACGGATCCATGCTTGGCAGCATTATCCAAAATATTCAAAAACACCTGTCGCAGGCGCTTCGGATCACAGGATATTTCAGGAATATCCTCATCATTGTCCTGGTAGTCCAGTACGATACCGTCCTGTGCCAGTCTGCTACCATACATATAAACAACATCTTCGTACTCAGCCCGAATATCGGTCACTTCGATATTTAGTGTCATGCGACCATCCTGAATACGGGTAAAATCCAACAGTTCCAAGACCATTTCCGTCAGTCGTCCGGCCTCTTTATGAATGATCTTCATACCCCGTCGGGTCTGGGGGTCCAGGTTGTCACTGCTGAGCAGTGTTTCGCTCCAGCCTGTAATGGCCGTGAGGGGTGTGCGCAATTCATGAGAAAGAGAAGATATAAATTCCGTTTGCATCTTCTCATTCTGGTTGATTTTGATAGACATCTCATTGATGGTATCAGCCAGTTCTCCGATCTCATCATCATAGGCCGTTTCAATCTGAATGCCGTAGCTGCCGCTGGTAATTTTTTTTGCTTTTTCAATAATGGCAGCCAAAGGCACTAGGATTGAATGCATATAATAGTTACTGCTAAGCAGAACAATGGCAATCACAAGCATTAGGGCAAGGAATGCACCACAGGCGATATAGGTGATTTGCAGATCCATTACACCGGTGGAGGTAACGTATCGCAAAACACCAATCACCTCACCGTTACTGTAGATCATGGGGCTGGACACCGCCATGATTCGCTCCCCTGTCTGTGGATTCTTACCTACATATTTCGCTATGCCTCTGGTGTTGATGGCATCCGTAATATCGGAGGTCGTGGGAGACGGACCTGACCAACTACCCTGGGAGGATGCCACAATCCTACCCTGCGCGTTGATAAACTGCATCTCAATACTGTTTTTATCGTCAAAGGTCTGTGCATATGTGATGCAGGATTGATAATACTGGTTATAACTCTGATTAAGATAATCAGCAAAAAACTCCGTGGTAGTCCTGGCACGATAGCGCATGTCGGACTCCATTGCAGAATAGTAATATACTGCAAAAACAGTTGTTATCACAAGAACGCAAACCAATCCAAGGGCAAACAAAACCCCCACTGTATTGATCAGCCATCGTTTGCGAAGACCTTTGATTTTGATAACAGGTTTTCCTTTTTTCATTAAGCGCCCCATTTATAACCAAAACCCCAAACTGTCGTAATGTAAGTGGGGTTAGCTGTGTCGTCCTCGATCTTGATTCGAAGGCGTCTGATATTGACATCCACAATTTTCAGTTCGCCTTCATATTCCCTGCCCCATACTGAAGAGAGAATTTCTTCACGGGATAGCGCTCTGCCCGGGTTTTGCATAAACAGCTTTAAAATAGAATACTCCACCTGGGTCAGTCGCACACGGGTACCGGCCTTTTCCAGGGTGTGGTTACGCGTGTTCATCGAAAAAGGTCCCTGGGAAAGGATCTCACTGTCCACCACACCGTCACTGCCCATACGACGGTACAAAGCATCAATTCTGGCAGTCAGCTCTGCAGGAGAGAAAGGTTTTGTCACATAATCATCTGCTCCGGTCATCAGGCCCGTGATCTTGTCCATCTCCTGCGTCCGTGCTGTCAGCATAATAATGCCGATCTGCTTGTTGTTGGCGCGTATCCGGCGGCAAACTTCAAAGCCATCAATATCCGGGAGCATGATATCCAAAATCGCAACACCAATATCCGGATTTTCCCGCAACCTTTCCAGCGCATCCTCGCCAGTCCCGGCCTCAATGGTATCGTAGCCGGCGCGCTTCAGGTTAATCACAACAAAGCTTCTAATATTGACTTCATCCTCTAAAATCAGTACTTTTCTCATATTGATATCCCCCAGCTTAAGTTTCTCCAGTTTTCCAGTCATTTTGAATGATCCGGAAACTGTACGTTATATTTTCTGCTGTTAGGCCATATTCCGAAGCACAACTTTCCATAGCAGCCGCATACACAGTTGAATCTGTCCTGTGCAGGATCACATATCCCCCTGTCTTTGCCTGTTCCTCACGGTTTTGGGTGGTAAAAACGTACAGTGTCATGATTTTCTGGACATTTTTATAATCTTCATCCCATATATAAAACTCGTATTGAGGACCTGCATTCTTCACCACAAGTCTTGGTGCCCACTGACTTTGCAGTTGTATGTACCATCCCCCGACAAAATTGTGGTAGGTGTACATCTTATCCACTTCTTCACCCTCCGGTGTCATGGCATACCAACGGATCAGTTGGTGAGTCTGGGTGGAAACCATCCCATCTATAGGCTTCATAGTGATCAGATAGGGCAGTTCTACCACAGAATCGTTATCTATATCGTCTGCATAAACGTAATAGTTACGGAGTGTTTGGACCGCCGTGCCGGTTTCGTTGGAAAATGCAACATTGGTCAGCATAGCGTCCCTAAGAGTAAATACATCTGTGACCAGTGCCGTATCGCCAACGGAACAGGCTGTATACACCGCTGTCTTTCCGCCGTCAAGCTTACCGGTAATCATTCTTTTCAGCTTGTCCGCAGGCTGGGACATGGACACCTCGTTATACCGTTCCATTTCCCCGTTTTTCATGCTGTACAGCTCGGCAACACCATTGTCGGTATCGATCTGCCCCGGCCGGAAAACCAAAAGCTCAGAGAGCTGATCGTTATCCAGATCGGTGGTCAGAAACTTTGTATAGTTAACGGTAGCCAGCTGGACAAGAACGTCGTTGGTAAAGGTATAAACCGAAACAGAACGAATTACCTGGTCACTGAGCAGACGTCCCACAACGATTTCCAGTCCCCCATCGCCATCCATATCCACATACTCAACCTGATCAAAGGATGTGCCGTTGAACTCTACGGTGTCCGTGTTGGTGAACACGCCGTCCACATTACGAAATAAAAGAATTTTAAGAGGTCTTTTCTGGTTGCTTTTGGCAAATAGCAGGTATTCCTGTATGCCGTCGCCGTCAAGGTCCGCCATCTGCACATTCTGTTGGTTCTCGCCAGCCCGCGGTGCGCAATACTCAAGACCTGTCATAGCATTGTCGATGGCCGACTGAAGATTGTTGTAGGCATCCGACCTTTTGGGTACACGGTACATCTGATCTACCGTACGCACGCAGCCGGAAAGCAGAAGCATTGCCATAACTGCGGCTACAAGTTTGATTGTCTTTTTCACAGATATACACCCCCTTAGAATATCATAACATAATTTCAGGACAAAAGAAAGCTATTTTACCACAACATTCTCTTTTCCCAGGACATTTGCAAGCTCGTCCAACAACCGCTTGTCTATGCCACACCGGCTTCCTCTGCGGACCTTTGTATCTTCAAAATACACAACCACAGGGTTGTTACCGGGGAACATATTCAGCATGGCACGGACTTTGGCAAACAGATTTCCATCTTCCGTGGGTAAGCGCAGATACAGGGTCTGATCTGTCGAAACCTGACTGTTTAATTCCGTTTCCTGCCCATTTTCAAAATCAGAAATGGGTCTTGCGCGGTTAATCACGATCTGCGGGTCCTTATCGTCACGGAAGGACAGCCGTCCGGTAACCACAACAGGCGCATTTTCACGCAGGTATCCGCCGTACTGGTTAATGACATTGGAGAATGCCAGCATTTCAATGGCTGCCGTGTCGTCCTCTAGGGTAACATAGGCCATCATAGAGTTATTGCGCGTGGTCTTCATCTTGACCGACTGGACAACACCGGCAACACTGACGATCTGATCGTCAGTATAGCTGGATTCTTCGTCCATAAGGGCCCCGATGGGGACAACCCTGGTCCGTTTCAGCAGATGCCGGTAATCATCCATGGGATGACCGGACAGGTAAATTCCCGTAGTTTCCTTTTCCAGAAGCATCAGGTCCGATTTTTTCATCTCCGGGAGCTTTGGTATGGGTATGGCTGCGGCCTTATCCTCCTGCAGCATAGCAAACATCCCCATTTGTCCGTCCAAATTTTTCTTTTTGGAGGACGCAATGCTGTCCATCATGCTGTCATAAACCGCCAAAAGCTCACTGCGGTGATAGCCAAAACAATCCATTGCACCGCATTTGATAAAGTTCTCAACCGCCCGTTTATTCAGCTCGCTTTCACCCATACGCTGGATGAAATCCTCCAAAGAGGTAAAGAGGCCACCCTCATTGCGCTTGGCAACCATGCTGCGGATCAGACCGCGGCCCACGTTTTTAACGGCTCCGAGGCCAAACCGAATCCCGTCACCCTCCACCGTAAAATGATCGTCCGAGTGGTTGATATCCGGCGGCAGTGTGGGAATACCCAGTTCTTTACATTCTGCAATATAACCGGAGATCTTAACCGCCGAATCCAGCACTGATGTCATCAGCGCAGCCATATATTCTTTGGGATAGTGGCATTTCAGATACGCCGTCTGATAAGCAACTACCGCATAACAGACTGCATGGGCTTTATTAAAGGCATAGTTCGCAAAGGCAACGATCTCATCATAGATCGACTGTGCCACATTTTCCGGAACACCCTTGGAGATACAGCCCGGTATCCCCTGCTCCTGATCACCGTAGACAAAGACTTTACGTTCAGCCTCAATTACCTTTTGCTTCTTCTTGGAGATCGCACGACGGATATTATCGGCCTGTCCCATGGTATAGCCGCCTAACTGTCGGAATATCTCGATGACCTGCTCCTGATAAACAATACAGCCATAGGTGACCTTCAGTATAGGCTCCAATAGCGGCGTCTTATAGGTCACTTTTTTATGGTTTAGCTTGTTTTCAATGAATTTAGGAATCGAATCCATAGGACCTGGGCGGTACAGCGCCACGATTGCCGTGATATCCTCAATACTGTTGGCCTTCATACCAACGCACACCGAGGTCATACCGGCCGATTCCAGCTGGAAAACGCCCTGGGTCTTCCCCTCTGTCAGCATCTTAAAGGTCTGAGGATCGTCGTCAGGGATTTTGTCCATGGAAAACTGGGGAACCTTTTTCTGGATTTGCAGCTCCGCATCCCGGATCACTGTCAGGTTTCGCAGTCCCAGGAAGTCCATTTTCAGAAGTCCCAGTTCTTCAATGGTGGTCATGGGGTACTGGGTCACAATGGTTTCATCATTCCGGGACAGAGGCACATAGCTGCTCACCGGAGCCGCCGTAATCACAACACCGGCTGCGTGGGTGGATGTGTTACGGGGCATGCCCTCAAGCTTCATTGCGGTATCGATCAACGTGCGGACACGTTCATCACCGTCATACATCTCCTTTAGCTTGGGAGAAACCTTTAGTGCCTCCTGCAAGGTGATGTGCAGCGGCATGGTAGGCACCAGCTTGGCTACCACATCCGTTTCCGCATAAGTAAAGTTCAGCGCCCGTCCTACATCCCGGATCGCGCCCCGGGCTGCCATGGTGCCAAAGGTAGCAATCTGCGCCACATGGTCAGCACCGTATTTTCTGGTAACGTAGTCAATGACTTCACCTCGACGTTCCTGGCAGAAATCCGTATCAAAATCGGGCATGCTGACACGTTCCGGATTTAGAAAACGTTCAAAAATTAATGCATACTTCATGGGATCCACTTCGGTGATGTGCATGCAGTAGGCAACAATGGAAGCTGCACCGGAGCCGCGTCCGGGACCCACAGGAATGCCGGACTCCTTGGCGTAACGGATAAAATCCCAAACAATCAGATAATAATTGACATAGCCCATGCGGCTGATAACACTGATCTCATACTCCAGCCGCTCCATATAGCTGGCAGGAGGATTTTCATAGCGCTCACGAAACCCGTCCATACACAGCTTTCGGAAGTATTCCTCGTTGGTGTACCCTTCAGGTACAGGAAAAGACGGAAGGTGGTATTGGTTAAATACAAACTCTACATTACAGCGCTCAGCGATCTTAGCTGTGTTTTCAATTGCTTCATCACAATTGGGAAACAGCTGCCGAAGCTCCTCTTCGCTTTTCAGATAGAATTCTTCCGTTTCAAACTTCATTTTACGGTTGGGGTTGTCCACCGTTTCCCCTGTCTGAACACACAGAAGAACATCCTGTATTTTTGCATCCTCCCGGCGCAGATAGTGGGCATCGTTGGTAATCACCAGAGGAATGCCGGTTTCACGGGAGATCCGCATTAAACCCTGATTAACAGGCTGTTGCTCCTGGATTCCGTGATCCTGCATTTCCAGGTAGAAATTACCGGGGCCAAAAATATCCGCCATACGAAGAGCGTATTCCTTGGCAGCCTCGTAATCCTCCTGCAGCAAATGCTGAGGAATCGCGCCTGCCAGGCAGGCAGAAAGCGCAATGAGGCCCTCGTGATGCTGCGCCAACAGCTCCAGATCAATCCGGGGCTTTTTATAAAAGCCTCGCTGATAAGCCTCAGAGACCAGCAAGCATAGGTTCTTATAGCCCTTGTCGTTCTCACAAAGCAGAACAAGATGAAAAGACTTATCATCCAGACCGTGAACACAATCCTCCATGCCGCGCCTTGCAACATACACCTCACAGCCAATAATCGGTTTTACGCCGGCCGCTTTGGCAGCTTTATAAAAATCAATGCAGCCGTGCATAACACCATGGTCTGTCAGCGCAATGGCAGACTGACCCAATTCCTTTACCCGGTCCATCATACCGCTGATTCGGCAAGCACCGTCCAAAAGACTGTATTCAGAGTGAACATGCAAGTGTACAAAGCTCATTTATCTCTACTCCTTCGCTATTTCCACCAGTTTTTTCAATCGATGACTCATAGCAGGTTTCGTAATCGGTGGCTCCATAAGTGTCGCCAATTCCGTCAGTGAAAGCTCAGGGTTTTCCTCCCGGGCGAGGGCTGCTTGTTGCAATTTCTTGGGTAACGATTCCATAATACCCTTCTGGCGAAGGATGCGAATTGCCGACAACTGCTCCTGCGCTGCCTCCACCACTTTGGATGTATTGGCCTCGTCACAGTTGCATCGGCGGTTAACTTTATTGTTCAATTCCTTTTCAAGCCGCATCTCCATAATACCCATAGCAGCCACCGGTGCGCCTAAAAAGGTCAGCATATCTGCAATTTGCTCGCTGTTTTTTAAGTAAAGAACCTGACCACCGCCCCGTTGGGCAGTTTTAGGACAAAAACCCAAAACCTCCTGTACAAGGGCAAAACACTCTCTGGCCACACTGTGGTGGGTGGTGGCAAGTTCCAGGTGGTAGCCTTTCTCCGGATCTGTTACCGAACCGCCGGCTAAAAACGCCCCACGCAGGAAGCAGGTTTTACAGCAATCGTCCTCCACAGCCGCCAGGTTAATATGCAGTGAAAGGGTGTCTGTCGGGTCAAATCCATATGCCCCCATAATCCGTGCAATTTTCTCCGGCTGCATAATCTGAAAGATCATTTTACCACCGGTTTTACCGTCCGGTACAACATCAAAACCAAAGCCGTACGCCTTTTTAAAGAGTTTGGGCAATAGCTGAGAGAACTCTGTGCTCTCTGTAATAATCTTAATGCCGTCCGTGGCAAAACTGTTACAAAAGAGCAAAATGCCATAACACTGTGCCAATGCACAGCAACGTTTTTGAGGAAAACTCCGGCAAATCTCCGCTTTTGCGCTTCCCGAAAAAGAGATCACCACAATCCCCCTCCTCTTTTACCAAATTCTGACCTCTGGTTGGAGCCGAATGCCCGAAGATTCATATACCCTCTGTGACACTTGTTCCAGCAAGGCTACCACATCCGATGCAGTCGCACCACCCAGGTTTACCACAAAGCCGGCGTGCTTTTCCGATACGGCCGCGCCGCCGACCTGAAAGCCTTTCAATCCCGCTTGGTCGATCAACGCGGCGGCATAGCCCCCAACAGGGCGTTTAAAGGCAGAACCGGCAGAGGGCAAGTCCAAAGGCTGGGATGTCTTGCGCTTATTTAAAAGCTCCTGCATCAGCCCACGAATCTCATCATCCGGTTTCGGAGAGAGGGCGAAAACAGCGGCCAGCACAATTCCGGGTTCCTCCTCCAATCGACTGTGTCGGTAAGAAAATCCCATATCTGCAGCTGCTACGGTCGTAATTCTTCCGTCAAGATCCATTACATCAACACTTTCGCACACCATAGAAATCTCACCGCCGTAGGCTCCGGCATTCATATAAACGCCGCCGCCAACAGTGCCGGGAATGCCGTGGGCAAACTCCAGTCCGCTCAAGCCCTGGGTTGCTGCAAAAACTGCCGCACGGCTCATAGTCACGCCGGCAGCCACACGAATACGGGTGTGGTCCAGACGTTCCATTGCGTCAAGGCAATCCTTCAAACAAATCACAATACCGGATATGCCGGCATCCGGCGCAAGCACATTGGTTCCTGCTCCCAGAATAGCGCATCTACAGTCCAATATTTTGGACGCTTTTAAAAGTTCTGCCAGTTCAGCCGCACTTTTGGGAAATGCCATAACTTCTGCTGCACCGCCGATCCGAAACGAGGTGTGCTTCGACATCGGTTCCCACATACAAAGTTCTATGTTCGGCAGTAATTGTGTTAATTTGACCTGAAATTCATTCAATTTCATCATAAACGCCTCCGGGTGTATGATTATTAATACTATATCATATCCTGCAAAGATATGCAATTATTACATGCAGTAATTTTTTGTAACTTAGCAAAAAACCTGCTGTTGTTCACAGCAGGTTTTCTTGCTCATTCTGTTTTCATCGCTTCCTCAAGAAGCTTCTTATTGGCGGTAAAATGATCCTCCGTCAAACCGATCACCGAAGCGCCGTTTTTATTGGCAAAGTAATATTCTCCATCTGCCGGAATCCGCTGTGATACTACCTTCAAATCCGTCAGCAATGGCAGCATCTCCACAGCCAATCCAAGGATCTCAGAATCCTTCATATCTGTGGTCAGCATTGGCGTTACACCCTTGACTAATTCGTACAACTGCATAGGTTTCAGGGTTTTTGCCTTTTCAATCAGGGTGTTCAGCACAATACGCTGTCTGTTGGTCCGGGCAAAGTCATCACCGATCTCACGAATACGGGAGTATGCCAACGCCTGAGAGCCGGTCAGGTGATTGATACCTTCCTTTAACTGCCAGCCCTGATTGTCCTCCACGCCCCAATTCCCCCGGCGGTTCAGGTAATTCGCTTCCTTCTGGGTCAACTCAATATCAATGCCGCCTACAAGGTCAATGGCTTCCATGAAGCCGTTAAAATCAATCTCGATGTTATAATCCGCCCGGACACCAAAGTTGTACTCCAATGTATCATTCAGTACCGGAAACCCTCCCACCATATACGGCACGTTGATTCGCTCATTGTAGTGTTCCGGAATATAGACATACATATCACGCATAAAGGATGTCATGGTGAGGGTTTTTGTCTTTTTATTGATTGTACAAAGAATAATTGCATCGGAATGCATTCTTCCTTCGCCATTACGGCGATCCTGGCCAACCAGCAGAATGTTCACAACATCCTTGCCGGCTGTGATGGTTTCCACCTGATCGATAATCGGCAAGGTGTCTGTGGGATCGATCAAATTCAGATCATCCTCGTTATAGGTAGGCACCTGATCCTCCAGGCGTCCCCTGTCACCCAATAAATCGTCCCAAACGGCAATTGCGCCGCACACGCCAAGGAGCGCAAGCAAAATAATTGACAGCACAACACACAGCGCAATCAACAGCTTTTTCTTAGGCGACGTAGTTCTTTTTCGTTTTTTGCTACGCATGATATACCCCCAACGAACTGTAAACCGTTATAATTTATTATTTCGGTTATGTAGAAACATTATTTCTCAACGATTTCCAAAATCTCCATAGGACATGCCTTTGCGCAAATACCACAGGAAATACACTTGCTGGTTGGGCCATCAGCAGGGGCCACCATGACCTTCATGGGGCACACCTCAGCACACTTACCGCAGGCGGTGCAAAGCTTTTTGTTAATCATAAAAACACCTGTTTTAGGATTCTGTGTAATAGCGCCGGCCTCGCAAGCTTTCATACACTTGCCGCATTGGATACAGGTCATAGGCTTTGCGCCAGTTCCCTTGGCAACAATACGGATGCAGGAAAGGTCCTCGTTAAATTCTTTATAAAAGGCATTGGAGCAAGCGCGGACACACTCCAGGCAAGCCATACATTCCACATTTTTCTTCACAGAAAGTCTTTTCATAAAAACAATCTCTCCTTTTATTTTATCCAATATATTATAACGAAATAAAGCATAAATATCAATGGCAATTTCAAAAAAATGTCACTTTTTATTATTTGGTTATACAATTAGGGAATTCCGTGATTTTTTATTGCAGATATGGGTAAAAACAAAGGATCGGGAAATACTACTTATGCATTCAAAACTTCAGGAGGCAAATTATGAAAAAAATCAGCATAATTGTACTTGCATTTATCCTTTGCTTTGCGCTTGTTGCCTGCGGCAGAAAGGATAAGACTCCAGCCACTACCTCTCCCACCCAGGATACCGGCATTCTTCCCGGCCTGGATCCCACAATTCTGGACCCCACAATGGACACCAACATCCCCGATCCCAATGTGGATACCAGCATGCCTGACTTCACCGACGGGACCGATGGTAACGAATCCACTAACGGTAGCCGTAACGGTAGCATGGGCAATAACAAATAATAAAAGCCGGGGGTATCCCCGGCCAACTACATACAGGACACTGCCGCAAAAGTGAAACCTTTCCTTGTGTGAATTTACAAATCCGTGGCACACTATAGATACCGCATGACGAAATATGTCATACGGCAGGTTTAATAAGCGGAGGAGGTCAACACATGAACTATAAAGGTTTGGCACTGTCCATGGGGCTTGGAGCAGCCGTCGGCGCTGTAGGAATTTTAATGATGTCCCGCTCAAATCCCACAAGAAGACTGGCTGCAGAAGCCGCTAACAAGGTAGAAGATGCCGCAAACAAAGTCACGGACAAACTTACCCACAGCATGGATTTCTAAAAGACCGGCGGGATAATCCCGCCGGTTTTTAATAACCGCAAACTGTAATTTTGCCTTCTTTCACCGTTACCGATATACCGCTGATAGGTTTTTCAAAGGAATCAATAATGATTTCGGAAATAGGATCTTCCAGCTCCTTCTGAATCGTACGGCGAAGATTCCGGGCGCCGTAGGTAACGGAAAACGCTTTTTTCACAAGCAGCTGACGAACACCCTCTGCAATATCCAAGGTCAATTCCCGGGCGTTCAGGCTCTGGCGCAGCTCACTGAGCATAATATCTGCTATACCGGCAAAATTCTCTTCCGTTAAATGGTTAAAGGTGATAATCTCATCTACCCGGTTGATAAACTCCGGCCGCAGGAATTCGCGCAAGGCTTTCATGGTCTTATCCTTGACCATGTCCTGCTCCGTTCTGCCAAAGCCCAAGCCGCCTACTCTGCCCTCGGAGCCGGCATTGGAGGTCATAACGATAATTGTGTTTTCAAAATTCACCACTCTGCCCTGGGCATCGGTAATACGTCCGTCATCCAATACCTGCAAAAGCACATTTAAAACGTCCGGGTGTGCTTTTTCAATCTCGTCAAACAGAACCACACTGTAGGGTTTCCTGCGAATTTTCTCTGTAAGCTGACCCGCCTCGTCATAGCCAACATATCCGGGAGGAGAACCAATTAGCTTGGACACCGTGTGCTTTTCCATATACTCAGACATGTCCAGGCGAATCAGCGCATCCACACTGTCAAACAGGTCATTGGCAAGCTGTTTCACGAGTTCTGTCTTACCCACGCCGGTGGGACCCACAAAGATAAAGGAAACAGGGCGTTTTTTCGGGGAAATGCCTACCCGGTTTCTGCGAATTGCCTTGGCCACTGCTTCCACAGCTTCATCCTGTCCCACAATGTGCTCCTTCAGCCGGTCTGCAAGGCCTTTGATCTGAACATACTCCTGGGCTTTGATCTTACTTGCGGGTATCTTTGTCCAAAGCTCAATGATACGCGCCAAATTCTCCATTGTAACGGAGGGCGCGGGAATTTGATCCAGTTGTTCGATTTCGGTTGCCAGTTGACAAAGCTTGCTGCGAATGACCGCCAAGCGTTCATAATGCTCATTTTCTGTATCTTCCGTAAGCATTCTCAGCTCCAGCTCGTAATCATCGCGTTCCTTTTTCAGTTCTGCAAGCCGGGAGATTTCCTTGCTCTGCAAATTCACATCGGAGCAGGCCTCATCCAAAAGGTCAATGGCCTTGTCGGGTAAAAAGCGATCTGTAATATAGCGCTCCGACAGCATAACACATTGACGGGCAATTTCCGCAGAAATGGTAACACCATGAAACTCTGCGTAGGCTTTTGCAATGCCCTGCATAATTTGGCAGGCCTCTTCAATGGTGGGCTCTGCAACTGTAACAGGCTGGAAACGACGCTCCAGTGCTGCATCTTTTTCAATATGCTTACGGTATTCGTTAAAGGTCGTTGCGCCAATCACCTGAATCTCTCCACGGGAGAGCGCAGGTTTCAGAATATTGGCCGCATTCATAGAGCCCTCGGCATCACCTGCGCCTACCAGATTGTGGACTTCGTCAATCACCAGAATAATATTGCCGCACTCCTTGATCTCGCCGATCAAGCTCTTCATACGGCTTTCAAACTGACCCCGGAACTGTGTGCCTGCCACAAGAGATGTCAGGTCCAAAAGGAACACTTCCTTGTCACGGAGCTTATAGGGCACCTGTCCTGCAGCAATGCGCTGGGCCAGCCCCTCAGCGATGGCAGTTTTACCGACACCGGGTTCGCCGATCAAGCAAGGATTATTCTTTTGCCTGCGGTTGAGAATTTGGATCACCCGCTCTGTTTCCGTATCTCTGCCGATGACCTTATCCAATTTTCCCTCTCTGGCACGGCCTGTCAGGTTCATGCAATAGCTGTCCAGGAATTTATGCTTTTTACTCTTCTTTTTCTTGGGTTCTTTTTCTTCAGAACTCTCATCCTTCGGTTCTTCCTTTTTTGCAGGAAGGTTACCAGAACCGAACATCTGGTTCAGCAACGGAAAAGTTGCCGTGCGGCTTTCAATCTCGTCATCGTCATTTTCAGGACCATCGATTTGTCCGAACATACTGCTCATTTCATCTGTCAGACTATCCAGGTCATCATCGGAAAAGCCCATTTGTTTCACTGCATCTTCGATCTGCGGAATCCCAAGGCTTCTGGCGCATTTCAGACAGTAACCTTCATTCATGGTAACACCGTTTTCGATTTTTGTGATAAAAACCACGGCCATATTCTTTTTGCACTTTGTACACAATTTAGGCTGCATACTTGATCACTCCATTTCTGCCGAAGACTATATCACAGTTTCTCCGGAAAATGAAAAACATTTTATGAATTTTACAATAATTGAGGACACTCAAATTTTTCCACACCATCATCATACCACAGATGTGTCATGTAAAGACCGCCTGGGGGCACAGTGGGTCCTGCCGCTGTACGATTCCCTCCGGCCAAGATATCACCAATCTGTGCTGGGGATATTTTCCCCTCAGCCGCATAGACAACGGTTCCTGCCATAGCCCTTGCCATATTGTAAAGAAAGCCGTTGGCACAGACCTTCAACAAAATCAAATCCCCCTGGCGCTCCACATTATAATAATATACGGTTCGGACTGTAGACTTTACATCAGTTCCAACAGAACGTACTGCGGCAAAGTCATGGGTACCCACAAACTGCTGGGCCGCCTCCTGCATGATCTTCTCATCCAAATGCTTGGGATAGAACCAGGCGCGATTGACATAGAATGGATCCCGGACCCGGGAATTATAGATCATGTAGGTATACTCCTTGCGAGCGCAGGAGCCAATGGCATTAAAATTCTCATGCACATCAAAGGCCTTTGTAACCACCACATCCGGCGGTAAATGGGTGTTCAGCGCATAGGGCAGCCTATCCACAGGGATGGTAGAGGTGGTACGGAAGTTTGCTACATAGCATTTTGCATGGACGCCGGCATCGGTTCTGCCGCAGCCGGTCACATGAACACTGTGTCCAACCACCATAGCAATTGCTTTTTCCATAGTTTGCTGCACGGTCGCAAGGTTTTTCTGCATTTGCCAACCGTGATAAGACGTACCCTCATAAGTTAAAAAAATTGCAATATTGCGCATAAGCACCTCACAGCCCAAAGATACGCAGTGCCACAATCCCCCCCGACAACAGAAGGCCCATAGCAAAAGCTATAAAATCCACGCGCCGATAGCGCAAGAGCTTCATCTTTGTACGCCCGTCACCACCCTGATAACAGCGGCACTCCATAGCCGTTGCCAACTCATCTGCACGGCGAAACGCACTGATGAACAGTGGCACCAAAATCGGAACCAACGCCTTGACACGGTGCAAAAGGCTTCCGCTTTCAAAATCGGCACCTCTTGCTTTCTGTGCAGACATGATCTTATCCGTCTCTTCAATCAAGGTAGGGATAAAGCGCAGCGCAATGCACATCATCATAGACAATTCATGGACAGGGAGCCGAATCAGCTTCAGCGGCCCCAGCAGAGATTCCAGTCCGTCTGTCAGTGCAATGGGAGATGTGGTATAGGTCAGCAAAAACGTGCCGGTAATCAGCATCAGAATCCGCGCCACCATATACACTGCACGAACAATTCCTTCCCAATAGATCTTAATGACCCAAAAACCTACCAGAGGCTCTCCCTCACCGGTGGTGAAAAAGACATTCAATATACCGGTGAATACCAATATCATCGCAAGCGGTTTCATGCCTTGAATGATCGCCTTGAATGGGATTTTGGAGACCAAAATGGCGATTAACAGAAATGAAAAGACCACAAGATAAGATACCCAGGTCTTGGCAACAAACAATGCGACGATATAGGCAACCAACAGCAATAGTTTTGTTCTGGGATCCATTCTGTGGATGGGAGAATTTCCCGGGAAATACTGACCGAGGGTAATATCTCTAAGCATGGATGCCGCCTCCTTTCAAGGAAGAAAGGACTCGCACTGCCTGGTCCACCGTATAAACCGCAGGAATATCCAAACCCATTTCACGCAATTTCAGAAAAACCCGGGTCACATCCGGAATATCCAGGCCCATCTCCAGAAGCTCTTGGGAACGGGAGAACACCTGCTGCGGCGTTCCATCCATCGCCAGCCTGGCTTCATTCATAACCAAAAGGCGGTCCGTCAGCCGCGCTACGTCTGTCATAGAGTGACTTACCATGATAATGGTGGCATTCTTTGCCTTCCGATAGGACTCGATATTAGCAAGGACCTCTTCCCTGCTCTCAGGATCCAGGCCTGCTGTAGGCTCATCCAAAATCAGCACCTCAGGCTCCATAGCGATCACTCCGGCAATGGCAACACGTCGCTTCTGTCCGCCGGACAGATCAAAAGGCGAAACCTGCATTTGTGCATCCGTAATTCCTACAAATCCAGCTGCCTCCCTGACACGTCTGTCAATTTCATCATTCTTCAGACCCATGTTTTTAGGGCCAAAGGCAATATCCTTATAAACCGTTTCTTCAAACAGCTGATATTCCGGGTACTGAAATACCAGACCTACACGAAAACGGCTCTGCCGCGTCAGTTTCTTGTTGGACCATATATTTTTACCGTCCAGCACAACTGTGCCGGAGGTGGGTTTTAAAAGGCCGTTCAAGTGCTGAATCAAGGTAGACTTACCCGATCCCGTATGGCCAATAATGCCTACAAACTCACCGCGCTCTACACTGAACGACACATCGTCCAACGCCACGTGTTCAAAGGGCGTACCGGCACTATATATATGCTGTAGGTTCTTAACCTCCAAAATTGGTGCCACTTTTCTATCCTCCGTCAAGCCTTTATCTGCTCATAAAGTGCCTGCGCACATTCCTCTACTGATAATTTATCAAGGGCCACTGCAAAGCCATGGGCATTCAGCGCATGGCACAGTTCTACAGTTTCCGGTGCCGCCAACCGAAGTTCGTGCAGCCTTTCCACTTGTGAGAACACCTCTTTCGGTGTGCCATCGGCAGCTACCTGCCCCTTATGCAGTACTATAACACGTTGAGCCATTGCCGCTTCATCCATGTGATGGGTAATAAGAACAACTGTAATTTTCTTATCCGCATTCAGTGCTGCAATCGTATTCATAACCTCACGCCGGCCACGGGGGTCCAGCATGGCTGTAGGCTCATCCAGGACGATACACTTGGGTTGCATCGCAATAATCCCGGCAATCGCTACGCGCTGCTTCTGTCCTCCGGACAAAAGATGGGGTGCGTGCTGGCGGTATTCGTACATTTCTACCTGCTTCAGAGCATTGTCCACCCTTTGACGAATCACAGGACTGGCGATGCCAAGATTCTCAGGTCCAAAGGCCACATCCTCCTCCACCACGTTTGCAACGATCTGGTTATCGGGATTTTGAAATACCATACCGACATTCCGGCGAATGGCTGTCATTTTCTCCTCGTTAGAAGTATCCATTCCGCAAACATATACTTTACCGCCACAGGGAAGCAATATAGCATTAAAATGTTTGGCAAGGGTAGACTTTCCGCATCCGTTGCTTCCCAAAACCGCAACAAAGCTGCCTTCCTCAATGGTAAGGCTCAAGTCCTCAAATACGGCAACGCCGGGCGTGTCATCCACGCCCGGATAGCTATATGCCAAATGCTCAACAGATATGGTCATTCCCAAGTAAATTCCTCCAAATCAGGGAGTCCATCTCCCCGCTGCACCGCAGGGAAGCATCAGTCCTGACGCTGTGACAGGCAGTCCCAACTCCCCTACTGCGGTTTTTCCGCCACAGGCACCGCCAAATACAATATCTGAGGCGTAGCCAACTGCAGACGGTGCCAAACCGGTTGTATATGCGTTAATAATGACGAAAAGTGGGTTATCCGTCAATAGTTTTGCTGTTTCCAGCAGGAACGGATAGAAGCTGGTTTCCATTTTCCAGATCTCACCGCTGGGGCCTCTTCCGTAACTGGGTGGATCCATAATGATACCGTCGTAACGGCGGCCTCTTCGGATCTCCCTTTGGATAAATTTTCCACAATCATCCACGATCCAATGAATGGGCTTGTCCGCAAGGCCGGAGGATTTTGCGTTTTCCTTGGCCCAAGAAACCATGCCCTTGGAGGCATCCACGTGGTACACCTCCGCACCGCCTGCCGCAGCCGCCAGTGTAGCACCGCCGGAATAAGCAAACAAGTTCAGCACACGAACAGGGCGTCCGGCAGATGCTACCTTATCCCGGATAAAATCCCAGTTGGCCGCTTGCTCCGGAAATACGCCGGTATGCTTAAAATTCATAGGCTTGACATTAAATGTCAAATAGTCCTTGTAGCGGATCTGCCAGCGCTCCGGCAGATTGTGATCGGTCCAGTGACCACCTCCGCTGTTGGAGCGGACATATCTGGCATCATAACGTTTCCAACCGGGATCTCCATGGGGCGTATCCCAGATCACCTGGGGATCGGGACGCACCAGAATGTGCTCTCCCCAACGCTCCAACCTCTCCCCGTTGGACGCGTCCAAAACCTCATAATCCTTCCATTCATCGGAAATCCAAATCATCTGTGTCTCCTTAATTAAGCCGCAGGCGTGGGGGCTTGTGTGTTGGTATCCGGCGTTGTGGTGCCGCCCTCCGGCGTTACGGGAGGCTTGGCATTCTGCTGGGCCTGGTATGCCTCCCAGGATGCCTGGGTATGGGCTGTGCAGACCTTATACGGCGCTGTTACATTGGCGTTAATA
Organism: Faecousia sp.; assembly: GCA_045537615.1. Classification (GTDB taxonomy): domain Bacteria; phylum Bacillota; class Clostridia; order Oscillospirales; family Oscillospiraceae; genus Faecousia. The sequence goes on along the minus strand of JAZSPV010000050.1, from coordinate 8,248 downwards.
TTCTTCTGGAAGCCCTTAAAAGAAGCATCTTTTCCGTTGTTATCAACAAGGTAGACATAGTTATCTTGCAGATACTCCGCATGCAGACCGTAATTTCTTGCGTTCCAAATCTCATTGATCTCGCTTTGGGTCAGCTTCAACAGACCCTTCTTGGAAATACTCACACCGGTGTCCACTTCTGCAAAATGCTTACAGTATTCGTTGGCAACACCGCCACCGACAGTACAATAGTCCTGTGTCACATGCTTTGTGCATCTGCCGCCGGGAATATCCTCAGGGTAGACACGAACAGTTTCCGTACGGTCACCGCGGACATCTGCACGACATGCATCCGTTGCAATCTTGCCGGAATCCAAGCAAACAGAAACCGTTGTCATCTTGCTGGTGTCATACAGCCGGATGTTTTTCAGTCCTTCATGGACAGGCTCCATAACCTTTCTCCACAGGCGGGCCGCAGGGTTATAGCTGCCGCCAACCGTATTTATGGTTTCCGGTGTGTCGTAGCCGCACCAAACAGCAGCGGTATAATAACCGGTAAAGCCGCAGAACCAACGGTCGCGGAAGCTGGAGGTAGAGCCGGTCTTACCAGCCACATCCACGCTATAAAAGTCTGCACCGCTGCCGGTACCGCTTTCAACGGCACTTGTCAGGCAGTAGTTCATATAGTTAACCGTTTTCTCTTTGAGAATCTCTTTACTTTGCTGCGGATTGTCCAGCACTACATTGCCCTTACTGTCATACACCTTGGTGTAAGTTCTGCCTTCTCTATAGACACCATTATTGGCAAATGTGGCAAAGGCACAACTCATATCACGAACAGTAACACCGTAATGCTGTGCGCCCAGCGCCAACGAAGAGAACTGCAGATCTTCCTCAACCAACGTAGAAAGGCCGAAGGAATCTTTTGCAAATTCATAACCGTAATTGGTGCCAATCTTTTGAAGGGTGTTGGCAGCCACCGCATTGACCGAGCGGACAACGCCCCGGAAGATCGTTCTTTTGTATCCATACTGACGATCATCATTACGGGGCCATGCACCATCGTCATAGTTCATAGGAAGGTCCTTGATGACGGTGGCAGGAGAAATGGTTCCCTGTTCAAAGCCGGGTGCATAGATCGTCAAGGGCTTGATGGAAGAACCGGACTGCAACTCTGCCTGAGTGGCACGGTTAAAACCAAAGTGGACTTTATCTGTTCCCACGCCACCGGCCATAGCTACAATATCACCAGTCTTATTGTCGATTACCACAATAGCAGACTGAAGCTGCTGTGCGCTTCTGGTTTTAGGAATCTGATCCATATCCTGGTAGATTTTATCCACTTGTGCCTGCACAACCGGATCCATTGTGGTATAGATATGCAGGCCGCTGCGGTTAATCTTATCCAGATAGTCTTCCCAAATGTTCTGATTCCACTCGGTTATACCGTCACGTTCTGCCATATCTCTGGCAACATCCTTCAAAACAGCATCCACGAAGTAGGAATAGACATCCTGAGAGGCATCGCTTTCGATCTTGGGTGCAGTGCCGCACTTGGGGCACTTGAGTGTCCCATCCGCCTGGAAGTCTTTACGCACACTCTCATGTCCACACGCCTCATTGGGGCATACGGTCCACAAATCCTCTTCTGCGATGGTGGACTTCAAAACAAGCTCCTGCGCAATTGCCTCATCATACTGTTCCCGGGTAATATACCCCTGGGAAAGCATTTCGCCCAGAACCAATTGCTGGCGGTAACGGTTTCTCTGCATTCCGTTACGTTCCTCACCTGCGAAGGTAAACAGATCATCGCTGTAAGGATCAAACAGGGACGGGTTGTTGGTAATACTGATCAGACTGGCACATTCGGCAACCGTCAACATCTGCAATTCCTTGCCGAAATATGCAGCAGCCGCGCTCTTAACACCACGGCAACCTTGACCCATATAAATGGAGTTCAGATATTCCTCAATGATGACCTTTTTATCATTGTTCTTTTCCACCAGCGTAGCACTGAAAAACTCCTGTACTTTACGTTGGACCGTAACACTGTCTTTGCCGGTCTTGTTCTTAATCAGCTGCTGGGTAATGCTGGAGCCGCCAACAGTCTCACTGCCAAAGAACATATTGGCAAAGGCCTTGATCGTTGTTACCCAGTCCACTCCCTGATGCTCATAGAAGCGCTTGTCCTCAATGGCCACTGCAGCATGGATCAGCGCCTCAGGAATTTCCTCATAAGTTGCCTTCTTCCAGTCTGTGCTGGCATACAGTTCCTGCTGAAGCTCGATCTGCCCGTTCCTGTTCACAAAATATACATAGGAAGGTGCATCCATAGAATAATCATCCAGCACCACGGCAGCATTGGGAAGGATGTCCTTCTCCAGATAGTTACCAAGAATGCCTGCAAATACAAAACCGCAGACGATACAGATCAAAATTACAGTTGCTGCTGCTCCTGCAACAATTTTCAACACCGAAAAAGCAATCAACCAAATGCTGTAAAGGGCTTTAATTGCCGGAATGCTCTTCAGCTTTTCCAAATATCTGGGTTTTTTCAGAAACCAGGAAATAAACGGGATGTTCTTCATTATCACTACCTCCAATTGGCGACCCACTGGGCCAGGATGGTCAAATTTTTGTTAAATTGGTATATAAGCATAGTATCGTTCATAGTATTATAGCATATCCGCGACAAAAACGAAAGTACTAATTTAAAATAATGTGTAAATTTTCCATGTTTCGACGAGCCATGGTCAAGCCGCCAAAAAAGTTCCTCCTTCAGCCTCTCTTTTCCTCTTGATTTTACCGGATATATCCCTTAAAATATCAGCAAAGCCACTAAGGAGGAATATCTATGGAAAACGAATACGGTAGCGATTTTATGACCATCATAGATGAGGACGGCACAGAATACGAGCTGGAGGTACTTTCTGAACTGGAATACAACGGCGAAACCTATCTTGCCGTTACGCCTGCCGGTGCCGATGAGGATGCAGAACTGGATGTCAGCATCTTAAAATCCGTCGAAGAAGACGGCGAACCCATTTTGTGTGCAATTGAAGACGAAGCGGAACTGGAAGCAGTTTATTCCTTAATTATGGATCAACTGTACGAAGAGGACGAAGACTGATCTTCCGCCTGCTTGGTGCGTAGTGTGTCCTTTTGGACCCACATCATGATATAGGGATGTTAGACTTCCCGTCCGGATTGCAGACCTCCCGCCTGCGCTTTGACGACAGGTGGATGTTGGGAGCAGCTAAGGCCGGGAGCGGCAACCCACCTGCCATTTCGTGCAGGTCATAATTGGATACGTTACGGCCAAAGTGGGTCCTGGCACGGGGGATATCCCCGTGCCATTTTACTATTTTTTGCATAAATTGTAAATTTTCCCAATGTTTGCCCTCAATCAGAAATAATTACACTTGAAACTGGACGAATTATCGGTTATAATAGCTAGGTCTATGCATTGTTATCACGATGTATTATGTTTAATTGAGAGGAATGTATCATCATGAGCGCATCCGATAAGAAGAAGCTCCGTAAAGAGCAAAAGGCTGCTATCCTCAGTGAAAAGCAGCGTCATCAGCAGGCTGAAACCAAGAAGCTTGCAGTCTATACCACTTGTTTTATTCTTGCTATGGTTCTGGTGGCCGGTGTCTTCCTGGCCGTTTTGGGTGTGAACCTTGTCAAAACCAGCGGCATCATTGAAAAGAACACCATTGCTGCTACCATTGGTGACAGAAAACTGGACACCGTTACATTTAACTACTATTACACCGACACCATTAACGAATTCTACAACGACTGGTACAGCCAGTCCTCCAATGACCCTGACTCCTATATGCTTTCCGTTTTGGGTCTGGACACCTCCCTGCCCTTGAACGATCAGATGAAGGACGCAGAAACCGGCAAAACCTGGGCTGATTACTTTATTGACGAAGCAATTAACAAAGCCAAGAGTGATTATGCACTGTATGATCTTGCAAAGGGTGACGAAACCTTTGTATTCCCTGAGGAAAGTCAGGAAACACTGGACAACACCATGAATAACCTTGACTCCTATGCCACAATGTACGGCATGAGCACAAGCAAGTATCTGGCAGCTATTTATGGTCCCGGCGCATCCCAGAAGAGCTACAAGGAATACTATGAGCGCAGCCTGATCGCAGATGCATATTCCCAGGCACATAAGGATTCCATCACATACGAGGATTCTGAGATCCGTGCGTACGAGGCTGATAAGATCGCAAACTTCACATCTTACACTTACTATAACATCTACATGTCCCACTCCGCTTTCCTGCAGGGTGGTACTGAGGACGAAAATGGCAAAGTTACTTACTCTGATGATGAGAACAATGCCGCCCGTGCCGCACTGAAGGAAGCTGCTGAAAAGCTGGCAACTGCCACATCCCTGGAAGAGTTGAAGTCCCTGGCTGAGACAATTGAAGTTGCTGAAGGCAATTCTGTTACCGTCAACGAGAATGTGAATGTTTTGCACACTTCTCTGAACACCGTCCTTGCAGACTGGCTTTGTGCCGAAGATCGCAAGGAAGGCGATATTGAAGCCATCCCCAACTATGTAAAGGACGCTGACGGTAACGAAACCGACCAGGCCAACGGCTACTATGTGGTTCTGTTTGGCGGCAAGAATGATAACACTGCCCCCATGGGCAATGTACGTCACCTGCTGGTTAAGTTCGAAGGCGGTGAAGAAAACACTGAGACCGGTGATATTCTCTACTCCGATGAGGAAAAGGCAGCCGCTAAGGAAGAAGCCGAGGGCTATTTGAAGACCTGGAAAGAAGGCGACGCAAACGAAGCCTCCTTCATCGAACTGGTTAAGGCCCACAGTGATGATACCACAGCCGAAACCGGCGGTTTGTTTGAAAACATCAACCCCAACTCTTCTTATGTGGACAACTTCCTGAACTGGTCCATTGATCCTGCCCGTGAGACCGGTGATGCAGAAGTCATTGAAACCGAGTACGGCTATCACGTTATGTACTATGTCGGCGATTCCGAACTGAGCTATCGTGACTACATGATTACTAATGAAATGCGCGCAGCTGACCAGGAAACCTGGTACAACGGCGTTCTGGAGCCCATTACCACCTCCGTCGGTAACACCTCCAAGCTCAGACTGGATCTGGTCATGAATCCTGCTTAACTGTATAAAATCGCCTCCTGTGGAGAAAACTCCCACAGGAGGCGATTTTTCATGTTACGTAGCTATATCGGTGTCGCCCTTGCGGGCATCGGTGCCGGTGCGGTGAACGGACTGTTTGGAGGCGGCGGCGGAATGGTACTCGTTCCGTTGCTGACCTGGCTAACCGATTTGGAGGACGATGCCGTGTTTCCTGCATCTGTAAGCATTATTCTGCCGGTATGTCTGGTTTCCCTGAGCATCACACTAAGGCCGGACACCCTCCCCTGGGATACCGCACTGCCCTATATTGCAGGGAGCGCTGCAGGCGGTGTACTTGCCGGTTTTATGGGTAAGCGAATCCCTACGATCTGGCTGCACCGACTGTTGGGTGTGCTGATCCTGTGGGGAGGTGTCCGCTATTTATGTTAGACAGTGTACCGTTTATGCTGCTGATTGGATGTGTTTTGGGATTTCTATCCGGGTTGGGTGTAGGAGGAGGCAGCCTTCTGATTCTCTGGCTGACCCTGGTAATGGGTTTGGAGCACAGCATTGCCAGGAATATCAATTTACTGTTTTTCATCCCTTCTGCAGTCATCGCTACCCTGTTTCGCTGGAAACAGGGTTCCCTGTCATTTAAGAAAATTGTACCGGCCATAATCGCCGGCTGTATCAGCGCCGCAATCTTTTCTGTGATCGGCAAAAACCTTCCAGTGGCACAGATACAAAAACTCTTTGGCCTCCTTCTCATTGTCACAGGCCTTAGGGAGCTGTTTTACCGTCCTGCCAAAAGGCGCAGACACATATAACGAAGCGCATCGGGCTGTTCCAAATAGCCCGATGCGCCCAGTGTCTATGTCAATATTTCCGAAATGCTAAATATCCCTCTAAAATCAGAGACGCAGCTACCGCATCCACAGTGTTTTTCCTCTTCTTCCCGTGATAGTTATGGGCGGACAGAATATTATGTGCTTCCACCGTGGTCCTTCTCTCATCCCACAGCGCAACCTGAACACCGGTGGCCGTCTCCACTTTCTGCGCAAACTCACGGCACAGCTGGGCACGGGCACCCTCTGTGCCATCCATATTTTTAGGTAGGCCTATAACGATCTGCGTTACATTGTTTTCCTGTACAAGCCTTTGAATTTCCAGTATCGTTTTTTCCGGGTTTCTGCTGTGGATCACTGTGGTTGTCCCGACGATGCTGCACAAAAGATCTGATATTGCTATTCCGGTCCGTGCATCGCCGTAATCGATACCCATTACACGCATCATTCTTATTTCCTTTCTTTTTTATCCCATTATAGACCAAAAAAGGAAAAAAATAAAGAAAAAAATTGTTGACGAAACCATTCCCTTGTGTTAGAATGGTTTTTACCTGTGAAACGGGCTATTTTCTATGCCCTTTTCAGCTCCGGGGCGGCAATTGTAGTTGGCCGCTTACTAAATTTTTCATAGCCGGAGTGATACAGGGAGGCAATTTTAAGGAGGTGCCGTTATGCGCGTTAAAGTCACTATGAGATGCTCCGAGTGCAAGCAAAGAAACTACAACACCATGAAAAACAAGAAGAACGATCCCGACCGTCTCGAGATGAAGAAGTACTGCAGATTCTGCAGAAAGCACACTGTCCACAACGAGACGAAGTAAGGAGGCTGCAACATGGCTGAAGCAAAGAAGAAAAATTGGTTCGCAAGAACCTTTGGCGCCATTTGCAGATACTTCCGTGAACTCCGCAGTGAGTTGAAGAAGGTCGTATGGCCCACCCCGAAGCAGGTTCTGAAGAACACTCTGATTGTCCTGGCATGCGTGATCCTCGTCGGCGTATTTATCTGGGTGTTTGACCTGGTATCCCGCGTCGGCATGGATGCTCTGATCGGCTGGATCAGATAAGAAGGGTACGAGATATGGCAGAAGCTGCAAAATGGTATGTTGTCCATACCTATTCCGGTTATGAAAACACTGTAAAGGCCACCATCGAAAAAACCGTACAGAGCCGCGGCCTGCAGGAGCAGATCCTGACCGTTTCCATTCCCATGGAAACCGTTACCGAGATCACCGACTCCGGCGTAAGCAAGACTTATGACCGCAAACTGTTCCCCGGCTATGTATTTGTCAAGATGGTCTACAGTGACAACACCTGGCACGCCATCAAGAGTGTCCGCGGAGTCGCAGGCTTCGTCGGTGCCTCTGTCGAAGATCCCATTCCTTTGACCGATGATGAAGTATACGAAATGGGTGTTGAGAAACGTGAAATTGTTGTCAACTATAACGTTGGCGACACTGTCCGTATTCTTGACGGTCCCTTCAGTTCCTTCTCCGGCATCGTGGAAGAGATCGATGTTGACAAAAACAGTGTCAGCGTGGTGGTTACCATGTTTGGCCGTGAGACTTCCGTCGAGTTTGAGCTCGATCAGGTAGAAGTCACAACCCCGTAATTGCATCGTACCGGTTTTCCGGGCGAAACGGTGGGAGGGGCAACTGCCCCGAAAGAAATGCGCAGAGCGCATATTACCACATTTTATTCAGGAGGTGCTTATTATGGCACAGAAAGTCACTGGTATTATCAAACTTCAGATCAACGCCGCTAAGGCTACCGCTTCCCCCCCTGTAGGCCCCGCTCTGGGTCAGCACGGTGTTAACATCGCTGCTTTCATCAAGGAGTTCAACGCCCGCACCCAGAACATGGAAGGCTACAAGATCCCTGTCGTTATCACTGTTTACGCAGATCGCAGCTTTACATTTATCACTAAGACCCCTCCGACTCCCCTGCTGGTTATGAAGGCAATCGGTCTGGAGAAGGGCTCCGGCGTTCCCAACAAGACCAAGGTTGGTCAGATCACCAAGGCTCAGATCACTGAGATCGCCAAGACCAAGATGCCCGACCTGAATGTCAACTCCCTGGAAGCTGCCGAGCGTCAGGTCGCCGGTACTTGCCGCAGCATGGGCGTTGTCGTTGTCGACTAATTAACTTTTCTATCTGAGCTTCGTCTCAGAAATGTGGGAGGATTTTTCCGCATCACCACTTTAAGGAGGAAATTATAAGTGTTTAGAGGTAAAAAGTATCAGGAGAGCGCCAAGCTGATTGACCGCTCTGTTCAGTATGATCCCGCAGAAGCCCTGGA
>JAZSPV010000039.1:0-13305 GCA_045537615.1 Faecousia sp. | reverse complement strand
AGAACGACATGGCTACGATCCGTCTTCCGCACAGCATCATGTGGGGGGGGGCGTAGAAGGCCCGGTGGCAATCGTAGAGCATTTGAGGGGTGATTTGGGCGATGGATTCCCGGGTACCCAGAATGGGGACGCGGATGGGGTGGGTCCGGTACATATTCTCCATGAGCACCTCAAAGACCCGGGAATCGGGGCTGTCGGCGGTCATGTCGATCTCCTGGCCGATGATGCCCTGCTCCTTTTCCACACTTTCGGGGGTGAAATAGGGGGTGGACACAAATTCCAGCAGCAGGTGCAGATTCTCCTCAAAATGATCGGTGCAGGAGAAATAGTAGGCAGTCATGTCATAGCTGGTGAAGGCGTTGGGGTTGGCCCCAAGGGCCGCAAACTCCCCGGATACTTCTCCCCGGGGCAGGTCGAACATTTTGTGTTCCAGATAATGGGCCACGCCGGCGGGGGTTTCCACAGAACGGCCTTCCAGAGAAAAATCCGTGTGCATGGAGCCGTAATCGGTGACGAAATAGGCAAGCTTCTTGGAAAACCCCGGTCGGAGCACCACCGCAACGGTGAGGCCGTTGGGGAGCACCCGGCGGAAAACCCGCTCCTGCCACTGGGGATAGAAGGTTTCACTCATACCTGCACCCCCTTCAGGAAAAATACGGTGTGGAGCCGGAGCTGTTTCGCAGCTTCCGCAATCTGCTCGATGGTGACGGAGGCGGCTGCCTCCATGTACTCCTGCACCGTCAGCTTCAGGCCGCTCTGAACGGCGGAGGCATAGTAATTTTCCATGGCACCGGGGGAATCGTGGACGGTGCGCAGGCTGCTGATGAGGGCCTCCCGGGCGGAAACAAGCTCCTCCAGGGTGATCTGGCCCTTTTGGCAGGCCTCCAGCTGCTCCAGAACCCGGGCCCGGACATTGGGCTCCTGGGCACTGTCAATGCCGGCGGATACGGTAAGGATGCCCTTGGAGCCATGATAGGCAGAGCCGATGGCATAGCAAAGGGACATTTGCTCCCGCAGGACCATGAAGAGTTTTCCGGTGACACCGCCTCCAAAGACCAGGTTCATCAGCTGCATGGCAACAAATTGATCATCCCGGATGGTAATGGGGGTGAGAAATCCCATGCAAAGCTTGCCCTGGTGAACATCCATCTCTTCCTGGGACTCGCTGGGGCCTCCGTCCCGGAAACCGCTCTGGGGCGGCAGGGTCAGAACCTGCCGGGATTCATTTCGGAACATGGGGGCCAGGAGAGAATGGACCTGGTCCGGTGCGGCGGCACCCACATAGAAAAGCTCCATAGGGCTTTCTTGCAGGATCCGGCGGTAGTGGGCATAAAGTCCTTCGGGGGTAATGGCGTCCACCTGCTCCTGGGTGCCCAAACGGGGGATGCCCGAAGAGTCGGCCCGGCACATTTGCCGCATCAGCCGGTCCATGGCGTAGGTTCGTTTGTCGTTTAAGTGGGAGGCGATGGTGGAAATCAGGTTTTTCTTTTCGCTTTCCACAAAATCTTTTGAAAAAACACCGTTTTGAGTCACCGGTTCCAGCAAAAGCTGGCGCAAAAACTCTGCCATGGATGCCAGGATCTTGTCACCGTCCAGGCCGTATCGGTCGGCGATAAAGCTGCTGTACAGACCGGTAGTCTGATAATCACCCACCCGGCGCACCAACGGGCCTACGGATGCACCGTAAAGATCATCCAGCCGCAGTGTGATGGCCCGCAGATCCGGTGCACCCTTACAGCCTCGCAGGAGCACTGCCGGAACTAACGCATTCAGCGGCGCTTCCTGACGGTCCATAGGCCGGATAAACTGAATGCTTAGCGCGCCCTGCTTGAACCGGCAATCCCGGAAACAGCGCAGTGTAACGCCGGGAAAAAGGGAAATAGTTTGGATCATAAAAACTCCTTCAATGCCGCCAAAACAGCAGCAAATGCAATATTGTATTCATTATATACCAACTTTTTAGAAATAGCAATTCCCACTTATCATTTCCCCTTTGCCACCCACACCGTTACCCTTTAAAAACCGCCTTGCTCCATGGCGCAAAAAACAGCTGTTCGTTTGAACAGCTGTTTTCTTGTCAAGCAATGTTACTTTGTGCCGAAGATCCGGTCACCGGCATCGCCCAAACCGGGAACGATGTAGGCATGGTCATTCAGACATTCATCCTGGGCGGCCATGTAGATGTCCACATCCGGATGTGCCTTCTGCACCGCTGCCACACCCTCGGGGCAGCCGATGATGTTCAGCATGGAGATGGTCTTACAGCCATGCTCCTTCAAAAAGTCGATGGCAGCCACGGCACTGCCGCCGGTTGCCAGCATAGGATCCACCACGAAGACATGACGGTTGCCCACATCCTCCGGCAGCTTGCAATAGTACTCCACAGGCATATGGGTCTCAGGATCCCGGTACAGTCCAATATGACCGATCTTGGCAGAGGGGATCAGCGCCACCATAGCATCCACCATACCCAATCCGGCACGAAGGATGGGTACGATCGCCAGCTTCTTGCCTGCCAGCATACGGCACTTGGCTGTCGCCAAGGGGGTCTGGACCTCTACTTCGCGAGTGGGCAGGTTCCGGGTGGCTTCGTAGCACATCAAACCTGAGATCTCTCCTACCAGTTCACGAAATTCCTTAACGCTGGTGTTCTTGTTGCGCAGGATCGCCAATTTGTGGGCGATCAGGGGGTGGTCAAATACATGTACAGTACCCATAGCTTTCTGTCTCCTTTATATCTGTTTCTGTTGTTCCCGGGCCAAGCGCTCCCTCTCCGCCTGGGAAAGTCTTAAATAGTTAGGCTGCAGAGCTGCGGCATCGCCGGTGTCTCCTGCCGTGATCTGCCTTGCCGCAGCCAGTGCTACACCGGCCGCCCGTTGATGCAGGCAGTGTTCCGGCGGCAGAACCAGCGCCGGCACTTTCTCCTTAAGGGCATTATAACACAAAACACTGCCATCTCCAACTAAAAAAACAGGTTCCGGCAAGTTTTTTATTTCTTCTGCCAGTTCCTCCAGAGAAATGGCCCGATCCTGGCAGCAGCGCTCCAAAATGCCGTCTTTTGCATGGAACAGGGCGTTATAGACCTGACTTCTCCGGGCGTCCATCACCGGCAGCACATAGCCCGCATTTGCGCCCAAATGCAGCGCCATGGCTTCCAGGGTGGAAACACCGTAGCAGGGAAGCTCTGCGCCCCAGGCAAAGCCCTTGGCTGCGGCAACGCCGATTCGGATTCCGGTAAAGCTGCCGGGACCTGCCGCCACCGCCACAGCCTCCACATCCGAAGGGGTCAGTCCGCAATTTTTTAGCAGATCCTGGGCCATGGTCATAATGGTTTGGCTATGAGTCAACCCCGTGTTCTGATAGCTATCTGCCAATAGCTGACCTTTTTCCAACAGCGCAACGGAGCCAGCCTTGGCAGAAGTCTCAAAGGCTAATATCCGCAAGCCCGATCTCCCCCTCCACAGTGATGGTCCGGGTATCCTCCCCGGTTTTATGAATACAGATGCGAATGGCATTTTCCATGGCATCTGCCACATTTTCACTCCACTCCACGGCACATACGCCGCCCCGGTCCAAATAATCCTCCCAGCCGATATCCCACAGATCCTCAGCCGATTCCAGCCGGTACATATCAAAGTGAAACAAAGGAAGTCTTCCGGACAAATATTCATTGACCACGGTGTAGGTTGGGCTGGTAACCCGGTCCGACGCCCCAAGGCCACGGGCAAGGCCCCGGGTAAAAGCGGTTTTTCCGGCACCCAGGTCTCCTTCAAAGGCAAGGATCGTGCCCGGGCCCAGGATTTCGCCCAACGCCGCACCCAGAGCCTCGGTCTGCTCCGGGGAGTTGGTAATAAATTCCATAATATTTCTCCTGCGCCCTTACCCCAGAGGGACTTATTGGGCGTTTTGTAGTTTTTCTGCCTGATCTGCCGTGGCAAGGGCATCGATGATCTCGTCAATGGCCCCGTCCATCACAGCATCGATCTTATAAAGTGTCAGCCCAATTCGGTGGTCGGTCACACGGCCCTGGGGAAAATTGTAAGTGCGGATTCGCTCATTGCGCATGCCGGTGCCTACCTGGCTGCGGCGCAGGCCGGTGATCTCAGAATCCTGCTTCTGCTGCTCAATCTCATAAAGCTTGGAAGCCAGCATCCGCATGCATTTTTCCCGGTTTTGCAGCTGACTGCGTTCCTCCTGGCAGGCAACCACGATCCCCGTAGGCTTGTGTATCAGCCGAACAGCAGAGCTGGTCTTGTTGACGTGCTGACCGCCGGCACCGGAGGCCCGGTAGACCTGCATTTCCACGTCCGAGGGGTCGATCTGCACATCCACCTCTTCCATCTCCGGCAGCACCGCCACCGTGGCGGTGGAGGTATGGACGCGGCCACCGGACTCTGTTTCCGGCACTCGCTGGACCCGGTGGACACCGGATTCATATTTGAGCCTTGACCAGGCGCCCCGGCCGTTGATGACAAAATCCGCTTCCTTAACGCCGCCCAGCTCCGTGTCATTGTAGTTCATCAGCTCCACAGACCAGCCCTTTTGGGCTGCATACATGGAGTACATACGAAATAAACTGTGGGCAAACAGGGCACTTTCTTCGCCGCCTACACCGCCGCGTATCTCCATGATGACGCTTTTTTCATCGTTGGGGTCCTTGGGCAGAAGCAATAACTGGAGCTGACGGTACAACGCCTCTTTTTCCTGCTTGGCCTCCTGATAGGTCTGCTGGCACAGCTCCTTCATCTCCGGGTCGGACATCAGCTCTTCCGCCTCTGCCATATCCTGCTGGGCCCGGCGGTAGGCCTGGTAAGCCTGGATAATGGGCTCCAACTCATTCTTCTCCCGGAGAAATGCCGCCGCCTTTTTGGGGTCGGCATAGAAATCCGGTTGCTCCGAACGGGCGCATATTTCCTCATAGCGGCTTTCCACCGCTGCCAACTTGTCGAGCATAGCCTAACTCCTGCTTCACAATCCATTTATTTTTCTTTATTGTATCAGTATTTACAGAAAAAGTAAAGCCATGGGTTTCTGATTTAGCTTAATACTTTCTTAATAATTATACCCTTTATTTCTTCATATTTAACGTATATCTTAATAGTGAAAGAAGTCTTTACTTTTTCATTTTCCTCTCTTTTTCCACAGGCAAAACCGCAGGTTTCCTGCGGTTTTTGCACTTTTTGGAGTAAAATGCATAATCCGCCACCTTTTGGGCATGCTGTTGCAAAGAGGTGGCGGATTTGATCTTATCGTATTTGCGCACCATCGTTTTGTACTGCGTTCTCATCGCCGTGATCCGGATGATGGGAAAACGGCAGATCGGACAGATGGAGGCATCTGAATTTGTGGTTGCAATGCTAATTGCAGACCTTGCCTCCATTCCCATGCAGGATTCCGGCATCCCCCTGCTGTCCGGTCTCATACCCCTTATCACAGTGCTGGGACTGGAGCTTGTGCTGTCTTATCTTTCCTTGAAAAGCATCTTCTTCCGGAAGCTTTTATGTGGAAAACCTGTAATATTGGTAGAAAACGGAAATATTTTGCAAGAAAATCTTAGGAAAACCCGGGTCACTCTGGACGAACTGACTGGGCATCTCCGGGAAAAAGATGTACTGGACCTGCAAGGTGTACAATACGCCATTTTGGAAACAAACGGTAACTTATCCGTATTTCCCTACCCCAATCAAAAACCTGCCAGTGCCGCCGATGCAGGCATAGCCACGAAAAAACAATATCTACCGCTGACGGTGATCTCCGACGGAAAGCTCCTGAAAAGCAATCTGAAAAAGGCCGGGAAGGACATGTCGTGGGTGCAGAAGATTTTGAAAAAACGCCGGGTAAGCATAGCAGATACCTGGCTTCTGACTGTGGACGGCGCTGACAATGTGGTGTTTTACAGAAAGGATGGCCATTGATGCGAAGGTTCTTACTGGGCGTTGCCCTGCTGACAGCGCTCCTTTTTTTCGGACTGTGGATCCGGGCAGGCACAGACAAGGTGCTGATTCCCATATCCCACCGGCTGCAACAGGCCTCTTTGCAATGCCTATCCGGCGATTTTGCCCAGGGGCAGGCTTTGGCGGAACAAGCGCAACAGGACTGGGATTCCGTTTGGCATTATATCGCATCCTTTACAGACCACGCCCCTATGGATGAAATCGACAGCCTGTTTGGACAGTTGGAAACTTTTTACGCAGAAAGCAATACTGCTGATTTCGCTGCCTGCTGCGCCAAGCTTTCCCGGTTGGTCCGTGCCGTAGCAGATGCCCAAATCCCCTCATGGTGGAATATATTGTAAAAGGACGGGAGTTGCTCCCGTCCTTTTATTCGTAGAGAAAATACAAATTGATATCCACAGGGCCTACCACCCCGGGAACCAAACCGTCGGCAGTATACTGCCACATATCTACCTTATAGGGATAGTTCATTTCCATGGAATACATGGCAAGCCAAAAGCCATAGTCCTTCAGTTCCTGTAAGTACATTTCTTTCCGGGACTGATTGGGATTGAAGTAGACCATGGGCTCGCGACCACCCTCCGCGACCCTCCGGCAAAATGCCTTTGTACAGTCGATTAGGGTTTGATCGTCCACATAAGCTGTACGGCTTTCTTCACTGACATACTCCCAGTCGTAGGCAAGGGGCATATCCATTTCCCAACCGGCTGTGACCTGCAATGCAAACTCTGCCTCTTCCTCTGCCTCAGCAGCGGAAACCGCCTGGGAGAAGAAGTAGCCGCCTACCTGCAAACCTGCCGCCCTGGCTTCTTCGTAATAGCGCTGAGCCCACTCGTCTTCGTAGATGCCTCCCAGGTCCGTACCCCGGTAGCCTACCCGGATCATCACAAACTCCACACCGGAGGCCTTTACCAGCTCCCAGTCGATCTGCTTCTGATGGGTAGATACGTCTATGCCCAAAACACTGGGTACGCTCAGACAGGTCAGATACTGCCCGTCATAGGCAAAATCCATGGGTGTCAGCACACTTTCTTCCGGCATTGGCAGCGTTGTTTCCTGGGTGGAGGGTGTGGTTTCCGCAGCCGGTCCGGACAGCAGCGCATTTACGCCCAGCATCATCAGCAGCACCGTCAGCGGCAGCGCCACCGCAGCCACGGCAGCTGCTATATAAATCCAAATCTCTTTCTTTGTTTTCAGCATAGCATTAACCGGCAGAATCCAGTGGGCGCAGCACACTAAAGGCATTAAAACGTGTATCATGAACTTCTGTCAGGAACACCAGATTGATGGCCGGGTCGGCAACGCCGGACTGGGCGGCAACCGTTTCTGCCTGGGCCGCGGCAACGCCGGTCATGTACAGTCGGCTTCTGCCTTCCGGTATTGTCAGACCATCGGCCCCTGCCACAAAGGATACGGCAAAGAAATTGTCGGCGCAGGTAGTGACCAAAGTTTTTGCTGTGGTATTGAGGGCCTCTGCCCTGTCTGCGCTGAACTTCAGATCTGTGGTGGGTGGGAAGCAGTAGTTATCAAATACCACCTCATCAAAGCCCAGAGACTTCAGCTCTGAAACAATATCCACAAGATAGGTTACCGTTCCCTGCTTGGTGGGGTCCAGCCAGTAGCAGTAATCGTCATCGGCCCACAGATAAGCGCCGCTGGCTACAAACAGGCCGTTGGAGGTGCTGTTTAGACCGAAGGTGTAATCCCGGAAGGCTGGCAGCTTAGCAATCAGGTACATACCCTTCTTGTCCAGCTGCTGAATCAGTTCATCCATGGCAGCTGTGTCGATACCGCTCCAGCGGGCCGAACCCACGGAGGAGGAATAGAAGAACCGGCCCTTGCCGTCCTTCACATCCAGCATCACCGGTGTGCCCGTTGTCAGAAGAGATACCTGCTGCTGCACAGAGGCCATATCCGTCAGTGCTTCCGCATCGGCATAAAAGCCTACCATCTGGGTCAGTTCCCGGCCTGTGCTGATGGCATTATCGCCCTCGTTATAGTATATAGAGATCGGTGTCTTTTCCGGCTGGATTGCCAGCTGACCCAAGGGAATCCGGGGATCCTGAGCCATATCCAGCACTGCGCCTTCGGTACGGGTGTACACCACATAGCGCTTAAGCCACATAAACCAGCACAGGTACACCAGCGCACCAACCAACGCTGCCAACAGCAGCAGGATTCCGGCACGCTGAAGTCGCTGCCGGGTGCGATAGGAAATGTTCATACGTTCACCTCTTGGCGCATACACAGCGCCATTGTTCCTCACTGCGGATCTGTGTCACCGTAAGGCCGGCTCGGCTCAGCGCCTCGGTCACATCCGCAAGTCTTGTATCCAAAATACCGGACAAGATCAGCAAGCTCTGCTGATCCAACAGGGCAGGCAGCACCGGCGCAAGGGCCACGATCACATCTGCCACGATATTGACCAGCACCACATCATAGTGCCGGTCACACAGCTGTGCCATCAGCTTTTTGTCTGCCAGCACGTTTCCGGTTAATGCCGTAAAGGCCGGGACAGCAAATCCGTTGTAGGCCGCATTTTCCCGGGCGATATCCTCTGCCTTGGGGTCGATATCCACACCGATGGCGGTCTTTGCCCCCAGACGCAGAGCAGTGATAGACAAAATTCCGCTGCCGCTGCCCAGGTCCAGGCAGGTACTGCCGGGAAGAAGATTCTCCTCCATCACCTGCATGACCATTCTGGTGGAAGGATGGGCGCCGGTGCCAAAAGTCAGACCAGGATCCAAAATTACCGGAAGCCTTTGGCCTTGGTAGCTATCTGCCAACCAATAGGGCAGCACCACCAGCTTCCTGCCCACTTCCTGGGGCGGATAGTTTTCCTTCCAGCTTTCGGACCAATCCGTTTCCGGCAGCAAAGAGGTAGTCAGTTCCAAAGTGCCCAGTTTTCCTGCCTTATCCCGCTGCTTCATATCCTGCAAAAGGGCCTTCAGCCGGGAAAGCCCCTGGGTGTCTGTTTCCTCCAGATACAGCTTGATCCGGGAAAGGCCCTGCAATTTCTGTTGCAGCTGCTCATCAATATAGTCCCAATAGGCCCGGTTTTCCTCCAAAAAGGATTCGAACTCTGCCTGGTCCTCCATCAGAAGGTCTGCAAAGCCACCGGCGGTCAGCGATGCCGCCACATCCTCAATACCGGAGGACAGGGTATCAATTGTAATCTCCAGCCAGCCCATATCTTTGCTCCTTGCCATAGTTTCTTCTATTCTAACGCAAAACCGTCAAAACCGCAACCACAAAGTACATTTCGGATGAAATTGCCAAAAAAGCGCCTGTATCCAAAAGGATACAGGCGCTTGCAACTATTACAGGATTTGGCCGATGTCCGCAAATCCCTTGTCATAAAGGTTCTCATAGGCGGAAAAGATCTCCTCGCAGGTATCCCGGCAACCCTCCGGAACGGTATACACCAGTGTCCGGTTGCCTGTGTTTCGGTACAGGTAATAGGTATCTCCGCTTTTGGCAAGGTCTATAGAATTGCGGCGAAACAGCAGATCCTCACTGCACTCCCACAGCCACACCTGCATATCTGTTTCCAAATACCAGCCGTCGCCTAAGGTCCGGGATTCTTCCTTTTCCAGGATCAGCGCCAGCATCTGTGTCTGCTCCTGGGTCAGCTGATAGATTTTTTCCTCTGCCTCTCCCTCAATATTATACTCGGTAACACTGCAGCAGATCATATCCGGCTGGAAAGTCTCGTAGATTCGCTTTTGAATCTCCTCATACCGGTCCTCCCGACAATAGTATTTTCCTGCTCCCGACAGAAACAGGCCTTCTTTACTGGGATAATAGCCATGGTAAAATGTACTCAGCAGCACCGGAACATCCGGTTCGGTAACATAAACCACTACGTTCATGTCATCTTTGATGTAAAGGTCATCGTCCGGGGGAAGCTCCTTATAAACAGCGCCGTTCCAAAGGATTTCGCCGTTTTCTCCCCAAAAGCCTTGGTTTTGACGCATCCGGTCCAGAGCATCACAGCCGCACAGACACAGAAGCATGGCGCATACTACCAAAAGGACCGCTCCACGTTTTACGGTATTTTTCATTCCAGTATCCTCCTTACTCCAGATTGAGTCTTCTGCGGATCACGAAATGGCAGAATAAGTAGTAGACAGCCGCCAGTATCAACGTCACCAACAAGCTAATACCAAAGCCAATATGGGAGGTGTAGATCCCCAAATCTTCCACCACCGGTTCTAACCAATCCAGTACGCCGGTTGCCATCAGCACGGAAAACAGCATAGAACCTATGGTACTCAAAGTCTGGGTGATCATATAGTACGCAAAATATGCGCCGACGGCAGCCAATATACGGAGTCTGCGGAATAACTGTCCGATGCAGATACAGGTATCGTACAGCAGGTGGTTGCAAAACAAAGACACGACTACAAGCAAAAGAAACTCCAAGCCCAGGAACACCAGATGGACCTGATAATCGGAAGGAACCTCCTTCCAAAGGTAAGCGCCGGCCTTGCACAGCTCAATAAACACATCACCGGCTGTCACGATCAAAAAGGAGAAAATGGCTACAAGATAAGTAAGGATACTAAACAAAACAGCCGTGGAAACCTTCACCCACAGATGGGCGCTGACGGGTACGGGCAGCGTCATGGTCAGGTAGCCCTCGCTGGTAAAGAGGTTCCTATAAAAACGTATCACTGCCCAAACAACCGAGGCAAGGAAGCTGGCACTCAGCACGACGATATATGCCAGGGTTGCAGAAAAGAACACAATGTTATAGTATACAGAATCCGTTTCAAACAGCTGCAACAGCCGGTGCATGGTTGCCACGGCCAAAACCACAACATAGACAATGCTCATGAACCGGATCCATGAGCGAAGCTCATGCTTATAAAGCTTTCTTACCATCGGAACACCTCCCGGAACAGTTCGTCCACACTCTTGCCTTTTTCCTCCCGGATCTGATCCACCGTCTTTTGCAGCAGAATCCGTCCGTTGTGGATGAATACCACTTCATCCAAAACCTGCTCGATATCTGCAATCAAATGGGTGGAGATCAGCACCGTGGAATCCGGATTATAGTTGTTGATGATGGTGGAGATCACGTAATCTCTGGCTGCCGGGTCTACGCCGGCAATGGGTTCGTCCAGCACATAAAGGCTGGCATTGCGGCTCATGGTCAGGATCAGACAGACCTTTTCCTTGTTGCCCTTGGATAAGGTCTTCAGCCGGCGGTTGGGCGCAATGTCCAGCTTTTCCAGCATTTCGTAGGCCAGCTCCGGACGGAAATCCTCATAAAAGTCCTGGAAGTAGGACACGATCTGCCGGACGGTCATCCAGGAGCTCAGATAAATGCTATCGGGCAGGTATGCCACCCGGGCCTTGGTCTTAGGTCCGATCTTCTCGCCGCATACGGTGACGGTTCCCTTGTTGGGGGTCAAAAGGCCATTAATGATCTTAATAATGGTGGTTTTACCGGAGCCGTTGGGGCCCAGCAGTCCCACGATCTTTCCGCTTTCCAGCGTCAGATCCACATTGTCCAGGGCAAGGACCTTGCCGTAGCGCTTGGTCAGTCCCTTGCAGCATAAAATCTCGCTCATGCCTCCCACTCCTTTACATATTCCTTGATTTGGGCTGTGCTCAGCCCCAGTTCCGCCATGTCCCGGAAAAAGGCCTCCACCTTTTCCTGCAGCAGCTGCCGGTGCATTTGGTGGGCTGCCCCCGTATCCGATGATACGAACCAGCCTGCACCCCGTTCAGAATACAAGACCCCCTGCTGTTCCAGCTGCTCAAAGGCCCGCTGGACCGTGTTGGGGTTTACGCCGGCTGCCAGGGCCACCTCCCGCACCGACATCAACCGCTGACCGGGCGCAAATTCTCCAGCCACGATGCAAGTGCAAATCTGGTGGCAGATCTGGGGACAAATAGGTTTCTTCCTGTCCAGTATCCAACTCACATAAGCTCCTCCCTTCCAGTTATAACTGTACTACTTCACTAATACAATAATACAATTTCGCTTTTTTGTCAATCCCCATTATAGAAAAGGGGAGCAACGTGGGTGGCAGCGGTTGATAGTATCATTCACCATACCGGCAAAAAGGACCTGCCAATGGCAGGTCCTTTTGTTGAATTATGGAGTAAATTACATGTCGAAGGGGGAGCGATGCGACCGCCGCCGGTGGCGGAAGAAGGGAGCAGAGCGAGTGGCTGCGGTCGATAAAATCAAGGAAAAGCGTAAGCCCGAAGATTTTATCGGGCACCGCAACAGGGCAATCCAACAACGCCAAAGGCGTTGTTCACCTTAATGGAACCCTGCTTTCAATCTTTGCTTTGCCTGTAATTATCTAAAATGCCGGCAAAAAGGACCTGCCAAGGGCAGGTCCTTTTGTTGAATTATGGAGTAAATTACATGTCGAAGGGTTCCATGCCCAGGACGGGATGGCCCACATTGCCCAGGAATTCCAGCAGCTGCTCGGGATCCTCGGTGCAGACAGTCTCGTCGGCGATCATGTCGGTGAAGTTCTCAACACCGTACATCTCCAGAGCGGTGGCATCCAGGCGCTCGCGCATCTGCTCCTTCAGATCCTTGGGCATCCAGACGATACGGCCGGGGCCGCCTTCGGCTGCGATGAACTTCTTGGAGGAAATGAAGTGCTTGCCGTGGCCCATGAAGCCGGGGGTCTGAACACCGCCGCCGGTCATGGAAGCCATGTCGGAGAAGCTCATGCCCAGAGGGGTAATGCCGGCGTGCTCACGGCAGGTGATGACAACACCCATGGAGCAGGGCTCCACGCCGCAGATACACTCGAAGCAACCACAGGAGGTCATGGGATCCTCGAACAGGGAGTACAGGGTGATCTTCTCAACAGCACCGTGGGAGTACTTGTTGACAGCTTCGTCCATGGAGTCGTAACGGCCCAGACGCTCGTCCTGGCAGCCGGTCTTGACGATGGGCTGGCAGGGACCTGCGGGATCCAGCTCCTTGGTGGCCTTGGCGTCCAGCCAGGACACGGCACCACACAGACCCAGACGCTCGGGGGTAACGATACAGACGTGGCTGGGGGAGAAGGCCTGGCACATGATGCAGGTGTAGAACTCGTTGACGGACTCGTCGGTCATGGAGGCCAGACGGGCGTCACGCTTGTTGAACACTTCGTTTGCAGCAGCGCGCAGTTCCTTGTTCTGCTCAGCGTCCACGATGATGGTGACTTCGCACTTGTCAACAACAGCCTCGAACTCGTTCTTGACCTTGGCGTACAGAACTTCGCCCAGATGCTTAAACTTGAAGCCGGCCTCGAAGTCAGCCTTGCTGATACGGACACGGATCATGTCACGCTGACCGGTGTGCATAACGCCCTCGATGCAGTTGATC
>JAZSPV010000053.1:0-36032 GCA_045537615.1 Faecousia sp. | reverse complement strand
AACCGGTGGTCATGATATAGATTCGTGTGGTGTTGATGGAGCTGTGTCCTAAAATATCTGCCAGTTTGGCGATGTCCTTCTCAATACCATAGAATGTCCGTGCGAACAGTTTGCGCAGATTGTGGGGGAAGACCTTAGAAGGCTTCACACCAGCAACCTCGCAAAGCTTTTTCATCGCAGCCCAAATATTACTGCGATTGAGTGTTTTGCCGGACCGCGTAATAAAGATGGCTCCAGCAGCAATGCTGTGTCGCTTGGCGTAATTTAATAGAAGGTTTTTTAGTTTACCCGGAACGAGAATCGTCCGGGTTTTGTTTTTGCAAGCCACAGTGACTTCGCCGTATCGTACCGCTTCCACTGTGAAATACTGCAATTCAGAAACACGGATACCGGTTCCGCAGATGGTCTGGATTACCAGATTCAGCTGTTCATTCTTTTTAGATGCCTGTAACAGCCGCAGATACTCTGCTTTCGTCAGCTCCTTATCTTCAGCGCAGTAGGTCTGCCGTTGCATTCGGATGTTCTTTACCTTGCAGTTGGACAGTCCAAGAAACTCCAGCAGGCAGTTTACGCTTGCCAGCATAGAATTAATAGACCGGACGGCGTACCCTTGCTCCACCAAATACTTTTTCCAATCTACCACAAGTTCCTTGGAAATTTCGTTGCCGCTTGTATATTTGCAAAATGTCTGAACATCTCGCAGATACTTTTCCTGTGTTGCCGCACTTTTCTCCTCACAACGGAGATAGTTGCCAAATTTACCGATTGCATCATTTGTTAAAATCATATCGTTGCCTCCCTTAGGTGATAATTATATTGTACCCTAAATTCAGCAAATAAGATGCTCTCCCATTATTTTTAATAGGATATGGGTTGGTTTTATACCTTGCTAATTGTGGGCAGTGACCTCTACTACGGCCGTGGGCTTGTTGGCGCTTATGGTGCTGGGGCCGTCGCACTGACCCAGACGGGTATCGCTGGTGTAAATGTGGGCAGCGCTGTCTTCTCCGCACAGAACGGCCCGTTTGGAGAACACAGCCAGACCGTACAGGGCCGCAGGCCGCAGGCAACCCACAGTGGCATCAGCCAGGATCCGATAGTAGAAGGTGACATCGATGCAATAGTGGTTTCTGTCAAAGGCCACCGGCTCTACGTCAATGTAAGTGTACAGAAGATCCGCACAGCGAACCTTTGCGCCTGCAGCAGTATCCAGAATGCACTGGGACGGCTTGGTAAGATAAACTCTCAGATCCTCAATGCAATCCTTGTCACGGCAGCTGTCTGTGATTTTCCTGGTGTGAATGGACAGCGCCTGGCGCAGATCCTCCGGACCGCACCGCACTGTCTGCTGACAGATATCAGACATGGTAATACCTCCCGATATGATATAAAATTCAGGGAATAAGCAATGTGCTTATAGGACAGTTTATGCGCGCTGGGCCGGTCTGTGCAGAAAATAAGGGTGTGCCGGTTGGCACACCCAAATGATTTAGGCAGAAACACGGATGCTTTACAAGGCGTAGCCCACAATGGAGATAAAATGCAGAAGGCTTCCCAGCACAACAAAAATATGGAACACGGAATGCATCCAACGCAGTTTCACGCCCAGGCCGAACAGAATTGCACCGATGGTATAGGCAATGCCGCCGGAAAGTAGAATATAAAATCCGGTGGCGGTCATTACCTGCACGCATTGGGGGATGAAGAAGACTACACCCCAGCCCATGGCAATGTAGCAGATCATGGAAAAGACCCGGTAGGATCGTAAATCAATGGCAGTGAGGGTGGCAGCCAGGAAACAAAGAACCCATTCGGCGGCCAACAACCCCCAGCCGATAATGGGGTAGGTGGGGACAAAGGCACAAAGTAAAATGGGGGTATAGGTACCGGCAATCAGGAAATAGATAGTACAGTGGTCCAGAACTTGCAGAACCTTTTTGGCGGTACCTGGGCGCAGTCCGTGATAAATACTGGAAATGATGTAAACGGCCACCATTGACAAACCGTAGATGGCAACGCTGAAAATGTCAAGGGGGTTGCCGGCTGCAGATACCCGCAGCAGACACAGCAGCAACACCAGCACCCCGAAGGCGCCACCTACAATATGGGTCACCATATTCATGATCTCTTCTCCGCGGGAGTAATCAGGGAGGGAGCGTTCCGATAATCTTGTTCGTTTCATGGATTATACCGCCTTTCTTTATAAAACAGTATACCACTGTACTGTAAAAATGTTTCCTACTATGCATACTTTTGGTATCTATAATTGATAGATACCAAAGTCCACTCCCGGTAGAGAGCCGGAGAAAAGGCACTCAATCCTCAGACTTTGTACAATGTGCACAAAACCGGAGCATGAAATTTGGCACGTTAACAACGAATTTACAATAAATTTTCATCCTTTCTTTGGAATTTTATGCTATAATATTAATGGCAACCGAAATGCCACCCAATGGGCGTAGTAAAGGAGCTGCTATGGATAACATTTTATTTTTTCTTACTCCGAAGGCTATGTGTGCCTTTGTATATGATGATTACACCGTCCGTCAGGCGCTGGAGAAGATGGAGTTAGCCGGCTATTCGTCACTGCCGATCCTCAACAAGCGTGGAGAGTACCGGGGATCTATCACAGAGGGTGATCTTCTGTGGGCGCTAAAAAATATCTGCTACATGGATATGCGTCAGGCCGAGGCCAGGCGAATCATGGAGGTAGACCGGAAAAAGGATAATATACCGGTCCGAGTGACAACATCTATGCAGGATCTGGTCCAGCGGGCCAGCACACAGAATTTTGTTCCGGTAGTAGATGACAAGGATACGTTCATCGGACTGATTACCCGAAGTGCCATCATCAGATACTGCCAGCAAACATTATTTGCTGAGGATTGACGGAAGAACGGATTGTAAAATACATAGTAAAATTTGCAGGGACGGAAAAGAGCTGCCTCTGTGTCGGCGTGTTGCAGGATTTTGCGACACGCCCTTTTTTCTTGCATTATGCAGGAAAATCTGTTAAAATGAGTGCAGTTATACCCTGGAGGGAAATTATGGAAGAAGAAAAGCTCAAAAGACAGATTGGCCAGAATATTGTGGCCTGCCGCAAGCAGGCAGGCATGACCCAAGTAGCCCTGGCGGAAAAACTGAATTATTCAGACAAAGCTGTCTCCAAGTGGGAACGGGGTGAGTCTGCACCGGATGTGCTGACCTTAGTGCAGCTTGCGGAGCTGTTTGGTGTTTCGGTCAATGACCTGCTGGCAGATCCCAATGCGCTGCCCGAAAACCCCGGCGCTGTGGAACGGGCCATGGGAAAGGCAGTGGAAAAGACACTGAAAAGAAAGGCAGATAAGCGGATCATCCTGGGTCTGACAACGATGCTTGTTTGGTTTGTGGCACTGCTGGCCTTTGTGATCTTGTACTATTTGCATGTTCCCTGTTTTTGGATCACCCTGATCTATGGGATTCCTGTCAATGCCATCGTGCTGCTGAGTCTGTGCTCTGCCTGGAAGGATTATCGCTGGAATATGGCGCTGATCTCTGCGATTGTTTGGGGCTGCCTGCTGAGCATATTCGTCAGCCTTGCAGTATTTGGAATTTGGGTATGGGGATTGTTCCTGCTGGGAATCCCGGGCCAGATCGCAGTGTGGCTGTGGTTCCGGTTGTACCGCAAGCAACCGAAGGAGGAGCAGCATGGATAAGAAGGCTTTGCGCCATCAAATTCGGGAGAAAAAACGAGCCATGACCCCGGAACAGATTCAGGAAGCCAGCAACCGCTTGGCAGAACTATTTGCCGATTGTGATGCCTATAAGAACGCAAAGACCGTCTATGGGTACCTACCCTATAATCAGGAGGTGCGCACCTTGCCGATACTGCAGCGTGCTTTGCAGGACGGCAAACGTGTGGCTGTGCCCAAGATCTATGGGGAGGAAATGCGGTTTATCTATCTCACCGATCTTGCGGCCGTGGAGAGGGGCTATGCCGGCATCCCGGAGCCGGTGGCAGATGAGCCGGTGGCCCAGGACCCCACAGCTTTGGTGCTGATGCCTGGGCTTGCCTTTGATCCCCAGGGTCACCGAATCGGTTACGGTGGCGGTTTTTATGACAGATTTTTGGCCCGGGAACCGGGTCACCCTACGGTGGCATTGTGTTATGATTTTCAGGTGCTGCCCCGGTTGGAAACAGAAGAATTTGACGTTCCCGTGGACTGTGTCCTCTGGGCTTGAGGATTTTTGCTATGCACATACCGAAAGGATCAACAACCCTTCTGGAGTTGGTAACGTTTCAGCAAGCATTGGAGGCTGCCAATACCCCCAATCCGGACTACGACATAAACAGGTGGATCTACGCCCCCAGTTTTTACTCTGAGTACCGTTACATATTGGGAACCCGGGGGAAGAACCCACTGATATGCATTGGGATCAACCCCTCTACTGCGAAACCCGACGATCTGGACAACACACTTAAGTCTGTGGAACGGATCGCTTTGGGCAACGGTTTCGACAGCTTTATCATGTTTAATGTTTATGCCCAACGGGCAACGGACCCGGATACCATGGAGAAAACTTGTAACGAAGCACTCCACAGGGAAAACCTAAAGGCGTTTCGCTACGTGCTGGCGATTTCCGACAAGCCTGCGGTGTGGGCCGCCTGGGGTACGATCATTGAAAAACGGGACTATTTACCGGCCTGTCTTAAGGATATGCTGGAGGCAGGGGAGCAGTACGGTGCCCGTTGGTACTGCGCCGGTGCTGTGAGCAAAAAAGGGCATCCCCACCATCCGCTGTATCTGCGCAAGGATGAGGAACTGAAGCCTTTTGATATCCACGGCTATTTGAACCAATTGGGAGAATAAAAAGACGATGAATGAATGCGATACTTGCTGGTATTATGATTATGACGAGCAGTACGACGAATACTGCTGTATGATGGATTTGGACGAGGATGAGATGTATCGACTCCTTACATCGCAAAAGCCACACTGTCCCTACTACAGACAGGGGGACGACTATACTTTGGCCAGGAGGCAGTGAGATGAAACGAATACTGCTTATTGCGTTGGCCCTTGTAATGCTGCTTACCGGGTGCGCAAATACAGGGGAGACGGAAACTACAGTGGATCCCACAGCATCGCAACCGCCGGACCCCGGCACCTACATACCGGACAGTGCTGTGGAGCAGCAGACAAACGGGGCTGTCAGGGCCTATGGGCTGGAACAGGCGATCTACTATGGACTTGCGTCCATGGAGGACCGGATCTTACTGCTTGGAGGACAGGAGCAGACACAGCTACAGCTGCTCAGCGGTGAAATGTGCGTTCTTTCCGGCACGGCACAGTTGCCTGTGGATCTGCGTAGCAATGGACAGGTGTTGGATAATGGCGTCGCGTACTATGACACCCAAACCAACGAGGCAGTATTTTTGGATTCCCAGCTTACCGAGGTCAAAAGAATGCCGCTTCCGGAAGAAATCCAGGGAATGCCTGTCTTTGCACCGGACGGAACCGAGGTGTTCTTCTGCGTGGGACAGGAGGTTCGGGGGATGGATACCCAACAGGGGCTCTCCCGACTGATCAAATCCCATAGCTGTGAAAGCCAGTCGTTGCAGGGAATCTATTTTGATGGAAAGGTTTTGGTCTGCAACGTTACCGACACTATGTGGAAACAAAAGACCATCTACTTCTCCTCGGAAAATGGAGCAAGCCTCAGCGAAGACAAAAATATAACCTACCTGGATACCTATGAGGACCGGTATCTGCTGGAACGGATGGATGGCACTGTGCGGCAGTGGATTTACGGTGGGCTGGATGGCACCAAGGGACAGCTGAATGTGCAGGCAGATAATGTTGTGGCAGCTACACAGCTTGGTGGTGCGGTCGGTGTTACCACAGATGAGGCCGGAATGCACCTGGCTTTTTATGAGCTGGTATCCGGGAAGAAGACGGCAGCGGTTACGATTACCGGTTTTGAAAAACCTGTCAGCTTCTTGGCAGACCGCTGGAGCGGCAGCGTTTGGATTTTAACCGCCCAGGAAGATATGCAGGTGCTCCTGCGGTGGAATGTAAAGGGAGCTTCTTTGGCGGAGGAAACGGTGTACACAGGTTCTGTGTTTACAGCCCAGACGCCGGACCAGCAGGGGCTGGATGCGCTGCAGGACAGGGTGGATGCCCTGAACCGTCAGCATGTAACGGCAATCCGGATCTGGAATACCGCTGTGAAAACAACCGGCGGATATACCCTGGAACCGGAGTACCAGACCCAAGCCATTGCAAAGTCCCTAGATGAACTGGAGCAGGTGTTGTCCCTGTTCCCGGAAAGCTTCCTTAGCAAAAGTGCCAATACCAGGATCCGGATCTGTATCGTTCGCAGTGCAAACGGCAAGACCGAGGCGGTCCGTTTTTGGGAAAGTGGGGATCCTTTTGTGATCCTGCCCTGCGGCGTAGATGTAAAAACGGAGTTTATGAAAGCCATGGGCTATATCGTAGACAGTCACACTCTGGGCAATAGCCCTATGCTGGACCGGTGGCAGAGTCTAAATCCCGAAGGCTTTACCTACGGCCAGGAGCCCCGGCAGGAATGGCTGGAAGGCAAGACCAGAGCCTTTGCTGATGAAGGATCGATGAGTGCCCTGACCGAGGATCGGTCCCGGATCTTTTATGAGGCCATGCAGCCGGACAATGCTGCTATGTTTGAATCAGAGGTCATGCAAAATAAGCTCCTGCTGCTGTGTCAGGCCATACGGGACGCGTGGCGCTGGGAGCGCAAAGCAGAAACCTACCCATGGGAACAGTATCTGACCCAATCCATTGCCTATGTCAGGTAATTAACAAAATAAAAAAAACGGATCCCATTGGGATCCGTTTTTTTATTTTGCGGACAAGTCTACCGATCTTCTTAAAATTGTATAGGCCGGTACTTTTTTGGGAAGCTGGATATAAAATTGCATCTGCGGTGTTCTGGGCTCGGTTAAGGGATTGCCCTCGGTATCCTGCATGGGACCTGCGGTAAAAGCAAAGGGTTTGCTGTCCGGTCCCACAGCCTCCAGGGGATCGCCCTGAGCAAATTTGTTGCGTAGGCTGCACAGAGCCAGCCCGCTTTCATCGCAGCTTTCCACAATGGCACAAACCTGCCACTGACGGATGTAGCGGGAGTTTTCAGTATACTGTCCCGGCTGCCCATAATAGAAGCCGGTAGAGTAGATCCGGTGGGAAACGTGCTCTACCTCGTCACGCCAGACAGGGTCTATTGGTTTGCCGGCAGATACGTCGTCGATCACATGACGGTAAGCACCGGTGACGATGGCCGCATAGTAGGCGGATTTTGCACGACCTTCGATTTTAATACAGTCCACACCGGCATCCAGCAGATCCTGTATATGATCAATCATACACATATCCCGGGAGTTGAGGATATAGGTACCCTTTTCGTCTTCATATACAGGGAAGTATCCTCCGGGCCGCTTTTCCTCCATAAGTGCATACTGATACCGACAGGGCTGGGCACAAGCGCCCCGGTTGGAGTCCCGGCCGGTCATATAGTTACTCAGCAGACATCTGCCGGAATAGCTGACGCACATGGCACCGTGACCGAAGGTTTCGATCTCCAGTTCCTTAGGTGTGTTTTGCCGGATGGTACGGATTTCCTCCAAATTCAATTCTCTTGCCAGCACCACTCTTTGTGCGCCCAGTTCATACCAGGCCCTTGCACATTCATAGTTCGCAATAGACTGTTGGGTGGAAATGTGCCGTGCGCATTTCGGTGCATATTTGCCTGCCAGGGAAAAGGCACCCATATCTGCAACGATCAGGGCATCTACCCCTGCATCCTGGAGCTGTTCCAGATAAGCAGGAAGTGCGGCAATCTCCTCATTGCGGGGCATGGTGTTCACGGTCACATGGACCGCAACACCGTGGTCATGGGCAAATTTTACGGCTAGGGGCAGTTCCTCCGGCGTGAAGTTTCCGGCGAAGGAACGCATTCCGAATTCTGTTCCTGCCAAATAGACGGCATCTGCACCATACAGCACAGACATTTTCAGCCGTTCCATATCTCCGGCAGGGCAGAGTAGTTCCAGTTTTCTCATGTGTATCCCAATTCTTTTTCCAGTTTTTGATGCTCAGCCAGTGTTCTGGAGAAGCGGTGGGCCCCTGCAGAACGGTCAAGAATGAAGTAGAAGTAGTCGGTATCCTCCGGGTCCAGTGCAGCGTCGATACTGGAAAGACCGGGGTTGGCAATGGGTGTGGGAGGCAGACCGGTCTGGGTATAGGTGTTGTAGGGGCTGGCATTGATCTGCTCGTTTGTATTCAGCTCCCCTGCATTGTAGTAATCGGTGGCATACAGGATGGTGGCATCGGAGTTCAGATAGGGATAGGAAGCGGCGTTGACAAGACGGTTGTAGAAGACAGAGGAGATATTATAGCCTTCTGCGTCGGCAGCCTTTTCCTTTTCCACAATGGAAGCCATAATGATGACCTCCTGTAATGTCAGATTCAAGCCGGTCTTGCTGTTCAGCGCCATATATTTGTCAATCATGCGGTTGGTGAAGCGGTAGTTAAAATTGTCCAGGAATTTTTCCAGCACCCGTCCGGGCTCGTCGTCCATATAGAATTCGTAGGTGTCGGGGAAAAGAAAGCCTTCCAGACAGTACTTGTGACCCCGTTCCAAACCGTCAAGGAACCAGTAATTGTCCAGCTCACCGTTGGCGGCATACGCCTCCAGCTCAGCTGCGGAGCACACGCCCTTTTCTTCCAAAAGTGCAAAGATCTGGGCGCAGCAGTAACCTTCCGGAATCATGATATCCACAGTGACAACAGAGCCGCCTCTGTAGGACATGGCGTTGATCAGTGCGTTATAGTCATATACGGTAGTTTCGTTAAAGGTGATAGAGCCCACCAGAATGTTATCGCCCTTACCAGTGAACTTAGCAAACATCTGGAAAAGCTTGGGATAGCGGATCATACCTGCTTTTTCCAGTTTCTTGGCAATATCGGGCATACGGTCCTGGACATCAATGCTTATGGTCACTTCCTGACCGGTTTTGCCAAGGGCCAGCACATCAGCAGCACACAGCCATGCGGTGCGGCCAAGCCAGGTACCGATGGCAATGATTAAAACAGCCCAGATCAAGGTGGCCAAAACGTGGGGAATACCAAATAATCCGTATCCGGACCAGAGCTTGGAAAGGAAGGATTTGTTCTCTTGCACGTCAGACACATCCTTATCTGTCTCTTTCGGTTCTTTCGAGGCTTTTTTCTTGGTTTGCACGGCCTTTTTGGGAGCGGCAGTTTTTCTGGGCTTCGGAGGGGTTGCCGGATCAGCGGGTTCCTGGGCCTCCACAGCCTTTTTCACTTCTTCCAAAATTTCAGATTCCGGCTCGGCAGATTGGAAGGCCTCCTCCTGGGGTGTGAAGAACTGAGTGGGAATTGCCTCCGGTTGATCCTGGGACAGTTCCTCCTGCTCCGCGTCATCCCAGTTTTCTGCCAGTGTTTCCTGGACGATTCGCTCTAATTCGGCATCGTCCGGGTGAATGAGCCCGGCGGCACTCAACGCGGCCTCATCAAAACTGATCTCCTTGGCGGTATTCTGTTTTCCCAAGACCTCATCGAGCCAATTCTCATTGGAATTTTCGTTGAACTGATCTTTGTTTTGATTTTCCATAGTAACCTCCTGTCAGCGGATTACGATCTGCTGGGCAATGGTGTTGGCGGTTTCTTCACCCTTCAGTGCTGCAATCAGAGCAAGACCGAAGGGAACGGCGCAGCCGGCAGAAGCACCGGTGATTATGTTGCCGTCCCGGACACAGGGAACTTGCGGATCTACCTTTGCGCTGCCCATGCTGTTTTCACAGCCGGGGTAGCAGGTAGTGTTCCGTCCGTCGGTAATATGCAAATCAGCAAGCACCGTAGGACCTGCACAGATGGCGGCCACATACTTGCCGTTTTCCCAGGCAAAGCGCAGGGCCTCCAGGGCTTCTTTTCTGGCACGTATCGATGCAACGCCACCCAAACCGCCGGGCAGCACGATCATGTCCAGCGCAGTCAGGTCCATTTCCGCTATTTCGATATCGGCCTCAATGCCGATACTGTGGCTGCCGTATACGGTTTTTCCATTTATACCTACCGTCATTACCGGGATATCTGCGCGGCGCAGAAGATCCAGCGGTGTAATGGCTTCTGTTTCCTCAAAGCCGGTTCCCAACAGCACATAAACCATACTTAGCCCTCCAAGCACTGCTTGACAGCAGCGTAGATTTCCTGGTGAATATCCTCAATGGTCCGCATAGCACCGTCCCGGACACACTGAATGACAGTCCAGCCGTAGTATTGGGCAGCGGCCCGTCCGCTTTCCCGACAGGTGGCCAGATACTGCGTGTCCTTTTCGTGGATGTCTGCTTGGGTGTTGGTGTCCTGCTCTCTGTGGCGCAGCAGCTTTTCCGTATAGTCTGTAGGTACATCCAAATAGATCGTCAGATCAGGGCGGGGCAGACCCAACTTATCATACTCAAAATCGTACAGCCATTTCAAAAACCGATCCCGGTCCGGGCCGGTTTCCTTGGATGCCTGGTGAACAGCATTGGATGTGGTGTAGCGGTCCGACAGGATCAGTCCACCGTTTTCATACCACTTACCCCAATCCATCTTGTAGGAGGCGTAGCGGTCCACTGCATAGAAAGAGGAAGCGGCGTAGGCGTTTACGTCTGTAGGCTTACTGCCGAATTGTCCGCCCAGATACATACGAATCAGCGCAGAGCTCTCCTCGCTGTAACGGGGGAATACCAGATGCTTAAATGCGATGCCATCCTTTTGCAGATGCTCGGACATCATACGGAACTGGGTGGATTTTCCGGAACCGTCAGTGCCTTCAATTACGATTAGCTTACCCATTTTTTGCATGCCTCCTCTGCTTTTTCGGCAGAACACAAAATATCAACATACAATATAACATATTTTCTTTCGTTTGTCCACCATTACCCATGGTGGGAATTTACAAATATGAAAAAAACATCCAATGGGTAAAGGGTATATCTGTAGCACCCGGGAGGTGTTTTGCATAGGTGTTGCATACACCGGAGGAATCACCTTGCATATTTGCCTTAAAACTGTTACAATAGGAAAAACACAAAACAAAGGACGAGAATCATGGAACAGATTATGTTTAAGGATCTGGGGCTTTCGGATAAGATGCTCAAGGCCTTGGAGAAAAAGGGCTATGGATACCCTACCACCATCCAGCAGCAGGCGATTCCGGAATTTCTGCAGTGGCGGGATGTGATTGCCAAGGCCCCCACCGGAACTGGAAAGACCTTTGCCTTTGGTATCCCTATGATCGAGCATATTGATCCCGAGGATGAGGCAGTTCAGGGGTTGATTCTGGCTCCCACCCGGGAGCTTGCCATTCAGATCGGAGATGAGCTGCGCAGCCTGCTTACATATTACCAGGGAATCCGTGTTGCGGTGCTTTATGGCGGAGCAGGCATTGTGGGACAGGCAAAGCAGCTGGAAAAGAAGCCCCAAATTGTTGTGGCCACACCCGGACGTCTCATGGACCACTACAATCGCAAAAATATCCGATTTGACAAGATTCAGACCGTGGTACTGGATGAAGCGGACAGAATGCTGGATATGGGCTTTTTCAAGGATGTGACCCGAATCATCGAAAAGGTGAAGAACCGCCGCAATCTGGGCCTGTTTTCTGCTACCATATCGCAAGAGGTTATGACGGTTTCCTGGATGTACCAGCGGGACGAGGTGGAGATTACGGTAGAGCCTAAGCAGGAGGACCGCCCGGATATTGACCAGTTTAGCATTACAGTCCCTAACCTGGAAAAAACAGAGGCTACCCTGCGCTTGATCCGCAGTCAGGGCTTTGAGCGCATTATGATCTTCTGCAATACCAAGCATATGTGTCAGCGGCTTACCGACGATTTCCGCCGTGCCGGGTTGGACTGTGACTGTATCCACGGAGATATCCGCCAAAGCCAGCGGGAAAAGACCATGCAGCGCTACCGTGACGGCAAGCTGGCCATTTTAATTGCCACAGATGTTGCCTCCCGGGGCATCGACGTAGATGATGTGGAGTGTGTGATCAATTTTGATGTACCTGCGGAAAATGAGTACTATGTCCACCGAATCGGCAGAACGGGCCGGGCAAAACGGAAAGGTGTGGCATACTCCATCATCGGAAACTTCCCGGAAAAAGCCAAGCTGGACGAGATTGCCAAATACTCCAACTATCAAATCAAACCCATGCTTCTGGGTGCGGACGGAACCTTGACGGAGGAACTCATCAAGGCACCGGCTCCTGTAAAGAAGCGCCTGCGTTGACAGCCGCGGAGCAGGGCTTCCTGCTGCTGACGAGTTTTTTAGGGGATCCGAACCGAAAACCCCTTACCTTGGCACAGTTCCGGCAGTTAACACTACGGGCAAGGACCATGGAAAAACCGCTGCAGGACAGACAGCTGAGCAGGGAGGACCTGCTGTCCATAGGCTGCAGTGACCTGATTGCGCAGAGGGTTTTGGATCTTCTTTCCCAGCAGGATTTATTAAACTACTATCTATGTGAGGGAAAACGGGAAGGCTGCTACCCCATCACCAGGGTGAGCCCGGCGTATCCCGGTGATCTGCGGCAGACCTTAGGCCCGGATGCGCCTGGGGTGTTGTGGGCCAAAGGAGATAAAGCTTTGTTGCAGACCCCTATGATCTCCGTTGTTGGCAGCCGGGAACTGGAGCAGCAGAACCATTTGTTTGCCCGGGAGGTCGGAAAGCAGGCAGCCTTACAGGGCTATACACTGGTCTCCGGCAATGCCAGGGGTGCTGACAGAACTGCCCAAAACGCCTGCCTGGACCACGGCGGTAAAGTCATCAGCGTGGTGGCGGACCGATTGGCTGACCAGCCCCAGCGAAGGGGTATCCTCTACCTGTCTGAGGAGGGCTTCGATTTGGATTTTTCTTCTCATCGGGCGTTACAGCGCAACCGTATTATCCACTGCTTAGGTGAAAAGGTGTTTGTTGCGCAGTGCGCCATGGGGAAAGGCGGCACCTGGAGCGGAACAAAGATGAATCTGCGAAACAACTGGCGGCCTGTTTTCTGCTTCGCAGATGGCAGTGATGCAGCCGGGGAACTGGAACAGATGGGCGCAGTAGCCGTAACGACAGAAGACCTATCCCATATCGCAGATCTGCATGACAGGAACATCTCATTTATGGATATATGAACAAACCGGTGTGGCAAATGGCCACACCGGTCTCCTTTATTCTGACTGTTTGCTTTTCGGTTCGACTTTCTTTTTTGTGCCGTCGGGATAGACAATATAGGTATTGTCCAGCTGACCGGTAAGACTTGCTTTTACCGAATCAATATAAATTCTGCGTAGCTTGTCCCGTTCTGCCAGCTCCGCATCATTCAGTCCTTCTGTCTTAGCTTTTTTTGCCAATTCGTTGATTCTGGTAATCACTTTATCCATTTCCATCGTTGTACCTCATACATAGCGGTCAATGACCACAGATATTCTTCCTTTTTTTGTTTCTCCGTTTATGGCGGTCAGTCGGATTTTTCCCAACCCACGAACAGAAATCTTTGCTCCCAGGGCTACCGGCTTGTCCGGTTTTTCACAGGGCAGTCCGTCAATGGCCGCTCTGCCGGAAAGAACGTACTGGGAAGCAGCGCTTCTTCCAATCCGAAATCCGGAGGAGATGATGCTGTCCAGGCGAATGGAGGCTACCGTGTCCCGGATCTGTTTTGTTTCCGGTTCCGGTACAGATACCTGCGTAAGCGCTATCTGCTCGATGTGCAGCTTTGTGCGGCCTGCTCCTGTTAAATTCTGCATAATATAGGGTGCGATCTCTGGGGTCACAAAGAAATCACAGTATCCCTTGCCAACGCAAATATCGCCCACAGTCTGCCTTGCGATTCCTGCGCCCATAAGGCTGCCCAGGAAATCCCGGTGGGAAGGACTGTCACCGTCATAAAAGGTAGCCCGTAAGCATACAAGGGGACTGTCCTCGTCGGTTAATGCACTTTCATCCAAATAATCGGGAAGGTAGACCAGCATTTTTCGCTCCGCATCGGCGTAGCCGCCAAAGGCGTACAGCCCATCCGCATCTCCGAACAGATACCGGGTCATTTCCAGTTCCCGCAGAGAAAGAAAGCCGGTGTTTGCCGGTATGTTTTTTCGGATACCGGTGTTGATCTTATCCCACACCTTGGCAAGCAATACCTTGTCTTCGGCAGTTTGGGCGATTTTTTCGATATTTGACCTGTCCATTTTATCACCAAAGGTATTATAGCACACCTTTTTTGTATTGCAAGGAGGTTTTTCTTCGGCTATAATGGGCAATAAGAGGTGATACTATGATCGTTGGAATCATTGGTGGCGGCGCATCCGGTATGGCGGCGGCGATTGCAGCAGCGGAAAACTCCGGGGTGCAGGTGAAGCTTTTTGAACGCCAGGCCCGGGTGGGTAAAAAACTGATGGCAACCGGAAATGGCAGATGCAACCTTTCCAACTGTGATTTGGAGCTTTCTCACTATCACGGTGAGGATGCTTCCTTTCCTGCCCAGGCTTTGACGCAGGTGGACCAATGGGCCACACGGGCGTGGTTTTTTGATCTGGGTCTGCTTGTCACAGCGGAGGATAACGGAAAGATTTATCCTTTTTCCGACCATGCCAATTCCGTGGTGGATGTGCTGCGTCTTGGCCTTGAAAAAGAGAATATTACGGTCTACACCGGTTTTGAGGTGCAGAAGCTTCGCAAGGAAGGTACCGGCTTTGTGATCAATGATACGGAATTTTGTGACCGGGTAATCGTTGCCTGCGGTGGTTTGGCAGGCACGAAACTGGGCGGCAGCATGTCCGGCTATAAGCTGCTGGGCAAGTTGGGCCACAAATCCACCCGACTTCGTCCGTCTTTGGTGCAAATCAGGTGTGCATGGCCTGCTGTTACATCATTGAAAGGTGTCCGATGCAAATGCAACGTGCAGATTTTCCGGGACGGCGTGGGGTTTGCCCACTCCGGCGGTGAACTGCAGTTTACGGATTACGGTCTTTCCGGTCCTGTGATCTTTGAAATCTCCCGGGATGTGTGCTATGGAGCAGGGGAGTGGATTGCAAGGCTGGATTTTCTGCCCCATATACCTTGCGATGATCTTCACAGGGAATTGTGCCGCAGACGGGATAGGAATATTCCTATGGAGGAACTGTTTACCGGTCTGCTGCATAACCGCCTGGGAAGAGTGCTGACCAAGGCTGCCGGTGTTGCAGGTGCAGCTTCCGGCGAATTGACGGCACAGATGATCCAGGACCTGGTGGAATCGGTCAAGGCCTTTGAGATCGTACTCACCGAGCCTATGGGCATGGACAATGCCCAGGTCACAGCCGGTGGCGTATACACCTGTGACTTTGATCCGCAAACCATGGAAAGTAAGCTGGTTCCCGGACTTTACGCCTGCGGCGAGGTGCTGGACGTGGATGGTGATTGTGGCGGCTATAATCTGCAATGGGCCTGGTCGTCGGGTATCGTTGCAGGCCGCAACGCGGGAAAGGATACAACATGATCCGAATACGAGAAATATCTCTGCCACCGGAGCATAACGTGGCACAGTTGTCCTATGAGGCTGCACGGCTGCTGAAGATCTCCAATTCTAAAGTGCGACAGGTCAAGATCCTGCGCCGGAGTGTGGACGCCCGGAAAAAGCCGGATGTGCGCATTGTTTATACCGTGGATGTAACGGTGGAGGGCAATGAGGGGAAGATACTGAAGCACAGCGGCTGCAAACGGGCAGCCCTTGCGCCGGTGTCTTACTATAAGCTGCCAAAACCGGCAGTTGTGCCGGAAACCCAGCCTGTGGTTGTGGGCTTTGGCCCTGCAGGTATGTTTGCGGCCCTGGTATTGGCGTTGGCAGGCCTGCGTCCTTTGGTTCTGGAACGGGGCGAGGATGCAGTCAGCCGCCATGAAAAGGTGGAGCATTTCTTTGCAACCGGGGAATTGGATCCCAAAAGCAACGTCCAGTTCGGGGAAGGGGGTGCCGGAACGTTTTCCGACGGCAAGCTCAACACCGGCGTGAACAACCCCCGTATCGGCTGGATTTTGGAGCAGCTTGTGGCGGCAGGTGCGGCAGAGGATATCCTGTTTGATGCCAAACCCCATGTGGGTACGGATGTGCTGCTGACAGTGGTGCAGAATATCCGCCAGAGAATCATTTCTTTGGGCGGCGAGGTGCGATTTAACAGCCGGGTTGTAAAACTGCACACAGATAAAAATAGGGTAACTGCAGTCGAATTGGAAAGCGGTGAGATTGTCGCCTGTGACAATGTGGTTCTTGCCATTGGTCACAGTGCAAGAGATACCTTCCAAACGCTGTGTGAAATGGGCATTGCCATGGAACCCAAGCCCTTTTCCATGGGCGTGCGGATCGAGCATCCCCAAAGCCTTATCGATAAGGCCCAGTATGGGAAAAATGATCCTGTGCTGCCCCCTGCGGATTACAAGCTGGTCAAACACCTGGAAGAGGAAACAGTCTATACATTCTGTATGTGTCCCGGCGGTTATGTAGTAGCGGCGGCGTCGGAAGAAGGCCGTGTTGTTACTAACGGCATGAGCTATGCGGACCGAGGCGGTGACAACGCCAATGCGGCGCTGTTGGTAACCCTTCACCCTAAGGATTTTCCTTATGAAGGCCCTCTGGGTGGCGTACAGTGGCAACGCCAAATCGAGGAAACAGCTTTTGCAGCCGGTGGCAGCAACTACTTTGCCCCTGCCCAGAAGGTGGGTGACTTTCTTGCAGGCAGACCCAGCGAGGGTGCAGGTTCGGTTAAGCCTACCTATCGCCCCGGCGTGAAGTGGTGCGACCTGCATACGGTTTTGCCGGAGAAGATCACCAAGGCCTTGGAAACAGCGCTGCCCATGCTGGAGGGCAATTTGAAAGGATATGCTGATCCGGAGGCGGTACTGACAGCCCCGGAGACCCGGAGCTCCTCGCCGGTACGCATCGTCCGTGATGAAAATAAGCAGTCCGTGAGCCTTGCAGGTCTCTATCCTGCGGGCGAGGGCGCAGGATATGCCGGCGGCATTATGTCTGCTGCCATCGACGGTATGCTCTGTGCCGAGGCACTAATGGAAGTCATATAACAGAAAGGACGCACCGGTCGACCGATCGGTGCGTCTTTTTTGTTATAGGAACCAAAAAGTGAAAACCAGCGGTATGCAGACGAGGAAAATAACCACCTGCACCGCCAGAATGACAGGAAGCCCAACGGAAAACTTCGGATGCTTTGTTTTGTGACGGGCAATACGCATGCCCATCAGACACCCCAGACTACCGCCGCAAAGGGCAACGCCTATGAGGGTTGCTTCCGGAATGCGCCAAAGTTTTTTCTTTGCTTTGTACTTGTCTGCAAGCATAAGCAGAAGTCCCAGCGCATTGACTATAAACAGGTAAATAAGCAATAGCTTCATAGAAATTCCTTTCAAGGGGGTCAAGCAATGAAAAAAGTTTGGATATTGGCGGTTTTGGCGCTGCTGCTGACCGGCTGCGGTTCCCAGGAAACCTTTGAGACGGTTTCGGATGTTTACGCCGTACCGGCATCGGCAGCAGTTTATGAGGTGCAGATGTCACTTCCGGAGGAGGCGGTCTTGCAGACTATGGAAGCAGGTGATGGCAGCAAGCTATATCTGTGCGACGGCTACACCGTGACAGTGCAGACATTGGATGCAGGGGATCTGGACAGAACACTGCGTGCCGTTACAGGCTTTGGGAAAGAGCAGCTGCGCTATCTGAAAACCCAAAAAGACGGGTTTGCCTGCTATAGCTGTGCATGGAGCGCTGCCGGCGAGGAGGGGAATGCGGTGTGTCGGGCGGTGATTATGGATGACGGAAGCCGCCACCACGCCGTCACCGTCATGGCAGACTACACCGATGCAGCGGATTTGACTGCCCAATGGCAGCATATCTTGGATTCGGTGAGTCTTGTCAGTACTGGCTGAGGGTTTCCCGGCAAAGATCGCGGCACTGATCGGCAACGGATTGGGGATAAAGTATTTTTGCCTTATTGCCAAATCCGATGACCCAACTGAGGAACATGGGGGATACAGCCACAGGCACCGTAAAGTTGAAGTAATCATCACCGTCGGGGATCAGCATGGTATCTTTACCAAAACGGTCAATGACCACATTGATGAGACTTCTGTGAAAGCGCAGCTTCACGTCAGTGGTATCACCGGCGTACATCTGAAACAGGCGGCCTGCGTGTTCGTTTAAGGCCTTGCCGGTCAGCTCCGGGCAGGGGATCCGCTTTTGGTCTGCCAGCTGAATCTCCGTCATCCGGTCCACCCGGTAGGAGGTAATGCCGTGGCGCTGGGAAAAAGCAAGCAAATAACAATTTTCATTATCCTGGCATAGTCCGTAAGGGCTTGCCAGGTATTCTTTTTCTCTGTAGCGCCGCTTGCCACCCAGATCCCAGTCGAAATAGCGGAAAACGATCTGCCGGTTTTGAATAATGGCCTCCTGAATCGCGTCCACGTTGTAGTAAATGGTTTCATTCATGCTCTTGACCCGACCGGAGACCAGCACAGTTCTGCGCATCAGAGAGGCATCGTGTTCGTTGCACTGGTCGCACAGCTTTTCAATCAGCTCCCGGGATTTCTTTTCCGTCAGATAGCGGCTGGACTGGACCGCGTCGATCAGCAGCTTTAGTTCCGGCAATTCAAAATTGCGGGAAGCTATGTAATAGCCGCCGTTTTTGCCGGGGATGGAAACAATATCCACGCCGTAATCCTGCAGGGCGGCAATGTCGGAATACACCGTCTTGCGGTCGCAGGAAATGTTATGCTCCCGGTCCAGCCAGCCGGTGAGCTCCGTGGCGCGGACAGGGTGATCTTCCCGGGAATTGCGTTGCAAGTAATCCAGTATGTAAAAGATCTTCAGCTTTTGATTATCAGATTTGGGCATGATACTCCCTCCAGTTAATGGAATAAGTCCATTATATCACACCTTTTGATAAATGGAATGCCTAATTTGCATTTTGGGTTAAAATATGTTATTATGTGAAACAAAGGAGTTGATACTATGCTGTATGCAGGATGTCATCTGTCGGCAAGTGATGGATTTGTTGCCACAGTCAGAACGGCCCAGTCTATCGGAGCCAATACCTTTGCGTTTTTTACCCGAAATCCCAGAGGAAGCAAGGCGAAAAAAGAAGACCCTGTGGATGCACAAAAGGCTGTGCAAGCGCTGAAGGATGCGGATTTTGGCCCTCTGGTTGCCCATGGAGCCTATACCATGAACCTTTGTACCGCCGAGGCCGGTGCTAGAGCATTTGCCTGTGAGGTCCTTTGTGATGATCTGCGCCGAATGGCCGCGCTGCCGGGCAATTATTATAATTTCCATCCGGGCAGCCATGTGGGACAGGGCGTGGATACGGGCATTTCCCAAATTTGCGATGCTCTGAAAAAGGCCATGGCTCCGGGATACCCTGTTACAGTGCTGCTGGAAACTATGGCAGGCAAGGGCAGTGAGATCGGCGGCCGCTTTGAGGAGCTGAAGGCCATTATGGACGGCGTGGGCAGTAACGACATCGGTGTCTGCCTGGATACCTGCCATGTCCATGACGGCGGTTATGATATTGTGAACGATCTGGACGGTGTCCTTGCAGAGTTTGACCGGGTGATAGGTCTGGATAAACTGAAGGCTCTGCACCTGAACGATTCCAAAAATCCCTATGCAAGCCACAAGGACCGGCATGAACTGCTGGGTGAGGGCAACCTGGGGGTGGAGACATTCCGCTCTGTGGTGAACCACCCGGTTCTGAAAAAGCTCCCCATGATTTTGGAGACCCCCAACGAGCTTCCCGGCTACGCAAGGGAGATTGCGCTTTTACGTGGGATGGAAGATTAAGCAATTTTCATGAGTAAAAGGAGGTGACGACACAATGCATTTGCTGACTGCGATTACGGATGCCCCGGAAACC
Source organism: Faecousia sp. (assembly GCA_045537615.1). GTDB lineage: Bacteria > Bacillota > Clostridia > Oscillospirales > Oscillospiraceae > Faecousia. Next base: position 16,075 of record JAZSPV010000053.1, on the reverse strand, counting down.
TATTTCCATGTTTTGATCGCCATGGTGCGTTGGGTCGCACCTGTACTGACAGCACTTTTGCTGTTTCGTTGTATCCGTCCGCTGCTGACCTTCCGGCGTGAGCCGGAGATCTGGGCGTGGCTGTGCTTGCCCAATGACAAAAGGCTGCCCATCACCCATTGGGAAAATGTGATCGGCAGAAGTAAGCGCAGTGATGTTGTTATCGATTTTCCGACTGTTTCCCGAAGCCATGCGGTGTTGACCCGTTACGATGATGGAAGCTGGACAGTTGCGGATGCCAATTCTAAGGACGGTGTTTTTGTAAACGGAAAGCGCGTTTCCATTAAGGCTCTGCAGCCGGAGGATGTGATTGCTGTGGGCGGCGTGGAGATGAAGCTGGAGCCCATTTCCCGGAAGCAGGAGCAGCGCCTGGCCCAGCTGCGGACAAAGGCATCTACTGCAACTGTCAGTATTGCCAATTTGCTGATTCTGACGGTTTTGCAGATCCTGTGCGGCCTGAGCTACCTTTTGGGTTGCGACGTGGATGCGGTACAGTCTCTTTTGATAGGCTTTGGCGGAATTATGGCATGCCAGTGGGCACTGCTGTTGTTCTACATCTGCATCCGAAGGACATCCTTTGAGTTGGAGACCATTGCCTTCTTCCTGTGCACTATGGGGATGTGTGTCATTGCAGCGGTGGACCCTGGTGAGGCATTGAAACAGCTGATTGCTATTGTGATGGGCCTTGGCCTGTTTTTGTTGATCGGCTGGTCCTTGCGGGATCTGGAACGGGCGAAAAAGGTCCGTTATGCTGCCGCTGTGGCAGGCGTTGCGTTTTTAGCCATCACCCTGGTTTTTGGTGAGGAATACTACGGTGCGAAAAACTGGCTGGTCATCGGTCCTTTTTCTTTCCAGCCTTCAGAACTAAGCAAGGTCTGCTTCGTCTACATGGGTGCATCCGCTATGGACCGAATCATGACGAAATGGAATATCTTCACCTTTATTGTTTATTCTGTGATCATTTGCGGCTGCCTTGCTGTGATGAACGATTTCGGTACGGCGCTGATCTTCTTCTGTGCCTTTCTTGTGATTGCCTATATGCGTTCCGGCAATGTGGGTACCATTGCACTGGCCTGTACCTCTGTGGGCTTTGCCGGTGTGGTGGCGCTGAAGATTGCCCCCCATGCACTGCGGCGGTTTGCCACCTGGCGGCATATTTGGGAAGATCCTTGGGATGCCGGCTACCAACAGACAAGAGCGCTGATGTGTATGGCATCCGGTGGCCTGCTGGGTGTGGGTGCAGGTATGGGCAAAATGGAGAATATCTTTGCTGCCGACTCAGACGTGGCAGTTGCCACGCTGTCAGAGGAATGGGGACTGCTGATTCTGATCATGGTGGTACTCAGTGTCGTTGCCCTGGCGGTATTCTCTGTCAGAAGTGCCGCTGTGGGACGCAGCAGCTTTTATACCATAGGTGCCTGCACCGCAGCCAGTATTATGCTGGTCCAGGTGATTTTGAATGCCTTGGGAACAGTGGATGTGGTACCCCTGACCGGTGTCACGTTCCCGTTCCTGTCCAACGGTGGCTCCAGTATGATTGGTGCTTGGGGGCTGCTGGCATTTATAAAGGCAGCAGATACCAGACAAAACGCCAGCTTCGCGGTAAAACTGGTGAAAAAGGGAGGGCCGGAGGATGAATAGAATTGCATCGCGGGCCTGGATCACCATTCTGATTGCTGTGCTTTTGGTTGCCGGTTTTACCTTTTTTATTTGTGAGTATGTGGCCCAATCCGGCCAGTGGGCGGTGTTTTCCGGCTCGCCCCATGTATATAACGGAGCCAATATTGACTGCGGCGTGGTGATAGACAGAGATAATATTCTGCTTCTGGATATGGAAGGGGAGCGCACCTATTCCAAGGATGAAGTTCTGCGCAGCTCTGTGATCCATTGGCTGGGAGACAGGGAGGGCAGAATAGATGCGCCGGCGCTGCCCAGCTACAGTGCGCAAATTGCAGGCTATGACCTGCTCAACGGTGTATATAATTACGGCAGCAAATCCGGCGTGACGGAATTGACACTGTCAGCCTCAGTGCAAAGAACAGCCCTGCAGGCGCTGGGCAGCTATAAAGGCACGGTTGCTGTGTATAACTATAAAACCGGTGAGCTTTTGTGTGCCGTTACTACTCCGACCTATGACCCGGATCATGTGCCGGAGGAAGCTTTGGAGGGCATGTATTACAACCGCTTTACCCAATCTGCCTATCCTCCCGGTTCTATTTTTAAGATCGTAACACTGGCGGCGGCGCTGGAAACCATTCCCGATATCCGGCAGCAGACCTTCACCTGTACCGGCAGCTATCTCATTGGCGTTGACGAGATCACCTGCGAAACCAGCCACGGCAACCAGGATTTAAAAAACGCCTTCTGCAACTCCTGCAACTGTGCCTTCGCGCAGATCGCCCAGCAACTGGGCGGTGACACATTGGAACGGTATGTGCAGCAATTTGGTGTTACCGATAGCTTGGTCTTCGACGGTATTACCACGAGTCAAGGGAACTTTGAGGCGGCAGATACAGCCGAGGTGAATGTGGCATGGAGCGCAGTGGGTCAGTACAACGACCAGATCAACCCTGCAGCATTTCTTGCCTTTGTGGGTGCCATTGCCAATGATGGGAAGGGCGTTTCTCCCTACCTGGTGGAGGAAATCACGATGGGCAACAGCACCACGTATTCTGCAAAACCGGAAACCACAGGCCGCATTATGGACACGGAAACGGCGAAGGAATTGCAGGAGTATATGGGATATAACGTTACGCAGAAATACGGTGCGGAGAATTTCCCGGGATTGTCCGTTTGTGCCAAAACCGGCACAGCAGAAGTTGGCGGCGGTAAAAAGCCCAACGCCATGCTGGCAGGCTTTGTAACAGATTCGGATTGCCCGTTGGCCTTTATTGTCTGTGTTGAGGATGCAGGCTATGGAAAAGCGGTGTGTATCCCCATTGCGTCCAAAGTCCTTGCGGCCTGCAAGGAGGTTATAAAATAGGTCCTATGACATGCTTTTGTATGGTATGTACAAAAAGCTTTTGTAGATAATTCCTATTTTTGTATTTTCTACGGTTGACAAATGTGCGTCTGTGAGATACAATAGGGTTACTTTTTCACAGGAGGCGCCGGAATATGAAGATGCATAAGTCTTATTCTTATCAGTATTCTTCCAACTGCAGCTATGCAGCTGGCGCTTTTGCACGCAAAGAGTATCATGCGGACACTGCCCCTGGGGTGGTGTCCGTTCTCATTGCTAAGGCAGATCCTTTGGATCGCCATTTAGTGCAGCCTGTTGCTTTGTATTGAGGGAGCGGCTGCGAACGCAGCTGTTTCTTTATATAATAACGGTCCTATGACCGAAATGAAAGGAAGCATCCTAAAATGAAAAAACTGATTGCTCTTTTGATGGCTACCCTGATGGTCGTCACCCTGTTTGCTGCCTGCTCTTCTTCTGCCGGTGGTAATAGCTCTACTGCTAACAACACCGAATTTGTGATCGGTGTTTCCGGTCCTCTGACCGGCGGTGCTGCCGTATACGGCCTTGCAGTTGAAAAGGCTGCCAAAATGGCTGTTGAGGAGATCAACGCAGCCGGCGGTCTGAACGGTTATAAATTTAAGCTGATTGCAACCGATGACCAGCACGATGCTACAAAGGTTGCTACCAACTATGCCAACCTGATGAACCAAGGTATGCAGGCGTCACTTGGCACTGTTACCACTGCTCCCGGTCTGGAATTTAAGACACTGGCAAAAGAGGACAATGTATTTTTCCTGACACCGTCTGCCTCCGGCGACGATATTCCCGAGTTTGACAACGGTTTCCAGATGTGCTTTGCTGATGGCAACCAGGGTGCTGTTGCTGCTGATTATGTAAACCAGACTGGCCTGACAAAAATCGGTGTTTTCTACAAGTCCGATGACAGCTATTCTGACGGCATTTACAAGCAGTTTAAGGAGAACCTGGATGCTTCTATTGAAGTTGTTCTGACCAGCTTTACCGATGCAACTTCTACGGATTTCTCTACCCAGATTTCCCAGCTGAAGGAATGCAGCTTTGTGTTTATGCCTATCTACTATCAGCCTGCGGCAGTCTTTATGGAGCAGGCTAAGGATACAATTTCCGCTGACGCTACTTACTATGGCTGCGACGGCTTCGACGGCCTGGCTGGCCAGTTGGATCTGAGCACCATTCCTCAGGAAGTCTCCATGCTGAGCCACTTCGATGCCACTGCAACAGAGGGCAAAGCTGCCGAATTCATTGAAAAGTATACCGAAGAGTATGGTGCAGATACACTGAACCAGTTTGGCGCATCTGCTTACGACTGTATTTACGCAATCTACGGCGCTATGAAGGAGCTGATCGACGAGGGTAAGGAGATCACACCCCAGACTTCTGCTTCCGATCTGTGTGATATGCTGAAGGAAAAGTTCACCGGTGGCTACACTTTGGCTGAGGGTGCAACCGGCTCTAATATCAAGTGGAACGAAGACGGCACAGTCGATAAGGGTGCAGTTAAGTACAACTTGAAATAATAAAAACATCCCAATTTGCCGGCGGAGTGTACGCCGGCAAATTGTCCGTGGACGGAAACTTTATAGAATCCAAAGGTTGATTGTATGAAAATTTTAGAAACATTACTGAACGGACTGAGTTCGGGCAGTACCTATGCGATGATAGCCCTTGGCTATACCATGGTTTATGGTATAGCCAAGATGCTGAACTTTGCCCATGGCGATGTGATCATGGTAGGTGGTTACACACTGTATGTTACAGCGATAGTTATGGGCATGAACCCATTGCTGGCGCTGCTTTTGGCAGTGATCTGTTGTGCGGTTCTGGGCGTAACAATTGAGAAATTGGCATATAAACCGTTGCGGGGAGCCTCTCCGCTGGCGGTCCTTATTACTGCCATTGGCATGAGTTATCTGCTTCAGTCCTTGGCACAGATGATTTTTGGCTCAGCAGACCAGATGGTGCGCCTTTTTGACTTGGGCCGTATTACCATCGGTTCCTTGCAGTTTTCTACTTATACCGTGATAACGCTGGCATGCTCAGCGGTTATTATGATTGCGTTGAGCTTGTTTATCAAATTCACCCGTATTGGCCGGGCTATGATCGCAGTATCCGAGGACAAAGCTGCGGCTCAGCTTATGGGCATTAACGTCAACTTCATTATCACTGTCACATTTGCAATTGGCTCTGCTCTTGCGGCGTTTGCTGGGTTCTTTATGGTTTTAAAGTCCCCGCCTGTTAACAGCACAATAGGTGCAATGCCTGGCATTAAAGCATTTACTGCTGCGGTCATTGGCGGTATTGGCTCTATCCCCGGCGCCATGCTGGGCGGTATCCTGATGGGTATTGTGGAGGCTTTTGCGGTGGCAAATCCTGCAATTGCACCTTATACCGTAGCCATTGAGTTTTCCATTTTGATTGTGATTTTGTTGGTGCGCCCCTCTGGTATTTTGGGTAAAAAGAGGAGGGAGAAGGTATGAGCAAGCTCAAAAATTTTAAGTGGAAACAGTATATTGTTTATTTGGTTCTGATTGCGGTTACTTGTTATTTCGGCGTATTTGGTTTTCAGAGAAGCCTGAATCGGTCCATTACGATTTTACTTGAAAAAGCGACGGTTGCAATGATCCTGGCCGTTTCTTTGAATTTAGTGGTCGGATTTTTGGGAGAACTGTCTTTGGGCCATGCCGGTTTCATGTGCGTCGGTGCCTATCTTGGTGCCAAGACGGCTGTGATTGCTACGGATATCCTGGGCCCGGGCAACGAGCTTTTGGTGTTGCTGATCAGTCTTGGAATAGGCGGTGTAGCTGCGGCGGTCTGCGGCGTGATTATCGGATTGCCTGCGCTTCGGCTAAGGGGCGACTACCTGGCCATTGTGACATTGGCTTTTGGCGAAATTGTAAGATCTCTGTTTGAGAATTTGCCGGATGAACTGTTTGGCGGAAGGCTTGGACAGCAAGCAGTACGTTTTGACCGGTTCTATCTGTTTATTATTGGCTTTGTGCTGGTGATTGTAACATTGGCGGCAACCCAAAATCTGATCCGTTCCAAGCACGGCCGTGCGGTGACTTCCATCCGGGACAGCGAGATCGCAGCCCGGGCCTGCGGCATTAACGTAACCAAGTATAAACTGCTTGTTTTTACTGTGTCTGCCTTTTTTGCTGGAATTGCAGGTGTGTTGTTTTCCTTTACGCAAAACAAGGTGCAGCCTGCAACCTTTGACTATAACTACTCCATCGAGATATTGGTCATGGTGGTTCTTGGCGGCATGGGAAGCTTGCATGGCAGTTTGATCTCAGCAGTGCTCATCACCTATCTGAATGAGCAACTGCAGATCGTGCTGACAGGTGATTTGGCGGTTCTGCGTGGCCTTATGTATGCACTGGTAATGATCCTTCTGATTGTTTACAGAAACGCTCCGGCACTGAAAGGCTTCCGGGAGAAATGGAATCTGAAGAATCTGGTTAATAGGCTAAGAAAGCATGATCCGTCAACAATCCACGACGACGAAGCAAAATGGGACCGGGTTCCCACAAAAATTATGGTGGACGAGGTTTTGTCTGTAGACATTCAGACAAATTCCCCCTATACACCGGACAAGCGCCAAAAGGAGGAGAAGTAAATGGCTGAGACCGTTTTAAAAATCGAAAATCTTGGCATCTCCTTTGGTGGACTGAAGGCAGTACAGGGATTGAACCTTGAAATTAAAGAGAAGCAGTTTTATGGTCTTGTAGGACCCAATGGCGCAGGCAAGACCACCGTGTTTAATATGATCACAGGTGTGTATAAGCCCACTACCGGCAAATTTTATTTGTGTGGTGAGGACTTGACGGGCAAGAATCAGGAGATTATCAACAATAAAGGCATTGCCCGTACATTCCAAAACATCCGTCTTTTTAATAACATGACGGTAATTCGCAACGTGATGGTAGGACTGCATAATCGCCCGGAGTACAAATGCGGCTTGTTTACAAGCATGTTTCGGTTGCCCCGACACTTTAAAGTGGAGAGGGCTATGCGTGAACGGGCTAAGGAAATTCTGGGTGTGATGGGGCTGCTGGAAGAACGAAACAGCTTGGCTTGTAATCTGCCCTACGGTAAGCAGCGAAAGCTGGAGATCGCCAGAGCATTGGCAACCAACCCCAAGCTTTTGTGTTTGGACGAGCCTGCTGCGGGCATGAACCCTCATGAAACCCAGGAACTGATGAATATTATCCGTTTGATCCGGGATCAGTTTAATGTAACCATATTGTTAATTGAGCATGATATGAAGTTTGTTTCGGGACTTTGCGATGAGATCACGGTGCTGAATTTTGGTACGGTCCTGTCTCAGGGCGATACCAAAACGGCGCTGCAGGATCCTGAAGTCATTCGCGCATATATCGGAGGTTGATGATATGGCAATGCTTGAAGTAAAGGATTTACAGGTATATTACGGTGTTATCTGTGCACTGAAGGGCATCAGTTTTGAGGTGAATGAAGGCGAGATTGTTTCCCTGATTGGAGCCAACGGCGCAGGTAAGACTACAATGATGCAGAGCATTATGGGTATGATACCTAAAAAGGGCGGCTCAGTGGTTTTTGACGGTCACGATATTACAAAGACGCCCTGTCATAAGATCGTCAAGCTGGGTATGACCCAGGTTCCGGAGGGGCGCCGCATTTTTCAGGAACTGACAGTTTATGAAAACCTTATGATGGGTGCCTATACAGTTCGGAATCAGGATAAGTTTAAGGAAGATATTGAATCCGCATATCAACGTTTTCCGAGACTGGCAGAGCGCCGCAATCAGATTGCCGGCACACTCTCCGGCGGTGAGCAGCAGATGCTTGCCATGAGCCGCGCCCTTATGAGCCATCCCAAGCTTCTGATGCTGGATGAGCCTTCTATGGGTCTTGCTCCCATCCTGGTGGATCAGATCTTCGATATCATCAAGGATCTGCACAAGGCAGGCACCACGATCCTGCTTGTGGAGCAGAACGCCAGCAAGGCACTGAAGATTGCGGACCGGGCCTATGTTTTGGAAACCGGAAATATTACCTTGTCCGGCACCGGCGCAGAGCTGGCAAGCAGCGACGAAGTAAAAAAAGCATATCTTGGCGGTTAATTATCAAGCACCTCCTGCATAGAATTTGCAGGGGGTGTTTTTATGTGCCGACTGAACCAACTGTGGGGATGCATTCTGTTGGCGTTTGGACTGGGTGTGCTGGTAGGACTGTGGATTGAAGCAAACTTTTTTGCACACTGCTTTGGTTTTGCATTAATCATCTTAGGCGGCTGCGTGGTAAGAAAAAGATAGGCATAGCCTTGTCCTTTGGAGAATATAGTGTATCAGCATAAACAGGATAAGGAGTGGTTCTTTTTGGAATTGCAGTTCAATAAAACAACGCTCCCATATCTGCGCATGGTAACCCAACAGGTGCAGAATCAGGAGCAGACACAGGAGATCCGTCTCACCGACGGCATGCCGGACATCGGCCACGTTTTGGCAAGCTGGGGACAGCTGCTTGTAAGGGGAAAAGAGTGGCGTGGCAGTGGAATGAGTGTCAATGGCGGCGTTATGACGTGGGTACTTTATGCGCCTGAGGACGGCGGGCAACCTCAATGCGTAGAGGCGTGGATACCCTTTCAAATGAAGTGGGACTTCCCGGATTCGGAACACGATGGTTTCATCTGCGTACAACCTCTGCTATTGGGCGTGGATGCCCGGTCCACCTCGGCAAGGAAGCTGATGGTCCGTGCCGGAATCAGCATTTTGGGTGAGGCCGCGGTGAATGGGGAGACAGAGCTGTACACACCTGCGGATGTTCCGGAGGATGTACAGCTATTGCGGAAAACCTATCCTCTTTTACTGCCAAAAGAGGCAGGGGAGAAAGCATTTACCTTGGATGACGTGTTGCGTTTCCCGGCATCTGCGCCTCAACCGGAGCGCCTGATCCGTTATGGCGTGCAGCCAACCTTGGTGGAACAAAAAGTAATGGCAGATAAGGTGGTTTTTCGAGGTGCTGCAAATCTGCATGTGGTGTACATCGGCACAGACGGCCAGCTGTATAGTTGGGATTTTGAAATGCCATTTTCTCAGTTCGCCCAGTTGGAAAACGACTACAGCCCGGAGGCAACGGCCTGTGTAAATCTTGCGGTGACCACCTTGGAGCTGGATAAGGCAGAAGAAGATCAATATACCTGGAAAACCGGAATCACCGCCCAGTATATGATTTACGAGCCTGTTACAGTGGAAGCAGTGGAGGATGCCTACAGTCCAAGCCGGACAGTAGTGCCCCGGTTGGAGATGCTGGACCTTCCTGCTGTGCTGGACATTCGCAGTGAAACATGGCAGCCGGAAAAAACGATGGATTTTGACGGCGCCCGAGTGGTAGATGCGGCTTTTTACCCGGAGCATCCCCGCCTTTACAGGGAGGAAGATCAAGTGACAGCAGAACTTGGAGGCACCTTTCAGCTTCTGGGCTATGACGGCTCCGGGGAACTGGTGGGAGCCACCAAACGGTGGGAGGGAAGTAAGAGCATCCCGGCAGACGTGTCTGCAAAGGTGCAGGCCTCTGTGCAACCCAATGCCACAACGGTGAGCACGGTTACGGGGGATGGTGCGTCTTTGTCAACACAGCTGCCCATGACTGCGACTTTCGTAGCTATGCAGGGGATTCCTATGGTCACAGGTCTTGAAATGGGAGAAGCTGTAGCGCCGGATCCGGATCGCCCCAGTCTGATTTTGCGTAGGGCGGGTGAGAGCAGCCTGTGGGAAATGGCAAAGCAAAGCGGCTCTACAGTTGCGGCGATCCAAAGTGCAAATAGCCTGCAGCAAGAACCGGATCCCGGCCAAATGTTGCTGATTCCGGTACTGTAAGCAAATGTTAGTGAAATATATGTAAAATACGAATGTGTATGCCGCCTGTTATATACAGGCGGCAAGTCTGCTGTTTTATAACTAAAATAAACAGGGTGTGTGCGGCGATATAAATTGTTGTTATACAGCCAGGAGGTTTCGTGGCAATAATTGTGTATTTTTTGCTTGCATTCCGTAGGTATTTCTGCTATAGTAGACTCGTATAGGTAGAGGTTGGTTGTATACAAAAAGACAACAGCCGACTTCTTTTACTGCGTATTGTTATGAACTATGCGCGTGAATACATAAAAAAGTCCATTTTAAGCCTGTTTTTGTAGAGCATACAGCTTAAATGGCAGAGGGGAAGAGTGCTATGAAACAAGAAAAAACCAAGAAGAGCAAACTATGGCTATGGATCGTCATTGGTCTGGCTGTTGCGCTGATTGCTGTCGCAGGTGTTGTTGCGCTGGTAATCGGTATCATCGGCGGAAGCAACAATGATGGCCCTGCCGGCGGCCGACCCGACCTGTATTGGAATGTGGATAAGGCTTTGTATGCTGCACAGTCCGATGCGGGCTTGTCTTCTCGTGAACCTGGGGAAGACGGTGTTTACCGTATCCGCTTTGCCTATAACGGCGATTTGGTGGAGCTGCCTATTGCAGACAAACAACTGGTTAACTTTATCGACACCATGGATGTCATGGGTCTGGTAAAGGACTCCGATGGTGTTGTTGTGGATGCTGTTGCAGCTGAGGACGTTGCAACGCCTGTTGCACTCAATGCCTACGTGCAGCAAGTGAAGGATGGTATGATTATTGTCAACTCCTCCCTCGCTATGAATGGTATGCGGTATCAAATCGAAATGACAGATTTGGTGCAAATCTACAATGTCGCTCCTGTTGCGGAAGTTCCGGGTGAGATCATGGAAGTAACCGATTTGCAGCCCATGGACACCATTTGGATTTTCGCAAATGACTTAGAGGAAGTCACTCACATCTACATGACCGAGTATCCGCAGGAATCTAAGGTCTATTGGCGCTCTGTCCAGATGTGGAACTTCTCTGAAAACACAACCTCCCGTGTGCCGGATGAAAACGGTGTTTACTCTATCGATTTCTGCTGTGACGGTGAAATCGTTACACTGAAATGTAAGGAAAAGTCCATCGTTGTTGCCATTGACAATAAGAGCGACGCTAGCCCTTACTTTGGTTTTACCTTTGACGAAGAGGGTTATATCAGCGGCATTGTCGATTCCGGTGTTGGTATCCGCGGTGTTGTGGCTGCTATTCGTATTGAGGTTGAGGAGCTGGATGGCAGATACTTCTCCGGCACACAGCGGATTACAGGTGATACGGGTCTAAGTTATTCCGTCACCCTGCCTGAGGACTGCGTCATTTATGATGCTAGTTCTGCGGCCCGACGTGATGGACGTCAGGGCCAGCCGGTTGACAGTCTTCAACTGGGAGACCGTGTCTGTGTTTGGACCGACACCGTAGGCGAACCCGTGTTGGTATATATTGCTAACCGCCTAGTGGATGCCCCTGTTTATTATAATCTTACCCGTAAGTATGATGGCACCAAAAAGGAAACCACCCGTGAGAAGAATGCCCAGGGCTACTACGAGTTCGAAATGGTGGAAACGGGCAAGACCGGCAAGAAAATCCTGAAAACCAAGGATAAGGAATTGGCTTCCTTTATCGATTCGATGGCAAACAGCGTCGTGCCTCTGAGAGTAGAAAACGGTATAATTCTCAATGCATATGAGGAGAATGATGTTTTTGGTTGGTCCTCTGTTTTAGATGGCTATGTGACTCAGGTTCAAGGTATGATCATATCTGTGGTCAGTTTTGCCAATCCGGATAAGCCCTCAAACATTCTAATGAATGCGGGCTATAAGACATATGATGTGACCGGCAAGGATGTTCCTTACGGTACCGAAACGAGTGTACATGTCGGTGATAGAATCACTATTCCCAGAAATGTTTCTCTCATTGGTACTCAAGTTTATGTTCTCAGAAAAACGGTGGGCGGAGACACCTTGTACTATAATCTGGATTATCAGTACAATGCTGCCACCAAGGAAACCAAACGTTTGCCAGATGCAGAGGGTTGGTATGTATTTACCTTGACCCACAAAGGCAAGACCGTGCAGGTCAAGACCAAGGATAAGGAACTGGCAAATCAAATGGATGCATCTCTTGGCGATGATCTTGTTCTGCCCCTGCGGGTTCATAACGGTATTGCCTATGAGATTTATCATCCTTCGTGGGCCTACGGTCAAAGTATTTACTCCGGTTTACGTGTATCGGCAGTCCACGGTGACGGCACATACACACTTAAGGCAACCAATGGCTTTGAAAAGACACTGAAGATGGCAAGTGATTGCGTAATCTACAATGTCAGTAATATATACGACAGCCATAAAGGTGAGCGGATCTACTCCTTGAAGGTAGGCGACATGGTTGTGTCCTTGGCTGATTACCGCAGCGAGGTTAAGCACATCTATGTCCGTGGACGCTCCGTTCCCAATATGTATGTTAATAAGCAGCAGCTTTACGATTATTCCACAAAGACGACCCTGCGCCAGCCTGACGCAGATGGCTGGTACTGGTTTGATCTGGCTGTGAATGGCGAAATCAAGAAATTCAAGACCAATAAGATTGAGATCGCTAGCCAGGTAGATTCTTATTCTACCCCCTTTGGCCTGCGCGTCAAGGGTGATGAAATCCTGAATGCTACGTCTGCTGATTTTGTTGGCTCTGTGCGCAGTCTCAGTGTCAATGGCTGGGATGTTACTTCTGTTGGTAGATCTAGTGTGAGCCTGCAGTTCAACAAACCCGGCTATGGTACGACCGGGGATAAGAAAACCCTGAGCCTCCCCTCCAATGTAAAGATCTACGACATCAGCCCCACTGCAGAGAAATTCGGTGCGCCTGCCAAGCTGAAAGCCGGTGACCGTATCCTCGCTTACTCCGATGTGGATGGTAAGGTTCTTTATGTTTTCATCACCTTCCATGAGACCCGTGTGAAGGGTACCGTGGGTTACTGTGAGCACTGTAAGAAGGAAGTCCGTTGGATGCCTTGGGCCGGTGAGGGCTGGGATGCTGTTGACTGCCACTACTACCTTGCCGGTGATATGACGATCACCAGGCAGAGCTCTGTGGGTAATGAGGCCAGAGATTATGAGGTCGTTCTCGATATGAACGGCAAGAAGCTGAACATTCAAGGTGCAAGAGGCTTCCTGGCCCACATGGGCGATGATCTCTCCTTTATTGACTCTGTTGGTGGCGGTGAAATCTATGCTACCGGTATTGATGGCGGTAATGGCGGCACCTTGCTGATCGGCTCCGGTTCAACTGTCAATCTGTACGGCGGTACTTTGTCCTTTATCGACACCGATATTGAGGTTTTCTATGGAGCGGTTGCCCATATTCAAAAGGATGCAACCCTTAATATGTATGGCGGAACCATCAAGGGCGGTATTGTCAACTCCAAGAAGAGCAATGTTCTGGGCGGCAATATCTATATCAAATACGGCACCTTCAATATGTATGGCGGTGTCGTGGAAGATGGTCAGGCCCTTCGCGATGAGACGAACCCTTCCGTGGCAGCTCAGGGTGGTAACATCTATTGCATTGTTGGTACTGTCAATTTGTACGGCGGTACCATCCGTAACGGTTACTCCAACCAGCATGGTGGTAATATCTTCCTGTCCAGCGCAACCTTGAACATGGAAGGCGGCACCATTATTGATGGCGAAGCTAAATACGATGGCGGTAACATCTGCAACCAAAATGCAGTCGTATTGAATATGTCTGGTGGCGCCATTGATAACGGCGTTGCCGGCCGGTATGGCAATAACCTGTACCAGCCTAACGATACTGCTGTGCTGAACCTGTCTGGTGGCACTATCTCCGGTGACGTGGTCGTAACGAAATGTGCTTCCGTCACGGTTTCCGGCGCACCTAAGATCACTGTCGGTGAGGTCTGCGGCTTGTCTGTACCCAGCACTGTGAAGCTGAACGTTGGTAAGCTGACAAACGGTGCAGAAATCTACGTAAATGCAAACGGTGTATTCACCGAAGAGTGTGAGAATGCAAGCGCATATGCTGCAGCCGGTTACTTTAAGCCTGCTACTCCGAGAGCTAATATCGTAGCCGATGGCAATAAGCTGGCGCTGCAGGGTGAGATCGCCTGGTGTGACCACTGCTTCCAGGATGTGGAGTGGCTTGAGTGGCCTGGTAAGAATCTGCCGGAAAGCGGTCACTATTTCCTGGCTAAGGACATTGTTCATACCGCGCAGTTCTCTATCGCTGCAGGTACTGATGTAGTCCTTGATCTTTATGGCAATCAATTTGTTTCCAATAATCTCCGCAACTTCCTGGTAGATGGAAATCTGTCCATCATGGATTCCCGGGGTGGCGGTGAAATGGTCACAACCAATACGGCCGATACCTGGGGTGGTATTGCATTGGTGGGTGGCAATGCTCAGTTTAATCTGTATAGCGGCACACTGCGTATGGCAGATGAGCATAATGTATGTACTGCTGGCGGCCTGCTGCTGATCAATGGTAATGCAGTCTTCAATATGTATGGTGGTACCGTTATTGGCGGTGAAACCTCCGTTCAAGGTGGTAATATAAGTATTGCCTCTGCCAATGCAACATTCAATATGTATGGTGGCGAGATCAAGGGTGGTAAGGCCCCCTCCGGCGGTGACGTTTACACCATTGGCACATTTAATATGGAAGGCGGCACCATCGGTGATGTGTTCGTTGCTTCCACTGCCAAGGCAGTGACCGTCTCCGGCGCATCTAATATCACCACTATGAACATTGCCAAGGGTGTTCTCGCTGATATCAGTGGTTTGAGCACCGGTGCGCAGATCGGCGTTATTGCAGATGGCATCTTTACCAAGGACTTGACAAAGCCCGCCGATTATCTGACCTACCTGACTTCTTTGAATCCTGATATGGATATCAAGGTCAAGGGTTCTGCTCTGCAGGCTGTTCTGGGTCAGGGTCATATAGACAAGGCAAATGCGATCCATACCAAGGCTGAGAAGATGACTGCCGACAATGTATTCGCAGCCGGTGGCACGGTGACAGCAAAATGTCCCGTCTGCGATGAAGAAGTGCAGTGGACAGAACTGAACACACTGGGAACCCAGTCAATTAATGCAAAGGGTCACTACTATCTGTCTGACAACGTAACCAACAGCTCCTTCTACTATGTTAACGCCAACAGCTGTCTGCACCTGAACGGTAAGAACATTACCAGTGCGGCTCGTGCAATCTATGTAGAGAATGGCTGCCATCTGAACATTATGGGTGATGGTAACGTGACCGGTGTCTCCTCTAAGAGCGGTTCGACCTGGTGGGGCACTGTGGATGTCGTCGGTAGTGTTGATCTCTACGGTGGTACCTATGCAGCCACCAACGAAGGCTCTGCAATTAGTGTTCGCGGCAACAAGACAAGCAATATCGTTAACATGTATGAAGGCGCAGAGATCGTCAGAACAGATAATGCCGGTATTGGTGTGTGTCTGTTCGACGGCGGCGATTTCAACATGTATGGCGGCAAGATCTCCGGCGCCGGAAAGAACATTACAATGGATATGGGTGCCAATATGGCACTTGACATGATACTGTCTATCTATGGCGGCGTTTTGGAAACCAATTCTGCAGTCAATGGTGGCAATATCTATGCGGATGGCGAAACGGCCACAGTGAATGTCTATGGCGGCAGTATAACCGGCAGCGAAGTTTACGTTGGCTCCGGTATCAAGGCGCTTCTGGTTTCCGGTGAGCCTAAGATCGAAAAGTTGAGACTGGCTACCGGTGTTAAGGCAACCTTGTCTGATTTGTCAGGTGCTGCTGAAATTGGCGTGATTGCCAACGGCGAATTCACAGAGACCAATGCAGATGCACAAGCCTATCTGGATGCAGGATATGTAGTACCTGCTGCTCCCGACAGTTCAATCCGTGTTGATAACGATGTGATGATCATGGATATTGTCACAGAAGCGGATCGCATGAATGCAATTCACACGAAGGCTGAGAAGATGACTGCAGACAATGTCTTTGCAGCCGGTGGCACAGTAACAGCAAAATGTCCCGTCTGCGATGAAGAAGTGCAGTGGACAGAACTGAACACACTGGGAACCCAGTCAATTACTGCAAACGGTCACTATTATCTG
>JAZSPV010000019.1:0-12711 GCA_045537615.1 Faecousia sp. | reverse complement strand
TGGCTCACAGAACGACATGGCTACGATCCGACTTATGGCAAAAGCCGCCGGAAAAGTCATTGGCGTGGAAGTGGTGGAACAGGCAGTAATGGATGCCCGGGAAAATGCAAAACGCAACGGCATTGAAAATGCGGAATTTTTCTGCGGTGATGCGGGTAAAGCCGCTCTGGAGCTGGAAAAAAAGGGCATCATCCCCGATGTGGTCATTGTTGACCCGCCCCGAAAGGGGCTGAGTGCCGATACCATCGAAGCCCTCAGCAAAATGGCGCCCCGTCGCATCGTCTATGTCTCCTGCGACCCTGCCACGCTGGGCAGAGATATCGCCCTGCTGAAAGAAAAAGGCTACCGGGTGAAAAACGCCATGGCCGCCGATCTTTTCCCCCGCTGTGCCCATGTAGAATCCATCGTGTGCTTAACACACGATTGATTCTACAACTAAGTTTGCCTGCGGCAAGTGAAGTTGCCTACGGCAGCGAAGTTACTTCGTAGTGAAGTTTCGCCTTTCGGCGAAGTGAATGGGCAAACTTAACTTCACTTGGAGTAAGTCAAACTTCACTGGCAACGCCAACTTCACTTTTGCGAAGCAAAAACTTCACCCAAAGGAGTTTTAAGTATGAAAGAATCCGAACTTAGAACAAGAACGAAAGCATTTACATTACATATGATAGCTGTTTGCGATGAAATAGATACTCGTAAAGGCAGAAGTGTTTTGGTAAATCAAGTTATACGAAGTGCGACATCAATTGGTGCCAATATACACGAAGCCAACTATGCATCGAGCAGAGCAGATTTTATCAACAAGTTTCATATTGCACTGAAAGAATGTGCAGAAACCGAATACTGGGTTGAAATGCTGGTAGGTTGTAATGCGATAACAAACGAAACCGCAAATGCCCTTTTGCAAGAATGCGGCATCATACGCAGAATGTTAGCAAAATCCATCACCACCGCCAAGTCCCGAAAGGAGGATAGCCAATGAACGTCTGGGAGTTTGAAAAAAGCATCAATCAGTATATGCGAGAACGAACCCCATTGGATGTTACGGCCGTTTATGAGATATTAAAAGACAGATTCCCTTTGACATTGACCCACGCCTTTGCTTTGGAAAACGGAGAAGCAGATTACGATGAGGACTATGTAATGGTGTGCGGATCATCTACCGCAGGTAATTTTCAGCTTTACGACGATGGTCTGCATGGAGTTTTCGATGTAGATAAAGCTGATGGCAGTTATACCCACTGGCACCCTTACTATGTCGCCGAAGCGGTTGAAGATGTAATTGCGTTCATGCAGGGTGTTTGTAAAGACTGATCTTGTTTGGGCAACAAAACAACATTTGAAACTATCGTGTGTTTGGTGCGGTGAAGCACGGTCTCACCGGCTTCGTTTTCAATATATGAACCATTCTGTCTCCAGCCAAAAAGCCCGGAAACCAGGGCCTTTTGGCTGGTTTTTCTTGACCGCTTCTTTTTTGCAATAATTTTTAAACTTTTTGCCTTGTTTCAAACGGTTTTTCGCGCTTTCCTCTCTTGACATATCCATTTTCTCATCATAGAATAATAAATTATACCATACTCATTTTTCTGTTTTATATTCATTTACTTTTTTACATAAATTTTCAACTGTCTGACAATACAAGGAGCGTGCAAAAGACATGAAAAAACGGATATTCAGTGCTTTTTTAGCCCTGGCTGTTGTGCTGACCCTGGCCCCTTCCTATGCCATCGCAGCAACCCAAACAGTAAGCTATAATTCATATAGCAAAAACAATGCTACCATAAAGGTCACCGATGAATCCGGTGCCGTAATTAACGACGCCACTGTCACGGTAACCCGGACCCGTGGTTCCACCACTTACGTGTACGAAGTATATTCCACCGGAAGCAACGGGCAATATAAATTTACCCGCAACACTACCAGTGGTCAGTACTACTATGCCATTACAGTCAGTGCCGATGGCTATGAAACACAAACACTATCCATGCGTGCCAACTCTTCCAGCACCAGTGTCAGTCTGGTTTCCGCCGAGCCGGTGGAGCAAATCGAAACTTTCCGGATCTATTATATTGCAGACGGTCATGTCCCCGATAACGGCTACGCCGGCGCCAACGATGCCGTGGATTACGGTCCTTCTGCAGATAATACACCTTTAGTGTTGATCAACATCAACCTGACCATGCTTCAGGAAATTGCCCAGCAGGATAATTCTCCTGTTGTTTATAAAGAAAACAGCAGTACCGGCAACAGCTATGAGTTTATTCCCGCCGGCAGCCATACGGATGATGATTATCTGGAGAAGATGGAAGCCTTTTGGACCGCTGTGCTGAGCTGTGCACAATCCGAATCCATCGAGCTGTTTCAGGAGACCGGCCTTTTCAACGACTACGTGGGCTATTGTCTGAAAAAACAGGGTGATGGCTCTCTTCACGGCGATGGCATTCTGAATGTAAAACCTCCGGTTTACGTGGTGGAGCTTTACCAAAACGAAACTTATTTCGGCGGCGCTACTACCGATCAGGAAACCCCCTTCCCCACCGCCTATGATTTGCTGGACCAGTATGAGGCGCACCTGGAGCAGAATATCACCTGGGAAGAAAACGCCAGCGGCAAACCGCTGCGTAAAGAGAAAGCAGATGGTACCGAATACTACACCGGCACCTATATCGACACTGCAACCTCCAAGATCCACGTGATTGAGGTCTACCAGTTTGAAGATACCAATGCGGTTTATGTCAGCAACCCTCTGGGGGACAGCGAGATCCCCTATGTGCGGCAAACAGACACCTATTACCTTGCCAAATTCAACATGAGTGTGGATGAAGGTACCACCATTCGCTACACCATCACCTATACCGATGGCATCTCCACCGAAAATGTTTTTAATGACCATGAGTACGCCGGCACCCTCTATAAGCAGGTTCCTGCCTTCACCGGCGTAACCATTCGTGAGAATTATGAATTCCAGGGCTGGGTTCTGGAGGGAGACGAAACCGGCACCGTCTATTCAGATCAAGATATTGCCAATATGACGGTCACCGGCAACATGGTGTTCCATGCGGCATGGATTCCCATTCCCAAGTATACCGCCACCGTTGTTCTTGTCCTGAACGGCACCTATGATTCCACCACTGGGACTCTGACCAGCGGTACTATGGTGGATCTGGAGACCTTGCTGAATACCGATAACGTGACTCTGGGTCTATCGGAAGACGGCGTATCGTTCACCGTCCTTACCAAAGAAAAAACCGGCATATACAGTTCCATTTTGGAAAATGGCAACTATCACCTGTATGTTTCCTTTGACGGCGGCGCTACCTGGGGTCAGCGGTCCAGCCAGTATTTGTCCATTGATAACATGGACCGTACCCGTTATCTGTTTTACAATGATGTGATTTACGATCTCAACGGCGGCACATTGAACAACAGCACAGAAAACTACACCACCTATCACCTAGGCGGCAGCAGTGTATCTGTTTACGGCACACAGCCCGTCCGGGAAGGCTATCTTTTTCTGGGCTGGAAAGCAGCAGACGGTACTGTTTATGCTGCCGGCGATGTGCTGACCCCTTCCATCGCCCGAAGTTATACCCTCACTGCCCAGTGGGCACAGGCAGCGGATATTTATGTACATATCAAAATCGACCATGTAGATGATGATTTGGGCATCAACGATGCTGATGAAATTCACGATGTAGGCTTTACCGTAGACCGCCGGTTAGGCAGCACCGGCAATTACACAGAGATCTACGACACCTCAATTCTTTGGGACGGCACATCGCAGCTGAAAAAAGAAGGCTACGAAGCCGCATTTACCTCCCAGGGCGCACAATGCTACACCACCTACACGCCCACCGCACCAAATATTTCTTCCGCGGACAAGCGTTATTCCTACACCGTGACCGCCACCAAGCCCGGCTACGAAATGCAAAGCGTAACCTCGGTCGAAGACGAAAATGGTGACATTCACCTGTATGCCACACTGGTTTGGGCACCCAGGGACTTTGACCTTACATTTGAGGTGGAGCTGGACCAGCAGGCAAGGCAACTAAACAATAAAAATCTCTGGCCTGCCGCGGTAAATGTGAAGGTTACCACCTGGGAAGACGGCACATGGCACACCATCTCCCGTCAACAGGAAATCTACGAGCGCGTGGCCATCGACAGCACCGGTTGCGGCACCGGCACTTACCCTGTGGGCATTGGCGCAGATGACGCATCCAGTGTCTACCATTACCGCATCGAAGTTGTGTCCTATGAACTGCAGGACGGCACGATCGTCGCTGCTGAAAATATTGGCGGTGCCAATACCGATTACAACGCCCCCAACAACCTCTATAAATCACAGATCATTGTCACCAACGGGGCAGACCCTGACGCAACTGACAGCAACACCCTCACCGGCGTTTGGTATGGAAACGAAACACAGCAAGGCAGTATCAAGGCTTTGGTCTCCATCCCCGTCTTTACCGTTACTTTCCTGCCCAACGGCGGCACACTGAACGGTTCCACCGGCAGCACTGTGCTGAAAGAGCAGATTTTCTCCCCGGATACCTCTGCCTATATCCCCACCCGGGAAGGCGGCTATGTATTCGAAGGCTGGTTCGTGCAGAAGAACGGTCAAATGACAGACCAAACCATGAATGCCGGTCTGTATTTGACAGAAAATCTGGTGCTGGTTGCCCGGTGGCGTGACCCCATTTCCGTGGAAGGCATGGTCACCGTAGGCGCCACCTATGAACAGGAAAACAGTGACGGCACCATCACCTACCAAACGGTGTACGACATGGACCGCGCTACCTATATGCCAGTGCTTCTGCAAAAGAAGACTCCTTCCGGCTACTATGAAACAGTGGACTATCAGTTTGTCACTTTGGACTACACCAAAAGCGACTTCTACTATCAGGGCAGAGCTGTAGGCATTGGCTTCTTCTCCTTTACGCAGCTGCCTGATGACGGCTCTGTATACCGTATCAATATTCTGTCAGCAAACTATACCGCCACCTATCAGAACGAGCCGGAAAGTGCCACACAAAACACTGCTTTGCAGTACAACACCTATACCACCACAGACTATGATGCACTGACCGGTGACATTGCTCCCGACATTGCAACGGTTCATGCCCACCTGCACTTTACACCTCCCTCCTTTGACCTGAAGTATCAGATCGACGCCACCAAAATCGGCAAAGACTTCCGCCCGAAAAGCGCGCAGATTTTGGTGACCTGCGATGCGGATCCTGCTATCGTAGCACCGGAAGACTGGCAGGTAATCAGCCAGATGAACTTCGACGGTGTGAATGTAGGTGACACCGTAGCACTGTCCGCAGGCTTTGGTGAAGGCAGCGCTTCCGTCTGGCAGCATGCTCACGACGGCGCCACCTTTTATGACTACGGCATCTGTCTGCAAAGCACCACTACCGACGGCATTAAGACAGCATACGCAAAGGACAACCCTTACTTCTCAGTCGTGTATCAGGCACCTGCTCACTATGTGGACACCTCCGGTGACCAGAGCCAAATGCTGATTGCTACGTTGGTTCCCAAAACTTACCACATTTCCTATGAGCCCAACGGCGGCACCATTTACGGTCTGCACACCCACACCCACACCTGGAGCTACGAAACCTCCCTTTCCGATGTGGTTCCGGTACGCAGCGGCTATTCCTTCGCCGGCTGGTACACCGATGCCGCACTGACCCAGCCTCTCACCGGTGCCACCATCGCCGCAGATGTGGCGCAGGATATAACCTTCTACGCCAAATGGGTCCAAGTCAATGTCCACCTGCAGGTGTTTATCGATCACACCACCGATGACCAGGGTCTTGCCGGCAACTATGAAAAACTGCTGCATGCACAGCTGTGTGCAAGCGCTATTGGCGAAAGCGCATTCTCCCCGGTATCCGGTGAGGAAAAAGCCTACAGCAAGCTCTACTGGCACACCAGAGGTGATGGCATCGACGTCGACATTATGGAAGTCCCCAACATTTTTACCGGGTTATCCTATACCCAGGATTACAATGTGGATGTTACCCTGGACGGCTACTACACCACTGACAGCTGCACCTTCTCTTATGTTGACTTAGACGAAAACGGCAATCCTGTAGAAAAGCAGGATACCGTTACCAGCGGCGTCACCAAAACCGTCAGTAACGATGGTTCTACCGTGGATCACTATGTTGTGGTCTGTCTGAAGTTTGATCCGGACACCATGGATCTGAATTTTACGGTGGAAATGTCCGAAACCATGGATACACAGCAGTATCCTGCATCTGCGCAGGTAAAAGTCGTTTGCTGGGGTGTCCTGCCGGAGGATCAGACCAATACAGACTGGCAAATCATTTCTCAGCACGAAGACACCGCCGTCACTGTTGCACTGGATCCTCTGACCGGAAAAGGCACCGGCACTTGCCCGGTATGGCGCTACCTGGATTCCGCCAACAAAATTCCCTATTACTACCGTATCGAAGTCGTTAGCATAACCTTTGAAGACGGCACTGTCGTGGCGTTGCATGAGGAAACCGATGAAGTTTTGTACACCGGCAGTGGATATTGTGCCACTGTGTATGCTGAAAACGGCTGTGAGATTCCTGCCGGCGCCAATGAGCTGACCCAACTGACCGGCGCTTACGGAATAGCAGATACCAACGACCAGGGTGCAACTGTATATCATCAGGTTGGCACTCTGCGTGCGGTGATCAATGCCGGCAAAGTGGTGTTCCATGCCAACAACGAATACGCAGACGGCGATATCTTCCGGACCTATTATCCTGCTATCACACCGGTGACCCAGGGTACAGGCTACAACCTAACAGCCAACGGTACTGTTCCCGTATTTTATGACATCCCGGAATTTGATTACAATACAAATAACCGGTATGTTTTCAAGGGTTGGTACACTGCCCCGGGCGAAAGCGGAACGCCTATTACCTTCAGCGAAGCCTACAACGGCACAGATACCGTCCACCTGTATGCACACTGGATTGAAACCGGCTCTGTTTCCCAGGCACAGGACGACGAAAAGCAACTGCCGGCAGAATGGGCAGGTCGCTATCCCGGTTTTGAACTGGTTGGTATTCAGGTCCGCACCGCAGAGAACGAAACGGCAGATCACTACGGCGAAGCCGGTTCCGGTTTGCGCTTCATTACCGTTTTAGCCGAAGATCTGTACGATCAGATCAACGCCCTGTCCGGCACCACCGCGGAGTACGGCTTTGTTATGGCCAAAGCCGCCACTGTTCCGGAGGGAACAGAACAGTTGCTGTACAAAGGCGCTAATGTAAACGGCACAGACACCCGCAGCGATTACAGCTACGCCATCAATATGAAATGCAGCGGTGTTTCCGACCACTACAATGGAACGGATTACCGCCTGTACACCTGTGTTGTAACCTACAAATCTGCCGCTGCACAAGGCGAAGAGGTGCTGGCACAAGCCCATAGCCAAAACATGGTTGCTCGCAGCTATATCCGATACACGGATGCCAACGGCTTGCTGCGTACCTATCACAGTAACTACACAGGCGCTTCCAACGTTGGCGGTGGCTGCAGCGCAAGCTATAACTTAGCATTGGAGTTGTTAACAAATGGATAATAGAAAAGCAGTCGTTTACAGGCTGACTACCCTGTTTGCAGCAGCTTCCCTGCTCTTAATGCTTTGTGGGTGCATTGCTTCCCCCAACACCGGGAAAGAAACCACCCCGGCAACGGTGGCAACCAACCCTACCGAAGAGACCGAATTCATCCCGCCTCCGGAAACCGGTGAGGCAGAAATCGACATTGGTATCTTCGACAACACTGTCAGCACGGAGGGTCCCTCTGACAATGCTGACAATTCTGTCCCCACCGAAACCGACCCCCCTGACACAACCCCAGGAACACAGCCCTCTGAACCGGAGCAACCGCAGGACACACAGGTCCCTGCTGAAAGCACCGAACCGGAGTCTACCACACCCAGCACCGTTCCTACCGAACCCGAAAAAGAGGATTCCGGCTACTTCAAGCCCATCCTCCGTCCGTAATGTAAGAAAAGGAGGCCTAAGATGAAAGAGGAATATATTACCCCGGATTTCTCCCTGTTCCTATACTGCTCAAGAGAAGATTTGGCTTCCGGTGCAACCGGCGAATCTGATCACGATAACGGCTATATTGATTGGTTTGCAGACCCGGACGCTGCCCGTCGGGGAACAAAAGAATAACAAAAGGAAGGGGTTTGAAAACCCCTTCCTTTTGCTATACCTACATATTAAAGAAAACGCCAACAGTGCCAAACATGATGCATTTTTTACAGCCTAACCTTCATTTAGAAGATGATTATTTCCCCCAAAGGCCATCCGGGTATTTACCCGCAGATGCCATGTTTGCAAGGGCCTCTACCACCACAGGCTTATCTGCGGCATAGGTAACACCGTACCACTTGTCTGCGGAGGTAAGCACTTTCACCGTCAGCTTGCCGGCCTTCAGAAGTTCATCCACACTCCTGGGCAGCAGGAACTCTCCCTTCATAGGGTTGCCGGGAACCACAGTTTCGAAGAAGTCCGGGAACTGAGCCTCCAGCAAAGCCAGGAAGCTGTTGGTAAAGCCCCACATGTTCATAGACACGATGGTATCTGCCCCAATATCCGTCCAGTGCTCGCCGTCCTCCGTAAAATGGATTCCCTTTTCATACTTCTCAATACGCAGACGTTCCACAATATCGGCAAGATAACCCTTTTCATCTGCGGTGCAGACACCTCTGGCTACGCTGCCGTTGTCTGTGACGGTGTTTCCAAGCAGATAACCCACCATACAGCAGTCCAGTACCTGGGTATCCTTGGCGTTTGCCAAATATTGATAGATGACCTTGAAAGCATCCTTGCCATAATAATCGTCGGCGTTGATTACCGCAAAGGGTGCGCCATCAATGGCTTCCCTGGCACACAGCACGGCATGACCGGTGCCCCAGGGTTTTTCCCGACCGGCAGGAATTTCATAGCCGGCAGGAATTTTATCCATCTCCTGAAAGGCGTAGCGAATCTCCATGGGACACTTCTCCAGGCGCTTGCCCACCGTCTCCATAAAATCCTTCTCAATGGCGCTTTTGATAATGATAACAGCAGTTTCAAAGCCAGCTTCCTGGGCGTCAAACAGGGAATAGTCCAAAATAGCCTCCCCCTGAGAACCTACAGGATCGATCTGCTTCAGTCCGCCGTAGCGGCTGCCCATACCGGCAGCCATAACCACCAAAACAGGTTTCTTTTCCATACTGTGAACCTCCATCTTTATACAAACCATCATGGTTAAAATTTCCTATTTCCATTATAACCTTTTTCCAAAAAAGCACAAGAGGCAATTGTGTTTACAGTGCTTCCTTGAACACGGCGTCGGGGTCTAGACAGATATCTGCTTTTTTTACCTTATCCCAGGAAAATTCCCTGGCCAGTTCCCTGGAACTGATCGGCTCTGCACGGTCTGTAAGTCCGGCGGAAAAAGCCAGGACCCCCAACAGTTTTTCTGCGGTGATCCGGTTTCTCAATGTGCCCATATCCAAGTCTTGATCCCGTTTGCTCAGCCGACGACCATCCGGTGCCAACAGCATGGGTACATGGGCATACCGGGGATGGGGAAACCCAAACAACGCCTGCAGGTACATCTGCCGCGGCGCAGAGCTTAACAGATCCATGCCACGAACCACCTCCGTAACACCGGCAAGCCCGTCATCCACCGTTACCGCCAACTGGTATACGTAAACGCCGTCTGCCCGGCGCACCACAAAGTCACCGCAGTCCGTGGAAAGGTTTTCCCGATACGCTCCCTGAACAAGATCTTCCAGTTGCCACACCCGGTCCGGCACCTGTACGCGCCAGGAAGGCTGCCGGTCAAAGGCCCTTTTCTGCTCCTGGGTTAAATTTCGGCAAGTACCGGGATACACATAGGTTCCGTCGGACAGGTGGGGCGCATTCACATTGTGGAGCTGACTGCGGGTACAGTAGCATGGGTATAGCAGGTCCATGGATCGAAGCATTTCAAAATAACGGTCATAGATCGAACTCCGGGTGCTCTGGGGCGGTGTTTCCAGATCCCAGTCAAGGCCCAGCCACGTAAGGTCCTCACGCAAGATTTGGGCGTATTCCGCTTTGGTGCGTTGGGTGTCCAGATCCTCCATGCGCAGGACCATAGTACCACCCTGGGAACGCACAGACAGCCAGGCAAGCATGGCAGCAAACACATTTCCCAAATGCATCCGGCCCGATGGCGTCGGCGCAAACCGTCCTACCGCCCCACTCACAGCACACCTCGCACTTTCAGCACCAGATACACCAGCACACAGGCAATGGCCGCCAGCAGCAACGCCGCCAATATCAACAGTCCACCCAAGCTCTGAGCCCTCGGCTGACGGACCTCTTCACTGTACTGGTCCAGGTCCACATCGGCACGATCCGTATTGTAAACCGTATAATCGTTGGCATAATTGCGGTAGAAGGCAGGATCATCCTCGGGCATGGATGGGTCTTGCTGCTGGATGGCAGCTTCCTCATCATCTTCCAGGTCTGCTTCTTCGTATTCTTCCTCCCGGCAGGTATCTTCCGCTTCCTGCAGCTGTCTTTCCAGCCGCTCCAGTTCTTCTCTGGCATCCCGGAACATAAAACCGCCTCCTTTTCCCCTATTGTAGCGAAAAAGGAGGCAATAGTCAAATTCCAATTTGGACATAGCATGATAAAAATTCTCTTGTAAAACGCAAAAAGAGCGACTTACGTCGCTCTTTTTAACTGGCTCTGCGGCCGGTAATTACAGTACGGGCACTGGTCTGCAATGCCGTCTGCTCCGGTTGCGTATTGGTGTGCACGATACGCCGGGCACACAGATAGTTCTCTGCAAAGTAACTCGTATCCAGATCGGCAAATACAATGCCTCTGCTGCTGGATGCGTGGATGATCCGGTTGTTGCCTGCATAAATACCTACATGAGATGCCGGATAGGAATCCCAGCTTTCACGGAAGAACACCAGGTCGCCTACCTGCAGGCCCTCTTTGGCAACTACAATACCGTCCTGGAGCTGCTCACTGGCTCTGCGGTGAAGGCCTACGCCGTACTGACCGTACAGGTAGTACATCAGCCCTGAGCAGTCAAAGCCCCGGGTTCCGGTGCTTCCATAGATATAGGGCTTGCCAAGCTGTCGCTGCGCCAAGGCGTACAACCCATGGCGAATCCGCAGTGCGTCTGTATGGCTCTCATAGGTGAAGGTGCGGGTCTCGGAAGACGCCGCATCGCAGTTTACATAATATTTTCCGTCATCCTTATGTACGATCTGGGAACGTGCAATGTAGCCGGTCATATCATAACAATCCACCAGGAAGAACTCCCGGTACGCATCCAGTACAGTTACTGCGGTACCGTCCTCCATCTGACCGATGACCGTGGCACTGTAGTAAGCGCCGTTGCGGACAACCGTGGTCAGTGTGGTCTGCTTTTCCTCTGCTTCGGTGGCCTTGGCCGGCTGGAATACGCACAGCACGGACACAAGACAGATGGCCAAACTAAGCAATCGCATTCCCAATCTCCGGGATTTGGTCATAAACACATTTCCTTTCGGGTGGCTTTTCTTAGCAATTGGTTACAATCAGTTACGAATTATAGCACAGGTGTTACCAACTGTCAACCCCCAAAATATAGTGAAAATAACCAAAATCCCATCAAAAAGCGCTCTTACACCCCAATTTGAAAGGTAATGTGGAGGGATTCCCCCGCATTTTTGGGTAAAAACCAAGGACAGCCGACGGCTGTCCTTGTAAATATTTTTAACTTTCCATTTGCTTTCCCAGAAAACCTGCCACTGTTTGTGCCAGTTTTTGGTCCGCCTCCCCCAGCGGATGGTCATTTTCACCAAGCAGCAGCATCACGCAGCCCATCAGATCACCCTGACTCAAAATTGGCGCCGCCACGCCCAGATGATACTTATCGGAGCCTTCCGTGGCACGCAGCTGGACTTCCCCCTCGCTGTAGCGGTAGTTCTTTCGTTGCTCCATAAGCCGGTCCAGTTCCTGGGAATTGGGTTTGTCCATCAGCTCCCGTTTGGGCGCACCGGACAGGGCAATGATGCTGTCCCGGTCCGAAACCGCCGCCACATAGCCGGTGTTGGCCCCGATGGACTCGCAGATCTGGGACGCAAAATCCTGTAGATCCCCCATAGGAGAATACTTGCGGAAGATCACGCCCCCGTCCTTTTCCGTGTAGATCTCCAGGGGATCGCCTTCTCTAATCTTGAGGGTTCTTCTGATTTCTTTAGGAATAACAATACGACCTAAATCGTCCACCCGACGGACGATACCAGTAGCTTTCATATATATCTATCTCCTTATTTTACAAATTACGATGCTATTATTTGTAAAAGGGGGAGATTTATACTGGCTGATTTTCTTTTTTGAATTCCTATGCAAACCCCAAAACAGAAACATCCCCAAGGAACATTTTATAGTTCCCTGGGGATGTTGTTCTTTTGTTAGATTAGTTGGCAGGGTTATAAACATACAGATCGCCGTAAATGCACTCGACCTCGATCTTGGGGTTTTCGGAAGGCTCTGTATAAGAATTGTTATATGTTATATCTGAGCTAGTGATTGTCGCAGACACAGGTGTTCCCTGTGCATTACAAATAAAGACATAATTATCTGTAAATGAAGTAGTTTTATCACTGTGTGTAACGGGTGCCATAACATAATCTCGCTTGGAAATAGC
>JAZSPV010000010.1:0-45479 GCA_045537615.1 Faecousia sp. | reverse complement strand
GGCTGTGATGTTCTTTCCGTCCTTATCCCAAGCAGGAGCAGTCTGCGTATAGCCTTCCTTTTCGGGGATCGCAGGAACGGTTGCATCCTTGCCGTATCCCACAGTCTGGGTATTGATGGTGTTACCGTCTATCTTAAAGGTAACAGTATAGTTTTTGTATACGGTCACAGTATAGATCGTCTTGTTGCCTGCGTGATCTTCGACTACGACGGTATGCTCTGCATTGTCGGCAGGAATAAGACCGTAAGTGCCTTCAGCAAAGCTCATAGGCACGCCATCCAGTGTGACGGTCTTGATGTCATAGAACTGCTCAACAGGTTTGATAACGGTAAGGTCACCATAATAGGTTTGTCCATCCTCAATACCTTCAAGGGTAGGTGCAATGCTGTCCAGGATCATCCCGTCAGAGTTTATATACAGGGTGTTGCCTGCATGATCGGTAACCTTGGCGTAAACAATGTAGCGGCTGTTGGGCTCAATCTTGAACGTGCCGTTGTAATCTTGCCAAATTGTAATTGCCCGAACCTCGTCAAGTTCCAATTCGTCAGTTGCTAAATAATACTGAATCGTGTTCACTCCACTGCCTGCATCGGTTGCGGTGATGGTAACATCTTGGCTCTCATTGAAGAACAGGCCAAAGGTAAGACTGTTCCAGAAGGAAGACCACTTGTTGTCTTTGACAGAGATTTGGGCGGTAGGTGCGGTAATATCTGCAACACCTGTAACAGTGATTACAATATCCGCCTCCAGATTGGTTGCGGTGTACTTGCCGCCTGCGAGTGTTACGGGACTGCCGTTCACTTCTACCGCAAAATTAGAAAGTTCAGTATAACCTTCCTTTAACGTATAGGTCAGAGTAAACTCCTCTTGCCAATCAAGCGTAGACTTATCCACTGTCAAGGTATAACCGATCTGATTCTGCGGTAATGTTACCGTCAACTTTCTGCCTTCTCCGATCGTAACCTCCGTGAAGATAGAAGGATTATAATACCCCTTTGCCTGGTAACGAACATAGTAGGTTCCCGGTGCAAAGTTCATATTTGCATTGGTTACCTTGGTATATTTGTCGTCATCAGCAGTAAATTCCGTGGCATATTCCATTTCAGTAGTAAGCCCTGTAATTTTACCGTCTGCTTTCCCTTTAATAGTTTCGGCAACGCCCGAAACAATCGGAGCATTTTGATAACCTTTTGAAATACTGTAATCGACCTGGACTAATCTTCCGTCTTTCGGCAAGCAATAGTTTCCGTTAGAAAGCGCCGTGATTCTTGCATTCCATCTTCCGGGGATAACACCTGCTCCTTCGGCGGTCTCAACAACCTCCACCGTAAGGTCACACGAGTCGTTATTCACAAGGTTACCTGCTGTTACTTCGGGCACTTGTTTACTTCCGTTATAAGGAATAAACTCCGTAGCGCCCCAATGGATACTGATCTGGCGCTGCTCAACAGTCAGCGTACCCTTGACAAAGGTGATCTCGTAATTATCAGAGGTCAGGCCGCTGACGGTAATGTCGTAATCACCTACGTTGCCGTATTGGTTGTAGGCATTGCTGTAGACCAGTGTGCCGCCAAGCACATCTGCATTTTCGTTCGATGTAAAGCCCGAGTAGGTAACGCCGTTATGAGCAGGTGCATCACCGTAGGTAATGGTTTTATTGTTAGCGGTAACGGTAAGCGGTGCCTTTGCGATTACAAAGGTCTCCTGTGCACTTCCGCTATAATTACCTTTGAAGTTTACCGTTACGGTTTTAAGACCTGCGTTTTTGCAATCCGCCGACCAATCAAGCGTGTAATCGGTGCCCTCGGTCAAGGATTTGCCCTCATAGGTTACGGTAACATCAGGTTTTTGTTCTTCTCCGTTATAGGTAAAAGTTGTTTTACTCAAAGTAGCTTCGGCACTATTATTATCAATCGCTTTTACATTGACTTTGACCCAGATATCCCGAATGACGATTGAATTGGACTCGCCGTTGTCTTCGCGCTTTGCGAAAACGACGCAAGCATAGTCATACGTGCCCGCGCTTAAATCATCGGGAATGCTAAGCGTATCGGTTGTTTCGACCACCACATTGTTGATATTTACCCACTGGTACGAATAGGTATAGCCGTCCTTTTTGTCAACGGTAGCGGTGATCTTTTGATTTGTAAATTCACCATAGGTAAGGGTCAAATTTTCGCTGATCTGTACGCTGGGTACCTCTGCCGGAATCTTTTCCCAAATGGCGTAAAGGGTGGTATCAGCGGTTACGGTTATCGCCTCGGCGGAGATAACGTTACCGTTTGCCGATTTTGCCCAACCCTTAAACTGATATCCGCTTGGTGCGGTAAAAGGGTTCAACGGTAAGGTGTAACCATCGCCGTCAAAAACCTTAACGCTTTCCTTAGCGCCTGTGCCGCCGTTGTTATCAAAAGAAACGGTAAATTGCTTCACAAGTTTCAAATTGTTGCCGTCATCGTCTACTTCATATGCCGAATTATCGCTGACGAACTTATCTGCATCAGCTGCGCCGCCAATGGTGAATACGCCGCCGGAGCTACTTTTCATGGTAACCCCAATGTTCGCACCACTGCCCAGTGTATCGACTGTTAATTTGTTGCAGGAGTTTGTACCGATATAAAGATTGTTTGCAGTGTTTCCGGAAATGACTGCGTTACCGGAAATCGACATTGCTGTATTTGCATCTGCAAATCCTACGCCACCGCCGCGCTTTTGCGAATCGGTCGTGGCATTATCAACAATACTGCCGCCATTCATAATGAATTTCGAGTGGTCGGACACCGCAATGCCACCGCCGACACCGTTGGCCTTATTATTGCGAATGATACCGCCGTTCATAGTAAAGACAGCATCTGCGTAATCTGTGCTGGCGCCGCCGAATATCTGGAACGCGCCGCCGTGCTTATATGCGCTATTGCCGTAAATTTCACCACTGTTCAAAGTAACTTGCGCACCGGCATATGCTTTGATTGCACCGGCATTTCCGTCTGTCTTGGCGTTATTACGGATCGTTGCACCATTTATCACAAGCGTTCCGTCTTCGCCGATTGTAACAGCGCCGCCATGACCAGCATCCGAGCATTCGTTATTTTGTAATACAACACCGCTATTCAGTGTAATATGACCACCGGCAGTGTACTGATAGCCTGCATCGATCAAGGGACTGCTTGAAACGGTGCCGGAATTATTCGTTACACGTAGAAGAGTGGTATCCATTGTTCCACCCCAAACGGCACCGCCATCAAGTGTTACGTTATACAGATTTGCCGTTGCTCCGGCATCAGCAGAGATAAGTGCTGTTGTAGTGGTGGTTCTCTTGATAATACCGTTATCTTCGCAGCTGCACAAATTCAGCGTGCCACTGACATCGAAATTACCACCTGCAGCGCTGATGGTGTGTCCATTTAGACACAGATTAACAGTATCTGTAATGCTGAGAGGAGAAGAGAGAATCACATCTCCACTTAGACACACATTACCTCCGGGGAAAGCCGTGGTGCCATCCCACGCCGTCCAACTATCATTTACCGCGTGGGCGCTATCGTCGCAACTACTGTCACCGCAAGCGGGGTGCGTGTGAGGAGCTACAGATAGAGCAAATGCGCTCATCGGCATCAGACCCAGTACCATAATCAAGCTCAAGGCAACCGCCATTATTCTTTTTACAAAGGATTTCTGATTCATACTGAAACCTCCAATCTTGAAGTATCGGTTATTTTGTTTCTGCGATTTCCTCGCAACATATTTTCCAGTGTCTGCATATTGGTATCTTCAACATACTTGATGAACTTCCGCAGCATTGGTTTTCCCATTTCTCGGTAGTCAGACGAAACAACCTTTTCGATTTCGGCTTTCCGCACTTCCTGATCCACGTTGTAGATACCAAGGATATGTTCAAGTGCTCGCAATGCTTTTCTTTCGTCAGACACCTTGGCATCTGTTGCGACAACGCTTGTGTATTGAAGCCCCATAACAAGCAGTTCCGCCTCTGTAAATTGCTCGTCCGACCAATCAGCACATTCCTTTGCAAAGATCTTCTTTGCGCGTTCCTCATGCTTCCTGCGCAAATAGTTGCGACACATTTCGCTTTGGAACACCGCAGTAAAGAAATCTCTTGCAATATCGCTCTCGGCACAGCCGAAGACGACTGTCATCATTTCAAGGCAGATAGAAGAAATGCTCCCTTCATCATCACCTGTTTTTTTATTGATCAGCTCCCACTGATAATCACATAGCATCTTGACTATTTCCAATAGCAGATGGTCTTTCGTGGGAAAATAGTAGGTAATATTGCCTGTACTAATATTCAATTCATTTGCGATCATTTTCGGTGAGGTTGCAGAATAGCCAACACTCATAAAGAACTCAGACGCTACCTGGATGATCTCATATTTCGTTGTTTTTACTCTTTTCCCAGCCATTCAGTATCTCCCGCAATTATAACTTGCACACAATTTTGTTTTAGCACCGATGCAATTATATCATAAACCCTAGCTTTTCTCAATGTTTTTTTGATAAAACCGGTAAGTTGTCCGAAAAAATTTACAATTAAAAAACGCAGCAAAATGTTTGATTCTGCTACGGTGGATGTTATTGATTCATTCTATTTGCTACCAGCAACACAAATATTTCACAAATGAACGAACAAAAAAGAGACAAAATCTGCGAAAACAATCGCAAAATCTGCTCCTAAAAGCCAATGCATTTAGTTCAAGTCCTCCCCAAAGGTCGTCTTTGGGAAATGATATCTTTTGAATTACACTTTGAAAAATGGCACAAAAAACCCAGAAACCGTTGTGGTTTCTGGGTTTTCCGAACCGATATCTTTTTCGGTTCGCATTGGTGCTTGCGGAGGCAGGACTGTTTTTGCCTTTGTGACAGAGATTTGCAAGGATTGGTTCTGCAGCCCGGTTTGCGGTGCTCGGTGTTCGCCTTGCCGACGTAGCGGCTGCGTTGCACTACGACCGCTGCACTGCGCTCGGGTCGCTCCTCCCGCCACAGGCGGCGCTCCCCTCGCTTACCCAACGAGCTACGCTCGTCGGACTCATAACCCGGAGAGCATAGCACCAATTCTACCGACGCAAATAAAAAAGACAGCCACCCGAATGGGTGGCTGTCTTTTTTGGTTGCGGAGGCAGGACTCGAACCTACGACCTCCGGGTTATGAGTAAACGCGCTCAGCGCGTATTTGTGCTTTTTCTTTGTGTTCCTCAGCACTTTTATGTTATTTTGATGTCTTTATGAAACATTGAGAACTATGGTATATGGGTATTTTGAAGGCACGTTGGTGTCAGCGTTGGTGTCAAATTATTAGGCTAAGATATTCTTCCCTTTGAGTGAATCAATGTATTTGTCAGCAGCTACAGTTAACTCTCTTTCAAGAGAATCTAGATAGTCAAGCCATTTTGCACTAAACTCTTTAATTTCACTGTCAGAATATCCAAACTCATGCATCTCTGGCACCAGATAATTTTCCAGAGTGCGCTTAGGGGAAAGGCACACACCATCGTCCCAGCGCGGATCATTATAGTTCTTCATATACGCAATATATCTGGGTATGATAGCAAGTGCTTTTTCAAAATTTTTCCACTTAGGATTCAGAATCTCTACCGTTTTATGAACCTCACCAGTATACCGAAATCTACCGAACAGGTATAACCGTATCATCATTAAAGACAATTTCCCTTGTGCCTCAATAGCATCAAACCAAACTGAGGCAAAACGTACTTCAACCTCTTGGCTGCAATTTAACTCGCGCATTTTCCGGATGAGGGAATACAGAGTGGCATCAAGATCAACAAAGCCTTCAGAGAAATAGTTTATGGCATCTGCACCTGTCAAAAAATCCACATAATCAGGAATAAGAGAAAGCGCCTTTTCAAACTTTTTTGTTTCTGGAATATCTATATCAACACCACTAATGTGCTTGCCAAAAAGCAGCAAGGTCATAGAGCTTCTAAAGACCTTTTCGTAGTGCATCATCTCTTTTGCAAAACAAGTTGCAAAGGCTTCAATTTCCTTCTGTGGGTATTCTGCCTTTTGCATATCATCTGTAAGCTCCCACAGTTCAATATCTGGTACATACCGAAATATAGCATATCCCCGGGGGCGCATATAGCCCTCTGTAAACAAGAAAGCCATGTCCTCCCTCTCAAGAGCATCTTCAGCATACATTGATGAAAAGTAAGTTGGGAGTAAGGCAATTGCTTTATCAAGGCTCTTTCCTTCAGCACTTTGCACTACCTGTCCATATGTATCCTGACTGCTTAAAGGACCGTCGTACTCCCCAAAAAGATATAGCCTTAATTTTACAAAAACATTATATTCCATACGCATTAATTTTCCTCTACCTCAAACAGACCCAGTTGACCTTCAAGGACTGGAGTTTCAGAGTCCACATAATCAATGTAGCTTTTAAGTATCCGCATAGCCGGTCTGATCCCCTCTATGTTTTGTGTGCCGCCCAAACTCTCATACTTACCATCTTCCAAGACCATTAGGCCCGCCGAATCGTACGCACCTTTATCCCTCAACCACCAGGCAATTGTGTCCTTTCTATCTTCTTCAAGGGCGGACTGTGCCCACTGGCTCTTTTGCTGGATTCTGGAAATGGGATCTGGAAAATACTTTTCCACTTCCTCAAAGCTCAGCAAAAACAGCTCGTCCTGCGTCCAACCGCAACGCATTCCATAAACATCCTCTGTTTCCACATCTGATCTTTGAATGTAATGTCTTTCTTCAGGCTTAAAGGCCTCATAATAAAATTCTGAATTCAGCCATTTTCGAATATCGCTCTTTTCCCATCCGTTTCCTGATAGATCAAAGGGGCGTGAAACAAGTGCCTTCTTTGAGACAATGAAAAGAGCTTCTTCATCTTCATCCAGTACCAGCCATTCAATCTTCTCTTTTTCCAAGGTTTCATCTTTATAGTATTTCCCAAAGTAAATCGTCTTCATTTCATTCTCCATATTCGTCCTTTAACTGTGCTATACCTGCACTCAGAAAACACATTGGTGTGTGCATTGGCATCATACGCTATCGTCTTTAGAATCCCCACTTGTTATAGGTTAGCACAACATCCTTGCAGCGAACATAGATTATGCGCGTATTCTCAATGAAGGAACACGACAAGTACCGCTCAACAAAGTCACCATATTCTTCCCACGTTCCATCATAGAAAATATTTAATACTCCTTCAAAATGAGGTGCCGCCTTGGGTTCCTCCCTCCACTCACGCAGGGAGTTTTCCATATCGTCCCAGTTAAAAGGTTTCACTCCAAATACCGTGGGGTCTATATCGATTCTTGTATTGGGAAGGTATATCTTTTCCAATTTCGTACAATTCTTAAAACAACATTCCCCAATGTGTTCCACACCTTCTTCAATCCTGATCTCTACAATATTTGAACAGTTAGCAAAAGCGTATGCACCGATAGATCCGACATTTGGGCCTATATGGAGCCGCTTGATTTCCAAATTTCCTTTATATGCTTTTTCAGGTATTTGTTCTGAATCAATAAACAAAACTGCATTGTTATCCATGTTTCTTTTAACCCCACTTCCACATTCCGCGCTTAGCATAGTTTCAGCCAGATGTGATTGTCGTTCTTAATCAGGCTGTTTGCAGCAAGGATGGCATAATGGATTCTAGGCTGCAAAGGTTCTTTCTTCGGTAAGTACTTGATCCCTGAAAACACATTTACAATATCTTCAGGCAGCAGCACAAGATGATCTTTAAATTTATTTAGGTCCCGTTCCTGTTCGCAAACCAGTTCTCCCGTATAGAATCGTCCTTTTCGAACTGCCTCACTAAGCTTATAGGCTTCTTCTTCATTCATATACTGGCATAGATATTCCCGAAGCTCTTCCCGGCAAGTAAAGGGACAATTCACATCTTTCTCATCAAATTCACCCGAAATTAAAGAATATACACGCACATAATCATCCTCAGTTTTGGGATTTAAGACTTTGAGAAAGGTTTCATTTCTCTTTGCATCTTCTCTGTTGCAATAGAGTATATGACTAAGCTGAGAATGCTGACCCAGAAAAGCTTGTTGCAACACTTCCCGAGTTTCCTCTGTAATTTCACCGGACAGATCCGCATTATAGGACAGCAACCGGATCAACTCTAAAACCGGTTGGTATATCCCGTATTCATCCAAATCTGCCGGATGGAGTACACCATCCGGTGTTTGAAGTGCCATATAGCGACGACAAATTATTAATGTGCCCTCTTCTACTGGGATTTTCTCAACAATTACTTCCTTGAACATATCAGTACCCTTTTCTATAATGTTTCTGGGCAGTTTTCTTGGTACCAGGCAAGGTAGCATTTATGTAGGACCCGACCCACACAGGAGGCCATAGTCCAAAGATGTTGGACCTTTGTATAGTAGTCTTTAACAGATTCAGGGACCTGGTAGGATTCCAGGATTGCAGTATACTTTTCCCGTTTCGCACCGGTAGCCCAGACACCCTTTTTAACAATATCCAAGGCAATCTCTGCCGGAACATGATACTGCACCAAACAATGATAGAATTCCTCTCTTGTAACAAAGAACTCTGAAGCATTCAGGTTCATCAAGTTGTTTCCATCGTTGAACTCACCCTTAGTAAGAGCATATAGGCGTAGCAAAGAATGTAAGTTCCAATTCTCCGGCTGATTGAATTCTTCAACTAATGGGATGGAAGTCCCATTCTCCTTAGAGAATTCCTCTAAGATATCTTTTGTTGCACGAAGGCAAACAATGCTATCAATATCACCGAGAGTTGGATTCTTTTCTGTTTCTTGTGCCAATCCGCCCAGTTGCTCACAGGTATTCACATCTACCAATGAGATTTTCCGGAACATTTCTCTATCACAAGGCACAAAGCCGTATTGGCTGTCTAAATACTTTGGGATTAAGGGACGAACCTGCGGGGCAATACCAATGGTGCAGTCCGGTGTAATTGGATTTGCGTCTAAACCCCAAACAATTTCCGGTGTGTAATATTCAAAAGGATCCATTTCTGTAACGCCCAACAGATAAGAAATTACTGAACCGGGCAGGTCACCAAGGGCAATGATGGGATATCCTGCTTCCCGAGAGCACAGGGTAATGTCACGTAAAATGAGGAAATGAAGTCCTGTACCAGTAGCATGCATTTTGTCAAGCTCTGCATCCAGCCACACAGACACCTTCTGCCTGGTTGCGTCATTGTCTTTATAGACAGCCATTATGCGCTCATGACACAGATTGGCGACTGTTTTTTCTGCTTTCTGTAATTCCTCTGGAGTTGGAACTGTAAAGAAAACATCACATGGTGTAACTTTAAAAATCATATTATTTCACTCTTTCTCTGTTAAAAGATCACAGCCAATGAAGGCATCAGAACCAATGTCTAAAATGCTATCAGGAATTGTAATACTTCTTAAGTTCCTACAAAACCCAAAAGCTCTTCGCTCAATAAATTTAGCACTTTTAGGTAGGTTTACTTCTGTAAGATTGGCACACTCATAGAAAGCACGATCCCCAATGGTTGTAACACCCTCAGGTATCATAACCTTTGTAATATCCTGACCGGCAAAGGCTTTGTTCCCAATTATAGTTACTCCCCTTGGAATAACCACCTCTTTGCTTTTGCCGGTATACCTAACCAGGATTCCGTTTTCAATAATAAAGTCACTCATGCCCCTACACCTTACATCAATGTGAGCTTTCTTTTATATTCTTCCAGCTTCTCCATGCTTTCTTTACTGTCAGAGAAATATGGATCCTGTTCTGCCCTGTCAATAAATATTGTTACCAGCTCGTTGATTTCATTTATTGTAAAAGGAGAGATTCCATGTTGCTTATAATCCATTTCTGTTAGGACCAATTCAAAGAAATCAAAGGGATCAATTTCCACATTACCAGAGACCAAGGTTTTCAAAACATGAATGTTACTGCCTGAAGATAAGTAGCCTGCTGCCTGATTGAGCATTAGGATGTAGTACTCTTCCATTTTGTCATTTGGATTGCAATTGTGATAACAGTATATTGCCTTTAGCATATTGGGAAAAAACTCTGTAATAGGACGTTTTTCACTTAAGAACAGGATTGTAAACAGACTCAGATCATTTCCATCTTCCCTATACTGCTTCATCGCCAGGGCTATTCGATCATAGGCAAACTGGTCAATGATTTCTTCTAAGGTTTCAGGTCCATCTTTAGATTCAATTTCATCCAGGTCAACCTCTTCAAGCTCTGGACCATCCATGTTATAAACTTCAACATCTGTAGTTTCTTCCAACCAGTCAGGCTTCATTCTTTGTTCCCTCCTATCAACTCATAAAAACCAACAGCGGCAGAGGAACCTGCCGCTGCTGTTATGATATCCTAATTCACTTGCACATATTAAGTGGCAGGTGTTGTCTAATAGATATATCAGACTTCATTAACGCTCTTTAACGCTAACAATGGTAACCGCACCAGCACCACTGCCAAACTGTTGTCTGGCCTGATTTAAGGCATCCATTCTTGCTTTGGAAGAGTCTATTGCTCTAACCATAATAACAATCTGCTTGCCGGTATTGCCACTTTTGGCGATGCACTCAAATGTCTTCATAATTTCCTCCTGTTTTAAGTCCAATGGACTATTTGTTATTTCTGCTTTTTAAGTAACAATGTTACTTCCCTTTAAAAAGTTTTTCACACCGTTCAATAGTAGAATACTGACCGGCATATTGTTGCATAAATGTATGGATTGCCCATTGTTTACAATCTGCCTCCACAAAGGCAACACCGCGCACACCGCCGTTCATTACCTTGGGCACATAGACAATCTTCCAAGTCTCAAGTGGACCATAATAACTGGACATTTTATACTTCCTCTTCGATGGCCGCTTTTTCCTCAGTATTTGCGTATATTTTCGGCTCCCCGTAATGTTCGATAGAACCGTAATAGAGCAAACTTGTTACATCATCCGGCTGATTTGACTTGCTTACCGGCATATCATCATCGTTGACCACTTCAGGGAACTCTTCGCACAGCATTTTCCAGGCATGATAGCAGATCATATCCACATAGTAGTCCTCACTGCCCACCTGCGGTGTCCAGAAATCATCTCCTGCATAACTGTTATACTCTGTGGGAATTTTTGCACTTTCAATGCTGCCGATCATCCAGCCTCTATTGCGGGTGTAGGCATCATCCCTCAAGGACATAAACGAGGAATGCTTCATGATAAATTCCTTGCATTCTCCATCAGAAATGGAACTGTAGTCCTTTTTATTTCCACCATGCTGATCAAAATGCAATGCCCGGATCGCAATCGCGGAAACATAACACACCGGACCTCCGGTGATACACTCCCGGTTCTCACGTATACATTTAATGCTATAGATAACTGCTTCGGCATAAGCCTTCACAACAATGGCTTTGCCTGCATTCAGATCTTCAAAGATCCATTTGCGAAGGAGTCTTTTGGCTAAAAGGCCGTGCTCTGTCCTGCTGTCCTTTTCAATTTTCTTAAGACCGGTTTCCAAATATCTATACTTTTGTCGCTCCGCAATAATGTCGAACACTTTCAAATACTCGGCGCGAATTTGGGCAACCTCGTCTTTGTAGCAGATATCACAAGCCTCCTCAAAGGAACATCTGTATTTGGGTGCAAACTCCAGATCTTTATTGATCTGGATAATCTTTTCCGTTGTGCTGGGCGTAACGATCTTTGGCTTATACCCGCTATTGGTCCTGGCTCGCATTCCATCTTCCGTTGAGGTAAGATAGTACTTTCTTTGACCATAGTCGTCCGCAAACCAGATCAAAACCTGCTGCAAAGTTGCCTCATCGCATTGTTGACCGGTATGGAATTCTACATACTTTTTAAGTGCATTGTAACTTGCACCGACGCCCAAAGATTTTAGGGCACCATATGCGATCTCATAGTACACTTTTGCCGTTTCGCTGGGTAGAGGATTGTTAAGGCTCTGTACAGAATCAACTGCTTTGTTTGCCACTTCACGCAACTTATCAAAGAATCCCATAAACCATCAACCTTTCTGTCTGTAAAATCACAGTTTTATTTCTACTAAGAAGATAGATAATTACATTATATTCTTTTAGGACTATCTTGTCAACCTTATCTGACTAATATCATCATCGGTTTTCTGCTAATATATTCTTATAAGACTATGTTAGGAGTGAGACTATGGATATCAGAAAGCGGTTAATTGCTTTAAGGCAACAGTGCGGTTATACACAGAACGGTCTGGCAGAGCGCGCCGGCGTTTCGCAGTCACATCTGCGCCGGGTCGAGTTAGGAGAATCTGATATTACCATCGGTCATTTGCAACTGCTATGCGACGCGATGAACATCTCCCTGAAAGAGTTTTTTGATGATGCTACAGAACCCGATGAGATTGCAACTGCTTTTTCTAACCTTTCCCCTAAGCAAAAAAAGCTGCTGCTGACATTTCTGGAAAATCTTTAAACCATTATATCACAAAAAAATTTTTATTCTTTCGCTGCCAGTATCTTGCTTTTTTTGACAGGATATGTTATAGTAGTCCGATTCGACAAAAGGGAGGTGGTTTTCCACCTCCTTTGTTGCTTTTCCTGGCACATTATGCTATAAATATAAAAAAGGCAAGGGGGCACTTCTTATGCAGAAGGACACATCGGAAATCGTAAAACAACTGCAGCTTTCTCCGGATTTTCAAAGTTTTTATCAGGAGAACAAGGATTATATGGTAGACAAATCCTTGGCGCATCTTTTGGAGCAGCTGCTACAGCAGACCGGCATCAGCAAAGCCAAAGCCATCAAAAATGCAGAAATGAGTGAGATCTACGCCTACCACATCTTTGCCGGCACCCGGATCCCCGAGCGTGGAAAAGTGTTGGCACTGGCCATCGGTATGGGGCTCAATCTGGAACAGGTGCAGAAACTTTTGAAAGCGGCCGGCTACAGCACCCTATATGTAAAACGCCCCTTTGACAGTGTGGTGCTTTACGGCATTATTAAGAAAATGTCTGTCGCTCAAATCAATGAACTTCTGTATGACTACGGTATGGAGACATTAGGACAAAGTACATTATGAAATTATGCCCGAACTGCAAAACAGAGCTGGACGACAACGCACGGTTTTGTCTGCGCTGCATGACCTCTCTGGATGACAAAGAACAGATTTCGCCGCCGGCACGCAAAGTGCACCGGTGGCCTTTGGTGTTGCTTTGTTTGCTGGGCGTGGTGACTTTGGTGATTACAATTGTAATTCTGAATATGGACCCCTCCACCAAACCACCCAAGGAAACCAACGCAGCTACCACAGAAAATTCCCCATTGATAAATCCCACGGAAAGCCAGAAACCTGTTCCGGAGGATGTACCTACCGTCTCCCACACAGTAGACGGTGTCGCATATACCTATCGTGCCGCCACGAAAGAGGATCTTCCAACAGCCATTGGTCTGGACAGTTATTATGTTCTGATTCATGTGGAGGGCACACCCTCCGACGGCACCTATTATATCCCCAGCTTTGTAGGCGATGATATGTCCGCTTTGGTGATAGCAGTGGGAGACGGTGCCTTTGCAGGCACCAATGCTCAGGCAATCGACCTTGGCTATACTGTGCGTTATGTATTGGGTAGCGCCTTTGGTGGATACGCCCTAACCGACCTGCATCTGCACGATGATGTCTATATTGATGAGGCCGCTTTTTCCGGCTGCACAGAAACCCTGACCATCCACTGTCCAGCCTATTTGGACAATACCCAGGGTGTTTTGTGGCCTGATTTGGCAACAGACTACGGCTTTCAGTGGCAAGATGCAATTATATAATTTTCTCATCTGGAGATAAGCATGACGAGAGACGAGTATATTAGCAGAATAAAAAGTGACTTTGCAATCATTGACGTGCTGAGCACCAAAAACAATTGTAAGGTACTGCGCCTGCGTCACCGGGAACTGGGAAAAGATTTGGTTTTACGCAGCTATCCTCAACAATTGGGCGCCTATGAAAGCTTAGTAAAAATCCGATGCGAAAATTTACCGCTACTCTTTGACACGATTTCGGTTGACGATGGGCAAATCGTTCTGGAAGAATACATTCCCGGTATGACCGTTGCCCAAATCATGGAATCAAACCGCTATCATAAACAGGGTGCCCAGCGCATTATGATTGCACTCTGCCACGCAATGGAAACACTCCACGCCCGTGGTCTGGTACATCGGGATATCAAGCCAGAAAACCTGATCGTCTCCGACACCGGCAGAGTGGTTCTGATCGATTTCAACGCATCCCGTCAGGTCAGCCAGAGCAGTCATGATACTGTGATTATGGGCACTGTGGGATATGTGTCACCGGAACAGTTGGGTCTTTCTCAAAGCGATGCCCGGACGGATATTTATGCCGCCGGCGTTCTGTATAATGTTATGCTGACCGGATTGCACCCAAGTATAACGATCGCTCCGGGGCGAGCCGGTCGGATCGTCCGCAAATGCACCGCAGTCAATCCGGATGAGCGCTACCAAACTGCCGCCGAACTATGGGCAGCCTTGTAATTATATCAA
The DNA here is from genome assembly GCA_045537615.1 of Faecousia sp. GTDB lineage: Bacteria > Bacillota > Clostridia > Oscillospirales > Oscillospiraceae > Faecousia. The sequence goes on along the minus strand of JAZSPV010000010.1, from coordinate 30,946 downwards.
TTTGATTGCTCGCTTATATTTGTAGTAAGTGTTCCTGGAAATATTGCAGAGCATCATAACCTCTTTGTCACTAAGCATGCCACCAAAGTCGGTGGCGTGCTTTTTTATTATTTCTTTACACTGAACAGATTTGGCTGTTACTAAGGTTGTCCCCTTAGCAAGTCCTATACTCTTACCACTGCGCTTGCTTTCTCTCATGCCTTGGCTGATCCTGGTATGTAGATCCTGAACCTCTTTTTCAGATTGAGCAAAGGCTGCCTTGATCTGTTCCTCAGCCAGGGACATAAGAAGATTGTTTATCAATGTGATGTTACCCTTAAAGTAATCATCAACCGCTGTGTTACCTGTCTGCACAGAGATTTCCAACAGATTGTTCTTGGTTGAGTCAAAGACCGATGTGTTGATTAGTGGCTCGTTAATGAACTCCAAGTGGATTCCTGCTTCATATAGTCTCTTATAATCTTTGAAGCCCTCTTCTTCATTTCTGGACATTCTGGATACACTGTCAAAAACAATGGTATCTCCTGGGACAAGCTGTTTTATAAACTTGTCCCATTGAGGCCGGTTCTGCGTCGTACCGGTGTAAAACTCTTTGATGATCACCGCTGCCGGATAAAGTTCTTTAATGTTAGTAACCTGCCTGGTGATCCTCTGGTGCTTGGTGCTGACACGACAGTATCCATAAATCATAATTGTATCCCTCCATAGTATTGAAAGTAACTAAACTCAGTTTTGATATTTACATTATGTCGCGTTTCGTTCCATTTGTAAGCGCTTTTAAGACAACTTTTTTAGGCATAAATTTAATACTGCCTTATATATAAAAAGCCCACAGCTAATGTCAGCTGTGGGTCAAACCAGTTTGGGAGAAATTTAATCAAACAATATTTTCTCTCTTTGCAAAATCTTGAAAAAATTTCTTGTATAGTATAGGGAAAGGGTGTGTGTTTGTTATATTATAAAATATAAAATTTAGAAACACATATTAATTTTATGAAGACCAAATTAGATAAGATGTTTGAAAATGATTTCCTTCGTGTTCCCCGTCCGTTTATCCGTAAGTTTAATTTGAACACCGCGATTATGTTATCAGAGATATATTCTGAATATACATATTGGAGAGATCAGAACTCCCTTGAAAAAGGTGGTTGGTTTTACAGTACAGTTGAAAATATGTATTGTAATACCGGTTTGAGTAAACATCAACAATTAACCGCATGTAAAGAACTTGAATCGTACGGTATTATCAAAATTAAGTATCACGGTCTCCCGAAAAAGAGATATTTCAAATTTGATACAACCATGTTGAACCAGTTATATTCCGATTTTCAGTCATATTTATTTCAAACCCGTGATAACACCAGTAAAACCATACCACAAGAAAATACCAAAAGAGTAAATGAAGATATACAGTTTTAAAAGTCCCAAAGTATAATATTTGCCCGCGCATATGCGCGGGCTATGTTATATAGGAGTAGGCGGTATGATAGTGAGGGGGCCGAGTATTGAGGGAAGTCGTTTGGTTTTTGAATGATTATGGGCAGGGAATTGATTGTGATTAGTTCAATTTTTGGACGTTTATAGTTTAATTATTAAATATAAATAATAATAAGTAATAATAATAAAGAATAATAATTTATTGAGAAATTGATAGTAAATTATCTTGAGTTAATATAATAAAAATAAAAGTAATTGTTCAAAAATTGAACAATTGGTGGAGTGGGGCGTTTGGTGGTTCTTATTTATTAGGAAGGTAAAGTCGGAGCTTTTTGGCTTATTCATTTATTTTAGCTAATTTTTGATTTATGTTCTTTAAGTAGACTGATTTATAACAAGAGTGTAGTCGTGTAACGGAAGTTACACGACTACAGATTTTATAAAAAAGGGGTTATGATGACATTTTAATAAGTCTATTTCGGTAATAAAAAGTGTATATGATTTCTTCAAAGGGACAGTTTTCATTTATCATATCGATTGCAAGTAAAACATCGGTGTATCTGGTTTCAGATGTATATCTTATAATTGAAAAATTCATAAAGGTTTTAAATGTTTCAGGGTGTCTGATCGATGAGACATTATAATATGAATTAATAAATTGGATATGGGTTTCTTCGGGCATAAAGAAATCACAAAGGGAATCAAGTTGAAGGTATACATGAAAAAGAGTATACAGTTGGTCGACATTTAAGGAATTGATGTTCTTTCGGATGGAATTAATGTAATACTGTTTCATAAATAATAGGTTTCCTTTCTAAAAATAATAATAAGGCTCGAATTCCGCCTCACCATAAAATACAGTAATAATTATCAGGATTTTACAAATCACTCCAAAAAAATAATCTCAACAGCCAAAAGCTGTTAAGATTTAAAAATAAACTGCTTACAAACAAGTAACCACACGATATAATGCGCCCAAAAGTATCTGTAAAGAGGTTACTGAATATGGGCAAAAAGAAATCCAATGGTGAGGGTTCCATTGTCAAAAGAAAAGACGGTAGGTATATGGCCCGGTACACTATTGGAGACAAACGCCGTGCTATCTACGGCTCCTCATTTGAAGAAGTCCGGGTGCATTTAACAGACACCCTATCCAAAATCGATCAGGGAATTCACATCACTCCTTCTGGCTATACTGTGTCCCAATGGCTCCGGGAATGGTTATTCACCTATGCCCTCCCAACAGTCAAACAGTCTACTTATATTTCCTATGAAAGCTATGTACGGCTCCACCTGGAACCGGCACTTGGAACCAACAGACTAACGGCCCTGACCGTTGAACTGCTCCAACGGTTCTTCAATCAGAAGAAGCAATCCCTCTCTCCCAAGTCCCTCAGGAATATCTATAACATGTTACACAACTGTCTTGACCAGGCTGTCACCAACGGATACTTGGTGCGCAATCCCCTGCAGGGCGTTAAGCTTCCCCAGGTCGTCAAAAAGGAAATACTTATTCTTACCCAAGAAGAACAAAATGCTCTCCATATGGCTGCCCAGGAGTCCCACACAATAGCCACATTTGGTATCATCTTCACTCTCAGTACCGGTATCAGAATGGGTGAAATGCTGGGTCTTCAATGGGGTGATGTGGATTACAGAAATCACACGATCCGGATAAGACGGACAGTTGGACGACTTCAGAAAGTGGACGAGTCTGGGAAGCTGATCCCCAAGACCGCCGGTGTCCCAACTACTGAGATTGTAGCCAGGTCCCCTAAGTCAGTAACAGCGCAGCGGACGATCCCTCTGTTCTCCCGAGTCTGGAATGACCTTATGACTTACTACAAAAAGCAACAGGCACTCCTCCAGTCACAGGGAATTTCCTTCACGCCCACTACCCCTATATTCTCCACACCATTAGGTCTTGTTTATGAGCCCCGTACTTATGAGGACTTGTTTAAACGAACTCTGAAAGCTGCCGGTATTCCCGACATTAACTTCCATGCCCTACGGCACACCTTTGCCACGAGAGCACTGGAAGCAGGTATGGATATTAAGGTTCTTTCCTCTATCTTAGGTCATGCCCAGGCCTCAACAACACTTAACCTTTATGCCCACGCCCTACCAGACCACAAGAGACACAGTATGGAGAAGATGAGTTCATTTTATGGTAGTGCATTAGACAACACGGGGTAAAGTATTCTTTATTGACCCACCAATAACAACCCATAAACACAATGAAGCACCGGATCTCTTTACGAAATCCGGTGCTTTTTCATTATCGCACTATTCCATATGAACCATCATTTGCGTTTCTTTGATAGAACACTATCTTATACCGTGGTGGGTTCACCCGCATAATGCTTTTTGTCGTTATTCGCGTGCTGTTGTGCTTTATGCTTTTCAGGAATAGAAAACATTTTTTGTGGTTTAATGACAATATGAATGCGTTCCTTAATCTTGTTGTATTTCTCCGCAGTCCACGAAGAAAATTCAAACAAGCGGTCCTTTACCTCTGTAATCGCTTTATATTTCTGCCATACGGATAAATTAATATCTTCCGCATTTGTGTCATACCAAAAAACAACTAAATGCCGTTGTGAACTTGCCTCCAACCACTCTGTTAGGGTTTCCCAGTAATCAGAATCCGTGTCACCTAACGACATTCCAAACACACAGATAACATCACTATTTTTTATAGTAGATATCGTGTCCTGACGCCATAACTGACCCGCCACATTAATGCTCTGCGATTTTTGCAATACCATCTTTAATTCTTCACTTTGTAGTAATTCTTGATTTTTGATATTGCTTAAATTGCAAACTCCGATGATCGGCCATTGTTCTAATGTGCCGTGTGCATGAATAAGTTTGCCCATCTTCATCTTATGGTTATTCCCGTTTGATGCACGCCACTCTCCCAAATAACCTTCCTTCAATTGATTGAAGATTTTATCCACTGCATTGGTATAATTAAAACAGATAAAATTAGCGTTGGTAATCGTGGCATTGTCCTTATAGCGAATATCACTGACAGAAGTTCTTTCACTAGGGTCAATTTCTTGAAAAAAATCAACTAACTGGGGTGCGACAATAGTACGGATTGCTTTTGCCATATCCTCCGTTACCAGTTCTTCTTGATTTTTCAGGTAGCGGATTAGATTCCTCCGAAAATCTTCATAACAGGCAATAAACGCACCAACTGTTTCAAGCGTAAACTTTTCAGTATACTGACCTAGCCCATATTCTGCATCTGCCCAATACGGTTCAGCATCTTCGGCTTTATGGGCATATTTGTCGATCTCTTCCCGAAATTTACAAATCCATATAGGTAATCCATCGCGAGGCTCCGCCACATACCATTTATAAAAGGCGCCATACCCCGTCTCTAATCCAAGGGCTCGATCAAAACCATTTCCAAGTAAAAAGCTAACCGTCATATCTTTCTCCCTATCCCATATGTAGTATTTGTAAATATTTTATCACACCTCACCCATATGTGCAATATACCTTTATTACTCAGGTTGCGTAAGTACTTACAAAAAGTCACTATTGAACGACAAAATAAACGGACATGCAAAGCGTTATTGTTTCATATCTCAGCCCGGCGTTGGTGTCAAAATTGGTGTCAAACGAAGTTTGATATATTTAATTCACCTAAAAAAGTTAAAAAAACACCGGATTTCTTTCGAAATCCGGTGTTTTTTCTGGTTGCGGAGGCAGGACTCGAACCTACGACCTCCGGGTTATGAGCCCGACGAGCTTCCAACTGCTCTACTCCGCGATATTCATTTTCGCATTCGAGTCTGACTCGAACCTACGCCCTGTTGCGGTGCCCGACATCTGCCTGCGTCGACGGCGCTCCTTGGCATCTGTCGACCGCAGCCACTCGCTCGGCTCCCTTGACTCCGCCACCGGCGGCGGTCGCCTCGCTCCCCTCCGGGTTATGAGCCCGACGAGCTTCCAACTGCTCTACTCCGCGATGTGGGCGCATCTAAAGCGCTTAGTTAGTATAGCACAGGGGTATTTCTTTGTCAAGTATAAATTCCTGTGGCCTTATGGGGAATTCACACGAAAAAACACTTGTATATCCCATATCCCTTATGGTATACTCAGTATAACCATTCGTATGGTATTTATAACTTGTTTGCATTCTTATTAGGTTACTACTTTTATACAAGGAGATCCCAGCTATGAAAAAAATATCTGCTATCCTTTTGTCCGCCATGCTGCTACTGAGCCTTTTTGCCGGCTGTGGCAAGCAATCTGACATTCCCTCCCCTACCAACGAAACCCTTACTACGCCCATTTCTGCCGGAATGCTGGTTTTTAATGCCGGTGCAGCTGTTAACATCTCTTACGATTCCGACGGTCTGGTCATAAACCTGGAAGGCGCTGACAATGCCGGCACCATGGTGGTCGGTGCATATGCAGCGTTCTTGGGCAAGCCCGTTGCTGAGGCTGTCTGCGATCTGATCGATCTTTGCGCTGTTTCCAATTATCTGTCCGCCGAGACCGGTTTCGTGCTGCTCAAGCTGGCCTACGGTTCCGCACAGCCTGGCGTCACTTTCATAGAGACCATCCGTGACGAGGCCGTTGCTGCTGTTAAGGAATACTCTCCTGCCAAGGTCTTTTTCCTCACAAAAGCAGATCTGGATTCTAACGGCTATATCAATTTGGATTCTGCCAAGGCTCTGCTGCTTGCGCACCTTGGTCTGGAAAGCTTTGATACGCTGGAAGGCACTATAACGCCTATGGACGGTATGTACTCCTTCGCTGTGACTGCCGGCGATATGGATGAACGCTTCATCGTTGATGCTGTTACCGGCAGCGTCGGTCAAGGGGAACTGCTTGGTGTGGACTATGGTGACATGTACCTGGGCGATGAACTTGATTTCTCCGTGCCTACCGAGGAAACCTTCCCCACGGAAGATCTCTCCGTTCCTGCCGCCCCTGAGGATCCCACTGACATCGATGTGGCTGAATGATGACAACGCCAACAGGCGGACAGGTTATCCTGTCCGCCTGTTTTTCATGCGCTGGGACTTAATATTTATTCATCGTATGTAGAAAGGGCAGTTTGTCCAAAACGGCATGTTCCGTCGTTGTGTATGTGTATAGTTTTCACAAATTATGAATATTTATGCAAATATCGTTGACTTTATCCAGATACGGGTGTATAATCCGTAGCATCTTAATCTGTAACTTTTCAGGAGGAACATACCATGAATAAAGATAGCATCAAAAAAGTCGTTTTGGCCTATTCCGGCGGCTTGGACACCTCTATTATCATCCCCTGGCTCAAAGAAAACTACAACAACTGTGAGATCATCGCTGTAGCCGGCAACGTAGGTCAGGCCGACGAACTGGAGGGTCTGGAAGAGAAAGCCCTGAAAACCGGCGCTTCCAAGCTGATCGTGGCAGACCTGGTGGACGAAATGGTGGATGAGATCATTATTCCGGCCCTGAAAATGGACGCCAAATATGAGACCTATCTGCTTGGCACAGCCTTTGCCCGCCCTGTGATTGGTAAAAAGCTGGCGGAAATTGCCTTGGCTGAAGGCGCAGACGCCATTTGTCACGGTGCTACCGGCAAGGGCAACGACCAGGTCCGTTTTGAGCTGGCCATTAAGCGCTTCGCTCCCGAAATGAAAATCATTGCCCCCTGGCGTGAGTGGGATATCAAATCCCGGGACGAGGAGATTGACTATGCCGAGGCCCACAATGTACCTCTGAAGATCAGCCGTGAGACCAACTATTCCAAGGACAAGAACCTGTGGCATCTGAGCCATGAGGGTCTGGACCTGGAGGATCCTGCCAATGAGCCCCAGTACGAAAAGCCCGGTTTCCTGGAAATGGGCGTTTCTCCCATGCAGGCTCCCGACGAACCCACCTACGTGACCATCGACTTTGAGGCCGGTGCGCCGGTGGCTCTGAACGGCGAGAAGATGAAGGCCTCCAAGATCATTGAAGGTCTGAACAAGCTGGGCGGTGCCAACGGTATCGGCATTATCGATATCGTAGAGAACCGTCTGGTGGGCATGAAGGACCGGGGCGTTTATGAGACTCCCGGCGGCACTATCCTGTACTTTGCCCACGAACAGCTGGAAATGCTGACTGTGGATAAGGATACTCTGCACGTCAAGCAGAAGCTGGCTGTGGACTATGCCGATCTGATCTATAATGGCAAGTGGTACTCCCCTCTGCAAGAGGCACTAACCGCATTTGCCAACGAATCCAACAAATTCGTTACCGGCACTGTTAAGCTGAAGCTGTACAAGGGCAACATTATCCCTGCCGGTACTACCTCCCCCTACTCCCTCTACTCTGAAACGCTGGTCACCTTTGATGAAAGTGACTACGATCAGAAGCAGGCTGAGGGCTTTATCAACCTGTGGGGTCTGCCTACACAGGTTCAGGCTTTGCGGGAACAAGGCAAGCTTTGATATTACGACCCGTAGGGGCGGACTGCTGTCCGCCCATTACGGCTTTTTAAGGAGATATGACTATGGCGAAAATGTGGGCCGGCAGAACCGACGGCGCAACGGCAAAGATCGCAGACGACTTTAATTCCTCTATCCATTTTGACTGCCGGATGTATAAGCAGGATATTACCGGCTCCATGACCCACGCTGCCATGCTGGCAGCCAAGGGGATCATTTCCCAAGATGATGCAGACCAACTGATCGCCGGTTTGGAGCAAATTCTTGCAGATATAGAAAGTGGTGCCCTCCCCATTGATATGACATGCGAAGACATCCACATGTTTGTGGAACAGATTCTGACTCAGCGGCTGGGTGATGTAGGTAAAAAGCTCCACACCGCCCGTTCCCGAAACGACCAGGTGGCTCTGGATATTCGCCTGTATCTCCGGGAAGAAATTGCGCAGATCACGGCGCTGACAAAGGCGCTGATTGCCGCAGTGACGGATAAGGCTGAAGCCTATGCCGATGCCATTATGCCCGGCTACACCCATCTGCAGCGGGCCCAGCCCATTACCTTTGGACATCACCTAATGGCCTACGCCATGATGCTTTTAAGAGATGTTCAGCGCCTGGATGACTGCAAAAAGCGCATGAACCAGTCTCCCATTGGCTGCTGCGCCCTTGCCGGCACCACTTATGATACAGACCGTCGGTTTGAAGCGGAAAAGCTGGGCTTTGATGGCATCTGCATGAACTCCCTTGACGGCGTGTCTGACCGGGATTTCTGCGCCGAGCTAATGAGTGCCATTTCCATTCTCATGGTGCATCTGTCCCGGTTCTCGGAGGAGATCATCCTGTGGTCCTCCTGGGAGTTTAAATTCATTGCGCTGTCCGACGCCTACACCACCGGTTCCTCCATTATGCCCCAGAAGAAAAACCCGGATATGGCTGAACTGGTCCGGGGTAAAACCGGTCGGGTCTTCGGCGACCTGATGGCGCTGCTGACCACCCTGAAGGGTCTGCCCCTGGCCTACAACAAGGACATGCAGGAGGATAAAGAAAGCGTCTTTGACGCAGTGGACACCGTAAAGATGTGTTTGCAGGTATTTACCGGCATGGTGGCAACCATGACCGCCAATACCCAAAATATGAAACGGGCGGCCCAGACCGGCTTTATCAATGCCACGGACCTTGCCGATTATCTTGTTAAAAAAGGTCTTCCTTTCCGCAGTGCCTACAAAATCTCCGGTCAGCTGGTAGCCCTGTGCATACAGCAAAATACGGTGCTGGAGGAGCTTCCCCTGGCGATTTACAAGGAATACTCCGACCTCTTTGAACAGGATCTTTACAGGGATATTGACCTTGCCAGCTGTGTGGAAAAGCGCATCAGCGAAGGCGGCACCTCCGTGGCATCTGTAAAAGCCCAGATCGCCTGGGTAAGAGAGGCTCTGTAATATGACAAAAGTTTTTATCGACGGCAGTGCCGGTACCACCGGCCTGCGAATCGTTCAAAGGCTGTCCCAACGGAAGGATCTGGAGCTTCTGATTCTTCCCGATGGACTGCGCAAGGATCCGTCTGCCCGGGCAGATGCCTTGGCAACGGCAGATGTTGCGTTTCTTTGCCTGCCCGATGATGCCGCAAAGGAATCTGCGGCTTTGGCACAGGGCATGAAGGTCAAGCTCATTGACACCTCCACTGCTCACCGGGTAGACCCGGATTGGGTCTACGGTATGCCGGAGCTATCCGGTAAGCGGCAACAGATTCTTGCGTCTTCCCGGATCGCCAACCCCGGCTGTCATGCCAGCGGCTTTGTAGCTCTGGTAGCACCTCTGGTCGAACAGGGTATTTTGTCCGAGGATACTTCCCTTTCCTGCTTCTCCCTTACCGGCTATTCCGGCGGCGGTAAGAAAATGATCGCAGAATATGAAAGTCCTTGCCGTTCCCCTTTGCTAAAAGGACCCCGGCAGTACGCACTGACCCAAGCCCACAAGCATCTGAAGGAAATGGTGGCTCTGTGCGGCTTGAAGGCAGCTCCCGTATTCTGTCCCATCGTGGGGGACTTTTACAGCGGCATGGAAGTAACCGTTCCGCTGTTTGCCAAGGACGTTAAGGGCACCATGGAAGATATCCAGTCCCTTTACCAGAATTATTACCGGGACGGTCTGATCCGCTACTGTCAGCAGCCGGATCCCGACGGCATGCTCAACGCCGCTGCCTTCTCCATGCGTGACGATATGGAGGTTTCCGTTTACGGCAATGAGGATCGGATCTTATTGGTGGCCCGGTTTGACAATCTGGGCAAAGGCGCTTCCGGCGCGGCGATTCAAAACATGAATATCCTGCTGGGTATCGACGAATTTACAGGCTTAAACATATAAGATTAGAGAGGTTACTTATGAAAATTATATCCGGCGGTGTTTGCGCCGCAAAGGGTTTTAAAGCAAACGGCATCCACTGCGGTATCCGCCACAACCGAACCAAACGGGATCTGGCACTGATCGTCAGTGATGTGCCTGCCACGGCTGCTGCGGTGTACACACAAAACCTTGTAAAGGGTGCACCTCTGACAGTGACAAAAAACCATATTGCCGACGGCAAGGCCCAAGCAATTATCTGCAACAGCGGTAACGCCAATACCTGCAACGCAAACGGCATTGAGATCGCTGAGGGCATGGCAGCCCTGGTGGAAAAGTCCGCCGGCATTGCGGCAAGGGACGTAGTAGTGGCCTCCACCGGTGTCATCGGTCAGCCCCTGAGCCTGGAACCCATTGAAAAAGGTATGAACGCCCTGGTTGCCGGCCTGCACTATGAAAACAGCACCGCGGCGGCCCAGGCCATTATGACCACCGATGTTCTTATGAAGGAAGTCGCTGTGGAGTTCTGTGTAGGCGGAAAGGTCTGCCGCATGGGCGGTATCGCAAAGGGCAGCGGCATGATTCACCCCAATATGGCTACCATGTTGGTATTCATCACCACTGACTGTGCCGTTTCTACTAAAATGCTGCAAAAAGCACTGTCCGGCGATGTCCAAAACACCTTTAACATGCTGTCCATTGACGGCGACACCTCTACCAATGACATGGTGACGGTTCTTGCCAACGGCCTGGCAGGGAATGCCGAGATCACCGATGACGGTGAGGATTTTGACACCTTTATGAAGGCTCTTAACACCATTACGGTGCAGCTATGCCGGATGATCGCCGGTGACGGTGAAGGTGCCACCAAGCTTTTAGAATGTAAGGCCACCGGCGCTGACACCCTGGAGGCTGCCAAAATCGCCTCCAAAAGTGTGATCTGCTCCAGCCTGCTGAAGGCCGCTATGTTTGGTGCCGACGCCAACTGGGGACGGGTCCTGTGCGCCATCGGTTACAGCGGAGCCCCGGTGGATGTGAACAAAATTGGTGTTTCCTTCTGCTCTGCCGCCGGTCAGGTGGAAGTCTGCCGGAATGGCAGCGGGGTTCCTTTCAGCGAAGAGATGGCAAAAGCCGTGTTGATGGAAAAGGAAATTGAAATACGCGTCACCTTGGGAGACGGCCCGTACGGTGCCACTGCCTGGGGCTGCGATCTGACCTACGACTATGTAAAGATCAACGGTGACTACCGGACATAAGGGGAAAGAATATCATGCATAACGCATTTACCAACGCAGAACGGGCCGAGGTTTTAACAGCTGCCCTTCCCTACATCAAAAAATACAGCGGAAAGATCGTGGTGATCAAGTACGGCGGCAACGCCATGCAGACCGAACAGCTGAAGCAGCAGGTCATGGAGGACATTGCCCTTCTGTGGCTCATCGGTGTTAAGGTTGTGCTGGTCCACGGCGGCGGTCCTGAAATCAGCCAGGCCATGAAAGCCTTTGGCAAGGAGGCCGTGTTTGTGGACGGTCTGCGCGTCACCGACGAAGAAACCATGGATATTGTCCAGATGGTACTGGCCGGCAAGGTCAACAAGAGCCTTGTGAACCTAATCCAGGCCAAGGGCGGTCACGCTGTGGGTGTTTCCGGCGTAGATGGCGGCATTATTGAAGCAACGGTGAAAGATCCCCGTTTGGGTCTTGTAGGTCAAATCACCAAAATCCGCACCCAGCCCATTGAAGATCTGCTGGAAAAGCATTATATCCCCGTGATCTCCACCATTGCCAGCGACCGTCAGGGCAAAACTTACAACATCAACGGCGATACCGCCGCTGCACACATTGCCGGTGCTTTGGGCGCGGAAAGAATGTTCCTGATGACTGATATCGCAGGAATCCTGCAGGACAAGGACGATCCGGCCACCCTCATTCCCCATGTTACCACCACCGAGGCCAAAGCCCTGCGGGAAGAAGGTATCATCTCCGGCGGCATGATTCCCAAGGTGGACTGCTGCATTGAGGCGCTGGAGCATGGCGTCAAAAATGTGGTCATTATGGACGGACGTACCCCCCACTCCATTCTGATGGAGCTGCTGACCGACGAAGGTGCCGGTACCATGGTTACGAAAGGCTGATAATATGAGCATTACCGCAACAGACAAAGAATATGTGGCCGGTACTTACGGCAGGTTTCCTGTGGAATTGGTTAGCGGCAAAGGCTGTCTTGTCAAGGATGCCGCCGGAAAAGAATACATTGACTTAGGCTCCGGTATTGGCGTTACCGCTTTTGGTATTGCAGACGATATGTGGCTGTCGGCAGTGGCTGAACAGGCAGGCAAATTGCAGCATGTATCCAACCTATACTATACAGAGCCCTGTGCCAAACTCGCCCAGCTATTGTGCCAAAGGACCGGTCTTTCCAAGGTCTTTTTCTGCAACTCCGGTGCCGAGGCCAACGAATGCGCCATTAAGTATGCCCGGAAATATTCCATGGAGAAAAAGGGCCCGGAATATTACAACATCATCACCCTGGAAAACAGCTTCCACGGCAGGACCCTGACCACCCTGGCAGCAACGGGACAGGACCATTTCCACCAGCTGTTCCAGCCGTTGACCCCCGGCTTCCTCCACGTGAAGGCCGGAGATCTGGAAGGTCTTAAAAAGCTGGTAGAAGAGTACCCCACTGCCGGAATCCTTCTGGAGTGCGTTCAGGGGGAGGGCGGCGTTGTGCCTCTGGCGGAAGATTTTGTCAAGGGCGTTGCCGCTCTGTGTGAAGCCCAGGATATTCCTCTGATGATCGACGAAGTGCAGACCGGCAACGGCCGCACCGGCAAACTCTACGCCTATATGCACTACGGTGTCCAGCCGGATATCGTGTCCACGGCAAAGGGACTGGGCGGTGGCCTTCCTATCGGCGCTACCATGGTTTCGGAAAAACTGCAAAACGTTCTGGGACCCGGCGACCAGGGTTCTACCTACGGCGGCAACCCCGTCGCCTGTGCCGGTGCGCTAACGGTAATTCAGCGTCTGCGTGATGATTTTCTGGCACAGGTCCAGGAAAAGAGTGCATACATCTTCGCTGCGCTGGAAGGCGCTCCGGGGGTGGAAAGTGTTGCAGGAAAGGGCCTGATGGTTGGCATCAAAACCGTGAAACCTGCCAAGGAAGTGGTTATGGCCTGTATGGAACGAGGTGTCCTGTGTCTGACTGCCAAGGATAAGGTGCGGCTCCTGCCTGCTCTGAACATTCCCATGGAACAGCTGGAAAAAGCAATCAATATTATCAAGGAAGTGTGTGGGTATGGACTTTAAAAATAGGAATTTTTTAAAACTTTTGGACTTTACACCGGAAGAGATTGATGCTCTTCTGACACTTTCAGCCAAACTGAAATCCCAGAAAAAGGCCGGTACTCCCCACCGGCTGTGTGAAGGCAAGTCCATCGCCCTGGTCTTTGAGAAAACCAGCACCCGGACCCGCTGCGCCTTTGAGGTAGCTGCCGCGGATTTGGGTATGCACCCGGTATATCTGGACCCCAAAAGCTCTCAGATGGGTAAGAAGGAGTCTATCGCTGACACAGCCCGGGTTTTAGGCCGGATGTTTGACGGTATTGAGTACCGGGGCTTTGGCCAGGAAATTGTGGAGACCCTGGCCCAGTACGCCGGTGTCCCCGTTTGGAACGGTCTGACCAACGCATACCACCCCACCCAGATTTTGGCAGACTTTCTGACTATCCAGGAGCATTTTGGTCAGCTGAAGGGCAAAAAGCTGGTATATATGGGTGATGCCCGGTACAATATGGGCAACTCCCTTATGGTGGGCTGTGCCAAAATGGGTATGCATTTTGTGGCCTGTGCGCCGGAAAAATATTTCCCCAACCAGGCGCTGGTCGCCCAGTGCCAGCAGATTGCCAAGGAAACCGGCGCTGTTTTGGAATTTATCACCGAGCCCACAAAGGCGGTAAAGGACGCACATGTGATCTACACCGACGTTTGGGTATCCATGGGTGAGCCGGACAGCGTATGGCAGGAGCGCATTGAGGAACTGAGCCCCTACCGTGTCACAAAGGCTTTGATGGATGCCGCCGGCAGTCAGTGCCGGTTTATGCACTGTTTGCCTGCTTTCCACGATTTAAATACCGAGATTGGCCAGGAAGTCTACCGGAAATTCGGCATTGACTGCATGGAGGTCACCGACGAGGTGTTTGAAGGGGAACAGTCTATCGTCTTTGACGAAGCAGAAAACCGGATGCACACCATTAAAGCTGTGATGGCCGCCACACTGACATAAATACACACCCGGGAGGTTAACGCCCGGGGTGTTTTTATGCCGCTGCCAATTGACAACGGTGCTATAATAAAGGCATAGAGAAAGAACCGAGGAATTTACTATGGCAACCTTAAACCAAGACAAACGCAAGCAGATGATGCTCACAGACCCTGTGAGCAGTGTCATTGTCAAAATGGCTGTGCCTACCATCATTGCCTTTTTGATCAACTCTATATATTCACTGGCGGACACCTACTTTGTCAGTAACCTAGGTGAAAAAGCCACTGCGGCTGTCAGTGTTAACGCATCATTGGATCAGTTGATTATGATGTGTGGCTCTATGCTGGCGGTGGGTGCCAACAGCTATATTGCCCGGCTTTTGGGTGAAAATAACGAGAAAAAAGCCAGCCAGGTGCTCTCTACTTCTTTTTTCCTGGCTATGGGACTAGGCCTGTTACTGACGGTGTTCGGCAGTATCTTTGTGGGACCTCTGGTCCGGCTTCTGGGCGCAACACCTTCGTGTATGGACTATTCCATTGACTATGCTACCTATGTGCTGTTCGCCGCACCCTTCATGGCTACCAGCTTTGTGATGAACCAATGCCTGCGCAGTGAGGGCAGTGCCACCCTCTCCATGATCGGCATGGGCTTTGGCGGTATCCTCAACTGCTTTCTGGACCCGTTCTTTATTAACGGTATCCCGGCCATTGGTCTGCCTGCTATGGGCGTTGCCGGTGCTTCTTTGGCTACCATGA
The DNA here is from genome assembly GCA_045537615.1 of Faecousia sp. Classification (GTDB taxonomy): domain Bacteria; phylum Bacillota; class Clostridia; order Oscillospirales; family Oscillospiraceae; genus Faecousia. The sequence goes on along the minus strand of JAZSPV010000010.1, from coordinate 15,711 downwards.
TCTCCAAAATCATCAGTTTTGTCATTCTCGCATTCCCTTATGTTACCCGTAAAAGTCTTCTCCGGCTTTCTGTTCTAAACTTCCGCCTAAGCTGGGACATTATCAGCAAGGTCGTCAGTGTCGGCTCCTCTTCCATGTTCCGCAGCGGTCTTGCCGTGGTTGCCGGTATTCTGCTGAATCGGGAGGCCGGCAATATTTCCGATGCTGTTTTGGCGGCCATTGGTGTATCCACCAAAATTATGATGTTCCCCTTCAGTATTATTTTGGGCTTTGGCACCGGTTTCCAGCCGGTGGCAGGCTTTAACTGGGGTGCCAAACGCTATGACCGGGTGCTGAAAAGCTACCGTTTCGCCTCCTGGAGCGCCCTTTTGGGCAGCATTCTCATGGCCGCCATTTTGGCCATTTTTGCCGACCCTATCATTTCCCTTTTCTCAGACCCGGAAGACATTTCGGCTGAGATGATCAAAATCGGTGCCCTGTGTATCCGGCTGCAATGCTTGGCCCTACCCATCCACGCATGGGTAGCCCTTGTCAACATGCTGTGCGCCGGTTTGGGCAATGCCGGCGGCGCACTTGCTCTGTCCACGTCCCGGCAAGGCAGCTGCATGCTGCCCATTTTGTATCCCATGGTCATTTTCTTTGGGGCTGAGGGGATTGCTTCTGTACAGGCTGTTGCTGACGTTCTGAGCCTGGCCATTGCGATTCCTATCTGCCTGTATATGCTGAAAAAAGTTAAAAACGCCCTGGCGCTGCAAAGTGCTGAACCGGATAATAACCTTACAGAAATCTGATCTGTTTTCATAGCGCTTTGGCGCAAATTCTTCCTATATCACTGTAAAAAAAGAGGTAATCACTATGCCCATCCCTATGAATACCACCTGTATTGAGTGCTTCCTTTCCAAACGGCTTGCCCAAATCCGTCAGCTTGGTACGGAGCAGGAGGCTATGGCCATTGGCAAATCGCTGATGCAGATATTTTCCCAAGCTCCTGAAGACATGGATTCGGCTCTGCTGAGTTCCCTTGCTGACCAGATCATAAATAGTCACTACGGCATCGACCCGGATCGGATGCAGCAGGAAAAGCGGCTTTCCAATCAATTTGTGCTGGATCGGCTGACAGATATCCGCAACCGGATTTCTCAGGCCCAGGACCCTGTATATGCTGCGCTTCAATTTGCCGTTCTGGGAAACTATCTGGACTTTTCTGCCCTGTACGGACAAGTCAGCTTTGAGGCCCTGGATGAAATGCTGGACAGCGCCTTGGATATGGAGCTGGACAAAGACTGTTACCAACAGTTCCTTTCGGACCTGGCGTCCGGACAGAAGCTTTTGTACATCACCGACAACGCCGGAGAGATCTGCTTTGACCGGGTGCTGGCAGAAACCATCTGCCAGCAGTATCCTCATCTTCAGATCACCTTTTGCGTCCGGGGGCTTCCTGTCTCCAACGATGCCACACGGGAGGATGCTGCCGTTGCCGGTATCCAATTCCCCATCATTGACAGCGGATCTGCCGTTGGCGGCACTGTCATCAGCCGTGTCAACGAGGAAACAAAAGCAGCCCTGGCCTCCGCTGACGTAATTCTTGCCAAGGGCATGGGCAACACCGAAACCATGTTCGGCTGCGGCTATAATGTATACTACGCGTTTTTGGTCAAGTGCCAACGGTTTATGCAGTTCTTCAACGCGCCCAAAATGAAGCCCATGTTTATCAGAGACCATAAATAAAATGTCCCGCCTGCGAACATCGCAGGCGGTACTTTATTCCTGTTTGTGGGCGTTAGGCGATAAAATGCTCCAATATATATTGGGCGCTGTGCTGTGTATAGTGGCAGATGACCTGATCCGCCACAGCCTTCAGCTCCGGCACGGCATTGTCCATAGCCAGTCCCAATCCTGCCGCCTCCACCATAGAGCGGTCGTTGGTGCTGTCACCGACGGCAATGGTATCGGCCCGGTCGATCTGCAAAAGATCTGATAGCAATATGAGTGCATTTCCTTTTCCTGCTTCTGATGCAAAAATCTCCAGCTCATGGGGATCTGACTGGGCTACCATTAACCGGGAATCCTTTTCCAGAAGGGCCTTACAGGCCTTCAAATCCTCTTTGTTCTGAAAAAACGGTATCACTGCCTGAATTCCGGGAAGCCCATAGGCAAATTCCCTAAGATTGGGCACTGCCGTTTCCTTATCCATAGCAAAGGCGATCCAATACTCATTCATATTGAAGGCCGCATAGTCCCGGGGATTGTGGGTTCTCTCCTCCACATAAGATCTGTTGTCCCCATGGATCATAAGACAGGTGGGATAGGAATACACCGTATCCAGTACATAGTGTCCCAATTCCCGGGACATGAGTAACCCGTAGGTCTTGTTGGCTGCCTTGTCATAGACCATGGTTCCGTTCGATGTGATGTAATAACGGATCAGAGGGCTTTCCAGCAGCTCTGTGGGCATCTCCTCATAGGTTCTGCCCGACGCCGGCACAAAATGTACACCCTTTTCACATAAATCTTCAATGGCTTTCCAGTTTTCCTTGCTGACCCTTTGATCCAAGCCCAAAAGGGTCTTGTCCAAGTCGCTGGCAATAATCTTGTATCCCATTTTCTCGCCTCCTAAATTTCCGGTCTATTATACTAAGGCTGTCGAAAATTTGCAAGAGGCTTGACAAACAGTTCCCTGTTTCATATAATGTTGTAAAACCGCTGCGGAAGAGTGAGTAAGCTTCACCCGTTTTCCCAAGAGAGCTGTGGATGGTGGAATCACAGTGAAATACCTGAAGCTGAATGGACTTCCAAGGGCAACCGGAAAGGGGCTATCCCTGAGTATGTGCGCCGGAGCAGGACACTCCGTTACCAAGGGTCAGCGTATGTCAGTACGCAGTAAAGAGGGCGCTGAGCGCGTCAAGCCGGGTGGCACCGCAGGATCATTCCTGTCCCAGCAAAGTTGCTAGGGGACAGGATTTTTATTTTGTCCCTCCACAAAGAAAGGAGAATTCCCTATGTCTGAAATTCCTTACAAAATCTATCTGAGCGAAGAAGAACTGCCCAAGGCATGGTATAACCTCCGTGCGGATATGAAAAACAAGCCTGCCCCCCTTCTGAATCCCCAAACCCACGCACCTATGACCGCTCAGGAGCTGGGTGCTGTGTTCTGTGATGAGCTGGTTAAGCAGGAGTTGGATGAGACCACCCCCTACATTCCTATTCCCACAGAGATTCGGAATTTTTACAAGATGTACCGCCCTGCGCCCCTGATCCGCGCCTACTGTCTGGAGAAGAAGCTGGGCACACCGGCGAAGATCTACTACAAATTCGAGGGAAACAATACCTCCGGCTCCCATAAGCTGAACTCTGCCATTGCCCAGGCCTACTATGCCAAGCAGCAGGGTCTTAAGGGTGTTACCACCGAAACCGGTGCCGGCCAGTGGGGTACTGCCCTGTCCATGGCCTGTTCCTACTTTGATCTGGACTGCAAGGTCTTTATGGTTAAATGCTCCTATGAGCAGAAACCCTTCCGCCGGGAGGTTATGCGCACCTACGGTGCTTCCGTGACCCCCTCTCCCTCCATGGATACCCAGGTAGGTAAGCGTATTTTGGAAAAGCACCCCGGCACCTCCGGCAGCCTGGGCTGTGCCATTTCCGAGGCTGTAGAAGTGGCAAGCAACACCGAGGGCTACCGCTATGTTTTGGGCAGTGTGATGAACCAGGTCATGCTGCATCAGTCCGTCATCGGTCTGGAAACAAAGACTGCCCTTGATAAGTACGGCGTCAAAGCTGATATCATTATCGGCTGTGCCGGCGGCGGCTCCAACCTGGGCGGCTTGATCGCCCCCTTTATGGGCCAGAAGCTCCGTGGTGAAGCGGATTACCGGATCATCGCCGTAGAACCCACCTCCTGCCCCAGCTTCACCCGGGGCAAATATGTCTACGACTACTGCGACACAGGCATGGTCTGTCCTCTGCAGAAGATGTATACCCTGGGCTCCGGCTTTATCCCTGCTCCCAACCACGCCGGGGGTCTAAGGTATCACGGCATGAGCTCCACCCTCTCTCAGCTGTACGATGACGCTCTGATGGAGGCTGTCAGTGTGGCACAGACCGATGTGTTTGAGGCCGCTGAGTACTTTGCCCGGATCGAAGGCATTCTGCCTGCACCGGAAAGCAGCCATGCCATTAAAGTAGCCATTGACGAGGCGAAAAAGTGCATCGAAACCGGAGAGGAAAAGACCATTGTGTTCGGTCTGACCGGTACCGGCTATTTCGATATGTATGCCTATGAAAAATTCCACAACGGCGTTATGGAGAACTATGTTCCCACCGATGAGGAGCTGGCAAAGGGTCTGGAAGGCCTGCCCCAAGTATAAGCGAATACAAAAACAAAGCAAGCCGGTCTGTGCATGTTTGCACAGACCGGCTTTTGTTATCGCAATTATCTGTCTTCCCGGAAGTAGTTTACGCCCAGGGCTGCAGGCTGTCCGCTGCTCTTTTTCTTGCTGACAGAGGAAGCCACCAGCACCACAGCCGTGATGATAAAGGGAAGGGCTTGGTACAGTTGGGTCGGAATTTTGGCAAGCCAACCCAGTGTCTCGGGAAATGCCAGGGCAAGACTGCCGCCGGACACCCGGAGGGTGTTGAAAAAGCCAAAGACAAAGGTTCCCAAAATCGCCAGTGCCGGGCTCCAGTTAGCAAAAATAACCAGTGCCACAGCGATCCAGCCGTAGCCGTTGATCCAGCAGCTGGCATTGAAAGAACCGGACATCAGCAGTGCCATATAGTAGCCGCCGATACCCATAATGCCGCAGCCCAGCATGATATGCAGGAACTTATAGCGCTTAATGTTGATGCCAACAGAATCGGCTGCGGCAGGATTTTCACCTACAGAACGAAGCCGCAGTCCTGCCTTGGTATATTTCAGATACCACCACATGGCAATGGCGATGGCAACACCCAGATACACCAAAATGTTATGGCTGAACAGGCCCTTACCGATCACAGGAATATCCGACAGCAGGGGAATGGGCAGATCTGCAAAGCCGTTTTTGATGCTTGCAAAATCGTTCATGGCAGGCCATACCTTCATGGACCGCAGGCTGTTTCCCACAAAGAAGTATACACCCAGGCCAAAGGTGGTCAGCGTCAGACCGGTGATGTTCTGATTGGCCTGGAGGGAAACCGTAAGCACCGCAAACAACAGACCGCACAGGGCTGCTGCCAGGAAAGCAACGGCAATGCCCACAAACATGGAGTTGGTATAACAGCCGCAAATGTAGCCGATAACGGCGCCTACGGCCATAATACCTTCCACGCCCAGGTTCAGACTGCCGGATTTCTCCACCACGATCTCACCCACCGTACCGTAAAGCAGGGGGATGTTATACACAATAATATAGTAGATAAAGGCCGTAACCACGCCAAGCTTATCCATTTCCATATTACTTGCCTCCCTTCCGGTTCCGGACAATGCGGAAACGGATGAAGAAATCCGCCGCCAGCACAAGGAACAAAATCACGCCCTGGAGCATATTGGCAAAGCTGCTGTCTACCTGTTTGAAGGTGGTAGCCGCCACGGAAGAGCCGTACTGCAGCACACAGATCAGCGCCGATACCAGGAAAATTACCGGTGTGCTCAACTGGGCAAGCCATGCTACGATGATACCGGTCCAGCCCACATCATCGGTAATGGAGGTGGACAACACACCGGCGGTTCCCACCTTGAAAGCCGCCGCCAATCCGATGAGGCAGGCAGACAAAAATACTGTGCGCAGAATGATCCAACGGGTCTTCATGCCGGCATAGTTGGCTGTGCCGATGCTGTCACCCACCACACTGATCTCATAACCGTGCTTTGTGAATTTCAAGTAGAAAAACACCAAAGCACCAATCAGGAAAACAAAAATTACGCAAATATTCAGTTCAAACTTTCCACCCATAGGGATCGTGGGAAAGCTTGCAAAGTCACTGAATTTTTCAAACACAGGCCGGGCAGATTGCTCCTGGAGGAAGAAGTTCCAGTCTGCCTTGGTCTCGCCGATGAACATCAGCACATACAGGGCAATGTAGTTGAGCATCAGGGTCAGCAGTGTTTCGTTTGTTCCAAACTTTACCTTTAGTGCCGCCACGCCGACACCGTACAGACCTGCAACCAGCATGGCGGCCAGGCACATGATAACCAGTGTCAAAGATCCCGGAAGAACCGGACCCAGCTTGAAGGCCACTGCCGCAGCAGCAATGGCTCCCATGATGAACTGGCCCTCACCGCCGATGTTCCAAAAACGCATCTTAAATGCAAGGGAAAGTGCCAAGGATGTGAGTACCAGCGGCACAAATTCCTTCAGATAGTTGATCACGTTTTTATAAGCAATCTTATTGCCCAGGGTGCCGATGGTGAACATCCGGGTGTAGTAGTCCACAGGGTTGACACCAATGATCAGCAAGAGCACTGCTCCCAGGCCCAACGCAAGGACCACCGCACCGACATACAAAAGCAGCTTTTTCCACAGGGGGCAGTTTTCCCGTTTTACAATATGAAAACCCATATTATGCCTCCTCCCCCTCTTTTTCTGTAAACAGGGTATCCTTTGCGATACCTGCAGGCTTGTCCTCGTGCTTATCTGTCAAATCCAGTGAGCCGGTCATCATCAGGCCCAGCTCCTCTTTGGTGGTCTTGTGGGCATGGACAACACCCATGACCTTGCCGTGGCACAAAACCATGATCTTATCGCAAAGGGCCATCATAACGTCCAGATCCTCGCCTACGAAGAGAATGCCAACGCCGTCCTTCTTCTGCTGATTTAAAATATCATAGATCGCATAGGAAGAGCCGATATCCAAACCGCGAACGGGGTAAGCAGTAACGATAACGTTGGGGCCTGCCTTGATCTCACGGCCCAAAAGCACCTTTTGCACATTGCCGCCGGACAACCGCCGCACCGGTGTTTCTGTAGAGGGGGTTACCACCTCCAGCTGTTCAATGACCTGCCTGGCTTCCCTTCTGCCACGCTTACGGTCCACAAAGGGACTGCTGCCGTCGGCATAGTTTTTCAGCAGCATATTGTCTGTGACGGAAAGGCTGGGGGCAAGACCCATGCCCAGCCGGTCCTCAGGAATAAAGGACATGGAGATGCCCTTTTTCAAAATCTCCTTGGGGGGCAGACCCACAATGTTGTCGCCCTTATGAATCATCTGTCCCTTGACGATGGGCCGTAGGCCGGCAATGGCCTCGCAAAGCTCCTTCTGTCCGCAGCCGGCAATACCGGCAACACCCAAAATTTCACCGCCGCGGATATAGAAATTCACACCATCGATGGCGGTGCTGCCCTCATCGCTTTTGATGGTCAGATCCCGGACCTCCAGCAGGGGTCGGGTCTTTTCCACCTGGGGCCGTTCAATATTCAGGTCCACCTTCCGGCCCACCATCCACTCGGTCAAAGCCTGTTCGTTGGTGGTAGCCGTATCCACGGTGGTGATGTACTCACCCTTGCGCAGGATGGCTACACGGTCGGAAATATCCATGACCTCGTTCAGCTTATGCGTGATAATGATAATAGAGTGGCCGTCCTCCTTCATTTTGCGAAGGACGTTAAACAGCCTTTCGATCTCCTGGACCGTCAAAACCGCCGTAGGCTCGTCCAGAATAATGACCTTGGCACCGTAATACAGGACCTTGATGATCTCCAATGTCTGCTTTTCTGACACAGCCATGTTGCAGACCTTCTTCCTGGGGTCCAGTTCAAAGCCAAACCGCTGGGCCATTTGGGCAACCTTTTCATAGCGCTTTTTGGCCAGCAGTGGGTTCGTGCCCTTTTTGCCAATCCAGATATTGTCCGCTGCGGAGAAATCCTCCACCAGCTTGAAATGCTGATGGACCATGCCGATTCCCAGCCTCTTTGCATCCTTGGGGGAATGGATGGTGACCTCCTTACCATTTATAAAAATGCTGCCCTTGTCCGGCTTATAGATACCGGAAAGCATGTTCATTAGGGTGGTCTTTCCGGAGCCGTTTTCACCTAAAAGGGATAGAATCTCGCCCTGGCGCAAGGTCAAATTCACGTCCTTATTGGCTACGACCGAACCAAAGGTCTTGGTTACGCCTCGCATTTCGATGGCAAATTGCTCGGACATATGGTTTCTCCTCTCTTTATATAAGGTGACAATTGAAAATCAAATTCCAATTTAGTGTTCTGACGATCACTAAATAATTAAGAATTAAGAATTAAAAGTTAAGAATTAAGAATTGAAGGTGTCGCCTTTGGCGACTATTTCAATCATTTTCGAAGAAAACCCACTATTCTTAATTATTAATTCTAAATTCTTAATTCACCAACGGAACGATAAATTGAAATTTGATCGTCAACTCTCAATGAAAAACAGGGCTGGCCGGGGATTGGCCGACCAGCCCGTAAAATCAGAACTTAGACTTCCTTAACGCCTTCGACGTAGTAGTTCATGGAACCGGTGATGACACCGTCCTCCACAGACTCGCCGCCGGCAGCAACGATCTCGTTGCCGGCATTGTCCACCAGAGCGGCCTCGACCTGCTCAACGGTAGCTTCGCCGTCAGCAACAGTGATCTTCAGCTTGGTGCCGGAGAACACGTCCCACTCACCGGAGACGATCAGATCCTTGACCTGCTTGATGGCATCTTCGGTGCCGGCTGCGCAGTTCTCAGACAGGGGAGATACGTCCACGAAGCCCTCAGCCAGGCCGCCGTAGTAAGCAGCAGTGCCCATGGTCTCAACGAACTTGGAAGCTTCGCCGCAGTCAGCAGCAGCCTGGATAGCGGTGCCGTAGTAAACGTCCCAGTTCCAGATAGCAGCAGTCAGGTGAGCCTTGGGTGCGTCGGGAGTCATGTCGGAGTTGTAGCCGCAGCCGAAGACGCCTGCGTTCTCAGCAGCGATCTGCGGCTGTGCAGAGTCACAGTGCTGAGAGATCACACCGCAGCCGAAGGACTCGATGAGCTCCTTAGCATAAGCGGACTCGTTGACCTCGTCAGCCCATGCGCCCAACTTCTTGACATGGATAGTAGCATCGGGGTTCACAGCCAGAACGCCCATAGCAAAGCCGTTGATACCGGAAGCGGTCTCAGCATACTCGGTGCCGTAAGCGGCCACGTAGCCAACATTATTATTGCCGGTCTCCAGGCTCTTCAGACCTGCAGCGATGCCGGCCAGGTAACGGGCCTGGTAAGCGCGGCCAAAGTAGTTGTTGAAGTTGGTCTCGTTGGACTTGTAGCCGGTGCCGTGGGAGAAGATCACATCAGGATACTCAGCAGCAGCCTCCTCCATGGCATCGATGTAGCCAAAGGAAATGCCGAAGATGATCTGTGCGCCTTCGCCGATCAGGTTGTCGATAGCAGTCAGAACCTGCTCCTTATCCTCGGGGATCTCGTCCTGGATCACCAGCTGGGTGTCAGGATCCATACCCAGGTTCTCCATAGCGGTCACAATGCCGTTATGGTGAGCAAAGGTATAGCCGGCAGTATCGTTTTTGCTGTTGATATAGACAGCGCCAACGATCATTTCGGACAGAGCAGATGCTTCACCGGTTTCGCCACCGGCAGCAGGGGTGCTCTCGGGTGTTGCGGTTTCGCCACCGCAGGCTGCCAGACCCAGTACCATAACCAGAGCCAGCAGCAGTGCAAGGAACTTTTTCATGCGTTTGTCCTCCTCAGTGTTGTTTGTTTTTCTAAAACTCTATTAACACCGGCTACGCCGGTATCAACCATATAAGCTGGGCAAAAATCAACCCATTTTCACATAAACAGGATACCACAATCCCTATTCAATGTCAATTTTAAATTCCGATAAAAACCGTCGGGATTCCTAAAAAGAATCCCGACGTTTTCTTACTGTTCTGTGGCAGAGGGTGCCGTTGCTGCTTCCTCCGGCTTTATTTCCGACGGAGAGACCTCCGCCATGATCGGCGCAAATTCGCACAGGTACGCAGGCACAACCACCACATGATTGTAGCAGCTTTGTGTGTCGTTTACCTCCGGCGTTTTGCCGGTGAGCATATCATCTACTGTCTGCACACAACGCTCGTTCAACGCCATCAGATCTGTTTTCACGGTCATGGCCTGAAGTCCGGTCTGCAAATGTTCGGTGCCGGCTTCTGTAGCGCCCATACCGGTTATTACAGGCCAATTCTCATAGGACCAACCCTCTTCCTCCAGAACGGCGATACAGACATCGGCAAAGCTGTCGGAGACGGTACACAGAATTTCCGGTGCATCTTCCGGGTAATATTCGGCCAGGTAGCCCTTCAGCGCCATTGCCGCACCTTCCGGAGCCCAATCAATCACACAGGTATCTTCAAAGGCAGTACGGCCCGACTTACTTACCAGCACACCACTGTCAAAATAAGGCTGCAGAACCTCCATAACGCCCTGATAAAGCAGCAGCGCATTGCTGCTCTCCGGTGAACCCATAAAAAGCTCTATGGTATGGCTTTCCTCCGGCTGGGCTTGGGCCAGGCTCTTTTTTGTAACTATGGCTTCGGCAATGGCTGCGCCCATGGCTTTATAGTCGTAGGCCACATAGTAGCACACAGCCTCGGTGTCCATTAACAACCGGTCATAGGCAACTACCGGAATCCTATTCTGGTGGGCCAGCAGTGCTGCATCGTACAATGCTGTGGAATCCACCGCTGCCACGATCAGGCAGTCCGCACCCTCCTCAATGGCTTCGACCATCTGGTCTGCCTGCTCCTGGGCATCCCCCCAGGCATAGGTCAAGGTCACGGGGTATCCCAGGTTCTCCAGCAACATCTTCAGATCTGTGCCGGCAGCGGCCCAGTGATTATCGTTTTCGTCCGGCAGGGAGATCCAGATTTCCGTTTCCTCCCGGCTACGGACAACAAACCCGTTTTCAGCCGTTCCCATAACGGATTGTGCAGGCTGGCTCTGAGAACTGTTGCCCCCAAAACCCACGATCATGCCAATGACGGCAGCACAGATACAGATCGCTCCGCCGACCAACGATGCTGCAAGGATCACCGTTCTTTTTTTCATAGGCTGCCTCCTTTGCACATTATCGCTTGTTCTTCTTATAGATCATTCCCAAGCCCCGCAGCAATAGGTTTTCATCATAAACAATCTCGTGACGGCAATGGGGGATGATCTTGGCGGCAATTCCGCCGGTAGCTACCAGGCTGGTCTTACAGCCAAGCTCCTGCTCAAACCGGTCGATAATACCGTCAAGCAAAGCCGCGTTGCCAAATACAGCACCGCTTTGCATGCACTCGATGGTTGTGGTGGAAATGGTCTTTTTCGGTGCTTCGATGGGTACCTTCTGCAAAAGGGACGTACCCGATGACAGGGCATTCATGGACAGCGCCACGCCGGGAACGATCGCACCGCCAATGAAGCGGTTTCCCTGATCCACCACGGTGACTGTGGTTGCCGTTCCCATGTCGATGACAATCACCGGCAGAGGAAACTCTGCCATAGCCGCCACCGATGCCGCCACAAGGTCACTGCCCAAAGAGGCAGGGTTTTCGATCATAATATTCAGCCCTGTTTTGATGCCGGCACCCACCACAAGAGCGTTGCAGCCAATGATCTTCTCCACAGCCAGGTGGAAAATCTCCGTAAGCGGCGGCACCACAGAGCTTATGATCGCCCCTTCAAAGGCAGTCAGATCCATACCGTTGTATTCCAGAATCGTCTTCATTCCGGCAGCGTATTCGTCCTCGGTTTTTTTCAGGTCTGTGACCATACGGAACAGGGCCGTTGTTTTATTATTTTCGTCCAGGCAGCCAATGACCACATTGGAATTGCCGATATCAATGGCAAGAAGCATAAGAAACCTCCCCTTACCCTTTCACTATTACATCTTTGATGCGCTGACCGGGTGCGCTGAATACCACATTGATAATCAACTCCGGCACAAAATTACACAAAACAAGGCCACTGAGCACATAGGCTACAATATCGCCGCCACCGGCCCATGCAGATAACACATCCTTGAAGAAGGTCATCATGCAAATCACAAAAACGCCGGTATTCACCACAGGGCAAATAATGGCGCTGCACAACATGGCAAGGTAGGGATTTACTTTCTTCATAAAGCGGTATACCAGTCCGGCTGCCAGGCCTGCAAGAACGCCTTTGCCCATAACCACCAAAACACAGAGCACGGGGTTCGCCTGGAATACCATAGCGCCGCCAACATCTGTACCGGTAATGCAGTTGATAATCACAACCACGCCAAAGGTACCGCCCAAGAGCATACCTACAGCAGGGCCATAGACCGCGGCACCCAGCACAATAGGTATCAGGACCAAAGAGAAGGAGAACCCGCCAACAGAAGGGATCATACCGCCAACATACTGCAGCACGATCACCAACGCCATCAGCAAGCCGACCCCAGCCAATGTTTTGATGCTTCCATTCATCTTTTTACGCATATTCAATTCCTCCTGCTGTCACTCCGGACATCCCGGATGCAACGCAATTTTTCGGCAGGCGGTTTATTTTGCCCGCATGGCATATTATATATAAAAAAAACACTTGTTGCAAGAAGAAATCTGTCTTTACACAGGGAAAAATAACGGATATAATAAACCAAATACAAAACATCGGATAAAATAACAAGGAGATCACCATGGATTGGATTGAAACCTATCTGTTTAACCCCTATTTACTCACCAGCCTTTCCTGCTGGATGGCCGCACAGCTCATCAAGCTCTTCACCAATCTGATCATCCACAAGCGATTTGTTTGGGAGCGACTGTTCGGTGACGGCGGCATGCCCAGCGGTCACAGCGCCACCGTAACCAGTCTGGCAACTATCATCGGTCTGATGGAGGGCTTCAAATCCCCTCTTTTTGCCATAGCCACGGTTCTGGCTGTGGTGGTCTGTCACGATGCCATGGGCGTGCGGCAGGAAACCGGTAAACAAGCCATGATGCTCAACGAGATCATCCGGATTCTGGACAAGGATGAATTGCCGGAGGTCAAGCTGAAAGAACTTGTAGGACATACGCCGCTGCAGGTTTTGGCAGGTATTTTGCTGGGTATCGGCGGCGCCTGCTTTATGCACTTCGTAGTTTTATAAACAATGCCACTTTAAGGGCCCGACGCGGAATGTTCCGCGTCGGGCCCTTTGCTTTTTGGGGGGGCTACCAGATTGAGGGACCCGTATGCTATGCTGTTTGCCGAAGGGAGGAATCGAGGAAAATGAATCGATCCAATTATTATATCAGCCTGGATATCCGGGACAGTTATGGAGCCTGTCTATTGGATATGAAACAGGCAGACACCCACAGGCGATTGCACATCACCCTTACCGACGGCGGCCTGCCCTATCTGCTTACGCCGGGCTGTTATCCGGTCTTTACCGCCAAAAGGCCTGACGGTTCGGGGATCTTCAACGCCTGTACGGTGGAAGACAACACGGTCATCTATGACATTACGCTCCAAGACACAGCGGCCGTGGGCCTGCTGCGCTGCGAACTGCGGCTGTATGACGGTGCATTGGAACTGGACCAAAACGGCATCCCGGAGATCCGCGACGAAAATATACAGCTACTAACCTGCGCTGCCTTTGGTATCCGAATCCACCCCACTGTATATGATGATAGTGACACCCCTGCCTCCGGAGACGAACTGTCGGCGCTTAGTAAGACCCTTGTGGATGCCCGCAGCACCGTTCAGGCAATTCTGGACGCCAAAAACAGCGGCCAGTTCAGCGGACCTCAGGGTGCGCCGGGTGTCAAGGGTGAGAAAGGCGATACCGGCGCGCCGGGTGCGGACGGCTATACCCCCGTCCGGGGCGTTGACTATTGGACTGAAGAGGACCAACAGCAGTTTGATGCCGCCCTTGCCAAAAAAGCGGAAATTCACAACGACACCATCGGCCCAAATGCATGGAGCAGTAAAGCCATCATTGACAGGCTGTGTCCCGGCTTCACCGAAAGCGGCAATGTGGCACAATGCCAGCCGGTGGAGGGGTATCCGCTGGAAGCAGTAAGCCAGATTACGCCGTCGTTGGAGGGGTTCACCAAACTTACATTGACGCAGTTAGGTAAAAATCTGCTTACCAATGATGAGACTTTAATATATAAGCATAGAAACAAATATATATACGCAACCACTGGTGGGGTTTATTATTGGACAGATAATCCAGATACTGATCCACTTAAATGCTATGCAACCGATTTTATACCTTGTAGCCATTTACAGGGTTTAACCGTAACCTGGGATGGCTTGCCTGCAAAGGTATTAAATAAGAACACTAGTGCGGGCATGGCGTTTTTTACAGAGCCAAACAACGCGAGTTTTATTAGCGGCAATAACACACTAGCTACTTTCGCTGTCCCCGAAAACGCTAACTATATGCGGCTTACATTGCTCGTAGTGGCAGCCCCCAACCAGCAGCTGGAGCTGGGCAGCACTATCACAGCCTTTGAGCCCTACACCGAAAAAGCCTATACCGCAGACTTTGGCAGCCCTGTCTATGGTGGTAGCTTTGACTGGTCCACCGGTATGCTGACTGCGACCCACAAAGCCGTGGTGCTGCGTGACCTGAACTGGCGATATTCTTCGCCGAACTGGTGTTTTCTTGCAGATCTACCAGATCCGACTGCCGGCGCAGCCCTTTGCAACATCTTTACCCATGCTCCGGGTAAACACAGGGACATTAAGACAGGCGGCTATGTTAATCACCTGTCCTTCGACATTGACCCAGAGGAAAAATCCATTGCCGTGTCCTTTTTGGACTATGCAGACTATGCCCCGGACTACAGTGGAGACGAAAAAGCCTTGCAAGAATTTCTCAAGTATTTGGAATCAGAAAATGCTGTGCTTGTTTATCCCCTTGCCACGCCTGTCACAGTGCAGCTCGACCCACAGGCCGTCACAGCCAAGGCCGGTGTCAACACCCTTTACAGCAGCGCCGGCAGCACCCAGGTCTCCGGCAGAATGGACCCGGTGACCGTAATTGAAACGCTATCCACAAGACTTGCCGCACTGGAAGACGCGGCTATATAAGGAGGAACTACCATGAAAAGTATTTTTGTAAATGTCATTCACCGTGGTGATTACGATCTTACCGCCATGCTCAAGCAGATCGACAGCTACCACATCGAGGGCAAGCTCTCCGATGAGGAACGGGAGGAACTGTATCATCTGGCTCGGAAGTCTGCCCAGGCCCAGTATGATGTGGGCGCAGAGATTCAGGCCCTTTGGGCAGCCATCCGGCAGCTGCAGACAGCCGATTCCGACACAGGTGCAAATGATACATGGCCGGAATATGTGCAGCCTACCGGCGCCCATGACGCCTATCAGGCCGGGGCTCAGATTACCTTCCGGGGACAGCGCTACCGCTGCGTGACAGATAACTGCGTATGGGCTCCCGATGTGCTGCCCAGCGCATGGGAAACTGTGACCGGGGAGGATTCCGTAAATGTTTAAGATCGCCTTTTGCGCAGGTCACTACCTGCAAACCCCCGGCAAGCGGCTGCCTGCCGAACTGGACGCAGCCCAGACCCGGGAATGGGTACTCAACGACAGGGTGGCAGACTATTTTGCAAAGGCTGCTACCCAGTATGCCGACGTGCAGACCCTTCGCATCGACGATCCCACCGGACAGACCTTTGTGGATATCCCGGAGCGGGTGGCAAAGGCCAACAGCTGGGGTGCGGATCTGTACATCGACATGCACCACAATGCTGCCGGCAGGGTGTTCTCCGGCGGCGGTGTGGAGATCTTCT
>JAZSPV010000004.1:0-13881 GCA_045537615.1 Faecousia sp. | reverse complement strand
GACCTTTGTGGATATCCCGGAGCGGGTGGCAAAGGCCAACAGCTGGGGTGCGGATCTGTACATCGACATGCACCACAATGCTGCCGGCAGGGTGTTCTCCGGCGGCGGTGTGGAGATCTTCTGCTACCCCGGCTCTGCCGTGGGCAAAAAGTACCGGGACGCCATCTACACTGCCGTCATTGCAGCCGGTGGTCTGAAAGGAAACCGGGCCCAACCCCTGCGGGAAAAGGCCTTTGATTCCCTGTCTCTGACCAATATGCCTGCGGTGCTGGTGGAGTACGGCTATATGGACAGCTCCGTAGATGCACCCATCATCCTCACCGAGGACTACGCACGGAAGGTGGGGTTTGCCACCATGGAAGCCGTTGCGGAGATCGCCGGTCTGAAAAAAACATCTTCCAGCTCTGCTGCGCAACCGGTTTTCGGTTATCCTATGGAGCAGTTTATCCGGGATGTTCAGACCGCCTGCGGCGCAGCGGTGGACGGCATCGCCGGGCCGGAAACACTGAGCAAAACCGTTACCGTTTCCCAGACGAAAAACAGCACCCACGCCGTTGTAGAACCCCTGCAGAAGCGCCTTGCTGCGTTGGGCTACACCGAGGTGGGCGAGGCTGACGGCATTGCCGGTGTGAAGTTTACAGCAGCCGTCGTTGCCTTCCAATCAGACCACCGGTGCTGGGTAGACGGGGAGATCACCGCCCGGAATAAGACCTGGCAGGTCCTGCTGGGCCTGCAGTAAGGAGGTCTGCACAAATGAGTGAAGCAATCATTGTTGCCGCCCTGGGCTTTGCCGGTACACTGCTTGGCTCTCTGTTCGGTGTTCTTGCCGCACAGAAGCTGACCCAGTACCGGCTGGCTCAGCTGGAGGATAAGGTCAGCAAACACAACAATTTAATCGAACGTACGTTCAAGCTAGAGGGGCGTATGGACGAAGCAGAGCATGATATTAAGGATCTGAAGAAATTTCACATCCACAATTAAGGAGGTACATATTATGGATATTCTGAAAAACCTGGCAAACCTGGTCAAAGTAAAAACCCTGGTCACCATGGTTGTGGTGGCGGTGTTTGCAGTGCTGTCCCTTCGCGGTGACATTAGCGCCGATAATGTGATGATCATTATTTCCATGGTGGTCAGCTTCTACTTTGGCACCCAGCACGAAAAGCTGTCCGCCTGAATAAAGGATCTACAAAAGAAGGAGAGAAGAAAATGGCATATTACACACAATTGAGCTACGGCACGCGGAACGACGATGTAAAAACGCTGCAAGAGGCCCTGAACAATACAGAAGGTCAGTACGGCCTTGCCACCGACGGCATCTACGGAGAGAAAACCAGGGCCGCTGTATTGGACTATCAAAGGCGAAACAGCCTTGCCGTCGACGGCATTGCAGGCAACGAAACACTGGGCCACCTGTACAGCAGGAGCAATACCGCAAATAACACAGCTGCCAACGACGCCCCTTCCCTGCAGATCGGTTTTACCAAGGACAGCCGGCAGCAGCTGGACGATGCCTGGGACAAGTATCTGAACCGGGAAAAATTTACCTATGACCTGGAAGCAGACCCCTTTTATCAGCAGTATAAAAAGCAGTATCAGAACATGGGCCGCCTTGCCATGGAGGACACCGTGGGCCGGGCCGCTGCCCTTTCCGGCGGCTACAACAACTCCTACGCCCAGACCGCCGGACAGCAGACCTACCAAAGCTATTTGGATCAGCTGAATAATGTGATGCCGGAGCTTTACAGCGCGGCATATAACCGTTACCAGGCGGAGGGAGAGGCGATGTATAACGAGCTTCTTTTGCAGGAGCAGCGCCGTCAGCAGGCCTACGCCGAGCAGCAGGACAACTATACCAAGCTGGCAAATCTGCTGACCATGGGCTACTCCCCCACCGATGCAGACCTGACCGCCGCCGGCATGACCCGCGCCCAGGCCAATGCGATTGCCGGCAACGTAGGTACCAGCAGGAATACTTCCAGCAACACGACCAAAACAAGCAAAACCGGTAGTGACGGCTATACCGCTAACCCTGGATGGGATAAAACAAAGATCCAGGCGTTCCAGCTTGCACATGATCTTGATGATGACGGTATCTGGGGACCGCTCACAGCTGCTGCATATGACAAAGATTCCGACTGGACCAGTGAAGGCACGGATGGCTTTACCGGCTCTACCTACAAGGAAGCCGTAGCTTACATGAAGGAAAACGGAGTTAAGGGTGCCGCTAATGTCATGACCAAGGAGGAGTGGAGCCGCAGAAAAGCCTCTTACCAGAAGACAGGAATTGGAAGCGAAGAGGTTATATACAATGGAACATACACAGAATACCTCCAATCCTATGTTGAATATAAACTGAACCCTAACGGTTAAAAGGAGGAATACGATGTCATACGCTGAATGGATCAAGAAAAAAAGAGGCGTAGAACCCAGGTCTACACCATCTTCTGAAGCTACTCCCAAGGCCGCCTCAACTACACTTGGGGCTAGCAAATCCATATCCTCGTATGCTGATTGGATCAGAGATAAAAAAGGATCAACATCACTTAGCGCCTGGGTAAATGCCGCTAATGATTTTGTTGTTAATGTCAAAGGTAACGCCTACAAGTGGCATGACAAATCGGCATACCAGCCGCGCTACGAGCAGTCTCAAAAGCTTCTGGGGCAAGCAGACAGATGGCGTAAGCAGTACAGCGGAAATGATGAGGCGATTGCGTACATCAACTCCGTTGTAGATGCTGTTTCCTCTGCACAGGGTGCCGCGTTTAGCAGCCACCAATTGTTATCCAAATTCGATAATGAGGTCTCTTACAACCAGTGGCAGCAGCAGCAAGAAATCAACTCTATGTCTGCAGACGAGTACCTGGTAAAGCTATATGAAATCTCCGATGCCAAAAGTGACCTGGATCTTATCCAGAAGGTTAACCTGACCATTTGCCCTGTTGACGGATACGGCGAAAATGCTACCATTGATGAGCAAAAAAAGTACGAGGACTACATAGCTAACCTAACTACCCTGTGGGAGAAGTATGGACAGGACGAGTATGACACCGTTGAGGATTTTTACTACGGTGAGTTCTACACAAATGCCGGAAAAAGATTAGTCAAAGCCGCCGAAGACAGATCCACAGGCGTTGCCTATACCACAGCGGACGGGAAAAATGTGACATGGCAAGCTCTTTATGATCACGCTGCTGCTAAGCAGGATCTCTCCCAGAAACTCGATATGTATTCGACCAATTCTGACTGGGATGAAAAGTCCAAAGGAATTGATGTCAGCTCTGATCCTAATAGGCAGAGTGACTATAACATTGTTTTTGAGCTGAGCCGTACCAACGTAGCCTATGACAAAGAAACAGCATTAGCCAATGGCACCTCCGAAGCGGATTGGGAGGAGACTGACAAAAAGAGACGGTATATCGGCAATAAGTATGGTGTGGACCTTTATTCCGATATCTATGATAACGTCCTGATCTTCGGTGAAATTATGGCGTTGTTGGATGATAGGTCATGGGAAAGTGGCGAACTTTTTACACAGCTTCATGAGGATGTTGTTGGAGATCGAACTTTTAAGAATATGCATCATCTCACAGATGACGAGAAGAAGGTACTTAATTACATTTTCTATACACAAGGCAGAGATGCTGCACTCCAATGGCACAACAGCAGAATGCATATCTACCAAGATCGTGCTAACGGTGTGCTCGTAGAGGAAATGTCTGATTGGGGCAAGAAATCACCGGGAGGTTTGCTGGCTTTTGTCTCACCTCAAAGTCTGGCTTCTGTTGCGCTACGTGTTGGCTCCGGTTTTGAGCAGGCTGGAGACTGGATCACCGGTGATAATAATAACATCCTTGCAAGAGCAAGCTCCGCAACTCGCTCCGGCGTTATGGAGACCACAGACTGGGAAATCGGCAACTGGGACGCCTTCGACTTCATTTACAGTAACACGATGTCCGCGGCAGACACTGTTGTGGCATCGGCTATGCCGGGGAAAACTGGAAGCGTTGTGCTGGGCCTCAGTACTGCAGCTCAAGCAACCAATGATGCCATGGATAGAGGGTTTGATAAAAAGCACGCATTTTTGAATGGTGTGGCCGCAGGCGTATTTGAAACCCTTTTTGAGAGTTGGTCTATCGGTAACTTCAATGCATTGCAGGCGGTTGCGTCTGTGAATGGCCGGGATATTGCTTGGAATATCGCAAAATCCATGTTTGTTAACGCTTCTGAAGAGCTACTAACCGAAGTCGCAAACATCGTATATGATGACATTGTAAATGGAGATTTCTCTCAGTACGAAACTGCTATTCGGCAGTATATCGCCTATGGCTTTACCGAGGAGGAGGCAAAGAGGAAAGCTGCACTGGATCTTGGAGCACAAGTTGGCGAGGCTGGCGCAGGCGGTGCCTTTATGGGCTTTGGCTTCGGTAGTATCGGTAGTGTAGGGGCTATTAAAAGCAATATATCATCAACATTGCATAATAACGCAAAAATTAGTCGAGTATACGGTGCTGACCCTGGTGCGCTTGTCGATGAGACTTTGGAAATCAACCCAGACAATGGTTTTGCGCAAAAGATGCAGGCCAAGCTTGACAGCGGTAAACAGTTATCCGTGGGTCAGCTGAACCGACTTGTGCAGCAGAATGAGGTAGCGCTGACAGCGCAGGATATATCGAAAATTCAGAGTGCAGCAGAGGCGCGGCTTACCGAGCTTGGGGAGACCGGGGATGTAACTGCCATTGCAGCAGCCCTTGCTAAGCGGTTCTCCGGTGAAAAGCTGACCAATAAGGAATATAAGCTTATTCAGGACAGCAAGTACGGCAGACGTGTTTCTGCTGAGATGAATCCTGCTAACATTCGCTCGGGTGGTTATGCCTCCGCATGGGCGGAGAATATCGGCACAGAGCGGATCAATATTGAGGAGTACAACCGCCTTGTGGAGGCAGCACAGTTGCCCCAACAGGGTATGGACGTTACCTGGGACCAGATTGCTACGAACGTGCCGAATATGGTACAGGAAGTTGCCGCAGTTGACACTTCCAGGCAAACCGACTATGATATTACTACTAGCCAAGGAGGACAAGGATATGGAGAAGGAGAAATCAGTTATCGTTATGATCGGGGACTATCCGAGGGAGACGGCCCTGAGCGACGTGCCCAAAGTGAAGGAAATGGCGCGCAAAATGACAGAGTACTTTTTAAGCAAAGGATTTCCGAAAGAGCAAGTAGAGCGACTTTATATGATCAGGGTGATCGAAAAAACGGATCAGGAGTAGCCTACCGAACTGACTTTGACCATTATGACGGAAGTTCTGCAAAAGACAACGAAGGAAACACGCTTCCGCCGGACGTTGCAGTCCAACTGAAGGATACCGCGGTCGTAGATTTTAGGGGAAGGCCGATGAAGGTGTACCACGGCACGCCCAACATGACATTTGTAAGCTTTACAAAGGGAGATGCTGGATTTCACTTTGGAACGCTTGAGCAAGCCCAAAAACGACTGCAGGACAAAAACACAGGGCAAGGAAGAATAATCCATGGCTATATAATTATCCGCAACCCGGTATTTTCAGAAACAGACATCGGCAGATGGGACGCAGAACCTTTATCTATGTTTCTAGTAAGTAACGGCTATATAACAGACGCCGAATATGCACAGGTGCAAGGCTTACTAACAGGTGACTGTTCTGTAGACAGCCAATATGATGCGCCTGCTGCAATTCATCTGCGTGAGATACTGGAGAGTAAAGGATATGACGGCGTTATTTACTCGAACTTCTTCGAGGGCGATGCGTTGTCCTATATGGTATTTCGTGACAACCAGTTTATTCGCACAGGTGCCAGCGAGCATTCTACGTCTTCTGATACAGCCACCCAAACCGATTATGATATCACTACTAGCCAAAGAGGAGAAACAAATGCAACTGTCCAAAGAAGATCAGTACATACTGGTAGAGTTCGGAGAAATACGCAAGACAATTCTGAAGGAAAAACTGCCAGAGGCACAAAGGATGGCAGACGAAATGTACAACCTAGCCATCAAATCCGGTTACACAGAGAAGATGGCGAAAAAACTTTACACACTACGGATAGTGAAGGACGCTCGCTAACCACCGACCAAATCTCAGCACTACAGGGAACCACGATTACAGAAGTAAACGGCTCGCCTTTGGCAGTATATCTTCCCAAGGGACAATCCGGAGGACTACCTGTAGCTGACGCGGATTTCTCGGCGGCAGAATATGGACGAGCTATCCAAGGTGGCGAAACCGTTGGAAATGTGGCTAATCGGCAAATCGATAATGATAGCGGTTCCGGGGAAAACGTTTCCACTCCAACCACACGGCAGGCGCTGGAACAGGCAATCGGAAACATGGACAGTAGGTCCATGGACCCAAAAACCTACAATGCCTTGTTCAGCTACAATAATAAGCTACAACACGCAAACACTACGCAAAAGCTGCTGGATCAGAAGCAAGATATCCTGCAACAGCAGAAAGCAAGCAATGCATCTGATGCAGAGATCCAACGCACCCAGGCGGATATCGCCAAGCTGGAAAATATGCTTGCCCAACAGGAGCAGAAGCTCAGTCAAGCAGAGGAAGATCCTATATTACAAGCCGCTGCGGAAAAAGCCAGCGCCGAAATCGTCGAAAACAGTCGAAAAAAAGAGGTTGATATTTCTCGAACATTTGATAGAATAAAGGCAGAGAGCGTTGCAGCGCAGGATACCGCAACCCAAGAGCAAACCGTGGCAGAACAGCATAATGTGCTGACTACTGAGGAGCTTTTAGACCGGATAAACGAGTTCGTAGATGTGCAGTCCCTTCACGGGTATCAGGAAAAAGCACTAAATGCCTACAATCAGCAAAAACAGCTTATCAGCGAATTGGAAGCATCCAGACAAACACACCCAACCCCCACGGATCTGGACAGCCAAATTGCCAAAGCAAAAGATAAACTTCTGCGCATTGAAGGGCATCCAGGTATTGTCTCTGCAGTCAACAAGGCGAAGTGTCGGATATATAACAAATACCAAAAAACGACACAGCAACTCTTCGAATTAAACGAACAACTAGAAGAACGAAAAGCAAGGCAAAAAGAACAACATATTGAGCTCGAAAGATTGAAATGCTCGGAAACAGATTCTACTGATATACAGCGTATACAGATCCTATCCAGAATCGCTGAGCTTGAAGTGGAAATTGCCCAAATAATCAACCAATTACACAGTATTGAGGAAAAACTAGCTACAGAAAAAGCTTTGGCAAGCGCCATCATGGATCCAGCTGACAGGAGCGCCCTTTTGCTTGACGAAAGCCAAACTACTATAGTCAATGGTAAGCGCGTTGTCATTGTTAAAAACCTTTTCGACCCAGGCTTGATTGACAAAAAGGGCAGAACAAACCTACAACGAATAGCAATGGGTTTGTCCCCATGTGGATTTGACGGAAAACCTCTTAATATACACCACCTCGACCAAACAGACGACGGTATGGTAGTGGCAATCCCAGCATCTCTACATCAAAAGTATGACAGTATGCTCCATTTAAACACAGGCACTTCTCCGTCACAAATCAACAGGTCCGTTTTCGGAAAGTGGAAAAAATCTTATTGGAAATGGGTAAGTCAGCAATTTTTTGAACAAACGGAGGATAGTTATGAGTTATAAAAGCTTTGAAAAGGCGTTGCGAATTGCCCCACAGTGCTCTGATTATGACATAGATAAGGGCACCAGTAAAGCACTTATCCGCAAGGCAGAGAAACTGCTGGGTGTTCGGTTCTCCAAGCAAGCTCGATATTTCTACAAGAAATATAACTATATGAGCTTTTGTGGATACGAAATTGACGGGATTGACCCGAATAGTAGTTTTCCTTTAGGCGGTAACGCAGTGGCAAGCGCTCTGGCAGACCGAAAAAAATATGGTCTTCCGGAAAAGTGGATTCCTTTATGTTTTTTGGACGACGGATGCTATGCGTATATGGACTATTCGCAATTGAACGCAGAGGGCGAACCCCGAATCATTGAGGCGGTCTATACAAACGGCGAGCATTGGGATGAGCTTGATTGCGACGACCTTGAGGAAAGCCAGTATCCAAAAGATGGTTGTAGGTACACGATAACCGATGTGCTTGCTGAAGATTTCGGTGAGTATTTGCTGGGTTTGGTAGAATTATCCCTGGAAATCGATAATCAGCCAATAGATCTGGTAGACAGTGTGCCCGCAAAGAATTTCACCAACGAGCAGAATCAAGCATTTAAAAGCATAGATGATAAACTCGACGAAATTGATCGCCTGCTTGCAGAACTGAGGAAACTACAGGAAAAGGAGTAACCTGTAGCGCAAATGGGTCTGTATCGCAAAAAGCGTGGTTTCCCCTTCTTTGGAAAGCGCGACAAATAATTGCACAACCACATACACAAAAAGCAGCTGCCGATTCGGCAGCTGCTTTTTTGCATAGTAGGACAATAGAACAAGGGGACAACAGAACCGTCCCCTTGTCCCAAGAGGTTTGATTTGCAAAAACAACCCCGGGCCGTAAGACCCGGGGTGACAATCAGTCTGTGAAATAAAATATCTTTCCGTCGTTGGTGTGGGGTTTCCTCTTAGAAGCATAACCTTCCAATTCCGGATAATAGGCTGCAAGATAGCCCGTTGGAATAATGTAACCATAGTCTATAAGCTTAGTGACATAGTCTTTACTCTCCAACCGCGCCAGGGATCCCCTGTATGCAGTCATTGCCGTCTTAAATTGCTTATGCTCTCTTTTGAAACGCAAGGCAGTAGGAAGCACAAAGAAGAGCGCTGGGTAAGGAATTAACGGCACCCAAATAGCACGCATGCCAAACGCATATACTGCCCAAATTCCAGCTATAACCCATATAACAGTTTTGGGAATCCACGTCGGTCCAGCTAATTTCAACCACTCCCAGGTGCGCTTCGGCGGCCCATAGAAAGCAGCTTCCCGGATATCTTTATCATAATACTCCTGTCCACAGGCCTCGCAAGTCCGAATTGGCAGAGTGAGACCATCCTCCACAGACGATAGTTTTCGCCCACAACGAGGACATAGCTTTTCCTTTCGATCAGGCATACCGCTTCCCTCCCTATGTCCTCATACTAACATAAGAAGAAAAATAAATCAACACAGAAAGGAAAACGATAGGATGACCTATACACAATGGAAACAACAACGCTTGAAAGGCAGCACGCTGCAAGCAGTTGGGCAAATCGCTACAGTTTCCACCAGCAAAGACCCTGCGGAACAATCCATGACCTATTCTCAGTGGATGAAACAACGCAGCAAACCTGTATAGCGGTTTGTTAGGGTTCATCACCGGCGGCTTGTTCGAGGGCGGCACAGTGGCAGTCAATACCGCTGTCAACTCTGACATTTGGGGCCAAACAGGACCTATGAGTCTGGAAGAGTATACCCTCCTGACCCAGGAAGAAGCCTTGGGCAGCGACCAGGCAGATCCCACCGCCGCATCTTCTTCCCCCATGCCGGGCGTTGAGGGCGACGGAGCAATCGCTGATGCAACTACCGCCGACCCCTCGTTATCTTCGCAGACCAATTCACAGCCGGAAACCGCGATTTCCGGGGAAAATATTTCCACCCCGACCACCCGACAGGCGCTGGAGCTGGCAATCGAGAACATGCACAAACGCCCCATGGACCCCAAAACCTACAATGCCTTGTTCAGCTACAATAATACGCTACAACACGCAAACACCACGCAAAAGCTGCTGGATCAGAAGCAAGATATCCTGCAACAGCAGAAAGCAAGCAATGCATCTGACGCAGAGATCCAACGCACCCAGGCGGATATCGCCAAGCTGGAAGATATACTTGCCCAACAGGAGCAGAAGCTCAGTCAAGCAGAGGAAGATCCTATATTACAAGCCGCTGCGGAAAAAGCCAGCGCCGAAATCGTCGAAAATCGTCGAAAAAATGATGTTGATATTTCTCAAGAAAATGATAAAATTGACACAACGGAAGATTGCACACCAGAAGCAGCACATCAAAGAAAGGTTGAACAGCTAACAGTAAACAAAGAAAATGGTGATGCCTTTGCCAAAAAAATGTTTTCTATATATGATCAGCTATGGACAGGATTGCGGCAGGAAATTACCATTTTAACAAGCGCAGGAAAAGTACGTGTAGATGCAATAGGTCGTGTAAAAAACGAAAACGGCGATTATGTAATCAAAATTGTTGAGTTCAAATCTTCCAAAACTGCTCGATTAACGAAAAATCAAAAGAAAGCCTTTCCCGCAATTGTAGAATCCGGCGGTGTTATTGTAGGGATTGGTAAGGACGGCTTTGAGGGCGGAACAATTATTCCACCCGGAACGACAATTGAAGTTGTACGAGGAACAGAAGGAGGAAATTGGTATGTCAGTGACAGATTTGGATAAAGTAGATGCAATGGGTATATCACCCGACGGCAAGGAATTATGTATGTTAATTACCGATCACCTAGATTGGGAAGATGAATACGTACATTTAAGTATTCTTCAAGATAAGATCAATGCGTATTTGGCATACTTAGAAAATGAAGACTGGAAAAAGCAATATCCTGGTGCCTATCAATGTATTTGCTTTCAAATTAATTTCTTGTATGAAATAACAGAAAACTGTCAAAAGTTTTTACAGTCCGTTCAAGATCAAATTGGACAGTACGGTATCAGAATAAAAGCCGTTGTTATGGACGATGCTTTTCGAAAAGAGATGGACCAAGCAATGTCGAAGGAAAATCAAACACAAGAAGATACATCCCCCACAGAGAACCAGCAACCCAAAAAGCGTGGTTTCTCCTTCTTTGGAAAGCGCGACAAATAATTGCACAACCACATACACAAAAAGCAGCTGCCGAATCGGCAGCTGCTTTTTTGCATAGGAAAACAATAGGAATAAGACAGAAAACCATTCCCTGTCTTAGAAATCGTCGAAAAAATGATGTTGATATTTCTCGAACATTTGATAGAATAAAAGAAGAAACCCCCGAAAGTAGCACGGATGCGACGCCACACAGTGATGTTGTCAAAATAAAATGCCGCAACGAAGGTCTAGACTGAAAAAAACACCCTGTAACAGGCGTTACATTTAAGCGAAAGCAGATAAATCTTTTTGGAAAACAGACAGAAGTTGTCGTTCCGCAGTTTGAAAGCCTTTTTGATGCCCTGTTGCCTGAAAATATGCTCACCCTCTCAAACCATTTGCAATTCAAAGAATGCACCAGACAATTAAAAGAATAAATTGATCAAAATCCTGAATTGCGTTCAAAATTTAGCCAAAAACAGTTGGACGACATTGCAAAGCTAAAAACTCCATCAAAATACACTTGGCATCACGAGACAGAAACAGGACAAATGAAATTAGTAGACAGTCATATCCACCGGAAAACAGGGCATACAGTTGGAAAATACCTTTGGGGACATTGACGCAGAACATTACCACAGAGGCGTTATAGTGGGTACGGCGCAGATAAATAACAAAGGAGAATACTTATGGAAAACAAATTGGAATGGGATTCCGTAATCCCTCTGAAAAACGTTGGCTCAATTGATGAATTCGAGCGTAAGGTGGGGTTTAAGTTTCCCCAGAGTTTCCGGGAATTGGTGATTGCCAATAACGCAGGATATCCAAACAAGGCTGTGTTTGATACAGACATAGTAGCAGAAGGGTGCATTCAAAACCTGTATTCCTTCAATCGCGAGGACGAGATTAATATATTCGATTTCTACGACTGGGGCGCTGAAGACTTTGAGGAGCTAGGATGGAAATATATTGAATTTGCTTCAAGCGATGGCGGCGATCCAATTGCCTTCGATCCCAGGACAGGACATATTATATATATCGATCACGAAACACTGAATGTCAAGCAGGTTGCCGAAACCTTTGACGAGTTTCTGGAAAAGCTCTACGAGCTCGACTATGACTTCTCAGCGTACGAACCGAGTAGCAGCCAGCAAATAAGCAGCGTTCCTCCATCCCCCACAAATGTACAGGAGCCCCACCATCAACATACGTCCAAGCCCAAAAAAAGAGGGTTTTCTCTTTTCTTTTGGAAAAAATAAGGAAACACAACATCAAAGCTAATAACAGGCCTTAATGTAGGCAAGGCAACCATCAACCAGAAAAGGAGGCGTTACATTTGGATGCAATTCAATGCAGAGAGTGCAATAACCAATTTAAAAGACAGGTAGAGGGCAATATAGCCATTAGAGGAAGCTTAACCGAGGAGCAACTTTCCATTATCCAAAAAGGTAAAACTCCCAGGGGTTTCGTCTGGCATCACGAAGTAGAAAAGGGAAAAATAAAGCTGGTAAACAGAGAAGTCCATAAAAGAACCAGCCATACCGGAGGACGCTGCTTCTGGTGCAATGACAGCAAATAACAAGGAGGCTACCATCTGTGGAAAATAAATTACAATGGGAATTTGGAATCCCCCTAAAAAACGTTGGCTCAATTGATGCGTTTGAAGATAAAGTAGGTTTCCGTTTCCCTCAAAGCTTTCGGGAATTGGTAATTGCCAACAACGCAGGTTATCCAAACAAGGATGTTTTTGATACAGACAACGAAGAAGGAAGAACCTTTCACTCGCTTCTTTCCTTCAACCGTGAGGACAAAGATAATATATTCGACTACTATGACTGGAGCACCGAGGACTTCGAGGAGTTAGGGTGGCAATACATCGAATTTGCCTCAAGCTGTTTTGGGGACCCGATCGCCTTTGATCCTAGGACAGGGCATATCATATTTGTCGACCACGAAACACTGAACACCGAACTGATTGCTGAAACCTTTGACGAGTTTCTGGAAAATCTCTACGATTACGACGAAAGAGAAGCAATCCTCCGCGACAGCCCAGCAATCTTCTCTGTTCCATTACCTACTCAGCCTGCGCAAGATCCCACTGGGCAAAATGCAGAAAAAAAACCAGGATTCCGTTTCCCCTTCTTTGGAAAGCGCGACAAATAATTGCACAACTGCATACACACAAAGCAGCTGCCGAGACCGGCAGCTGCTTTTTCAAACATATCAAGATAGATAAGAGGTTCCCTTGCTGTGGGGGATGCTGTATCCCTTGGGCGTGTAGTGCAGAAGATCCGGATGTTCCCGCAAAAGAAAATCGTGAGAAACGTAGCAATCATGGTCCAATAGCAGCATCACATATTCCCGGTTCAGCAACCGCTCATGGGATGCTTTGCGTTCCTGGCACTGTTTTTCATAGAGCTTCTCTCTTCTGAGGTAAACGAAAAACGAAAGCAGGATATACAGGCTCAGGGGAATGGCCGCAAGCAAGCCGCTTTTACCATAATTCACACTCAACAACATCACAGCCAAACCAATGCAGATCAGTCCCACGGGCCACAGGCACGCCAAAAACGCCTGCCACAGGGTGATTTTTTGGGGCGTTTCCTCAAAAAACGGCTCTATGTAATTTTTATCAATAAAGCTGTTCCTACAAGAGCCGCAAACGCGCAGGGGTGAGCCATAGTCACGGCCTCCGTAGGAGCCGCGCTCATAGCAGGCATGGCAATGGGGACAGTACTTATTCTGACGAATCATCCGCATAACACCTCTCTTCACCTGCATTTTACCACACAGACAGAAAAATTCAAGAAAAAGAAAGCGAGGCAGCCGCGCAAACCACAGGCCAGCCGATCAGCAGAACCGGCTCCCCGTCCCCAAACGCAAAAAGCCCTCCCACCAATGTGGGAGGGCTTTTCATGGTGACCCGTACGGGAATCGAACCCATGTTACCGCCGTGAAAGGGCGGTGTCTTAACCGCTTGACCAACGGGCCTGGTAGCGGCGACCTGATTCGAACAGGTGACATACCGGGTATGAACCGGCTACTCTACCAACTGAG
>JAZSPV010000040.1:0-49751 GCA_045537615.1 Faecousia sp. | reverse complement strand
TATTTAAACGCTTCATTGCTTCAGATAAAGAGAGAGATTCGATCCAGTTCTCCTCTTTATTTTTTTTGTCACTGATCTGGTCCATGACATAGAGCGTGTCGCCTCCTTCTGTATAGATAGGCTCGCTCAGACTCATAGGATTTTGCATGGCATCCAGTGCATAGGTAATATCTTCTTTGGAAATACCGATTTCGACCGAGAGTTCTTCGATGGTCGGTTCCTTTTGGTTCTGTCTGGTCATCTGTTCACGTGCACAAATGGCTTTGTATGCAATGTCTTTTAAAGAGCGTGAGACGCGGAGCGCGCTGTTGTCGCGAAGATAGCGGCGGATTTCACCGATGATCATCGGTACGGCATAAGTAGAAAATTTAACGCCGAGACTGCAATCAAAGTTATCAATGGCTTTGATCAGTCCGATACAGCCAACCTGAAACAAGTCATCCGGTGTTTCTCCACGCTTATCAAAGCGCTGAATCACCGACAGCACCAGTCGCAGGTTTCCTTCAATGAGCTTTTCCCGTGCTGCCTTGTCTCCTTCCTTTGCTCTTCTCAGCAGCATATCCATTTCTGCCTGGGGCAAAACCTTTAGCCGGGCGGTATTAACACCGCAGATCTCTACTTTTCCCTGCATGGTATCCTCCGGTAGTAAGAATATAAAGATGTCTTTCCTCATTATTTCCGGCTGGGGAAAAATCATACAGCACAAAAATTTGTGCAATTGTTACAAAAATTTTTCCTAAGGACCCAAAGTGCTGAGAGAAAAATCGTGTCCTTTGGAGGAAATGCTAACTTTTTCGCCTGAATTGGATCAAAAAAACCACTGGGTTCCACGGCAACATAACACGAAGTAAAACACATTTTGCACCTTGTTATACATGGGGTTATGCATGGCTTTGCAAGGACAGGAAGGGGGAATTTTGAAAAAATGCAGTTGAAAAGCTTAAGTTTTCCACATTGTCCACAGGGTTGTCCACAGGAGATAGCCAGGGGGTCTATGCCCGGCAGATATGCATTTTAGTTAACATAATTAATTTCGACAGAATCCATCACAGTTCGTACTTTTTCCTTGGGCAAAATGTTGACGGATGGAAAAAACAGGGCAAAAAAATAGGACTTGACAGGAAAAACAAAAAGAAAAAAGGGCAAAAATTTTTAAAAAGGTATTGATTTTATAGAAAAGTCGCGCTATAATCTGTACTTGCGTGAAATAGAATGCAGAACAGGAGGTGTAACTATGCCCAACATTAAGTCCTCTAAGAAGGATGTCATCCGTTCCAGAATCGCTTACGAGAAGAACAAGGCCGACAAGTCTGAGATGAAGACCGTCATCAAGAAGTACGAGGCTGCCCTGGCCGGTGGCGACAAGGCTGTTGCCGAGGTCGCTTTCAAGGACGCCGTGCAGATCGTGGATAAGGCTGTCAGCAAGGGTATTCTGCACAAGAATACTGCTGCCCGCAAGAAGAGCAGCATGGCCCTGCAGCTGAACAAGCTGGCCTGATTTCTCTGAAAATATCGCCTTCCGAACTTTAGCCGGAAGGCGTTTTTTCATTATATGGCAAAGGATCTTTTCTTCCAACTGTGCGCCTTGAGGCCTCGAAATACACAAAGTATGTCTTCGGCCCCGCGTCTTCATTTGGAAGAAAATCTCTCTTTGCCATGGGAAGGATTTTTTGACAAAACTGTGCATAGCGCGAGGCTTCGGATACACAAAGTATACCTCAGCCTGCGCTATTTCATTTTCGCCAAAATATCTCTCCCGGAACATGGGGATCTTTTCTTCCAACTGTGCGCCTTGAGGCCTTGAAATACACAAAGTATGTCTTCGGTCCCGCGTCTTCATTTGGAAGAAAATCTCTCTCTTGGAACATGGGAATCTTTTGCTGCAACTGTAAACAGCGGATAAAATTCACTGTTCATTATGCATTCTGCATTTTGCATTTTGCATTTTAAATAATGTGTGGTATAATCGAAACAGCAAAAAGGAGGTGAGGTCTGTGGCAAAATTATCCGATCCGGTAACCGTTTTAAAAGGCGTTGGCCCTACCAAGGCCAAGCAATTTGCAGCGCTCAATATTTTCACACTGGAGGACCTGATTTGCCATTTCCCCCGGGGTTATGAGGACCGCACCAGACTCACCACCATCGACAAGCTGGAGGCAGATCAGCCTGCCTGTTTTAAGGCCATGGTTATGAGCACCCCCCACACCAACCATATCCGCAAAGGTCTGGACGTGACCAAGGTTCGGGTTGCGGACCATACCGGCCGACTGAATTTGACCTTTTTTAATCAGAAATTTACCACGGATAAGCTCCAGTACGGCAAGGAGTATATTTTCTACGGAACCCTTTCCGGGGACTATATGGGCTACGGTATGACCTCTCCTGTGTTTGAGGAGCTGGACAGTACGCCTATACTGACCCGTCGGGTGCTGCCGATTTATCCGCTGACCGCAGGCCTTTCCAATGCAGCGGTTTTGAAGGCGGTGCAGCAGGCCCTGGCGATCTGCAATGTGCCGCAGGAGGTGCTGCCGGAGTCTGTGCGCCGGGAATACGGCATTCTGCCGGCAGAGCGTGCTTATTACGCCATTCACCAGCCCACCTCCATGGAAGAGGCAGAGCTTGCCAAAAGAAGACTGATCTTTGAAGAGTTTTTTGTTTTCTCTGCCGGCTTGTCCCTGATGCGGGCGGCCCGGGCAGGGAAAAAGACGCCGGCCTATGGAGATACGGACCTGGCACCGTTTTATAACGCCCTGCCCTTTGCCCTTACCGGCGCCCAGAACCGGGCCATACAGGAAATTGTAAGCGATCTTCTTCGTGGAACGCCTATGAACCGGCTGGTCCAGGGGGATGTGGGCAGCGGCAAGACCATGGTGGCTGCCGCAGCGGCCTATCTGGCGGTGAAAAACGGCAGACAGGCGGCGTTGATGGCACCCACGGAGATCCTTGCTGAGCAGCATTATCAATCCCTTGCAAAGCTGCTGCAGCCTTTGGGGGTCCGGGTAAGTCTTCTGACAGGCTCTTTGACACCCAAGACGAAAAAACAGGTCCGCGCCGCGGTGGAAGCCGGAGAAACGGACCTGGTGATCGGCACCCATGCGCTGGTCTCGGAAAGCACCGTATTCCATGACCTGGGGCTTGTGATTGCTGACGAGCAGCACCGCTTCGGTGTGGGGCAGCGGTCTGCCCTGTCCTCCAAGGGAGAGGACCCGCACCTGCTTGTCATGTCCGCAACGCCCATTCCCCGGACACTGGCACTGCTGATGTATGGGGATCTGGAGGTCTCTATTTTGGACGAGCTGCCTCCCGGACGGCAGCAGACCGATACCTTCCTGGTGGACGAAAGCTACCGGGCCAGGATCAATGCTTTTATTCGCAAACAGGTGGCCCAGGGACACCAGTGCTATGTGGTATGTCCGGCGGTGGAAGAAAACGGGGATCTGGACCTGAAGGCCGCTACAGTGTGGGCAGAAACGCTCCAAAAGACCGTGTTTCCCGACCTGCGTGTAGCATTGCTCCATGGGCAAATGAAGGGTTCGGAAAAGGAAGCGGTTATGGGAGCCTTTGCCCGGCAGGAGGCAGACGTTTTGGTGGCTACCACGGTGATCGAGGTGGGTGTAGACGTACCCAACGCCACGTTGATGGTGGTGGAGGATGCTGACCGGTTTGGCCTGTCCCAGCTGCATCAGCTCCGGGGAAGGGTAGGAAGAGGCAGCGCAAAGAGCTATTGCATTTTGACCTCCCACAATAAAAATCCGGAGACCAACGCCCGCCTAAAGGCCCTGTGCAAGACAACCGACGGTTTTAAAATCGCAGAGGAGGACCTGAAGCTTCGGGGTCCCGGAGACTTCTTCGGCGCCCGGCAGTCAGGTCTGCCGGTGTTCCGGGTGGCATCTCTAAGCTGCGATATGCAAACACTGAAGCAGGCACAGCAGGCCTCAGTCCGGTGGATCGACACCGAGGGTACTGCCAACACCCCGGAGGCGAAGGCTCTGCGCAGCCGGATCGGAGAGCTGTTCCTGCGTGCCCAAGGCACTATGAATTAAAGGGCAGGGTACCATGCAAAGGGGAATGATAGGCCCTTTCTGTTTGGAAAAACACTGTTGGTTACAGAAAATTTCAAAAATAGGTTGTAAGTTTGATAAAAATGATGTAAAATAGTATGACTTATAAGATGCACTTTTATAATTCGGAGGAGTATTCATGGAAAAACCCATTGTATTAGTAGTTATGGACGGTGTAGGCAAAGGAGACGGTGGCAGCGGTGATGCTGTAGTCGTAGCCAAGACCTCCACACTGGATAATCTTTTGGAAACTTGCCCCCATACTTACCTGAAGGCACACGGTACTGCCGTAGGCCTGCCCTCGGATGAGGATATGGGCAACTCTGAGGTGGGCCACAATGCCCTAGGCTGCGGCCAGGTTTACTCCCAGGGTGCCAAGCTGG
Source organism: Faecousia sp. (assembly GCA_045537615.1). Taxonomy (GTDB): domain Bacteria; phylum Bacillota; class Clostridia; order Oscillospirales; family Oscillospiraceae; genus Faecousia. The sequence continues at coordinate 45,307 of JAZSPV010000040.1, read as the reverse complement.
TGGGTGAGTCCATCGAAAACGGAAAGCTGTTTGCCTCCGCTGTTTGGCAGGACCTGGTGGAAAATGCCAAGGCAGGCAAGGCAATGCATTTTTTGGGCCTGCTGTCTGACGGTAATGTCCACTCCAACATCTCCCACCTGATCGCTTTGTTGAAGGCAGCCAAGGCTGCCGGTGTCCAAAAGGCATACTGCCACATTTTGCTGGACGGCCGTGATGTGCCTGCTACTTCCGCACTGGAGTATGTGGGTCAGCTGGAGACTGTGCTGGCAGAGTTGAATACAGACGGCTGCGACTATGCCATTGCTTCCGGCGGCGGCAGAATGGTCGTTACCATGGACCGTTATGGGGCCAACTGGGGCATGGTGGAGGCCGGCTGGCGTACCCATGTCCAGGGCATTGGCCGGCAGTTTGCCTCTGCTAAGGAAGCCATTGAGACCTACCGCGCCGAAACCGGCTGTATCGACCAGGACCTGCCTGCCTTCGTGGTGGCAAGAAACGGTCAGCCGGTGGCTAAGATCGCCAACGGCGACAGTGTTATCCTGTTCAACTTCCGCGGTGACCGTGCCCAGGAAATTTCTTTGGCATTTGACCGTAAGGATTTTGATAAATTTGACCGTGGGGATTATGAAGGTGTGAAGTTCGCCGGCATGCTGCAGTACGACGGCGACTTGAACATTCCCGAAAACTATCTGGTCCAGCCTCCCGTTATCACCAACACCTTGACAGAGGTGCTGTGTGAGGCCGGTATCCGGGAATTTGCCGTGTCTGAGACCCAGAAGTACGGCCATGTGACGTATTTCTGGAACGGCAACCGCTCCGGTAAGGTCAGCGAGGCGCTGGAGGAGTATTTGGAGATCCCCTCCGACGTGATCCCCTTTGAGCAGGCACCTGCCATGAAGTCCAAGGAGATCACTCAGGCTCTGGTGCAGGCAATGGAAAGTAAGCAATTCCAGTTCCTGCGCTGCAACTATCCCAATGGCGATATGGTGGGACACACCGGCGTTATGGATGCTGTGGTCTATGCCATGGAGTGTGTGGACAACGGCCTGAAGGCTGTGCTGGAGGCGGCTGACAAGTACGGTTATACCGTGCTCATCACTGCGGACCACGGCAATGCCGATCAGATGACCGAGACCAAGAAGGGTAAAACATCTGTCCGGACTGCCCACTCTTTGAATCCCGTTCCCTTTATTATCTACGATAAGGATCACGATTGGAAGATCATCCCCGGCCAGTACGGTCTTGCCAACGTGGCACCCACTGTGGTGAAGATGATGGGCCTGACAGCACCTGCTTGTTGGGAAAAGAGTATGATCTGATACGTTTAGGGAGGTACTGAATTATGATCCGTCATAAGAATGAAAGCGGCAGTGTAAACGTCAGCACCAGTGTGTACACCGATATTGCCGGCGCTGCTGCCAGCAATTGCTTTGGTGTTAAGGGTATGGCTGCCCGGAGTATGTCCGACGGTCTTTACCATTTGTTGCGCAAGGAATCCATGTCCAAGGGCGTCCGGGTGGAATTCCATGGAGATGACACCATTTCTATTGATCTGCACATCATCGTAGACAACGGCGTCAATCTGGGCGCGGTTGGTCAGTCCATTATTTCCGAGGTCCGCTATGTGGTTAACAAGACCACAGGAACCAAGGTCCGCGCAGTCCATGTGTATATTGATTCCATGAACGGTTAATTCGGAGGTTACCCATTGAAACAGACAATTAAGGGCGCTGATTTTCGCCGAATGGCCATCAGCGCAGCTGCATCTGTGGAGATCCACAAGCAGCAGTTGAATGATTTGAACGTGTTCCCTGTGCCGGACGGTGATACCGGCACCAATATGTCCATGACCATCAATGCTGCAGCCAATGATCTGCGCAAGGCAGAGGACCCCACCCTGGAAAAGGCAGCCGCCATCACCGCCTCGGCGATGCTCCGCGGTGCCAGAGGCAATTCCGGCGTGATTTTGTCCCTGCTGTTCAGGGGCATTTCCAAGCGGCTCAAGGGTGTGGAAAAGTGTGACGGCACGGTTTGGGCAGAGGCCCTGCAGGGTGGTGTAGATGCAGCCTACAAGGCAGTTATGAAGCCTGCTGAGGGCACGATTCTGACAGTTTCCCGTCTGGCTGCGGCTGCAGCCCGGAAAGCGGCAAAGCAGAATAATCATATTGAACATGTCCAGCTTGCTGCCATTGAGGCGGCAAAGGTGGCTCTTGCAGATACGGTGAACCAAAACCCTGTTCTGAAGAAGGCAGGTGTGGTGGATGCCGGTGGTCAGGGCTGGCTCTTTGTGCTGGAGGCGATGCTCAGCTCTATGCAGGGCGAGGATGTTGTGGTGCCCGAGGGTATGGCAACAGGTGCAGCAGAGGGATCGGTGTTTGAGAAGTTTGACACCGAGGAGATCACCTTCACCTACTGCACCGAGTTTATCATTGACCGGGAGAACGACAAGGATCCGGAACAGCTTCGTGCGTTTCTGGACAGCCTGGGCGACAGCCTGGTGTTGGTGGACGATGATGAAATCATCAAGGTCCATGTCCACACCAACGACCCCGGTAAGGCCCTCCACGAGGCAATGGACTACGGTTCTTTTGTCACCGTAAAAATTGAAAATATGCGCCTGCAGCACACGGAAAAGGTTATGAACGAGCAGGAAAAGGCACCTAAGATCGCCGAACCGGAGAAAACCTTCGGCGTGGTTTCTGTGTGTGCCGGTGATGGACTGGAAGATGTATTCCGGGACTTGGGTGTGGACGGCATTATCTCCGGCGGTCAGACCATGAACCCCAGCACCCAGGACATTCTGGAGGCTGTCAATAAAGTTCCCGCGGAAACCGTCTTTGTGCTGCCCAACAATAAAAATATCATTATGGCGGCAGAGCAGGTGGATGCACTGACCCCCAAGCATGTGGTGGTCATCCCCAGCAAGACCGTGCCCCAGGGTATTACGGCAATGCTCAGCTTCAATCCCGAGGGAACCGAGGAGGAGAACACCCAGGCATTGACCGAGGCACTGGGTACTGTGGACACCATGCAGATTACCTATGCGGCCCGGGATTCTGACTTTGACGGTTATGATATCCACGAAGGCGACTATTTGGCGATCTATGGAAGCTCCCTGTTCGGCACCAGTCAGGATATTAAGGTCTTGATGGAAGCACTGGCACAGAAGGTGCGGGATGCAGGCAAGGAATATATTACCATCTACTATGGTCAGGATATTAAGGAAAAGCACGCACAAAAAGCTGCGGCCCTGTTCCAGACCGTTTGCCCCGATGCGGAAGTGAACTTGCTCCGTGGCGGTCAACCGGTGTATTACTATCTGATTTCCGCAGAATAAGACAAAAGGCGTGCTACCAGGCACGCCTTTTATCATTTTGCATGTCGAATTTGAGAGAAGGGAGGCACAATTATGAAGGAAACCCCCAATGGTGGGTTCTTGGGAAAATGCATCCGTACCATAGGCTATATTGGAACCCTTCGGATACCGGTCTATGCCGCTCATGCCAGCTTTTTTATTGTGCTGTCGGCGTTTCCTTCTTTGGTATTGGTGCTCAGCCTTTTGCGTTATACCGGACTGGATGTGACCTTTTTGACACGGCAGCTGGAGGGTGTTGTCCCCAAGGTCTTAATTCCGGCTGCGGAAAGGCTCATCGTCAACACCTATCACAGCACCACCGGCACGCTGATATCCATTTCTGCGGTGACAGCTCTTTGGTCTGCAAGCCGGGGATTCTTTGGGTTGTGTACGGGACTGAATTCCATCTACGGCGTGACAGAAGCCCGAAAAAACATCTATATCCGGCTGTTAAGCGTTCTGTACACCTTCGCCTTTATTGTGGTGCTGCTGCTGACCCTGGTGCTGCACGTGTTCGGTACCTCCCTGCTGAAGTGGTTTCCCTGGCAGGATAATGTGATCTTCACCTCCTTGGAAAACATGGTAGATCTGCGATTCTTTCTGCTACTGGGTGTGCAGACGGTGTTGTTTACAGCTATGTTTATGGTGTTTCCCAACAAGAGAAACAAACTGCTGGATTCCCTGCCCGGGGCATTGCTGGCATCTTTTGGCTGGCTGGTCTTTTCGGACCTGTACTCCATTTATGTAGAGCATTTTGCCAATCTGTCCAACGTTTTCGGCTCTGTGTACGCTGTGGCGCTGAGTATGCTGTGGCTATACTGCTGTGTATCCATTATCTTTTACGGCGGTGCTTTTAATCACTGGCTGACAGAGCGCAGAAAAGGTAAAAAAGAAAATTCGTAACAAAGATGTGTAATGGGAGACGGTGTAACGTGTTCCCACAGAGGAGTTTTATTATGCTACGAGAGCTCTATACGCCCCGGGCGCAGATGCCGGGAGGCGTTTCCTGGGAGGTATATCCCCGACCGCAAATGCGGCGGGATAGTTTTTTTAATCTGAACGGGCAGTGGGACTTTGCGGTGACCACCAAGGAGCAGCTACCCCGGAATTATGATATGACCATTCGTGTGCCTTTCTGCCCGGAGAGTGCGCTTTCCGGTATCGGTCAGCATTTTCCGGAGGGAAGCCGACTTTGTTATCGCCGCCGTTTTTGTTTACCGGAGGGGTTTCAAAAAGAGAAAGTCCTTTTGCATATCGGTGCAGCGGATCAGATTTGTCAGGTGTGGGTCAATGGGCAAATGGTGTGCCGTCATACCGGCGGCTACGACGCCTTTTGTGTAGATATTACCCATGCTCTGCAGCCGGAAAATGAACTGCTGATCGTGGTATCCGATGATCTGAACCAAAAGCAAATTCCCTACGGCAAGCAGACCATGAAACGGGGCGGTATGTGGTATACCCCTGTGTCAGGTATCTGGCAGACAGTTTGGCTGGAAAGTGTACCGGACACCTATATAGAAAAGCTGCATATTGAAAACCGGGGAGCAGGCGTTGTCATTTCTACAGAGCCTGCTTTGGAGGGAATTGTCACAGTGGAAAATCTGGGTACATTCCCTCTGACCCGGGGCAAGGCAGTCATAAATCCGGAAAACCCCCACTTTTGGAGTCCGGAGGATCCGTTTCTTTACACCTTTACGGTGGAAACCGGCGATGATGCTGTCAGTGCATATTTTGCCATTCGCACACTGCAGACAAAGGTGATTGGGGGCATTCCCCGGCTGTGTCTGAACGGAAAGCCTTATTTTTTCCACGGTCTGCTGGATCAGGGCTACTGGCCGGACGGACTGTTTACACCGGCGCATCCGGAATGCTATGCCGATGATATTCTGGCAATGAAAAAACTGGGCTTTAATACCCTCAGAAAGCACATTAAAGTAGAACCGGAGGAATTTTACTACCAGTGTGATAAGCTGGGGATGATCGTGTTTCAGGATATGGTCAACAATGCTGACTATTCCTTCCTCCGGGATACTGCGCTGCCCGGGATCGGTCTGCAAAAACGGTCAGACAGGCATATGCACAAAGACCCTGTATCCCGGGAATGCTTCCTGAGCGGCATGAAAACCACTGTGGCCCAGCTTAAAAATCATCCCTGTATTGTTTACTGGACCATCTTTAATGAGGGTTGGGGCCAATTTGACAGCCATAGCGTTTATGAACAGCTCAAGGCCCTGGACGATACCCGGTTTATAGACAGTACCTCCGGATGGTTCCGGCAGGAAAAGTCTGATGTGGAAAGTCTGCATATCTATTTTGGCTCCTGGGGCCAGCTAAAAAGATACCAAAAACCGTTGGTACTCAGTGAGTTTGGTGGCTATACCTGTCCGGTGGAGGGGCATCTTTTTCATCCGGAAAAGGCATATGGCTATAGAACCTGCAAGAACATAGCAGCCTATCAGGCAGCCTTGGAGCAGTTGTACCGCAAACGGATCCTTCCTGCCGTGAAAAAAGGGCTGTGCGCTGCGATCTATACCCAGGTTTCGGATGTGGAGGACGAGATCAACGGTCTTTTGACCTATGATCGCTTTGTCTGCAAGGCAGATGAAGCTGCCATGCAGCGTCTGGCAGAGGATCTACAGGCTGCTATTCAATAAAAAACGCAGATTATTGGCACAAGCCAATAATCCGCGTTCTTTTATCCAATTTTAGATTTCAAAGTAGCGCTTGGCGTTGAGGAAGCTGATGCCTTCCACAATCTTTTTCAAGGATGCCTCATTGTTGGGGTATTCCCCATTTTCTACCCAGTTGCCGATCAGATTACACAGGATGCGGCGGAAGTAATCGTGCCGGGTATAGCTCAGGAAGGAACGGGAATCGGTAAGCATACCAATGAAGTTCCCCAACAGGCCCAGGTTGGCAAGGGAGATCATCTGCTCCTCCATGCCGGCCTTGTTATCATTGAACCACCATGCAGAGCCATGCTGAATTTTGCCGGGAACCTCCGGACCCTGGAAGCTACCAATCAGAGAGCCGAGCTGTTCGTTGTCTGCCGGGTTCAGAGAATAGAGGATGGTTTTCGGACACTGCTGGGTTTCGTCCAGAGCAGACAGAAGACGGGCGATATTTGCGCCGCAGGCGTTTTGTGCAATGGTATCAAAACCGGCATCGGGTCCCAAAAGCCGGAACATCCGGGCGTTGGTATTGCGAAGGCAGGAATAGTGCAGCTGCATGACAATGCCCAGGCGGTGATAAGTTTTGGCGCAGCAAAGCAGCAGTGTGGTCTGGTAGCCCTCGATCTCCTCGGTGGTCAGCATTTCACCGGCCATGCCCTTGCGGAAGATCGCGTCTGCCTGCTCCATGGTAACGGCTTTGTAGGGAACATAGTCCAAACCGTGGTCACTGGCCCGGCAGCCGTGATCGTGGAAAAATTCGATCCGCTGCACCAGCGCATCGCAAACATCCTGAGCGCTTTTCAGCTCCTTGCCAACACAGGCACCCAGCTTGCCGATATACGCCCGGAAACCCTCCTTGTGAATGTTTACAGCCTTGTCCGGACGGAAGGAGGGACAGACCTTGACTTCGATCGTGGGGTCGGCGGCAATCTTTTCATGCCACTGCAGGCTGTCAATGGGATCGTCGGTGGTGCCGATGAATGCCACATTTGCTTTGCGGATCATTCCCCGGGCTGTCATGTCCGGATCTTCCCGCAGGAGCTTGTTGCAGTGCTCCCAGATTCGGGGGGCGCTTTCCACAGTCAGCGGCTCAGTAACACCGAAAAAGAATTGCAGCTCCAGGTGACACCAGTGATACATGGGGTTGCCGATGGCCATTTCCAAAGCCTCGGCCAGCTTCAAAAACCGCTCATAGGCAGGCTTATCGCCGGTGATATAGTCCTCTTCAATGCCGTTGGAGCGCATCATGCGCCATTTGTAGTGGTCACCGGCCAGGACGCCGTTTTCTGTGCCACCCAACCAAACCTGCACCAGGTTATCAAACCGCCGGTCCTCGTAGATTTCCTGGGGATTCAGATGGCAGTGATAGTCTGCAAGGGGCATATTCTTTGCATAGTCATGGAACAGGTGCTTTGCAGTTTCGGTTTGCAGCAGGAAATCGCTGTCCATAAAAGCTTTCATAACAAACTCCTAAATATGTTGTAGGGGTGGGCGGATATACCGTTCATGGCTGGTGGCATTGGGTCGGGCGTAGACGCCGGACACCAGTCCCAGCATGGCATACAGGGTAATGATAGAAGAGCCGCCGTAGCTGATAAAGGGCAGGGTCAGACCGATAACGGGCATAACGCCCAGGCACATGCCCACATTAACAACGATCTGGAAGATCAGTGACGAGGCAACGCCGAAGCACACCAGCCGCCGCAGTGTATCTTGAGAACGGACGCCTACCCAAATGCACCGGAAAACGATCAGAAACAGCAGAAGCAGTACCAGTGCGCAGCCTACAAAGCCCAGTTCCTCGCCAATGGCACAGAAAATAAAGTCTGTGTGCTGGGCATACAGAGCGCCGGGGGTTTGGGTACGATGTCCCTGGAATAAGCCTTGGCCCGTAAGGCCGCCGCCGGTGAGGGAGCGCAGGGCCCGGACAGTCTGATACAGAGGACCGGTGCCGTTGGGGTCCAGTTCCGGACGGAAAAGCACCTCAATACGCAGCTGCTGATAGTCGTCCATGATCACGTTCCACACAATGGGGAAGGCCAGCGCCAGGCCCAAACCGGCAACACCGAACCAGAACATGCTGACACCGCCGGCAAGGGTCATTCCCAAAAAGATGCCAAAGAAGATCAGGGAAACACCGGCATCGCCGGAGATCAGCCAGTTCAGACCGGCTAAAAGGCCAAGATGCATGGCCATGTGTAATACAGACCGCAGCCCGGAAAGCCGGTTCTGGTTTGCAACCATGACCGAGGCCATAATCAAGACGTAAGTGATCTTACAGATCTCCGCAGGCTGAATGTTAAAGGGCAGAAACGGGAAGTTCAGCCAGCTTCGGTTACCGGAAATGGTTTGTCCGAAGGGAATCAGCAGTAAAAGCAGGCCGGTGTTAAAAAGCACCATGGGAATCCGATGCTCGGCAAGGGATTCTGTATCGATTGCGGAAATGATTACGAAGATAATGACACCTGCCACGGCAGCGCCGACCTGGACAATCAGGTAACGCAAAGCGCCTGCAGAGGTTGCATTGGTGGTGCTGGCGATCATTAAGCAGCCGAAGGTGGTTGCCACCACCAAGAGAAGAAGAAGCACCAAATCGCCTTTTTTGAATGCTTCGGAAAAACGCTGGACATAGCGACGCATCGCGTCACCTCCTTTATCTGTCATTGTAACATTTTTTCAGTCAAATGTAAACCGCTTTCTCATGGAAAAAGCAGGCATCGCTGCCTGCTTATTTCTTATGTGTTGACCGGGGAGAGTGCTACCCTTGCCCGATCTACATATAACCGGGCATCCTCATGGATATAGTCGATCTGCTCCTGGGTCAGGGGCTTTACCACCTTTGCCGGATTACCCAAAATCAAAGAACCGGCAGGGGCATCCATTTTGCCTGTGACCACTGCGCCGGCACCGACAAGGCAATGCTCCCCCAGCACCGCGCCGTTGAGAATGATGGCACCCATACCCACAACACAGTTGTCACTGATGGTGCAGCCGTGAACGATGGCACCGTGGCCGATGGTGCAGCCTTTTCCTACTGTGACATTTTCGTGCAGTACGGCAAGATCCTGAATGTTGGTGCCTTCCCCAATGTGGATGGTGCCGTCATCACCCCGCAGCACCGCGCCATACCATATATTGACATCCCTTTCCAGCACCACATCGCCTACAACGGTGGCGTTGGGTGCGATCCATGCGCCGTTAATGACCGGTTGTTCCATAAAAATCCATCCTTTTTTATTCATAGTTTTTGTTCTGTCCAAAGGAAAGAGCGTCAATTCCGTATTGAAGAATTAAGGCTGAAATTGCCTTAGATACTGTTCTACGGACCGGGTCATCTCCTGGGAGAAGTCAGAGTTATACTTCCGCTGGCAAAAAGCTTGCATCCAGTCAGCATAGGATTTTTCTCCACACCGGGGCGCAAACATATCTTCCAGCTCCTTGGGAGAAAGTTTGTGGTACTGATTTTCGTGGACAATGTATTTCATATCCACGCGTTGGGGTTTGTTTCGCTTCTGTTGCTGTTCGGTAGGATAGCCAAATACCAGCATTGCCGCAGGGAAAACGTAATCGGGTAGTCCTAAAAGCGTACGCTGCAGCTCTATGTTTTCCATAATGTCACCAATATAGCAGGAGCCGATACCCAAGGATTCAGCAGCCACCACTGCGTTCTGGGCGGCAATCAGGGCGTCGTCCACTGCCAGAAGAAGGTCACCGGCACCGGGACGCCTGGGTACGCAGCCGGCAGATAAAAAGGCATCATACCATTTCAGGCAGTCGGCACAGAACACCAGTACCAGCTTAGCCTGGGCAATAAAGGGCTGGTTGTCGCAGGACTTGCTCAGTGCTTCCTTCAGAGCCGGGTCGGTGATGCGCAAAATGGTATAAAGCTGCTGATTTCCTGCTGTAGGTGCCATGGCGGCGGAGAGCAAGATCTGCTGAACCGCTTCTTCGTCAATAGGTTTGTCCGTAAAAACCCGAACAGACTTGCGTGCGTGAAGTTGACGGATGACTTGATTCATATACATGTCCTCTCAAAATAGGATACTATAATTGTAACGGATAAACCAGTCCTTGGCAAGAGCCAGAACCTATAGGTTGCCAAATAAGGGCAAAAAAGCTCCGGCACAGGTGTTTTCTGTGCCGGAGCGGCCCTTATTCCAGTTCGAATGCGCCGGTGTAGAGCTGATAATAGGTGCCCTTTTGGGCAATCAGATCTTCATGGGTACCGCGCTCAATAATACGGCCCTGGTCCAGCACCATAATGCAGTCGGAATTGCGAACAGTGGACAGTCGGTGGGCGATCACAAAGGTGGTTCTGCCCTTCATCAGAGCGTCCATGCCACGTTGCACCAGGGCTTCCGTACGGGTATCAATGGAGGAGGTGGCTTCGTCCAGAATCATCACCGGGGGGTCGGCCACGGCGGCCCGGGCAATGGCGATGAGCTGCCGCTGGCCCTGGGAAAGCCGTGCACCGTTGCCGGTGAGCATGGTATCATAGCCCTGGGGCAGACGGGTAATGAAGTCGTGGGCGTTGGCAAGTTTTGCCGCCTGGATGCAGTCTTCGTCAGTAGCATCCAGTCTTCCGTAACGGATGTTGTCCATAACGGTGCCTGTGAACAGGTTGGTGTCCTGGAGAACAACGCCCAAAGACCGCCGCAGATCCGGCTTTTTGATCTTGTTGATATTGATGTCGTCGTAGCGGATCTTGCCGTCATCAATGTCATAGAACCGGTTGATGAGGTTTGTGATGGTGGTTTTACCGGCACCGGTGGCACCGACGAACGCGATCTTCTGACCGGGGTGGGCATACAGGGTCACATCGTGCAGCACCGTCTTTTCCGGCACATAGCCAAAGTCCACATTAAACATGGTGATGTCACCCTTCAGTTCCGTATAGGTCAGAGTGCCGTCGCCGTGGGGATGCTTCCATGCCCAGCAGCCGGTGCGCTCTTTGGTTTCTGTAATTTGACCGTCTTGGCCGATCTTTGCATTGACCAAAGTTACATAGCCTGCATCCTGCTCCACTTCCTGATCCAGCAGATCAAAGATCCGTTCAGCGCCTGCCAAAGCCATGACAATGGCATTGATCTGATTGCTGACCTGACCGATAGGCATATTGAACTTACGGCTCAGCAGCAGGAAAGCAGCCAATCGGCCCAGATCCAGCAAAGCGCCCCCGGAGGCAATGGAGAGAATGCCGCCGGCAATTGCCAGCAGGGTAAACTGAATGTAGCCCAGATTGTTGTTTACTGGGCCCATCATATTGGTGAAAGCACCGGCCTTAAAGGCGTTCTGCCGCAGGTTCTCGTTGATTTTGTTAAACTCTTCTTTACAGGTTTCTTCACGGGTAAAGACTTTGACCACCCGCTGACCGGAGATCATCTCCTCCACATAGCCGTTGACAGCGCCTAATGTTTTCTGCTGCCCGATGAAGAACTTGGCAGAGCGCGTAGCCACCGCCTTGGTGATCAGCAGAATGCCAAAGGCAGACAGCAGTACCAGCAGTGTCAGAAGGGGGGAGGATACGATCATCAGAGTCAACACGGCAACCATGGTGGCAATGGAGGAAATGCAGTTGGGCAGGGCCTGGGAGATCATCTGCCGCAGGGTATCGATGTCGGAGGTGTAGCGACTCATGATGTCACCGGCAGGGTGGGTATCAAAGTAGCGGATGGGGAGTCTTTGCATATGGGTAAACATATTATCCCGAATCTGCTTCTGGATGCCCTGGCCTACCTGAACCATAAGATAATTGTAAAGGAAGGAGGATACAATGCCTACAAGGTAGATCACGGCCATCATTACAAGAAACCGGATCAGCGGCCCAAAGTCGGGGTCAGCACTGCCTGTCATGGGCTTGATGTAGTTGTTGATCAGTGGCTCCAGAGAGTAGCTGCTGAGCGCCGTGGCAAGGGAACTGAGCAAAATGCAGATCACCACAATGATCATGGTGCCCCAATAGGGTTTCATATAGCTGAGTAGACGAAATAATGTTTTCTTGGGGTTCTTGGCCTTACGGCCGTCACCTTTCATTTGGACAGGAGGCATTATTCCTGACCTCCTTTCACCTGAGATTCATAGACCTCGCGATAAATATCCGATGTTTCTAAAAGCTGGAGGTGGGTGCCTGTGGCAGCGATCTTACCGCCGTCCAGGACTACGATCAGGTCAGCATCCTGAACAGAGGCCACACGCTGGGCAATGATCAGCTTGGTGGTATTGGGGATCTCCTCAGCAAAAGCCTTGCGGATCATGGCGTCGGTGTGGGTGTCCACTGCGGAGGTGGAGTCATCCAAGATCAAAATTTTGGGCTTTTTCAGCAATGCTCTGGCAATACAAAGCCGTTGCTTCTGACCGCCGGATACGTTTTTGCCACCTTGTTCAATGTGGGTGTCGTAGCCGTCGGGGAAGGAGGTGATGAAGTCGTGGGCGCAGGCCAAACGGCAGGCATGCTCCATTTCCTCCTGGGTGGCATCGGGGTTGCCCCAGCGCAGATTGTCCTTGATAGAGCCGGAAAACAATACGTTCTTTTGCAGCACCATAGCCACCTGGTCCCGGAGCGCTTTGATATCGTATTCCCGAACGTCCACGCCGCCGACCTTGACGATGCCTTCCCTTACATCGTAGAGTCGGGGAATTAGCTGCACAAAGGTGGACTTGCTGGAGCCGGTGCCGCCCAGAATGCCCACGGTCATACCGGCATCAATGTGCAGGTTGACGGATTCCAGTGCATTTCTGCCGGCGGTTTCGGAATAGCGGAAGCCTACATTTTCAAAATCAATGGAGCCGTCGGCCACTACAGTTACGGGGCTTTTCGGATTTTTCAGGGTGGGTTCTTCTGTCAAAAGCTCATAGGCACGGCGCATAGGGGCGCGGCTCATGGTAAACATGACAAAGACCATGGACATCATCATCAGACTCATGAGAATCTGGCTGGTGTAGGTAAACATGGTGGTCAGTGCTGCAGCATCCAGAACCTCATTGACTACCAGCCGAGCACCCAAGTAGGAGATCACGATGATACAGGTATAAATGGCAAACTGCATGAAGGGATTGTTAAAGGCCATAATCCGTTCAGCCTTTACAAAATCCTTGTAGATGGCATCAGAGGTGTCCGTAAACTTCTGGGTTTCCTTTTCTTCCCGGACAAAGGACTTGACGACCCGAATGCCACGAACATTTTCCTGGACCACATTGTTAAGTTTGTCGTAGGTTTTGAATACCCGTTCAAAAATCTTATGGACCAGCTTGATCAGGGTGAACAGCGCCACGGCCAGCAGGGGCAGGACGATGCAGTAGATTATGCTCAGCTGCCAGCTGACGCGAAATGCCATGACCAGCGCCATTACCAGCATGACAGGGGTTCGGAAGATCATCCGAATGGACATCTGGAAGGTCATCTGCAGGGTGGCCACATCTGAGGTTAGACGGGTAACGATGGAAGAGGTGGAGAACTTATCGATGTTGGAAAAATCAAAGGTCTGCACTCTTGCAAACATATCGTGGCGCAAATTCCGGGCAAAGCCGGTGCTGGCATAGGCGGCAAAAAAAGACGATGCCACGCCAAAGGCCAGACTGCACAGAGCGCACAAGGCCAAAAGACCGCCATATTTCCAAACAGCGGTCATATTGCCGGGCTCAATGCCTTGCCTGAGCAGCTCGGCAAGGACCAAGGGGATGAAGATCTCCATAGTCACCTCGCCCACCATGCAAATGGGACTGCCGAAGGCGGCCCATTTAAATTCCCGGACGCACCGGGCAAGTCGTTTTATCATGTCTGATTATTCCTCCTCATTTGCGCAAAGAACACAGTATTCCGTATATTACAGGATATTTTAGCACGCAGGATATACTTTGGCAATAGGTTTTAAAAATTGTTAACAAATCCCAATTCATTGTGCAGCTACACAACAGACTGAAATTTCTCCTTTCAAAAAGGGCTTGCTTTCTACAAAGGGGTTTGCTATAATACTGTTACTTTGCAGGGTTCGTATATCGGTAATACAACGGCTTCCCAAGCCGTGAAGGCGGGTTCGATTCCCGTACCCTGCTCCAGAAGAAACACCATTTGTCTATTGGACAAATGGTGTTTCTTTTCAACAAAATAAATCCCTTATGGGATTTGTGAAATACGATTCGCGTGTGAAATATTACTTCGCAATGTGAAATGCCTGCGGGTGTGGGGGATTAATTTTACCTGTGTCTTGTGCGATTTCATTGAAACAGGTGATTATATTTGAAATCTATAATTGACTAATAAGAATTTATTTGATAAGATATATGAAACAGAATTGTAGTTAACGCAGAAAGGTGGATGCATTTGAATGCACCCTGAAGGATTCCTTTATACAAGGGAACCGGAAACTGTGACCGCAAAGCAATGGAAAGGAGCAAAGGAAATGAAGAAGATTTACGAAACACCGGAAGCAATCCTTACCGGATTTGAGGCTGCCGAGACACTGGCTAACGGACTGATTAATTTTGACAATCGAATTGCACTGCAGGGAAGTCGCGGCGTTGGTGACAGTGTCGAAGTGTCTCCTAGTGATATTCCCATCATTACCTAAGATAATAGAATACTTAAAACAGCTCCGGACCGTATGGACAGTACGATCCGGGGTTTTGTTTGTCAGAGCTGTTTGAAATGTTCTGCAGCTATCTGCTTGGGAGGCTTTCAAAAAAATTTTTCTTTTCCCTATTGACAAATGAAAAAGCCCATGTTATACTCTAGATGTAAATAAGAATTATTCGCAAATAGAAAGCTGAGGTGACGTTATGGCCACTTCCGCAAAGCACTTCCGAAAGCGGGACGCGATCTTGGACTGTTTACGAATGTCTAAGGAGCATCCCTCTGCAGAAGCGCTGTTTTACCAGCTGAAACCCGAAATACCTGACCTGTCTATGGGAACGGTATACCGGAATCTGAATTTGTTCAGGGATCAGGGCTTGGCGATCAGTGTGGCGACAGTAAACGGCGTGGAGCGCTTCGACGGAAACACAAGTCCCCATGTCCACTTCATTTGTGATGATTGCAGCGCAGTCATCGACCTGGAAGCAATGCAGGTACCCGATAGTCTGGTCAGCGCGGCAGCAGGCTGCTGCGGAGGTCAAATTACCGGCTGCCGGCTGAGCTTCAACGGCAAATGTCCAACATGTCTTAGCAAAAAAGAAACCGCATAAAATAAAAATATTGAATTAAATTTTGGAGGAAAAATTATGAAAAAATTTGTATGCTCTGTTTGTGGTTACGTTCACACCGCCGAGGAATTGGCAGCTGATTTCACCTGCCCCGTATGTAAGGTTCCTGCATCCAAGTTTGTGGAGCAGAAGGGTGAGCAGAAGCTGGCCGCTGTCCATGAGTACGGCGTTTACGCACAGACCGTTAAGAACAACCCTGACATCTCCGCAGAGGACAAGAAGTATATTTTCGATCAGTTGATGGCCAACTTTAACGGCGAGTGCAGCGAAGTGGGTATGTATCTGTGCATGGCCCGGATTGCCCACCGTGAGGGCTATCCTGAGATCGGTCTGTACTGGGAGAAGGCAGCCTATGAAGAGGCTGAGCATGCTGCCAAGTTTGCAGAGCTGCTGGGCGAGGACCTGGAGCCCAACATGAAGGCTACTACCAAGGATAACCTGGCATGGCGTGTAGACTGTGAGTTCGGCGCAACCCAGGGTAAGTTCGATCTGGCCTCCTGCGCCAAGAAGAACGGTCTGGATGCTATCCACGACACCGTCCATGAGATGGCTCGTGACGAGGCTCGCCACGGTGTTGCCCTGAAGGGCCTGCTGGAGAGATATTTCAAGTAATAACCAATAAAGGGCGGAGAAATACTCCGCCCTTTTCTAAAATGAGGTGAAATTATGGTAAATTATATGATTTGCAACTGCAAACAGGTCAGCCGCTTTGATGTGGAAGAGGCGCTGGAAAAATGTCATAAGTTTGAGGATGTGGAAGAAACATTCCGGGAAGTTCAGACGATTACCCACTGTTCTACCGGTTGCGGTGGCTGCCATGATAAGATTCTGGATGCCATCTCGGAAATCATGGGTCGGTAAATGCGGCTATGGAACTGAAAAGCTTCTCTTCTCTGGTGGTAAGGGCGGAAAAGGACTGCCAGGTCTACTGCCCCATTTGCCACAAAATCATCCACATCAAAGCCGGTGAGGTAATCCCCCGTTGCTGTGGTAAGACTATGGAGCCGGTCAACTGACCGGCTACCTTTAACGGTTGATGAAAAAATGACTGCATACGTTGATAAACCCTTGACTAATCCAAATCTTGGTTGTATAATCAATACAGTATACGTCGTGCTATCCTTACAAGGTGTTCGGTGCTGTGCGGCAACTTCACGGAGAAAGAGGGACCGTTTATGTATTTCTTAGAACTTATATGGTACAACATCACCTATTATTGGGAGCTGATTAACAGCTTCACCGTGGCAACCGTTGGATTTTTGCCTGTTTTTGCTGTTGGTGTTGTTTGCAGTATTGCACCCCTGGTGGTTGGCATTAAGAAAAGACGCTACATGATTGCATTTTTCACATGCATTGGAACGATGTTTGCCTTCTTCCTGATTCCCGCCGGTAACATTCTGTCTCCCGTCTGGGCATCACTGGTGTTCACGATTGTGCAGCTGCCCTTTGCCAAGAAGGAAAAGAGCGAAATTGATTTCAGCGAACTGTAATTTTTGTACATAAAAATCGAGGGGGCGTTATGCCTCCTCTTTTTTGAGAATATTTTTATATTTTAACATATAGGAGGGCCATCGTATGCGTATAGCTTTTGGCGGCTTTGTCCATGAAACGAATTTTTTCTCCAGCATAACCATAAGCCGTGAGTTTATGGATGCCCACACCCAGGAGGGACAGGCCCTTCTGGAGGCCGCAACCGGGCTCCGCAGCTATCTAGGTGGCTTTGTGGATGAGGCAAAGCAGTGGGATGTGGAGTTGATACCAACCCATTTTGTGGGTCTTGCACCCTCCGGCCCTTGTGATCCGGAGGGGGTTGCCTATTCCTGTAACAGGTTGGTGCAGATGCTTTATGATGCATATCAGGCCCAGCCCTATGACGGCATTGCGCTGTTTATGCACGGCGGTGCTGCTGCGGTGGGGTTCCCTGATGTTGAGGGAGCCATCATCAAAGCCATCCGGGATAAACTGGGTATGGAGATTCCCATTGGTGTGGTACTGGATCTGCATGGCAATGTTACCCCCGACATGGTGGACAATTCCACTATGCTGATGGGCTGTAAGCACTATCCTCATATTGACGAATATGAGGAGGGCAGGGAAATGTTCCGTTTGCTGTGTGACAAGATCCAAAATGGCTACCAGGTATATCAGAAACTGGTCCGGCTGCCTTGGCTTTTGGTACCTGCGGAGGGGGTGACAGCCCCCGGAAGACCTGCCTATGATGTACAGCAGATGTGTATTACCCGGGAGCAGGAGGATGGAGACCTTTTGCAGGCCAGCTTCTTCCAGGGCTTTCCTTATGCCGATGTTGCCGATGCCTGTGTCAGCGTGATCACGGTGGCCAAGACCCAGGAAGCGGCAGACCGCCATGCACTGGAGATCGCCCGGTATGCCTGGGGCCGTCGGGAGGACTTCACCATCGCTAAGTATTCCGCCCGGGAGGCGGTGGAGCTGGCCCTCTCTATGGGAGAGGGGCCGATTCTGATCCACGACAGCTCCGACAATCCCGGCAGCGGCACACCCGGAGACGGCACCTATCTGCTGCGTGAGCTGTTACGGCAGAATGTACCCACAGGCTATGGCTTTATGTACGAGCCGGAGGTGGCACTGCAGGCGACGAAGGCCGGTGCCGGCGCTACTATCAGCTGCCGTTTGGGTGGCAAGGCAGATACACTGCACGGCGAACCCATTGAGTTGAAGGAAGCCTATGTTAAGTGTGTCAGTGACGGCCGCTTTGTGCAGCAGTCTGTCATTGGCCGGGGGTCAGAATATAACCTTGGACCCATGGCCTGTCTGAAGGTGGGCAACGTGGAAATCGCTGTAGGCAGTGTGCGGCTGCAGACCTTTGATGAGGGTCCTTTTGTAGCAGCAGGTATTACATGGAGGAATAAGCGGCTTCTTGCCCTGAAGTCGGCCCAGCATTTTAAGGGCTGGTGGGCGGATAAGGTAGCAGGCATCGTGGCCTGTGATGGACCCGGTGTGGGCAGTGGCGATTTGACCACTTTTGATTTCCGTCATACCAATACCTCTTATTATCCTCTGGGCCAGGCAACCTGGAATGAATGGTAAAAAACGGGAGCTGTTT
The DNA here is from genome assembly GCA_045537615.1 of Faecousia sp. Taxonomy (GTDB): domain Bacteria; phylum Bacillota; class Clostridia; order Oscillospirales; family Oscillospiraceae; genus Faecousia. The sequence continues at coordinate 27,000 of JAZSPV010000040.1, read as the reverse complement.
ACCCGGTATTCTTAGCGGAAAACAGTTTAGAATCTGTTGCCGGAAGGTCGATAGACCTTCCGGCGCTCTGTTGTAGATTTTGAATTTAACTCATTTTCTGCATCCGGTAACAGACCAATGTTCTGCCGATGGAGCAGAAGGGTTACCCTGGTGCAGGGAGAAATTTTTCATCTCTTGCAGCGTTGCGATAATCCGGTCAAGCTGCTCGTTTCGGTCACAACTTTTCTGCAGGGAAATTGTACTTACCTCCCAATCCGGGTGCAATACAGTATAGCGCTGCAGTACCGCTTTTAAAAGTTTTTCGATCTGAATCTCATCTGCCTTTGCAACTTCTTCTACTAGGTCAAACATCTTCTTATCACCTCCTCGCAAATAAAAAGCTACACCTACTATGATAACACTTTGTTTGTATAATCTCAATAACTATTTTGGTATACTGTTATCATAATTTTAGCGAGGTGTTATCATGGCGACAAACAAGATTCAAACCGGCATCCGTTTTGATCCGGAGCTACTTTACAAAATCACCTATGTTGCCAAGGATAATAAACGATCATTGAATGCGCAGTTGGAATACCTTGCACAGATCTGTGTCAGGGAATATGAAGCCGCTAACGGTAGCATTCCAGTAGATGACGAGGTGCTTTACCAAAAATAATAGTTACTTTATCTCCTTTCAAAGAAGAGTTATTGCTCCATCTTACTGCTTAATAAAATGCCTGCGCAACCATCAGAGTGTTGTGCAGGCTTTTTGTTGTTTTGTTAGTTGTCCACTAGGGATATCGTGGATCTGCTCCCGTGTTTTTTGCTGGGAAAAGAGGGAACTTCCGGAAAGTTTGTGATTTCGATTGACGAAACTATATCGTCGCGATAAAATAGAAGCAGCGGCAAAAACTTTCCCAAAAGAAAGGACGTCGGATATGAAATACAAGCTGTTAAAAAATGATCCGCAGCTGCGACCCTTTGAGAAGGACATCGACCTGCGGATGGAAAATTTTCATCGGAAGAAAGCAGAGCTTTTGGCCCAGGGGCAAACCTTGGCGGACTTTGCCAACGGCCACCGGTTTTTTGGCTTTCACCAGCTCGATGGCGGTTGGTATTACCGGGAGTGGGCGCCGGCGGCGGAAAAAATGTACCTGACCGGTGATTTTTGCGGATGGGACCGGTATGCCCATCCCATGCAGAAAAAGGAAAACGGTGTATTTGAGCTGTTTCTCCCCGGTGAGGATGCCCTGCCCGACGGTTCTATTGTAATGGCTATAGTAGTCCGGCAGGGACAGGAGTTGGAGCGCATCCCTCTGTATGCCAACCGGGTGGTTCAGGATCCCGTGACTACAGCCTGGAATGCGGCGATTCATGTCAGCAAGCCCTTTGCCTGGACGGATGAGAAATTCAAGCCCAGGAAAAAGCTCTTCATTTATGAAACCCATGTGGGCATGGCACAGGAAGAGGGGAAGGTCGGCACCTACAACGAGTTTCGGGAATATACCTTGCCCCGGATCAAGGCTCTGGGCTATAACACGGTGCAGATCATGGCGATCATGGAGCATCCTTATTATGCATCCTTTGGCTACCAGGTGACCAATTTCTTTGCGGCCTCCTCCCGGTTCGGCACACCGGAGGAACTGAAAGCCTTGGTGAACACTGCCCACAAAATGGGCATTGCCGTGCTTTTGGATGTGGTCCATTCCCACGCCTGTAAAAACACCCGTGAGGGCATCAATGAATTTGACGGTACTGCCTACCAGTTCTTCCACGACGGGGGCAAGGGCGAACATAGCGCCTGGGGAACCAAGTGCTTCCATTACGGCAAAAACGAAGTGATCCACTTCTTGCTGTCCAATCTGAAATACTGGCTGGAGGAGTATCATTTTGACGGTTTCCGCTTTGACGGTGTTACCTCTATGCTGTACCACGACCATGGCTTGGGGGTCAGCTTTGACGGACCGGACAAGTATTTCTCTATGAACACGGATACCGAAGCTGTCACCTATCTGCAGCTGGCAACCGAAATGGTCCGGCAGGTCAAGCCCCATGCTATTATGATCGCCGAGGATATGTCCGCCATGCCCGGTATGTGTCTGCCAATTAAGGATGGCGGTGTGGGCTTTGACTACCGCCTTGCCATGGGGGAGCCGGATATGTGGATTCGTCTGCTGAAGGAAACGCCGGACGAGTACTGGGATCTGAACAAAATCTATTACGAGCTTGCCAATCGCAGACCCGGGGAGAAAGTCATCGGCTACTGTGAGTCCCACGACCAGGCCCTGGTAGGGGACAAGACCATTATGTTCCGGCTCTGTGACCAGGAGATGTACTGGGGCATGGAAAAGCATAATGATAACATGATTATCGACCGGGGCATGGCCTTGCATAAGCTTTTACGGCTGATCACCATGACCCTGGGTGGGGAAGGCTATCTGAATTTTATGGGAAATGAGTTCGGACATCCCGAATGGATCGATTTTCCCAGAGAGGGCAATGGCTGGAGCTATCACTACTGCCGCAGGCAGTGGAGCTTGGCTGACAACCCGGACCTGAAGTACCAGTACCTGAATGCCTTTGATCAGGCTATGGTGAACATGGCGAAGAAACAACGGGTCCTGGGGGCCCGGGACGCCCAGTATTCCCTGGATAACGAAGCAAAGACTTTGGTCTACGGAAAAGGAGATGCCATCTTTGCTTTCAATTTCCACCCCGTCAATTCCTATGAGCATTGCTTCGTGACCGTGCCGGAGGAAGGGGAGTACCAGGTGCTTTTTTCCACGGACGATTACTGCTTCGGCGGACATGGGCGGATCTGGCATCAGAGCTATGTTGCCCGGAAGCAGGAAGATGGCAGATGTGGGTTCTGCCTGTACCTGCCCAGCCGAACCGCTGCCGTACTCAAAAAGGCATAAATAGGAATTTGCCCCCAAACAAAAAAGAAGCGGATGCCAAAGCATCCGCTTCTTTTTCAGTGGTGTCAAAAAACTTTTTTTGACACCACTGACAGAGATCAAAGGAGCCGTCAAGACAAGCAAACCGGACCCGTCGGCGTACAGGTGGTACGTTAGGGTCCGGTTTGTGCAGTAAGGCAAAACACCTTGCGCAGCAAGGCTTTTGGGCAGAGAATAGATAGGAAATGTAGTTGTGTGGAGTATGGTGAAGAAGATAGAAAGTGCCAACCGTTAATTGGCCTTGTTTTGACGGTTGGCGGCTTTTTTGACACTCTGAAAAGAAGCGGATGCCAAAGCATCCGCTTCTTTTTATTACAGTTCTTCTTCCGGGACCAGGTTCAAGGTAATGGATTTGGTGGCAGATTTCAACTGGGTGTATTTGACACCGGCGGCATCCAGCATCCGCTTGGATGCAATATTGCCCGAGGTGCCGTTGTACTTATCGGACAGATATACCACTTCCTTGACACCACTCTGAATAATGGCCTTGGCACATTCGTTGCAGGGGAACAGTGCCACATACACACGACTGCCCCGCAGGTCCCGTCCGTTGGCGTTGAGGATAGCATTGAGCTCTGCGTGGACAACGAAAGGATATTTGTTAATTTCGCCGTCCCGGTTCCAGGGAAATTCGTCGTCTGAGCAGCCCTTGGGCATGCCGTTGTAGCCGGTGGAAATAATGATATCATCCGGGGACACGATGCAGGCGCCTACCTGGGTATTGGGGTCCTTGCTGCGGCAGGCTGCCAGCTTGGCAACACCCATAAAGTATTCATCCCAGCTGATATAGTCTGTGCGTTTCATAATCTGACCTCCAAAGGTTTTTTACCATTATACTACACACCCACGCCAAGCGCAAGGGCAAATTAAAACTGACCCGGGCTGCAGCCCGGGTCAGTTTTTAGTCGAATACGTCTTTGAGTACATCGAAGAATTTTTTGCGCTTGGGACTGGACTTGCTGTCTATGGTGGCTTCCAGCTTCCGCAGAAGCTCCTTTTGCTCCTTAGTAAGCCTGGTGGGCGTTTCTACCACCACCACAAAGCGCTGATTGCCCCGACGCTTGGGGTTGCCTACCTGGGGGATACCCTTGCCGGTAAGGACAAACTCTTTGCCGGTTTGCGTACCTTCCGGAATGGTAAAGGAAACTTTGCCGTCCAGCGTCGGCACATCCACCTCGGCGCCCAACGCCGCCTGTGTAAAGGTGATGGGCACCTCACACAGCACATCCATACCGTCCCGCTCAAAAATAGGATGGCGCTTAATGGCAATTTCCACCAGCACGTCGCCGTTGCTGCCGCCATTGCTGCCAACGCAGCCCTCGTTTCGCAGACGGAAGCTCTGACCGTAATTAATACCGGCAGGGATTTTTGCCCGCACAGTGCGGTTTTTACGTACTTTTGCTTTACCACGGCAGGTGGTACAGGGTTTTTTGATGATTTTACCCCGTCCGCTGCAGGAAGGACAGGTAGTGGTAGACTGGAAGGCCATACCCATCATATTTTGGGTCACACGGACCTGGCCGGAGCCACGGCACTGGGAGCAGGTCTCTACCTTACCGTCGGCACTGCCACTGCCGTTACAGCTGCTGCAGTTCTCAATACGGTAGTAGGAAATCTCCTTCTCTGCGCCGAAAGCGGCTTCCTCAAAAGTTACCTCCAGCCGCACACCCACATCGTCGCCTCTGCGAGGGCCGTTGCGGTTACGGCGACTGCCACCGCCAAAGACTTCGCTGAAAATGTCACCGAAGCCCCCAAAACCACCAAAGCCCCCAAAGCCGTCAAAGCCTGCGCCGCCGGCACCGGCCCCGTAGCTGGGATCTACACCGGCAAAGCCGAACTGGTCATACTTTGCCCGTTTGTCGCTGTCGGAGAGAACTTCGTAGGCCTCTGCTGCCTCCTTGAACTTTTCCTCAGCTTCATGATCGCCGGGGTTTCTGTCCGGATGGTACTTCATGGCACACTTGCGGTATGCTTTTTTAATTGTATCGGCGTCGGCGCCTTTTTCAACGCCCAACACCTCATAATAATCGCGTTTATCAGCCATAATTACTCCTCAAATTCCAATTTAGTGTTCTGACGATTACTAAATAATTAAGAATTAAAAGTTAAGAATTAAGAATTGAAGGTGTCGCCTTTGGCGACTATTTCAATCATTTTCGAAGAAAAAACCACTATTCTTAATTATCAATTCCAAATTCTTAATTCACCAACGGAACGATAAATTGGAATTTACGCACCGAAAAGGGGCGGCGGGGCCGCCCCTTTTTGTTTTTAGTCAACGGTCTCGTAGTCAGCGTCGACCACACCGTCATCACCGGGCTGTGCGCCGGGCTGACCGGCAGCACCCTGGGGATTTGCCTGCTGGTACAGCTTCTCAGAAACGGCGTAGAATGCCTTCTGCACTTCCTCGGTGGCAGCCTTGATAGCGGCAATATCAGAACCCTTGTTGACTTCCTTCAGCTTGTCAACAGCGGTCTGGATGCTTTGCTTCTCCTCCTCGGAGATCTTGTCACCCAGCTCACCCAAAGTCTTCTCGGTCTGATAGATGGTATGCTCAGCATTGTTGTGGGTGTCGACCTCGTCCTTGCGGGCCTTATCCTCAGCAGCAAACTGCTCAGCTTCCTTCACAGCCTTGTCGATCTCGTCCTGGCTCAGGTTGGTGGAGGCAGTGATGGAGATCTGCTGCTCCTTGCCGGTACCCAAATCCTTTGCGGAGACCTTTACAATGCCGTTGGCGTCGATATCGAAGGTAACTTCGATCTGAGGAACACCACGGGGTGCCGGAGCAATACCGGACAGCTGGAAGTTGCCCAGGGTCTTGTTATAAGCAGCCATCTCACGCTCACCCTGCAGCACATGGACATCCACGGAGGTCTGACCGTCGGCAGCGGTGGAGAAGATCTGGCTCTTGTGGGTGGGGATGGTAGTGTTGCGGTCGATCAGTCTGGTGAACACACCGCCCATGGTCTCAATACCCAGGGACAGGGGAGTCACGTCCAGCAGCAGCACGTCGTTGACTTCCTGGTTGATAACGCCGCCCTGAATAGCAGCGCCCAGTGCCACACACTCGTCGGGGTTGATACCCTTGAAGCCTTCCTTGCCGGTGAGCTTCTTGACAGCCTCCTGGACAGCGGGGATACGGGTAGAACCGCCAACCAGCAGGACCTTGTGCAGGTCGGAAGCAGACAGACCGGCGTCGGACATTGCCTGACGGACAGGCTTCAGCGTGCGCCCCACCAGATCAGCAGTCAGTTCATCGAACTTAGCGCGGCTCAGGGTTACGTCCAGGTGCTTGGGACCTGTGGCATCTGCGGTGATATAGGGCAGGTTCACAGCGGTGGTGGTCATGCCGGACAGCTCAATCTTTGCCTTCTCGGCAGCTTCCTTCAGACGCTGCATGGCAACCTTGTCAGCTGCCAGGTCAATGCCCTCAGCCTTCTTGAACTCAGCGACCAGGTAATCCATGATTCTCTGGTCGAAGTCGTCACCGCCCAGACGGGTGTCACCGGCAGTGGCCTTGACTTCTACAACACCGTCGCCGATCTCCAGAATGGAAACGTCGAAGGTACCGCCGCCCAGGTCATAAACCATGATCTTCTGCTCGCCTTCTTTTTCCACGCCGTAGGCCAAAGCAGCAGCGGTAGGCTCGTTGATGATACGCTTGACATCCAAACCGGCGATCTTGCCGGCGTCCTTGGTTGCCTGGCGCTGTGCGTCGGAGAAGTAAGCAGGTACGGTAATAACTGCCTCAGTGACGGTCTGGCCCAGATAGGCTTCGGCGTCTGCCTTCAGCTTCTGCAGCACCATAGCGCTGATCTCCTGGGGGGTGTAGCTCTTGCCGTCAATGTCTACCCGATAGTTTTCACCCATGTGGCGCTTGATGGAAGCCACAGTGCGGTCTGCGTTGGTAACAGCCTGGCGCTTTGCCACCTGACCCACCATACGCTCGCCGGTCTTGGAGAACGCCACCACGGAAGGTGTGGTCCGTGCGCCCTCGGCGTTGGCAATGACAACCGCTTCGCCGCCTTCGATAACAGCCACGCAGGAATTGGTGGTACCTAAATCAATACCGATAATCTTACCCATAATAAATTTCCTCCTATATATTGCATAAAGTTTTTACAAAGTAATTGGACTTGGCGTCAGTTTGCTACCTGCACCATGGCGAAACGAATGACCTTTTCGCCCATTTTAAAGCCCTTTTGGAACACCTGTGTAATGGTGTTTTCCTCTACGCCCTCTTCCTCCGTGTGCATCACGGCGTTATGAAGATTGGGGTCGAATGCATCGCCGGCTTCGCCATAGATCTCTACGCCCATACCGCTGAGGATGCCCACCAGTTGGGACATGGTCATTTCCACACCCTTTTTATAGGCGGCATCTTCTGTGGGTTGGTTCAAAGCCCGCTCCAGATTGTCGTAAACCGGCAGCAGCTTTTCAATGGCATCGGCTTTTCCGTTGCCATAGGACTGCTCCTTCTCTTTTACTGTACGCTTGCGGAAGTTATCATAGTCCGCCGCCAGACGCAGGTGTGCGTCGTGCTCGGCGTTGAATTTTTCTTCCCAGGGGTTGGTTTCCGGTGCTTCCGCAGCCTCCGGCTGTTGTTCCAGCGTTTCCTCTGCAGGCGTTTCTGTCTGCTCCAGGTTTTTCTTTTTTGCCACAGTTTATTCCTCCTCTTGGCTGTGCCCTGCCGGCAGCTGCATCTGTTCCGGCTTAGCAAACATTTTGGAAAGGCTTTCAGCAAAGTAGGAAAGCCGGGCCGTGACCTTGGCGTAGTCCATTCTGGTGGGACCGACCACACCGATCATGCCTTGCATACCGTCGCCAATGTCAAATTTGGTCATGACTACGGATGTGTCCTTCAATTCCTGAGCCACATGCTCAGGTCCTACCAGGACCTTCGTGCCGTTGGCGTTTTGCATCATGGCAGGCAGGTTGGAAAGGGCATCCTCGTCCAGAGTTGTTAAAACCCGCTGTGCCTTATCCACATCCCGGTACTCCGGCTGACCCAGCAGCCGCATTTGACCGGCAACGGCCATGTTGGTGTTGCCCTGACGGTTCAGGGTTTCGGCGGTGAACTCCATAACGACAGGCACCAGGCTGGCAGCTTCACCGGCGCTGCACATGACCCGTTCCAGAAGCTCTTGTGTAAATTCCTCAGCCCGCAAACCCGTCATGGTGGCGTTGAGAACGGCGCTCAGGACCTTCAGATCCCCATCGGATACACTTACCGGCAGCTTGATAAGCTTGTTGACAACCTCATCGTCGGTGAGCATCAGCACCAGAATCACACTGCCCTGGCCAGCCAGGATCAATTCAAAGCGCTTTACGGTGGCGCCCATTTGACGGGAAGCCATGGAAATGGCAGGTAGATCTGTGGCCTGAGAAACCAGCTTAGCGACCTTTTCCATCATTTTATCGACGCGCTGCATCTTTTCCTCAATGGCGGTATTGATGGACTTGGTTTCGTCCATGCTCAGCCGATAGTCCAGCATCAGCTCATCCACATACAACCGATAACCTGCGGCAGAGGGGATTCGTCCGGCGCTGGTGTGAGGCTGTTCCAGATAGCCCATGGCTGTCAGATCAGCCATTTCATTACGGATGGTAGCGGAGGAATACTTCATGTCCGGCAGTTCTGTAATTGCTTTGGAGCCTACAGGCTCAGCGGTGCGGATATACAGGTCCACAACAGACCGCAATACTTTCTTTTTACGCTCGGTCAGTTCCAAGTGATCTCCTCCTCTTTGTGTGCTTAGCACTCAATGCCTCTGAGTGCTAAGCACACTATACTATAGAGTGCTAAAAAAGTCAAGGGGTCTAAATATAAATTATTTTTGAACAGGGGGATTTGGGACATTTTCCCTGTTGGAGATCCTGCGGTTGCCTAAAAGAAGGATGCGTCCATAGACGCATCCTTATCCAATGAGGGGGTTATTCCCCGTTCTTTTTCTCGGCATTTAGCGGATCCACCACAATATCCTTATAGGGATTGACGATGACAGTTTTGTAGGTGTGGTAAATGACCATGCCGGGTTTGCCACCGGGGGTTTTCTTTACCTGCTTGACAGGGGTCACATCCACAGGAATATTCTGACCGCCGTTACTTTCAGCGTAGAAGGCTGCCAGCTGGGCCGCTTGGGTTACGGTATCGTCGGGGGGTGTCGTACCGCCGCAGGCGATAATCACGTGGCTGCCGTGGATCTTTTGGGCATGGAGCCACAGATCGTCTTTCCGGGCAAGCTTGAAGGTCAGTTCGTCGTTCTGACGGTTATTTTTTCCCACATAGATGGGGTAGCCGTCGGTGGATTCAAAACGCATGGGCTGGGTTTTGGCTTGTTTCATCCGCTTTTTGGCACTGTCCACACGGACATAGCCTCCGGCGTGGAGTTCTTGTCGGATTTCCTCCAGTTCTGCCTCTGTTTCCGCCCGACCCAGCTCCTCCAGAACGCTTTCCAGATAGTTTAATTCCTGTTCCGCCAGTTCCATTTGCCGTGTCAGTTCTTTTTCTGCGGTTTTCATCCGGGCGTAGTCTTTGTAGAATTTTCCTGCATTTTGCTGGGGTGAGAGCAGAGGGGACAAAGGAATGTCGATGACCTTCATTTCCTCATCGTAAAAGTCCTCTGCCAGCAAAAGGGACTGCCCCTTGGTGATTCGGTGGATGTTGGCGGTGACGATGTCACCCAGCTGCCGCAGGCGCTCCCGGTCAAAGGTAGCCTCCAGTTCTTTTTCCTGCACCGCCAGCTTCCGCTTCAGCCGCTGGCAAAGGTTGGAAACGGTCTTGCGTACGGCTTGGCTTTTTTGTCGCATGGCATCGCGCTTATCTCTTACAATATAATAGTTGTCCATCAGTGCTGTGAAGGAGGCCGCCTGTTGGCAGCCGCCGTACTGGACAATGGGACAAAAGGCGAATTGTTTTGGGGTGCCGTCGGGGGTAGCATAGTAATAGGGTGCCGGATAAGTCAGATGCTCCCGGAAAAACAACTGCAGCTTGTCAGCCACGGCAGAAATTTCTAAATGTTCCACCCGGGCATCCGGGTCGCCTGCAGCAAACAGGGCAGCTTCTCGACACACAAGAGGGGACAGGCCACCCAGGGTGTCCATCAGTCGGTCGGCCAGAACATCGGCGCCGGGTTGGGTGAGTAGGTTTACATAACTATCCAGTTGGGCGGGGTTTTCCTTGGTGATCGGCTCCGGCAGTACATAATGCAATCCCGGCAGGGCTGCCCGCTTTGCACTTTCGTCAAGTCCCACCCGGCGCAGACAGTCGATGATCCGACCGTCGGGGCCCAGCAGATACACATTACAGGTCCTGCCCATCAGCTCCACCACCAGGCGTTTTTGCACAGCATCTCCCATCTCGTCGATGCAGTCAAAAGTGAATTGGGCCATGCGTTCCATGGGAGGCTGGGTGATCTCCACCAACCGTGCGCCGGACAGGTGCTTGCGCAGCAGCATGCAGAACATAGGCGGTTGGTCGGGGTTTTCGGGACTGGCAGTGGTCAAATGGAGTCGGGGGGCGGCAGGATTGGCAGCGAACAGGAGCTTTTCCCGTCCACCGTCACAGCGCAGCTGCAGGATTACCGTATCCCGGCTGGGCTGATGGATCTTCTCCACCCGTGCACCCATAGTCTTTTCCCGTATTTCCTTTAAAACTGCTGTCAGAAAGAAAGCATCAAAAGCCATAGATCATACTCCGTATTGGGAAATTATTCTGCCATCATTATGTGAAACAGTTCGTTTAGTCGCTCCGTCCTGCCCAACAGATACAGAGCACCAAAGAGTGTCTCCAGCCCGGTGGCCTTGGCATACTCCAGTCGGGTGGCCACCTTGGGAGCGGCATGGGTGTGGGCATTTTTACCCCGGCGGTAGTAGGCAAGCTCCTCCTCGCTCAAGTAGGGTTTCAGCTTATCGGCAAACTTTGCCTGGGCAGGTGCCTTGACCATGTTGACGGTGTCCCGGTGGAGCTTCAGCACCGTCTTATGGCCGTTTGCGCACAGGTAGGATCTGCACAGCAGTTCGTAAACACCGTCCCCCACGTGGGCAAGTCCCAGATTGGTGATCTGATTTACCTCAGCCGGGGTAAATTGCATAGAAAAGTAGTTCTCCATGGTCCGTCCTCGCTTGTAATAAGCTTTTCATTATAATATAGTATGGTAACAGATTTTAAGGCGGCTGTCAAACATAGCCAAGTAATCTAATTTCTGTTTGATTATTAAAAAAAGCGACACGAAATTTTAATAAAATGTTGTAATAACAAAGATTCGATGTTATAATGTTCTTGTTTTATTGCAACGTGGAGGAGATTGGATGGAGTTTTTGTGGATCATAGGCGGGATTTTGGTACCAGTTTTGGCCTACATATTGTTTTTGGTGATATGCAGTTTGCTTATCAGCCCCAAGAAGGAATATAACAAGCATAGCCGGTTTTATCGGATGCTGGTCAACCAGTTCACCTGGATCTGTCTTAAGGCTGCACGGATCAGACTTCATGTGGAGGGCATGGAAAAAGTGCCGGTAGGTACCAGGCGTTTGCTGTTCGTGGGCAATCACCGCTCCAATTTTGACCCCCTTGTCACATGGTATGCTTTCAAGGCGTGGCAGATGGCGTTCATTTCCAAGCCGTCCAACTTCAAAATCCCCATTTTCGGAAGAATCATCCGTAAATGCTGTTTTATGGCCATTGACCGGGAAAATCCCAGAAATGCCATTAAGACCATTAACCGGGCAGCAGATTTGCTTAACCGGGAGGAAGTGTCCGTGGGGGTGTATCCGGAGGGTACTCGCAGTAAAAGCTGTGTGTTGCTGCCCTTCCACAACGGTGTTTTCAAAATCGCCCAAAAGGCAAACGCGCCGGTGGTGGTTTTGAGCATTGAAGGGACGGAAAAGGTCCATAAAAACTATCCGCTGCACCGTACGGATGTATATCTTACTGTTTTGGATGTACTGAGCGCAGAGGAAGTAAAACAGTCAAAAACCGAAGTCACCGGCAACCGGGTCCGGGAGCTTTTGGAAAACAAGCTGGGTTGACCCCGAGAAAGAAAAGAGAGGTAAATAGCATGGCAATCGGTTATGTTTTGTACAACCCCAAGGCAGGAAAGACGAACAATATTGAAGATATCAGGCAACTGGAAACTTTGCTGGAGCTTCCTTTGGAATATGCCGATGTGCTGCAGATCACGGACTATCGGGCATTTTTATCCACACTGGCAGAAGATGACGTGATCGTGTTGGCCGGCGGTGACGGCACACTGAACCGGTTTGCCAACAATGTAGACGGCATTGACTTCCCCAACGAGGTTCTCTATTTCCCCAATGGTACTGGCAACGACTTCGCCCACGATCTGGGGAAGGAAAAGGGGGCAGCGCCCTTCCCGGTGAAGCAGTATTTGCAAAAACTTCCCACAGTGACCGTCAAGGGAAAGGACTATCGCTTTATCAACGGCATTGGCTATGGCATTGACGGCTATTGCTGTGAGGTGGGCGATCAGCTGAAAGAAGCACAGAAGAAAGTAGACTATACCGCCATTGCCATTAAGGGACTGCTTTTCCACTATAAGCCCACAAACGCCAAGATTACGGTGGACGGACAAGAACATACATTCAAAAAGGTATGGCTGGCGCCTACTATGAACGGTCGGTTCTACGGTGGCGGCATGATGCCCACGCCGGACCAATCCCGGGATGCAAACGAAACCCTTTCCACCATGGTGTTCCATGGCTCCGGAAAGCTGAAGACACTGATGATTTTCCCCTCCCTGTTTAAAGGAGAGCACGTCAAGCACACAAAGCATGTGTCGATCCTCAGTGGCAAGCAGATCACTGTGGAGTTTGACCGACCTGTGGCGCTGCAGATCGACGGCGAAACCTTTTTGGAGGTTAGTGGTTACACAGCCTGCGCTCCTGCAAATGTTTTGGAAAATATTCTACAACCGGTATAAGGAAAAAACCAAAGGCCGCTGCTGTACATCTGTACGGCAGCGGCCCTTTTGTATTATGAAGTGGGTTCTGTGGTGGCGTCTGTTACAGGGAAAACACCGGGGGTTGGGTAGTACACCCAGTTTTCCTTTTTGGATAGGTCACCGGATACACTGGCCCATTGTGCAGGAAGGAACTGGTTGCCGTTGTTGATATTCACATCCCAGTCCAAGGACAAAATGACATAATGCTCGTCATTGTCTGTCTTATAGGAGCTGTCGATTGCCTTTCCTGTAAAGGGGTTGACAGGATTTTCAATCAGTCCTTCCATAGCAAGGGAGGGAACATCGGCATTGGTCATAAAGGTATCGCAGGTGGTAAAGCCCGTGGCATCAAAATCCTTCACCAGCAGCATTGCCCTGTAGAACTCTGTGTCATACAAGGTGGGCTGATTACTGTCAAAGATACCCAGATCCCGACCGTGATCGGACACAATGATGATTCTGGTGTTGTCATAAACGCCTTCTTCCCTCAGATCGTCAAACCAATTTCCCAGCTGCATCAGGGATGCCATGTTCACATGGTAGTGGGAGATGGTGTATTCCCGGTCCAGCAGGATAGAGCTATCACCGGCTGTGATGGTCTTTCCCTCCTGAGGGTAGTAGGCACTATTGTCTACCACGGAGGCAGGCTCATAATTGGGTTCCTGAAGGATCACTGGCTCGTGGGTGGCGTTGGAACGCAGGAACATAAATGTGTTGTCGGTTCCTTCTGCGATTTGAGTCATGGTGGACATGTTTTTCAGAACATTATAGTAGCCCATAAACGATGGGGAGACCAAGCTGGTATCTGTTTGGGAGGAAGTGGAATACAGAATGTGGTATTGCCCGTTATCATAAATAGGCCGCTGCATAGAAAGGGGCAGGGTCTTCATCAGACTAAAGAGGAAGAAATTCCGCTTTCTTTTGTTGATTGTCTGGATGCGGTGTTCTATATCGTTGAATTTTCCGTATCCGTTGTAGGCATCCACATTAGGAATGTCGTCAAAAACGCTTAAATCTGAGATCCACTGGTAGTTGGCGTAAGAAGGATCGATCAAGGTCACATCGTAACCTTCCTGGGAGAACAGTGTGGGCATGACCTTCAGCGCTTCATTGTGTTTGTCTACAAGCCGTTCTGTGTCCCGCAGGTTCATGTTGATTGGGGTATACTCATACCCGCCGAGCAGACCTGGGACTGCAAAGTTAGTGAAGGGACCGTAGGCCAGGGTGTCGGGGTAATAGGTGAAGCCGTCAAATTGTTCTACCAGGGTGGGGTTTTCCTCCATCAGATAGGGGATGAAGGGGCCGATTGCCCGGTCCAGCATGATCACCACCACATTTTGCCCCTCTTGGCTCAAGGTGAAGGAGGGGAGCTGTCCGGAAGAATTGCTGAGTTGAATTTTCGTCTCCTTGGTGGCCTTTGCGACTTGGACCATATTGACGACACTCATACCTGCAAGTGCAACACATCCTGCCAGAAGAACACCGGTCACAACCCGGGGGAACTTGGTACACAGCCAAAACAGAGCCACAAGCAGGGCCAGGATTACAACAATGTTAATGATCATTTCCGCAGTTGCAAAACCAAAGCCGTCTGTGTACTGCAGGTCCGGGGACAAAACGCCCAGCTTGGTGCCGAAGAACATGTAATTGACCAGCATAATGCCGCTCATGATCCAAACCAGCCGGGTAAAGAATACCCTTCCGCCGGGCTTTGAAAGCCAGTAAAACACACCCAGCCAAACAAGGAAGGTACCGGCAGCCACACAGAATGTCTGCACGATATACCACAAAGGCGCGTAAAAATAATTGATGTCAATATATTCCTGGACGGATGCGGAAATGTAAGTGCTGGGGATCAGAAGGCCCACCAACACTGTCAGGAACAGGGCGCCCAGAAGGAATGCCTTGGTGTTGGGCTTGGCAGGTTGACGCTCTTTGCGCAGGAACGGAAGCTCTTTCTTAAGCAAAGGAATCATCCAGGGCAATTGCATTGCCATACCAATGCCAATCACCAGGAGAGGCCTCCATATGCCGTCTACCTGGGTTCCGCAGAAAACAAGACCCACGCCGCAGATACACAGTAGTACATTGAGGACTTGTCTGGCGTTTTTCATGCGGAAGAACAGGGTTTTTACCAAAGAGAAAGTGTTATTCAAGGTCCAGTAAAAGACCAGCGCCGAGGGATAGTTATACAGGAACACCAGGAAGAAGGCGGCCATGCCATACTGCTGAATTTTGGTTTTTAGAGGAAAACCTTTCAAATACAGGGCGCTGGAGATGACATTAATCAGCGTCATCAGCAGGGGAAGCACGTTGACGGCAGTGCCGCCAATTACCAGCAGTCCGTCGGGCTTACTCAGGTCGGCGATGGGGCCAAAGGAGATACCTTGCAGGGCGTCCAGACCGGAGAGGAACTGGATCGCTGCTATAAAAAAGGGAATTTCCAGCAACAAAGACAGAGAGCCACTGAGGACAGAAAGGGGACTGTAGTTGTTCTGCCGGTAGTAGGTCTGCAGGATCATCATTCGCTCATCGCCGGAGAAGGTCTTTTTAATGTGGGAAACTGTGTCTTTTAGACGGTTTTCTGTGTCCCGGGCGGCAATTTGAATGGCATCTGCCCGACGGTACAAGGGCAGGACCAACACATTCATGCATAGGCTCAGAACAATGATCGCAAGACCCGGATGGTGGACAATCCGCCAGGCTACGGAGAAAATCATCTCAAACAGAAGTTTAAGGGGGCCAATCAAAAGGGTGCCTAATATTTCAAACAGCGACATTTTCCTCACCTCTTTCCTTCTTTTCCTGGGTCAATTCTTCATACTTTGCCATCAGGTAGTCTGCGCTGCGCACAGCACCTTCTGTCATATAGGCCCAAGTTTCCGCCCGAACCTCTTTTCTGCCTTGGGCATACTGGGAATCTTCCAGACAGCTGTCGATGAGCCCCTTAATGTTGGACAGGTTGTCCATGTTCAACTCTCGCCCAATCCGGGGCAGTGCAGACAGAGTCCACAGCGGATGGCTCAGGAACCAGGCATCATAGGGTGCCAGATTAAAGTTGGGATCTGTGTAGATCACAGGCTTGTCATAGATCAGGGAGAAATCGAAGACAACACCGGAGAAGTCCGAAATGAGGATATCACTGCGACGCAGCACTTCAAAATTATCCGTATCCCGGTTCCACTCCAGCTGCTCGGATTCGGGGTATGTTTCCATGAGCTTATCAAGCATTTCCTTTTCCGATGCAAAGGACTGGGGGTGAGGCCGGATGATGATGTGATAACCGGTTTCCAAAAGGCGGTCTATGATTTTGCCGCCATGGATGCTGAAGATGGCGCTGGGGCCCCAGGTGGGGGCCAGCAGAACGGTGCGAGGATGCTCCGGAGCCGGGCCAACAGCAGCCAGCCGGGCTGCCATCTCGTCCATAAAGGGGATGCCAACGGTTACGATTTCTTTGGCAGGAAGCCCCCGGAGCTGTTCCAGTTCCCGGATGTCACGCTCCTGATGCTCACCTGCGATCATCAGTGCGTCATAGTAATCGATACCGAACATGCGGTATCGGGTTACTTCACCGGCGGTGTGGAAGATGTGGACATAGTAGTCCACGTTTTTAGAGCGCTTCCACTGGTACACATCCAAACCGGGGGTGGTGGACAGGACCATAGTTGCGTTTAGGAAATTGAGCTTGGAAAAGGCCTTGTTTCCTTCGCCGATAAATTCAGCATGTACATGGCTGTAAGGATTATCCAAAGCGGGATCATCAGGGGAGGCGGTCATATATACCACATCCATACCCCGTTTGTCCAGTTCCCGGCAGATGGGAGCAAAAATGCTCCAATAGCGCTTGTCGTCGGAAAAAATCACCATGGGTATCTTTTTTGTGTTGGCTGTTCCTTTTCCGCCGCTGCGTGCAAAGCGGAGCTTGATCAGCAGCATGCGCACAGCATAAAAAGCTGCACCGATCAGGCCCAGCAACACCGTGAAAAGCATACTTCCCGTACCTGGGTCGATATAAAGTATCATCATAAACATCCTTTCCGAAATAACGACTGGAAGCGCAGCTTTCGCGGCACTGTCTTCTGCTAAACAACATCAATTTTCGCGCTAAAATAGCACATTATCACATTTTATTATTTTACATCCAGAAGACGAAACTGTCAATATCCGGGAATGATCGACAAAATGGCAGAACGTAAACAGAGCGGTAGGTTTTCCTACCGCTCTGATGATGATTACAGTCTTCTCATTTTCATTTTGCGGGCAAACAAGGTCAGCACCAGCAGAATGATATATAGACACCCAATGGTAATGAAGATGGCAGGCCAGCCGAAAGTCTTCTGCACAAATCCGAAGGCGGAAGCCTGGATGGCGGCACCCATATAGACGGACCAGTCCAGAACACCAACCACGGTGGAGGACAGAGCACGGCCGCCCATATCACCGGCAATGGCCCAAATGATGCCGGTTACCATACTGAATACGCCTACGATAAACAGCATAATGGTTGCAGGCAATTGTGTCTTGAACAAGGGGAAGCAGACCATACCTGCAAAGGCCACCACCGATGCCAGAATCAGCATAGGCTCGCGCTTGCCTCTAAACACTTTGTCGGTGATGAACGGGAATACAAACATGGCGCAGGCCTGACCCAAAGGCAGAACGATATAAGTAAACATATCGTTTTTCAGTGTCAGTCCCAGCTCCTCGGTGAAGTAGGTAGGGATCCAGGTCAGCAGACCGTAGCGGCCGATGCCGGCGATGGCGGAGATCAGGCAGAACACCAAAACCTTAGGCTCGCTGAACAGAAGCAAATAGGGGTAGAAAAAGCCCTTCTTGGCAAGCTCTGCTTCCATAGCGGCATTGCTGGCATCCAGTTCTTTGTCAGCTTCTTCAAATGCCTTTAGGCCCACATCTTCGGGCTTCTCCTTAAAGAAGGCGATAAAAGCTACCAGAATCAGAACCATGGGAACGATGGGGAACCGGAAACCTGCACGCCAGGTCCATTCCGGGTTCAGAATGAGACACCAGTTCACTGTCAGATAGGTGACTGCCTGGGCTACGCCGGAAAAGGCGGTAGCCAAACCGGAGGCAAAGCCTCGTTTTTCCTTGGGCCACCACTTGTTGATCACGCCCACACCGTTGGACCATACCATTGCCTGACAGAAACCGTTGAGGCCCCAGAGAATTGCAATGACCCAAAGGTTGTTCTGAAAAGAGATCAGCACGTTTAGCACAGCAGAGGCCACAACGCCAAATACCATTAGCTTCTTATAGCCGAAGTAGGAGCCAAGGCGTCCACTGACCAATTGACCGAAGGCATAGCACCAGAACAGCGCAGAGGACACCACGCCCAAAGTGCCCAGATCAGATTGGAAGGCTTCCTTCATCAGAGGCAGCACCAGATTGATATTCTGGCGGCCGTTGTAGAAGAACAGATAGGTGAAACCGAAGCTCAGCAGCATCAGCCATGCGTGCTTCTTAAACTTTTGAAATTCCCGGCTGTTATAGCCGTATGTATACTTTTCTGTCATAGGATCCTCCGGATGTTATCAGCCAAAGATCTTTGCGTCTGCTTCGTCAAAGGGAAGAATTTCAGCACTGACCCGAGCATGATCGTCCAGATTGTCGATCTCATCGATGTAGTAGCCATCATAGGAGAAGACACGGATATTCAGTGCCGAGATGATCTCGTTCAGAGCGTTTTCGGCATAGCATTTAGTTTCGCCCTTGTGGATAAACTCCACGACCTTGCCGATCCAGGCAGAGGCAGTGGCCTTGTCCATCTTGTAGAAGGGCTGGAATGCAAAGCAGTCCTCGTCGAAAATGTGGATGGAAACCTCCAGCAGCTTGCCATCCTTCACTCTGCCCTTAAAATCCTTTTCAGGCAGGGCCTTTTTAAAGTTGACAGTACCGGTGTTTTTGTCGCTGCAGTTCAGTACATCGTGGATGAGCTTGCGGTTGAACACCAAATCGCCGTGGAAGAACAGCAGATCGTCGTTCATATATTCCCGGGCCAAATACATGGAATAGATGTAGTTTGTCTTATCGTAAATGTCGTTGCGGACAAATACGACGTTCAGTTCGGGGAAATCGGCTGCTTCTGCTTTCAGCTGCTCCTCAAAAGGACCGGAGGTGATAATAAAGTCCCGGATACCTTCTGCACTGAGAAGGCGGAGCTGACGGTGGAAGATGGTTTCGCCATCCTTCAGGCGGGCCATAGATTTGTGGTTGTTCTTTGTGAAATCGCCCATGCGATTTCCCAGACCGGAATTGAAAATAACTGCTTTCATTGAATTAGACACCTCTTCATGAATAATATAGATTTCTGTATAGAAAAAGACACAGTCATTATACACAAAGTGCATTTTTTGTCAACAGAAGGGGAAAATTCCCGCTTTCTTGGACTTGAAAATCACCAAATGTTGATTTATAATAAACAAAAGCAAAAAGGAGTGATTTTGTGTCCGTTGGCAGTAATATAAAGAAAAGAAGATTGGAGCTGCGTATGTCGCAGCAAGAGCTGGCAAACGCCATGGGATATAAGACCCGGTCTACTGTGGCCAAGATCGAGTCCGGTGAAAATGACGTGTCTCAGACAAAGCTGAGAAAATTTGCGGCAGTGCTGGATACCTCGGTGGAGGCGTTAATCAGTGACTATGTCCGACCCCAGCGGGAAGCGGATCCCGTTTTTTCCGACAGCAGCCACAGAACCGTTGCTGTGATTTTGGCAGGTGGAAATACAAGCGCACAGCCTCAAAACATTCCCAACCAGTTCGTCGCTGTCAACGGCAAGCCGATCCTTGTTTACAGCATGGATGCCTACCAATCTCACCCTGCGGTAGAGGATATCTATGTGGTTTGTCTGAAAGGCTGGGAAAATATTGTCAAGGCTTATGCCCGGCAGTACGGCATTACAAAGCTAAGAGGTCTTGTGCCTGCAGGATCCAGCGGTACAGCATCTTTAAAAAATGCGGTGGAGTATATCAGTCGGTTTTATGAGCCGGAGGACATGATTATTGTCCAGGAGGCTACCCGTCCGTTGGTCACGGTAGAGACCATTTCCACACTGCTGATGGGTGCTGCGGAAAAGGGCAGCGGCACCGTTTGTCACAGTATGGAAGATTATGTGCAGTTTAACATCACGGGGCCCAAAGCGGAGCATGTGGACAGAACAGCCACCATCGCCGTCCAATCTCCTGAGGCCCATAAGCTGGAACTGCTGAATCGGGTGTTCCGAACGGCAGAAATCAAAAATCATCGGCTGACAGAATCTTGCTGCACCATGCTTCTGTATCATCTGGGCTTTCCCATCCATTTCATACGAAGCAATGTGAATAACATTAAGATAGCCCAAAAAGAAGACATGGCAGCCCTCAGCGCCCTTACCACCTGACCGGTAGCATAGACCGTAAACGAAGTGCTTGCAACTTGCCCCATCTGCAAGTTCCGTAAAGGCACCATGCCATTACAAGTTTCTGCATAAGGTGCAAGGATAAGGGAGTGCGCAAGAAAACCCGCGGTGTGACAATCTGCACCGCGGGTTAAGACTATTTTGTGTGGGTTACTTCGGGGCCTTGCAAGCCCAACAGTCATTTCGTGTACTTAGGTTTTTAGTTTTGCAATTTCCGCAAATCCAAATCGTGGAGGGTTCTTTATTTGCAGCAGGATGGGAGCCTTTATCAACTTCGCGTACAACCATTATTTTAGTGCCGCACTTGCTACAGAAATTGCTGTTGCCAATAAGTTTTTTGCCACATTTTCTGCAAAAACAAATCGCATCTTGGGGAAGGGCGGCTTTTGTGGTCGGGGTAAAAGAGGCACCGTCTTCCAAGCTGCCGTTGGAATCCAGTATTTTTATTCCGCAGCTGGAGAATGCCCATGTCCACAAAAAATAAGGTCCGATGTTGATCGAGCCACCGTTAAACACCATAAATAGGAGCATCACGGCAACATTGATGCCATAACAAAGACATCTGTACTTTTTCTTTGTAATAGGCTTATTCCGAACTGCGGCAAATATCAGGGGGAACGCACTGTATGCTGCGAGTGTAATTATTATGGAAATAAGCAAAACAACGATAAATATTCCCGGTTCTTGTTGCAATAATTTACTATACATCATATATTCTCTCCTTTGGTGTTTTTTATAGTAGCACTGCAATATAAAAAAGTCAATCTTGCGGTATAATTGACCTCTGTTTACAGATACTAACAGCGTAATTTGTAAAATTGTTGTAGGGGATACCGACGACCTCGGTCATTGCGAACCAGTGCGCACACTGGTGTGGCAATCTCCAAAACCGACTGCGAGCTTTGAGATTGCCACATCCCCTTCGACTTCGCTCAGGGTCCTCGCAATGACAACGGGGGTGGCAGTGCCGTCAAGTATCGTAAAAGGAGAAAGATATATGAAAGCTACAGGTATTGTATGCTGTGTTGTCGAATGAGGTATAATAACACCAATGGTGTAAATAGTAAAAGCGAGGGGAATTTCCCCTCGCTTTGTACTCAAGATGCAATAATAGAATCGATTTCAACATGGTTGGTTTCCCACTGCTGATATTTGATTGGCCACCAAAGAGTGAAAACACCAAAGGTGATAATGCCTAGAAATGTCCAGAGCATGTATTTGCCAAATAATTGGCTGCCTTTTCCTGTGAATTTTAGGCGATAACCGTTAATGATTGTGTTTGCATAAATCCAACGTTTTTTAAAGCAATACATTGCGGGATAAGCAAACCCTAGGGTAATGACAGATACAAAAGTGGTTAGTAGGTTAATTCCGATAAACGCAATCAGGCGTCCTTCAAACCGGGAGGGTAATTTTTTTAATTCCTTCAAGGTGTCGTTAGCTGTTGCGGCCATTTTAACATTTTCCATGTTAAAAACCTCCTGTTTCTAAAAATGATATTCTAATTTAAAACCGCATATCTTTAATATTTATTATAGTGTAACTGAAAAGTATTTGTCAACGGTATAAATTAGTAAAAAGCAATTAGACGGTATAATCGACCTCTGTTTACAGATACTAACAGCGTAATTTGTAAAATTGTTGTAGGGACTATCGACCACCCCTGTCATTGCGAACCAGTGCGCACACTGGTGTGGCAATCTCCAAAACCGACTGCGAGCTTTGAGATTGCCACGTCCCCTTCGACTTCGCTCAGGGTCCTCGCAATGACAACGGAGGGTTGGCAGTGCCGTCAAGTATCGTAAAAGGAGAAAGATATATTATGAAGGCTACAGGTATCGTAAGACGTGTGGAGGAATGCGTTATAATAGGACAAACCGCCTAAAAGGCGCATAAACACTAGGGTTTTCGCTGGTTTGCCCTATTGAACACAAGGGTGTCAAAATAGGGTCTTGGGCGGTTTTATACATAGCAAAAGCGAGGGGAATTTCCCCTCGCTTTTTGTTATGATTGTTTTGCCACTAGATTTTTATAAATGCCGATTTGTTTGTCTTTCCAATCGACTACATCTTTTATTGAATTTTTATACTGTGCTCTAATGAATGTATTAATGAAATCATAGTCAATTTCTCCGGTTTTATTAACCGGCATTTGTATTTCAACGGCATTTAAAATATCTTCATTAAAAGATGTCTGTCCCCATGAAAAATTTTGAAAAGCTTTTCTCATTACGGTTAATAAGTAAGAAGCAAGTTCCTGTGTTAATTTGTTGTGTTTATACGACATTATTTTTATTTTATCTCCTGTAAAATATGGTGTCTCTTGATAAAATATAGTTGCCGTATCCTGTCCAAAAGAAATAGTACAAGCATCATTCAAAAATATAGGATCTTGATTTATATATCCACGAATACCATTATTATTGCTACTCCTCGCTACATATGGATACTTGCCATTGAACTTAATAGAATTTGCATTAAACTTCTTTTTTGGTGAGTTGACAGCAAATAGACCTTTTTCACCACCTATTTTAAAGGGTTTAAATTCAATTTGAGATAGATTATATTTTTCAAGAGCCATCTTTTCTGATTCAGTTAAATTATAATCATCCAATCCTGTGGCTATCAAATACGAATCGAGTTCGCTTATACGCTCCTCTTCGAGTTCGCTTATATATCGTTCCATATATTCATAATCTATTTCTTCTTTATCATTAACAGGGAGTTGAATATATGTGTTTTTTAGGGCAATTTTAGTGGCTTTTTCGTTATAAGAAAACTTCTTGGTTATAACCTTTTTTATACTTGTCATTAAGTATATTGCTATTTTTTCATTTAAAAATTCCGATTGTAGTACACTTGTTGCACCATGTCCATCCTTTAGATAAAAAGGGGTTTCAAGGTAAACAACATTTTGATTGTTAGAGTGAATAAGTATTGTTGGCTTTGCTTCAGGATTATTTAACACATGTTTTGTAAGTGAAAGATATGAAATAATTCCGTTATTAAGTGTTGCTTGTCCATAAAAGGGATATACAATATCACTCTTTACAGTTAAATCAGGAATTTTAAGAGGATCAATTTCCTTTTGCGGTTGCCAAGTTAATACATCCTCAATTCTATATTCCTTAAAATTAACCATCTATTTCACCTCTTAAAACCGCAGAGACTTTCCAACCAAGATACTCTTTAATTGTATTCCTAAAATCATCCTCTGTAGGAATGGTATTAAGTTTAATGTGTTGAGAGAAAGTCCAATCATTACCGTCAAGACTAATAGTATCTTCGATATACTGTTCATCGGTAAAGTAATGTAGGTAAGCCTTGCCATAAAGAACTAAATTGACAATTTCCTCATAACGTTCAAGAGCATTATCTGTATTTTTTAAGTTGGCATCTTGGCTTGATTTCTTTCTGTTTTGTCTTGTATAACCATCATTAGAAAAATCAATAAATTTAACAATCTGTTTCTCATTATGAGGTGTACCAACATCAAATACATAGATTGCGGTTTGAACACCCGCTTTACCTTTGAAAATATCGGCCATGTGGATGCTTGCAATTAAGGTGTTATTTTCTAAAATGTCTTTAGTATACGGAAGACCGTTGCCGCTTCCAGCGTTTTCTTGAATAAGAATGGCTGCTCTACCTTTGCTCATTCTAGAAAGTGCTTTTTTAACGAAAATAAAACCTTTGCCTGGAGCAGAATAAGGTGGGTTGAGCAAGAATACATTTGCGGGGAAATCTTTACCATTCATTTCACCTTGTTCGTATTTTCCATCAAATTCTGTCAAACTATCTTTATGAA
Source organism: Faecousia sp. (assembly GCA_045537615.1). Classification (GTDB taxonomy): domain Bacteria; phylum Bacillota; class Clostridia; order Oscillospirales; family Oscillospiraceae; genus Faecousia. The sequence continues at coordinate 2,881 of JAZSPV010000040.1, read as the reverse complement.
TGATGTTGGATGAACCATCACCCATAAGGATCATATTAAGGACAGCTAACAAATAAATATCGGAGCGCTTTTCGATACCTAACAACTGTTTATATTTAATTTCGGCAATTTTCTCTGCTAATTCTTTAGGGCTATGTATACGATCCTCGGCATCTTTAATCATTAACTTCATAGAAGAAATAAGGAATCCTGCCGAGCCCACTGCGTAGTCCCAAACATAACTGTCTTTATTAACTTGAGCTAATTTTGCCATCAATTCCGTAACATAACGAGGTGTTAATACCACATCGTTTTTATCACTATCAGGAATATCAACCCATGCATTAAGCACATTGAAAAGTTTGCCGGTAAAATCAAGGTGCTTTGCCGATGTAAATATTGGCATTATGTCATTTTTGACACTTGTATAAACACTCTTTAATTTGCTTTCGCCGTTGATGGGCTTCCATAAATCAGAATAAACAAAAACTCTGGAAAGATCATTAACGATCATTTCTTTTTTCTCTTGCGGCAAACTGCGTTTTTCTAAGAAGGAGTCGATTTTATTAATTAAAACTCTGCCATCGTTTGTTTTAGCGCCTGTTTCGCCTTTTAATTCTGATATTTCTAACGGGGCCACGCCCTCTGTTCCCAGGCCGGCCATAATCATACCCGTAACCAACTCGACGCGTGATCCTACAGAAATTTTCAGAGTATCCTGCATAGTTTGGTTTAATTTTTTGAGTTTGACTTCAATTTGGTTTTCGTATTCTTTAGCTTTGGCTTCAATTTCCTCATCAGTCAAACCAGCTTTGTCAATCTCTTCAATAAATGCTGTTTGATTCTTCTTTAATAAGAAGGAGAGGTCACTATAATTACCGATTTTTTTAGGAATACAGAAATTATCCAACGAAATATAATATACACCTATTTCAGTTATGAGACTTCCGCTCGCATCATAATAGCCATTCAAACCAATCGCTATGGTTTCTTTATAACTTTCGGTATGATTTACAATGGCATTGGCATAGTGTATGGCACCATTAACAGCGTACTTATTGATATTTGTAAAGTTCTCTGTGCCATCTTTTTTCTTGTTATCAATTTCTTCATCAGCAGTCAATTTGATAAAATCGCCTTTTTTACCTTTAACCTCAATCATAACAGGAATACGCCGCATAGTTTTTGTTTCCAAAAGTAATTTTATATCAGGGATATTTGCTCCAGTCCCGCCACTTTTTGAAGGAGCAGATTTTAATGCGGTTTCAATTTCAGAATTAATAGTTTCGGTTTTCGTATAGTACTTAACACCAGCAAGTTGCTTTTTAGCTAAATCTTCAACTTGTTCTTCTATGCTTCTTATAGGTTTATTGGCCACTTTATTGTTCCTCCCCAAATAATTCATCTAAGGTTTTGTTTAGTTTTTTACAAATTGCTTTGCATAGATTTAGCGATGGATTGTAATTCCCTTTTTCTATGCTGACTATTGTTTGTCGGGAGACACCAACGGCGTTTGCTAAATCTTTTTGCGAGAAGCCACATAAGGCGCGCGCACTTTTAATTTTTCGATTTTCGGCCACCGCTATCATCTCCTTTCAAAGTATTATACTTTTATTTTACTAAAATCAGCTTATTATGTCAAGTATATCTTACATAATGTAAAATATATATGACATATCAGCATAATAAAAAAGAAGTATAAATCTCCCGTGTTTACAGATACTAACAGCGTAATTTGTAAAATAAGGAGATAGATATATATGAAAGCAACTGGTATCGTCCGTCGGGTGGAGGCTCGTGTTATAATAACACAAAAGTGCCATAAAGCCTTGTGATTACTGTACTTTCGGACTTTTTTGCAACAAAAATTTTTGACGAAAAACATCATATCTTGACCTGTACGTAACAAAAGCGAGGTGAATTTCACCTCGCTTTTAGTCTGGAAAGTAAATATGGATATATTCTTGTCGTATTGCAGTATCGCCGGATGCGTATGAGATCGTTGCAACTCCTTCTGTTTTAAAATCCGCTTTACTAAAGGAGTCCAAAACAACAAGTTCGTCATCAACCCGATATTCCTGTGTAAGAGCTTTGGAATCGAAGATGTTTCGGCAAATGATAGTATGTACCTTGTCTTCGTATTTAACATAGAGCACATAACCGTCTTTTGCACCTAAAACATAAAAGAATTTCTCCGATGTTTTACCTGTTTCCACATCACAATAAATTGCCCAGTTTGTAGACAACCCCGTTCCGGTTTGCGTTGAAACTTCCAAAACAGATGTGGATAAAGGTTTTATATTGGGAGGTTTAATAGCTGCTGATTCTGAAAAAAGAACATTACCTTTAAAGTCGGTAATTTCATAAGAATATGTCAAATCGCTGTTGGTACGAATTTGGTAGCATTCTTCTATGTTTATTTGTGCTTCGTTATCAGTGCAAGCACTCATTGCAAGCAGAATTGCAACAATAAGAATTACAGAAAAGGTGCGCAGGTTCTTTTTGGTAGCCATTACAACTCACCCCTTTCATTTTAATAATAACATAGCAACTGCAAAAAGTAAATCAGCCAGTATAAATCTTCCCCTTTTACAAATAATAGCATCGTAATTTGTAAAATAAGGAGATAGATATATATGAAAGCTACTGGTATCGTCCGTCGGGTGGAAGTCGGAGGCCCAAGCGGTCTTAGGAAGACAACTCTGCCTTTCAACTCCTTGGCTCACAGAACGACATGGCTACGATCCGACTTATAACGCATTCCTCCACCCGACGAACGATACCAGTAGCTTTCATATATATCTATCTCCTTATTTTACAAATTACGATGCTATTATTTGTAAATATGCGGAGATTATACTGTTAAGTCGGAGGCCAAGCGGGCTTAGGAAGACAACTCTGC
>JAZSPV010000042.1:0-32248 GCA_045537615.1 Faecousia sp. | reverse complement strand
AACCGGAATGCACCGGAGCTGCTGCCTGTTACCAGCAACGCAAAAAGAACCAGCAGCGAATATATCAAGCTGACCGGAGATCGGCAGAGCGTGCCTTGAATGCGTTTTATAATGCAATGTGGGAACAGGAACGGCGTGAACGGCTGAATGCAGCACACAAGGCTTTCCACGAACAACGAGGGAACAACGAGCCTTGACCCTGTAGCACGGTGCTAGCACGAAGAAATAAAAATCCATCCTTGCACATTTGGTACGGAATGTCTCCTTTAGGGAAGCCGTCTGGCGGTCGCTGGGCGGCTTTTCTCATACCCTTAAAAAACCACTACAAAACCACTACCTACAACAGAAACCACTACACAACAAGCTACAACAGGCAACAGCATTTCACAGCAAAAAGTTTTGAAAACAAATATAAAACCTTTTATAATACAGGATTATACAACAAGAAAAGTTAGAACACAACAGGCTATATTGTTTTGGTAAGGATGAGGTCGCCAGTTCAAATCTGGCTAGCAGCTCCAAAAAATCAGTCATCCCTTCCGGGATGGCTGATTTTTTATTGCTGATACCCTTTGAACTGGCGAAGCCAGTGAAAATTTGGGGAGCGAAGGGAGCGCCGCCAGGGGCGGATACAGCGACCTGAGCGAGTGGCCGCGATCGGTGAGCGAGGAAGGCGCTTCTCCGCCGACGAGAGCACCGAGCATCGCAACAGGATAGCAGCATACCGCTGCCAAAGGCAGCAACTGATCCAATCAGTCTTCCCAACCAGGATGGCTATTTTTTGTTATGGGCTACCCCACGATCTTAGAAATTATAACTGTGCAACAACTCTTTTCTTGCAATATTTCCCGATTGCATATAAAATAGATTTAGGCAGAAGCCAAATTTAAATAGACAGGTTGAATAAAATGAAAAAAAGTAATCAAAGAAAACTTTACATTGGCGTGTGCATGCTGGTTATTTTTGTGATATGGACCTTGGCAGTCCGCTTTCTGGACGTGGCACCTATCGGTCCCCAGGACTCACTCGTGGGCTTTGCTACGGTGAACCAATTCGTTCATAAGCTGACCGGTGTACATATGGCCCTGTACAACATCACGGACTGGCTGAGTGTGATTCCCCTGGGGATTGTGTTGGGATTTGCCTTATTGGGGCTTATCCAGTGGATTCGGCGGAAGCGCCTTAGCCGGGTGGATTACAGCATCTTTGTTCTTGGTGGGTTCTATATTGTGGTAATGGCCGTATTTCTTTTCTTCGAAAAAGCTGTTGTAAATTATAGACCTGTGCTCATCGAAGGTGTTCTAGAAGCATCCTATCCCTCTTCCACAACGATGCTTGTCATGTGCGTTATGCCCACTGCGATCCTGCAGTTGCGCAGCCGGATTAAAAGCAAACCCCTTAGGCACACCGTTTGCCTGTTAATGGCTGGCTTTACTGTTTTCATGGTGACAGCACGGCTGATTTCCGGTGTCCATTGGTTTACAGACATTGTCGGCGGCGCTATCCTCAGCACAGGGCTTGTACTCACATATAATTGGTTGATTGGTTTAAAGCAAAAATAAAAATTGCTTATTTCCGTTTCTATTATCAAAAAAATGGTAGGCACTTTTGTGCCTACCATTTTTTACCCCATCTTTTGGGGATAATATTTTACTAATCCCGTTGCCTACCTTAGTCCTTCCAAAGATCATTGATTTGGGCAATCGTGTTTCTGACCAGCACATCTCCACCTTCATGACCAACATAGCCGCTGGAAATGTAGGCGCTGTAGTGGCCGCCCTTTTCTGCCTTTTCTGTAGGCAAGTAATCGGATGAGCCGCAGCAAAGCTGTACAATAAAGGTCTGCTCTGCATAGGACCGGGCTTTAATCCGGTTGCCGTAATCCAAAAACAGCTCGAAGGGGTTTGTCGCGATTGCAATATTCCCCAAGCGGATCACATGGTACTCAATGGGATAGACCTCTGTAAACTGCTGCTCCCGGTACCGTCCGATGGTGCCAGCATACACATGCATCCGGGCATTATCGGCATAATCGAAGGACTCCTTATCAGCATTCTTATCCACATAGTATTGCAGCTCGCGAACTGCATTTTCGTATTCCGTTATAGTCGCTTTCCGCAAGGGCAGATCAAGGTCTATTACCTTGTGGACAAAGGTCGGATCGCACTGATACTCTGTAACTTCCTCCAGAACCGAAAGAATCTCATTTGCGATTCGTTTGCCTACCCGGTTACAGCCGCTGATATCATACATGGAAGGATCTGCTTTTCGGGGAATACAATTGGGTCTATATACATTGGGGTCGTCGATGGGTGTTTCCGGATCGACCCAACGCACCAGATCTCTGGGGCACTGATCGCCGGCTGCGCCGCAAACGCCCAAAAGATAAATATTTTCTCCAAGCTTTTCCCGCAGAAGCGCCTTTGTACGCCCCCAATAGTCGGCCGAAATGAAGCTTCTCTGCTCCAAAATCTGTGCAGGACAGGCAATGTTTGCCACAATACCGGTCAAGTTTTTATCTTTGTCAAACGTATAAAGCAGTTCAATACCGGAGTCATTGCCACCCTCCAAGGCAACAAAGTTAGCGGTATTGGTGTCACCCCACATCTGTGCTGTGCCGTCATCATAGCCGACACGGCGGCACATTCCCACTGCCGCTCTGCCAAATTCATTGGCAAAACAGGCTTCCTGCCGGTTGTCCCAGGCCTTTTTGGCGGCCAAGGCGATCTTCTCTGCTACAAACTCCGTAGCCTCAGCCGGTGTGATCACCCCGTCATCCGGTGTGACCAATTCTTTATACATCTTTCCTTTCGGCAAAAACTCTTCCAGGATCTGAACAGTTCTCCAACTAGTTTTTCCTGCCGCAGCGTATGGATCTATTGTTGTCAAGGATGTATGGGTATGGGTCGCTGCCATGATCAGCTTTCTGGGGTCTACCTCAGGGCAAATCTTTTGAAACTTTTCCCGAGCCAGCCGAATCAAGCCACCGTTCAGGCTGACAATATCCACAGACATCAGAATCATCTGCTCCTGCCCCTTCTCCACAGCCATTGCAGTGACAGCGACCTCCGATTCCACGTATTGAGAAATCCGTTCAAAAAACTGTCCCTGAAGAGAAACCTTTTTTTCCGGAACCAGGCTCTCTTCCGCCCAACCAATCAACATATTCATTACTTTTCTCCTCTGCTAAGTGTTGTCATCTATGTTCGCTAACCGTATCCGGACAGACCTATAAAGAATTAAATAATCTCTATGCCCAAAATAGCACACAGGTTCTTAATACGGGCGGTGTTGTCGCCATAGGAGATAATGTAGTGCTGGCACATTACGTTCTGTGCAAACGTCTCTACATCATCCAGCTTGATCTCCAGACCGGGCAGCTGCGGTGCAGGCTGTGTCCAGCCAGCCTCCTCCCATTTTCTGGGAGAAACACCCTCGCCGGTGACCATGTGCATATAGTACTTGCCGTTTTCCAGGAACAGACGGCACATAGTCAGCGCACCGGTTTTGACCTTGGAAACATTCAGAATACCTTCATTCAGCTCGCCAAATGCTGCAGGCATAACAGTTGTCTCGCCATCGATGATCTCGGCAGGGACATAGTCCGGCACGCCTGCCAGGACACGGTCGGTGAAGAACTCATAAAACTCCAGGTATGCACCGCACTGGCCGGTCAAATACTTGACCATCAGCTGAGTCACATTACCCAGGCAATCGTTTTCAGGAATGGTGCTGACCTTGGCCACATCGGACAACAGCATCAGAATCGGTGCAGGGGGGAATCCGCACAGTTTCTTCATGCCATCTACGTCCTTCAGAGAAATGGCATCGTAGCCGCGCTCGTCGATCAGCTGCTTCACAGCCAGATAGTAGCCGGCAGCCATCAGCTTGCCTGCAGGCTGTGCTTCCTTCAAAAAGTGCCACTTGCTCATTTCCGTATCCACGACGGCCTGCTTCTCTTCCTGGGTCAGCTTCTCATAGCGCTGCTGCATCTCCAGCATCTCGAAGGTCTCGATCTCCACGCCAACGGTACGCTTTAGAGAAGGACCATCCGCCAATGTGCCGTAGAGGTTCATATCCCGGTAGCCAGCCATGCCGACCTTTGCACTGCGAAGACGTGCTGCGGCCTGCGCTGCGATGCAGAAATCAGCCACGGTCTCCACCTTGCTGGGAAGGCCCACAATGTCGTATACATACTTGAATGTGTAGCCCAGGTCTGCAAAGGTCTTACGCAGACCAGAGGTACCGGCCTGGTCAGCAGTCGTAACCAATCTGCCGTCTGCCTCTACCCAACCGCAAAGGCCCCATAAAACAATGGGCTTATGACGGTACTGCTCGCAGACCTTCACCACCGCATGGGTGGGAATCCAACCAGCAATACACACAACAATGGAATCAAATTCCTGACCTGCCAATGCCTCCAGTGCCTTGGCGATATCCTTTTCCTCATAATCGTCGGTTATGGGGTAAACAGAAATCAGATCCAGGCCTTGGGCCTTCAGATCTGCCTCTGCCTTTTGGCACTTATTAATAATAATATCGATGGGGGTATTGACTTCACCGAAGCCTAAAAAAGCCGTTTTACGCATATGTAGCGCCTCCTGGTATTTATTTAAGTTTACACGTCGCTATTATAGCATTAGTTTTCACATTAGGCAATGTATTTTTTGCAAATATACGCAGTTTTTTCCTTTTCTTTCCTTGCTTTATCTTTTGCAAAATATATGCCTCACAAGCGCCGGTATAGGCAAAGACACTTTAGCGGTATTTCTTATTAGACCACAACTTTTCTCTAAATAGTATTCATACAATCGTTAGTAAATAGGCAACGAAAAGTTTATTGCTCTTTATACTCTTCTACAACTCTCCGCAAAAATGGATAGAAAATTGCAGAATAACAAAAAATAGCCCTCCAAATCGGCTGATTTGGAGGGCTATTGTGATTTATGGAGATTTATTTAATCAAGGGGCTTCATTGTGGGGAAGAGAATAACCTCTCGGATGGTGTCGGTGCCGGTCAGAAGCATAACACAGCGGTCAATTCCCATGCCCATGCCGCCTGTGGGAGGCATGCCATATTCCATGGCATTGAGGAAATCCTCATCCAACATTTCGGTCTCGTCGTCGCCACGTTCCCGCTGCTCCACCTGCTTCATAAAGCGGCCGCGCTGGTCGATGGGGTCGTTCAGCTCAGAGTATGCATTGGCCAGCTCACTGTGGCAAATGAACAGCTCAAAGCGCTCCGTCAACCGGGGATCGGAGGGGCTGCGCTTTGTCAGAGGACTGACCTCAACAGGGTACATGGTGATAAAGGTGGGCTGGATCAGATGCTCCTCCACGCGCTGATCGAAGCAGGCGTACAGGGCGTTGCCCCAAGTCTTCTCCGCAGCATCGGCAAGCTCCACACCCTTGGCCTTGGCAGCGGCCACGGCCTCGGCATCGTCGGTGATGGCTCCAAAGTCAATGCCTACATATTCCTTAACAGCATCTACCATGGACAGACGGCGCCAGCCGGGTGTCAGGTCGATCTTTTCACCCATCCACTCCACTTCATAGGTACCAAGAATCTCCTTGGCAGCGCCGGAGATGATACCCTCGGCAATATCCATCATGTCATGGAAGTCCGCATAGGCCTGATACAGCTCAACCGTGGTAAACTCCGGGTTGTGCTTGGGGTCCATGCCCTCGTTACGGAAAATTCTTCCGATCTCATATACCCGGTCCATGCCGCCGATAATCAGCCGCTTCAGCGGCAGCTCCGTGGCAATGCGCATGAACATGTCGATGTCCAGGGTGTTGTGGTGGGTAATAAAGGGCCGGGCAGCCGCACCACCGGCAATGGTATTCAAAACTGGGGTCTCCACCTCGATATAATTCATATTGTCCAGGTAATTGCGCATGAATTTAATGAATTGGCTGCGGATCACAAAATTGCGCTTGACCTCGGGGTTGACCATCAGATCCACATAACGCTGACGGAAACGAAGTTCCTTATCGGTCAGGCCGTGGAACTTCTCCGGCAGGGGCAACAAGGATTTAGACAGCAGTGTCACTTCCTTAGCCCGAACAGAGATCTCCTCAGTCTTGGTCTTGAAGACCTCGCCGGCTACACCCACGATGTCTCCAATGTCATATTTCTTGAAACGGGCATACTCCTCCTCACCCAGCTCGTCGATCTTCACGAACAGCTGGATGCGGCCGGTGCAGTCCTGCAGGTCACAGAACATGACCTTGCCCTGGCCCCGCTTGCTCATAAGGCGGCCTGCTACGCGGACAGCTTTGCCCTCATAGCCCTCGTAATCAGCCTTGATGGCTGCGGAGTCTGCATCAAAATCAAATTTTGTCTGCAGGAAAGGATCTCTGCCCTCTGCCTGCAATGCCGCCAGCTTATCCCGGCGGATCTGAGCCTGCTCGGAAACGGGCAACTCAGCCTGGGGTACAAACTTCGCCATTTTTATCAACCCTCACGTGTAATGCTGACGACCTTCATCTCATAGGAGCCGGAAGGAGCAATCACCGTAAATTCTTCTCCGGCAGCCTTTCCCACAACGGCACGGCCAAAGGGAGAGTCGTCAGACAGCTTGTATTCCATGGGATTTGCTTCCTGAGAACCGGTAATCCGATATTCGGTCTGCTCGCCAGTGGCAAGATTTTCCACAGTAACCTTGCAGCCCAGACCCACGCGACCGGACAGCTCGTTCTCGTCCTCAATGATCACTGCATGGGACAGGACATCCTCGATCTCTGCAATGCGTCCGTAGAGCTTTGCCTGCTCATTCTTGGCAGCATCGTACTCAGAGTTTTCGGACAAGTCGCCGTAAGAGCGGGCTTCTGCAATCATCGCTGCGATCTCACGCTCACGGGTGGTTTTCAGATAATTCAGTTCCTTTTCCAGTTCAGCCAGACGCAGACTGGTAATCTTAAATTCCTTTGCCATAATATAAAATCCTTTCTAAAAGAAAAATTTCCATATCTTTTTCTATTATAGGGGAAATATTCCCTTTCGTCAAGCGCCGTTTTGTTGGGGTTTTGCGTTTTTTTGCTGTTGGCTGTGTGACGACTTGACGAACGAAAAAGGATGCGGCAGGCCGCATCCTTTTCTAAGGTTATTTCAACGCTTCCACAGCCGCCTGGATCTGCGGATCTTTCTCAGGCGCCAATGTTCCTGCGTAGATCTTGGAAGCCGTTTCCTTGTTTACTTCTACCGGCACCTTAGGCTCCAGACCGCCGACCTCCGCAAGGCTTACGCCATTGGGGGTGCAGTATTTGCCAATGGACAGCCCTACAGCAGAGCCGTCGCTGAGCCGGAACGTGCCCTGGTAATAGCTTTTGCCGACGGTTTTCTCGCCTACGGTGACAGCCCAATCGTATTCTTCCAGGGCTGCGGCAAAGAACTCTGCTGCGGAGTAGCTGTTACCGTTTATCAGCACTGCCATGGGGATATCCAGGCAGCTTTCACCGGACTCGTCAATTTCCTCTGTGCCGTCATGGGAGATGCTGCGGAACAGCACGCCCTGAGGCAACAGGTAGTCCAGCACCTCTACCAGCTCATGCTTATAGCCGCCGGGATTGTTACGCACATCGAAAATCAGACTTTCTGCGCCTTGGTCCAGCAGTGTCTCGATAGCTGCAATGGTCTCACTGGCACAACGGTCATCAAAGTTATGGATCATTACCAGACCGATATTCCCCGCCAGCATCTGTCCTTCTGCAACTACCACCTGGATCACCTTTCTCGTAACATCCACTGTGATCTGCTGATCTTCCCGCAGAAAAGTGATACTGACCTGGGTTCCCTCTTTACCGCGGATCAATTCCTTGGACTTATCCACACCGTTTTGTATCACACTCTGGCCTTCTACTGCGGTCAGGATATCTCCGGCCTGGATACCAGCTTCATAAGCGCCTCCGGTGGGCTCTACATACAGCACTTCCAGGCCCTTTTCTGTGTTTTCCACGGAAATTGTAACGCCGATTCCTACATAGGCATTTTCCATCTGCTCCACGTGGGCATCGTATTGGTCCGCAGGAATATAATAACTCCAAATGTCCCCCAGGGAGCTTATCATCCCTGCCGCCGCCCCATCTTCCATGGCTGTTTTATCTGACTCGCCAATAAAATATTCCTCGATGAGCCCGGACAACTCATTTAGCTTGGCATAGCCTTCCTCAGGGGCAGGCCGCAGCATAAAACCAATTACCAAGCCAATCTCCGCCACCAAAAAATACGAAACGGACACAACAATAATACGAAGCAGACGATTTCCCTTTTTCATAGGCACTCCTTAAAAAGCAGCATTCTCCTACCGGGCCTATGCCCAGTTCTTTAATATTATAATTGCGAACCGGTGTACATACCGGTTCGCAATCATCACAACTGTCTATTATGAGATATAATCCATGGGGTTCACATGGGATCCGTTATACAAAATACTGAAATGCAAGTGTGAGCCCGTAGATGCGCCGGTGGAACCCATATAGCCGATTACCTGACCTGCGCTGACATATTGACCTGGGGAGACAATATAGCGGGTCAAGTGCAGGTACTTGGACTTAAAGCCATCCTGGTGATTCAGTGTTACATAATAACCCGAGGAGGAGTCATATGTAGTGGTCTCCACCACGCCTGCACGGGTCGCCACAATAGGCGTACCCATAGGGCCTGCCAGGTCCACGCCGTAATGGAAACGCCAGTCTCCATAGATGGGATGAACGCGCCAGCCGAAGGGGCTGGTAAGGCGAACATAGCTACAGGGGGTGACCCACTTCAAACCGTTGACAATGGTACTGCTGCTGGCGCCGCCCGGGTTGGGTCTGGGGGCTTCAGAGGTGGAAAGCCACTGCTGGCGCTCTGCCTCGTCGTAGGCATCCTCTGCTGCATCCAACTCCTTGCCGATCTTCGCCGCGTCCTTTTCCGCTGCATGCAGCAGCGCTTCGTACTCATCGCCGGTGGCAATCAGATCTGCCAAAAGCTTATCTGCTTCAGCGCGCCGTTCCTCCAGCTTTACCTGGGATGCTTCCAGCTCTACCTTTGTAGCTTCAAAGCCTTTCTTTTCCTCTTCCAGTGTCTTCTTGGTCTGCTCCACAGCCTTGGCCGTGTCGCTGATCTCCTTCAAACGGCGTTGGTCTGCTGCGGCAATTTCCTGGATCATATTCACTCTGTCCAGAAAATCCATAAAGCTGTTGGCCTTAAAAAGCACAGACCAATAGGAAAGGTCGCCGTTCTCTTCCATAGCGCGGATGCGCTCTTTATTCTTTTCATTTAACTCTACAAGACGGGCCTCTTCCCTGTCCAACTCGTCCTGCTTGTCCGCAATCAGCAGACTGTAGGTGGCGATCTGCTCGTTCAGGTTGGTCGTCTGCTCGTAAAGCATGAAAATTTCCTGATCAATGGTATTTTTCTGATTGACGATGGCCTGCATATCGCTAAGGTTGTCGGAAAGCTGGCCTTCCAACTCGGCGATCTTCGCATCGATCTCCTTTTTTTCCGCCGCCAGTTCGTTTTTCTGCTTTTCCAACTCACTGAGGCTTGCAGCATCTGCATACATCGGCAGCACACTTGCAACCAGGGAAAGCACCAAAATCACTGCCAGAAGTCCTGCCAGGAGGGATGCCCATAGTTTTCTGTTTCTCATTATTGACTCCTTTATACGTCCATAAACTTCCGGATGGAATTCCAGCTACCTACAATACCAACAAACATACCCGCGGCGGAGAACGTACCGATCATGGGCCACAAAAGCCGGGTAAAGGGGGGCACAAAGCTAAACAACCGCAGTGTATCCTCGGCCGCCACCCAGGCAACCACCACATCATACAGCACCCACTCAATTCCAAAGGCAATAATGGCACCTGCCATACCCAACACGAAGCCTTCCACAACAAAGGGCAGACGAATAAAGCCATTGGTGGCGCCCACCATTTTCATAATGGCGATCTCATCCCGGCGATCATACATCGCAATCTTAACCGTATTGGAAATAATCAGCAGGGAAACCACCAGCAATACCGCAATTACAGCGATCGACAGGATTGCCATGCCGCTTTGAATCGTTTCAAAGCCCTCCGCCATCTCAACAGCTGCACTGATATGGGCAACACCGGGTACGTTCCGAACTGCCGCAATGGTTTCTTCCATTTTGGCATTGTCCATCAGCGTAATCTCGTAACGGAAGCGAAGATCCTCCGCCACAACACCGGAAAAGGACTCATTGCCCTCGTAATCCTTCAAAAACGCATCCAGGGCTTCTTCCTTGGTCACGAATACTGCATTTTGAATATTCTCGATTTGATTGATCTGTGTTCCTACACTTTGGGCTTCTGCTTTCGGGTAAGAAATATCCACATAGGCAATGATCTGGTTTGTCTTGTTCATTTCTTCTACCAGGATATTTCCGTTGTAGACGATGGCAGAAAAGCTGCCCACGATCACAAGACAGGCCACCGTTACACAAACAGCAGCAAAGGACATGAAGCCGTGAAGGAAGATCCCACGGATGCCCTCTTTCAAAAGATATTTTAGATTATTGATCTTCATAGCTGTAATACCCATCCATTCCGTCGCTGACCACAAGGCCTTCATCCAGTACAATAACACGCTTTCCGAACCGTTCCACCAAATCCCGTGCGTGGGTAACCACCAAAATGGTAGTACCCAGATTGTTGATCTCCTGCAACAGGCTCATAATCTCCAAGGAACGAGCGGGATCCAGGTTTCCGGTGGGCTCATCGGCAATAATGGTAGAAGGATTGTTGACCAGTGCTCTTGCAATGGCAAGACGCTGCTGCTCACCGCCGGAAAGCTCATGAGGGTGACGGCGGCTCTTGGTTTCCAGTCCCACAAGCTCCAGCACATAAGGCACACGTTCGCGAATCTCCGCATCCTGGGCACCGATGACACGCATGGCAAAAGCCACATTCTCATAAACCGTTTTGGTTTCGATCAGGCGGAAGTCCTGGAAGACAACGCCGACTGTGCGGCGCAAAAAAGGAATTTCACGTTTGCGAATCCGCTCCAAAGAATAGCCGTTGACGTGAACGGTTCCGGAAGTAGGCTGCAGCTCACCGGTAATCAACTTAATAATCGTAGACTTTCCGGACCCGGAAGGGCCTACCAAAAAGGCAAACTCACCGTCATCGATCTGCAGGTCCACGCCACGCAGTGCGTGGGTGCCTACGGTATAGGACTTTGTTACCTGAGAAAATTCAATCATAGCAATCTAACTCCAAAAAATATGTGTAACTAATTGTAACATATTGTAAATCTGCTGTCAATCGACACCATGGGAAAAATAGTTGGCATATTTACCAAATTATGGCCCCGATTTTTGACAAGGTAGGCCCCGGTTCGGTTTGGTTTGTCCCCTAAAACCCAACAATGGGCTGCACTTACGCGCAGCCCATTATGCGATCAGCGGGTCTCCCGGGATGCCAGATACTTACGCACCATCAGTGCCACCTGGAAAACGATGGCATGGTCAAAACGGCGCAGATCCAGACCGGTCTGTCTTTTGATCTTCTCCAGACGGTACACCAGGGTATTACGGTGGACAAACAGTCTGCGGGAAGTTTCGGAGACGTTCAGGTTGTTTTCAAAGAATTTGTTAATGGTAAACAGTGTTTCCTGGTCCAATGCGTCAATGGAGTTCTTCTCAAACACCTCGGACAGGAAAATTTCACACAGGGTCGTAGGCAGCTGATAGATCAAACGGCCAATGCCCAGGTTCTCATAGTTGATGATGCTCTTATCCGTCTCGAACACCTTGCCAACTTCAATGGCTGTCTGTGCCTCCTTATAGGCATCCGCCAGCTCACGCAGGTGGGACACCACCGTTCCGATGCCGATGACGGTCTTGATGAACAGCTCGTTACGCAGGGTATCTTCTATGCTTGTAGCAATCTTTTCCAAATCTTCTGCCGTGGGCTTGCCGGACAGCTGCTTAACAACCGCCACATCTGTCTCATTGATGCTGATAACAAAATCCTGCAGCTTGTCCGGGAACATGCCGGACAACACATCTACTGTTGCCACATCTCCCCTGCCCAGCTGACGGACAAGGAACACCGCCCTGGGAGCATCGGTGGCAAAATGCAATTCCTTAGCCCGGATATAGATATCACCAGGCAGAATGTTATCCATGATGATGTTCTTCACAAAGGTGCCGCGATCGTGCTTTTCCTCATAGAAGATTTTAGCATCGTTCAGGCAAATATAAGCAAGACCGCAATATGTACGGGCCAGTTCATCATCACCGGTGCAAAATACAGCATACTCAAACATATTTGTTCCGCTGAGAATTGCACGGAAGGTCTTCTGCCCGAAGGTTACAAAGGTTTCTGAGGCGCCTGCCAGCTTCAGTGCCGCATCTGACCAGCGCTCGCCAAGCATGGCTGCATCGGTGCAGGACACCACGCTGCCCTCGGTATCAATAACACCAAAGGTACGGTCTGTCGTCTCCTTAAGCTGTAGAATTACATTCTGAAACACACTATTGGACATATTGTATGCCTCCTTAGAAAATTGCACAAATACGCATTCCACAAAACTGCACTATGATTATACATGCATTTTGCACAATTTGCAAGTAGTTTTTGACATATTAATGCAAAAAGCGCCCTCATTTTTAGTCAATATTCCAAGAGCATTCCCAAAAAGTGTTATTTCCCAAGGAAAATCCGGGTCAAAGCAACGCAAAACCTTCGTCATTTTCCCAAATAAGAAATTTGTGTTTCGTCAAGTTGACGAACCTGCCCCCTGGGAAGGTCACCCAGCTCCAAGCCGCCCTCTCCGCGTCGCTCCAAATAGGTCACAGGCATCCCCCTGGCGGCCATCATTCTGCGTACCTGATGGTATTTTCCCTCACAAACGGTAATCAGGCTCTCTCCCGGGCCCATGGGTTTCAGCACCGCCGGCAGGCAGATCGTACCGTCACGCAGGGTCAGCCCCTGGGCAAAGGCCTCCACATCCTCCGTATCCGCCGTTCCCTCATGTTGGGCGTAGTAGATTTTGGGAATCTCTTTTTTGGGACTGATGAGTTGGTGCAGCAGCTCTCCGTCATTGGTAAGCAGCAAAAGCCCCTCCGTATCCTTATCCAAACGGCCAACTGGCCTCAGGTCCATGTGCATATACTCCGACGGAAGCAGTTCCATCACCGTTTTCTGGGTGGCATCCTCTGTGGCTGTAATATAGCCGGCAGGCTTATTGAGCATGAGTACCACCCGGCCGGTAGTATGCAGCTGTGTGCCGTCCAGACAGACTGTTGACACCGCTGGATCGAATTTTATACTGCCGTCTGTAACGGCCTTTCCGTCCAGTGTAACACGGCCTGCCTTCAGCAGGTTCTTCACCTGACTGCGCGTTCCTGCACCGGAGTCACACAAAAATTTATCCAATCGCTGCATAGGTTCTGTTCTACCTTTCCGTTTTTCAGAATATGTTTTAGTGCGAATATTTAACAGGAGGGATTTCCATGATGATGATGACCGCTAAGGTCGATATCAAAAAAATTCTTATCGTTCTTGTGGCTGTGGTTGGGGTAATACTGGCCATGCTGTTGCTGTTTGGCGGAAAGAACGATGCCACACCCACCGGCGCCACCGCCGTTTCTGACAACGACAGCCGGGTAAACTTCCTGCGCGATGCCGGCTGGGAAGTCAGCGCCTCCCCCGTACAATCAGGCCAGGTCCGTATTCCTGAGGAACAAACCGATGTCTACCGCCGGTATAACGCCCTGCAGGAAAGCCAGGGATACGATCTGTCCCAATATGCAGGAAAAACCGTTATGCGCTACGTTTACAAGGTCAACAATTATCCCGGCGCCACTGAGCCGGTATATGCCACCTTACTGGTATACAAAAACCAAGTCATCGGCGGTGACATCACCGATACTGCCGCCAAAGGTACGATTCAGGGACTGAAGAAGCAGGAAACCGTTACGGAACCAACTACTGCGCCCTCAGCTACCACAGCGCCCACAGAAACCACTGCCCCCACAGGTTCATAATTTCCTATTTCGCGGCAGTCGTATTTTATCATACCCTGCGTAGCTTGACAAGTATCCGCCCTTATGATATCTTGTATGCAAGTTCACAGATCCTCAGGGCAGGGTGCAATTCCCGACCGGCGGTCAAAGTCCGCCAGCGCTTCGGCGCTGAATCGGTGCAATTCCGATACCGACAGTACAGTCTGGATGAAAGAGGATGCGATGTCTAGTCGTCTTTTTGCGCCCTGAGTGTTTCTCAGGGCGCATTTTTAGGAGGCCTGACTATGCAACAGAAAAACGAATCCCTACGAAAACTCATAATTATTGCCATGCTGGCAGCAATTTCCTATCTGTTGGTGGCTGTGGTACGCATCCCCGTTATCCTCTTTTTGAAATACGAACCCAAGGATGTGGTCATCACCATTGGCGGTTTTCTGCTGGGTCCCTTGGCATCCGTGGTCATTTCTCTGGTGGTCTCCCTTGTGGAAATGGTTACCATCAGCGAAACCGGTCTGATTGGCTGCGTGATGAATTTTATTTCCACCTGCTCTTTTGCCTGCATCGCTGCAATCATCTACAAAAAGAAACATACGCTGTCCGGCGCTGTGATGGGTCTTCTGGCAGGATCCGTTGTGATGATCTGCATTATGCTGCTGTGGAACTGGCTGATTACGCCCCTGTATATGGGCGGCACACGGGAAGCTGTGGCCGCTATGCTGCTGCCGGTATTTCTCCCCTTCAACGCACTGAAGGCCGGGCTTAACAGCGCCCTGGTTCTTTGCCTTTACAAACCCTTGACCGCCGCATTGCGGAAGGCCAAACTTCTGCCTCAGACCAACCGTATCGGTGTCAAGCATCATATCGGACTTTACCTGTTCGCCGGAGCACTTTTGGTTACCTGTATTGTGTTCCTTTTGGTTATGCAAGGCATCCTTTAACAATCAAACCGCTGGCAGCTTGATACTGCCAGCGGTAATTTTTATTCTTCTATACTCTCTTCTTCGGTTGCCGGCGCTTCCTCTTGCTCCGGAGCCGGGGTTTCCGGTTCTTCTGCTGCAGGCATTTCTGCTTCCTGGGTTTCCGGTTCTTCTGCCGGTTCTTCTGTTTGTGCAGGAATTTCACAAACCGGCTGCTCCTGGACCGGTGCTTCCACCGTTCTGGGGATCATACCACGGTCTTTGTTGCGCACAGCAAATACAAAGAGGGGAATCAACGGACTAAAAATCAGAGAAAGAATCAAAAACACAACCGCAACACGGCGGTCACAGGACCGATAAAGGTCGTACAGGGCCATATACTCGAAAATTGCCAAAAGCACGCTCAGAACTACCACAACTACATAGCAGATTAACGTGATGGCAGCGGAGGCGCCCATAAAAATATCACCGCCAACAATGCCCAACGCCTTGCTCGCAGAGGCCGCAATTGTGCAACTGGACGTAAACAGGCAGATCAGCAAAATAGAAACTGTCAGTCTGAGCAATATTCTACGGCGGTTACGCTCACGGCCCTTAACTACATACTGATACTGATCGGATATGCTGCCCAACAGCCACAGGTTTCCAATGGGCACCCAGGCCAACCAACTGTGACGGATCCCACGGCGCCTGCCAATGCGGTACATGCCCACCGCCTGCAGTACGTAGAAGGTGATGCTATACGCCAGGTAGATCAAATACAATATAATTGCAAAAATGCCTGTAAAGCCCAGCGCGCCGCCAAGAAAACCTTCCGGCAAGTAGGTGCTGAAGTTAACGTCCATCCTGAATACCCCCTGTCTTTTTTCTGATTTTAGTATAGCATACCCCTTTTATATTTGCAATAAAAAAGAGGTTTTCACAAAAATGCTCTTCTGTATATACAATTTTTACATTTCTATGAAGGAAATAATCAGCTTTTTACGCACATTATAAAATCCTTGGAATAATGCGGAAAAAGTTGTTGCAAAATAATTTTCGGCGTGTTATAATACGGCGTGTGTCCGCCGCTGGGCACGCTACATTGGGATGTCGCCAAGCGGTAAGGCACCAGACTTTGACTCTGGCATTCGTAGGTTCAAATCCTGCCATCCCAGCCAACTGCTGAGGGGTGCAGTTTTTGGGCCCCTCAGTATATGACCCGCTAGCTCAGTTGGCAGAGCAATTGCCTTTTAAGCAATGGGTCTGGAGTTCGAATCTCCAGCGGGTCACCAAATAACAACAAGGGGTACGAAAGTATCCCTTGTTGTTATTTAACGCCGGAGATTCGAACCATCTAGATGCGACAGTCCGGTGGACTGTTGCCGCCGACGGCTTGACGGAGGCGAACCTTAATTTTCGCCAAAGGCGAAAATGCAAACGAAGCTCCATTGGGTCACCAAAAGAGGAAGATACCAACTGGTATCTTCCTCTTTTTTGCGCAGACTTAGATTTGAACCGGACAAGACAACGCCCACCATATTTTCTGAACCCCAAATTTTCTCATCTTTTGCAGAAAACGGAAAAAATACTTGTAAAATCTTCTTATTTGGCATATACTTATTAAATACTATCCTGCTAAGCAAGAGAGGTCTTGATTATGGAATTGATTTCTGTTCGTGAGCTGTTTAAAAACACCGATGCCTATGCCGGTAAAGAAGTCACTGTAGGCGGCTGGGTGCGCAATCGCCGCCCCTCTAAGCAATTCGGTTTTATTGTACTCAATGACGGCACTTATTTCACCCCCGTCCAGGTGGTCTATAACGATACCATTGCCAATTTCCAGGAGATTTCCAAAATTAACATTGGCGCTGCTCTGGTGGTAAAAGGCACCTTGGTGCTGACACCCGATGGCAAGCAGCCCTTTGAGATTCAGGCAACCGAAGTTGCCGTTGAAGGTGCTTCCACCGGCGATTATCCCCTGCAGCCCAAGCGCCACACCATGGAGTTCCTCCGGACTATTACCCACCTGCGTCCCCGGACCAACACCTTCCAGGCTGTGTTCCGTGTGCGTTCTCTGGCTGCTATGGCCATCCATGAATTCTTCCAGGAACGGGATTTTGTTTATGTGCATACCCCTCTGATCACCGGCTCCGACTGTGAGGGTGCAGGAGAAATGTTCCAAGTCACCACACTGAACCTGAACGACGTACCCAAAACTGAGGACGGCAAGGTGGATTTCTCCCAGGACTTCTACGGCAAGCCCACCAACCTGACTGTTTCCGGCCAGCTCAACGGCGAGACCTTCGCCATGGCTTTTAAGAACATCTACACCTTCGGTCCTACCTTCCGTGCCGAAAACTCCAACACCACACGCCACGCCTCCGAGTTCTGGATGATCGAGCCGGAAATTGCTTTTGCTGATCTGTCCGACGATATGCGGCTGGCTGAGGATATGATTAAGTACATCATCAGCTACGTTTTGGAGCGGGCCCCCGAGGAGATGAACTTCTTTAACCAATTTGTGGATAAGGGCCTGTTGGACCGGCTGAACCATGTGCTAAACTCCGATTTCGGCCATGTGACCTATACCGAAGCCATTGAAATTTTGGAAAAGTGTAACGACAAGTTCCAGTATCCCGTTCATTGGGGCAGCGACCTGCAAACCGAGCACGAACGATATCTGACAGAGGAAGTCTTTAAAAAGCCTGTTTTCGTTACTGACTACCCGAAGGAAATCAAGGCTTTCTATATGAAGCTCAACCCCGACGGAAAGACCGTTGCCGCTATGGACTGTTTGGTCCCCGGCATCGGCGAGATCATCGGCGGCTCTCAGCGTGAAGATGACTACGAGATCCTGAAAAACCGCATCGAAGAGTTGGGTATGAACCCCGAGGACTACGGTTTCTATATGGATCTGCGCAAGTACGGCTCCGCCCGTCATGCAGGCTTCGGTCTGGGCTTTGAACGCTGTGTCATGTATCTGACCGGCATCACCAACATCCGCGATGTCCTCCCCTTCCCCAGAACTGTAGGCAACTGCGAACTTTAAATAATTTTTTGGCTGTCCCAAAAAATGGGACAGCCAATTTTATTGAGTATTCCCTGCTTTTCTGCAATTTACCGCCCATATTCACCCCAGCAGCGCACATCCTACTAATGCAAATCAAAAAGGAGCTGGGGCTATGAAAAAAATAGGTAAGCTGACACTTTATCTTTGTTTTTTTACAATTTTTCTGTCCGGCTGCGCAACAAATCGCGTTCGGCCTATTTGCCGGGTTGTGACCCAGGTGGACATTTCCTGTCAACAAGAGGATATGCAAATTCACAGACATTATACAAACAGCCAAAAAATGGAATATGTGCTTTTGTATCTTCGGCTGCTGGAGCCCTTAGGAGTACCGGATACAGATCCAGACCGGATTCCGGCAGATGTATATGAGATCACATTACAGTTTTCCGACGGGGACCACAAAATTTACAGACAAAAGGACCACCGCTATCTTGCCGTAGGCAGCTTGCCCTGGAAAACCATTGATCCTGCTCAGGCAGCCGGACTGTACACCCTCATGCGGCGAATTCCCAGTGATCAAATCTAAGGCAAACTTTGCAAGCATTTATATTTCTGTGGTTGACATTTTTCGTAAATGGTGTATACTAAAAGAAAATTGAACACCCTATGAAGCACACCGGGAAAGCGGCAACTGCCCACCGACGGATTAACAGTCTCAGGTATCCTCCCGCGAGGATAAGACCGGCGTGACGAGGACTCTCTGGAGAACACATTGAGTTGTGTGCCGAAGGTGCAAGGCAACCGCCGAATCTCTCAGGCAAACGGACAGAGATATGCAGCAAGACATCAGTCTATCTATGCGGACAGTCCTCATTTGGCCTGTCCTCTTTTATTTTTATACAGAAAAAGGAGTTTCTAGTTATGTACGGTAAGCCTATTGATGCCATTGGATTTGTAGCAGTCTTTGACCCCGAAGTTGCAGCCATGATGGATCGGGAATTTTCCCGGCAGAAGGACGGTTTGGAGCTGATCGCCTCTGAAAACTTCGCCTCCCCTGCTGTCATAGCCGCTATGGGCTCTGTCTTAACCAACAAATACGCCGAGGGTCTGCCCGGTGCCCGTTATTACGGTGGTTGCCAACATGTGGACGAGTTGGAGGCTCTGTGTATTGCCCGTGCCAAGGAGTTGTTTGGGGCAGAGTTTGCCAACGTGCAGCCCCACTCCGGCGCCCAAGCCAATATGGCTGTGCAGCTGGCACTTTTGCAGCCCGGTGACACCATGATGGGCATGAGCCTTGCTAACGGCGGCCACCTGTCTCACGGCAGCCCCGCCAATCTTTCCGGCAAGTACTACAATGTGGTTTCTTACGATGTGAACCACGAAACCGGTCTTATCGACTATGATCAGATTCGTGACATGGCCAAAAAGTGCCAGCCCAAGCTGATCATCGCCGGTGCATCTGCCTATCCCAGAGCCATCGACTTTAAGCTCTTTGCTGATATTGCCCACGAAGTTGGCGCAGTGCTCATGGTAGACATGGCACATATTGCCGGTCTGGTTGCCGGCGGCGCACATATGAACCCCGTTCCTTACGCCGATATCGTTACCACCACTACCCACAAGACCCTCCGTGGTCCCCGGGGCGGCTTGATCCTGGCAAAGGAGGAATATGCCAAGAAGCTGAACTCCGGCGTGTTCCCCGGCACCCAAGGCGGTCCTCTGGAGCATGTGATTGCGGCCAAGGCCGTTTGTCTGAAGGAGGCCATGAGTGACAATTTCAAGGCCTATGCCCATAACGTAGTGACCAACGCAAAGGTCATGGCCGATGCTCTGCTGGCAGAGGGCTTTGATCTGGTCACCGGCGGCACCGGTAAACACCTGATGCTGGCTGACCTGCGGCCCATGGATATCACCGGCAAGGAGCTGCAGATCCGCTGCGATGCCAACCATATCACACTGAACAAGAACGCCATCCCCGGAGATCCCCAGAAGCCCTCTGTGACCAGCGGTGTCCGCATTGGCACCGCCGCCGTTACCACCCGCGGTCTTGGTGCTGAGGAGATGAAGCAGATTGCCCATTGCATTGCCCTGACTGCCAAGGATTTTGAGGGCACATCCGAAGAAGTCAAAGCAACCGTTGCCCAAATCTGTCAGAAGTTCCCCATGTATGTTTAATAGATTTCTGTCCCGGTCATGTGGCCGGGACAGTTTTTGTTGTTTCGTTCTGTATATTTTTAACCACCTTGGCAAACAATACCTGCGTAAAAAACACAAGGAGGTTATACCATGTTCCGAACCCGTTTTATCTGCCTGATGCTGGCGCTGCTATGTGTTCTGCCTGTTGGGGTCTGCGCCGCAGAGGTAGACTGCGATACCACTTACTGCTTTAGCACTGCCGACTTCTCCGAAAATAAAAATCTCGCCGGCATCTGCATCACACACCTGCCGGAGGCTTCCACCGGTACGGTGATGCTAGGCAACCGTGTGATCCGTTCCGGAGATATCCTTACCGCCGAACAGGTGGCCCAAATGACCTTCAATCCCTTGCGTACCCAAGAGGATGCCGACGCCTCTGTCAGCTATCTTCCCATTTACCCTGACAGAGTGGAGCCCTCTGCTACCATGACCATTTCCATCAAGGGAAAAGAAGACAAGGCACCCATTGCCGAGGACTGCGCCATTGAAACCTACAAAAATCTGCCTAACCAAGGCAAACTGAAAGCCAAGGATCCGGAAGGCGAAGCTCTGATCTACACGCTGGTGCGCCAGCCCAAACGTGGGCAGGTAACCATTACCGAGAATGGTGACTTTATCTATACACCTAAGAAAAACAAGGTCGGTGTTGACTCCTTCACCTTCACTGCCGCAGACCCGGCCGGTAATGTATCCCGTGAGGCCACAGTGACCATCCAGATCCTGAAGCCCACAGACTCCAAGCAGTACACTGACACCGTGGGTATGGACTGCCGTTTTGCCGCAGAATGGATGCGAAACACCGGTTTGTTTGTAGGTGAAAAGATCGGCAATTCCCAGTGCTTCCATCCTGAAAAGGCGGTCAGCCGCGGTGAATTTTTGACTATGGTGGTCAACGCCCTGGACATCCCCACAGACGACGAGGTATACACCGCCATTGCTGAGGATACGCCCCAATGGCTGAAGCCCTATCTGGCTGCCGCCCTCCGGGCCGGTCTGATCGCCGGTCTTCCTGATCAGGAAAGCGGAAGCTTTGATGCCGATGCTCCCATTACAGGCGCAGAGGCCGCTGTGATCCTGCAAAATGCCCTGGATCTGTCTATCTCCCAGCAGACATTGGAAACCGCTGCTGTGGAAACATCCTCCGGGGATGTGCAGCAGGAAGTTCCTGCCTGGGCTCAGGTATCCCTAACGGCTATGGCTGATAACGGCATTGTCCTCAGTGCCAACGATGCCCTCACACGGGGCGACGTGGCTCAGGTCATGTATCAGGTGTCCTATTTGGCAACCTATGCACCCGGCGTAGCCGTGATTCGCATGCAGCAGTAACCCACCGGCGAGTCGCCGTTAAATTGGACAGCGCCCTGCCATCATGGCAGGGCGCTGTTTCCTTAGCTGACTTTTTCTACAATTTTGGGAATCCGAGACAGGATCAACGCAACAATGGTGGTGCATACAAGCTCAGGAACCATATACATACCGTTATACACAATGGAATAGACAACGCCCAACACCGCAGGACTCAGTTTTTCTACCAGTCGAGCACCCCATTGAGGGAAGCCCTCCTGGGTAAAATACCACGCAGCATAGCCCCTGAACAGAATGTATCCAGACAAGATATGGCAAAGATATCTTGCTCCCAACGCAACTATGCTGCCGCAGGCCAATGCTGTGCCGCGGTTTTCGATCCGGTCCCGGAAAATGCCGCCCAAACCCAACACAGTAAATGCCAGTACATAGTCCAAAAGGCACATCAGCAGCGCATTCCATATCATCGTTCCGTCCCCGAAATAGCCGGGCAGGAATGCTGCCGACACAGTTTTTGCACCCAGTGCCATTTCCAGCAATGCGTAGGTAAGGGCTGAAACAAAACCCCATTTTACGCCATACCGATAAGAGATCAGCACCACCGGCAGCATGCTGACAATGGTGACCTGTCCGCCAAAAGGCATTTCCGGGATAAACAGTTTTGCTGCCAGTTCCAGGACGATGGCCACAGCCAGCAGCATGGCACTTTCAGTCAGACGTTTGGTTTTTATTTTCATAAGATACCTCCTTGCCGTTTTTAACGGCTCAGGGCAAACGCAGTGATTGCCCCAAATAAAATATATCGCATTGCAAACCCGTCCAGGTGCAATGCGATACAATAAGGTATCTCATTTATGCATCTTTTCCTACGACGGTACTGACCGTATCAGGTTCACGGGTCAAGGCGTGCACGCCTAATCTCAGCCGGATGCATCCGGCTCCCCGAAGATAGATTTGTTTTGCGATTTGTGGACATTATAACACTTTTCGCCGGTTTGTCAAGCCATTTCCAAAGCAAGCTGCTTTCCGCCTAAAATATGGAAATGCAGATGATGCACCGTTTGGCCTGCATGAGGGCCACAGTTGCTGACCACCCGGTAGCCGTCAGTCAAACCCTCCTGTTTGGCGATCTGGGCAATGACCGCAAAGATATGGGCAATCACCGGGCTGTTTTCTGCCGTAATCTCGGCAACAGAGCCGATGTGGGTCTTGGGGATCACCAAAATATGGGTGGGTGCCTGGGGTGCAATATCCCGGAAAGCCAACACCTGCTCATCCTCATACACCTTCGTGGAGGGAATCTCCCCTGCTACGATCTTGCAAAACAGACAATCCATATTCTTTTCCTCCTTAGAATAATCCTACAACGCTTTCCAACGCAGTGAACGCACCGCTAAATACAACTGCCATAATAATGCCGGCAATAATAACACCAAGGCAGACAGCGACCACTGTGGACTTAAATCCCATATTCAGAAAGCTGGCACCCAACGTGCCGGTCCAGGCGCCGGTTCCGGGAATGGGAATACCCACAAAGAGCATCAAAGAAACAAACAAGCCGCCTCTGCCTGCAGACTTGGCAAGTTTTCTGCCTGCTTTTTCCCCTTTTTCCAGGAAAAAACGAAAAAACTTACCAATAAACCTCTTATCCGCGCCCCAGACCAAAACCTTACGGGCAAAGAAGTAAATAAAGGGAACGGGCAGCATATTACCTAGAACACAGACCGGCAGCGCCAGCCAAAAATTCAACCCAAAGGCCTCTACGTATCCCATAGCACCACGCAGCTCAATAATCGGAACCATAGACACCAAAAAGATTACCAAATAGTGTAAAAGTTTATCCATAAAAACGCCTCGCATAATCAATCATTTGATTTGTTCGGATCTTTTTTATTTTAACATAATACACATGGCTGTGCAAGGTTGAATTTTTCTCCTTTTACAACAAAAGATGCCTGCTTTTAAAAAGCAGGCATCTTTAAATTAACCAAGCAACAGCTTGTCGTCGGCTTCATCGGAGCCGCTGACCTTGCTGAACAGGTTTAAAAGCTGTTCAACAGTCAGATTTTTCTTCTCTTCACCGGATACGTCCACCACCACATGGCCATTGTACATCATGATAAGCCGATCGCCATAAGCAATCGCGTCACGCATGTTGTGGGTGATCATCAAGGTGGTCAGGTTGTCCTTCTCCACGATCTTCTGGGTGGCCTCCAGAACCTTAGCAGCCGTCTTGGGATCCAGGGCAGCCGTATGCTCGTCCAACAACAGCAGCTTGGGTTTCTGCAAGGTCGCCATCAACAGCGTCAGGGCCTGCCGCTGGCCGCCGGACAGCAAGCCAACCTTGGCAGTCAACCGGTCCTCCAGTCCCAGATCCAGAATCTTCAGCTGTTCCCGATACTGGGCCCGCTCTTTATTAGTAATGCCACCACGCAGGCCACGAATTTTGCCCCGTCGAGCTGCCAAAGCCAGGTTTTCTTCGATCTGCATATTGGCAGCTGTGCCCATCATGGGATCCTGGAATACGCGGCCAATATATTTGGCCCGCTTGTACTCCGGCAGCTTGGTCACATCTACTCCGTCAATAAAAATCTTACCCTCATCCACCAGATAGGCACCGGACACGGAGTTAAGCATGGTACTCTTACCTGCACCATTTCCGCCAATAACTGTGACAAACTCACCGGGCTTCAGGTGCAAATTCAAACCGCTCAGTGCCACCTTTTCATTGATGGTACCGGCATTGAAGGTCTTACATACATCAATTATTTGGAGCATGTGGACACCTCCGCTTTCTTATGCTTTTTCGGATGATTACCACGGAGGTTTGGCACTGTCAGGAACACTGCCACGATTGCCGCAGACATAAGCTTCAGATACTGAGAATCCACCTTCAGCAGCGTCAAAACTGCCTGGATCACGATATAATAAATAATAGCACCAATGCTCACCGCAGTAAGCTTCAACGCAAAATTCTTGAACAGCTTGCCAAACAGCACCTCACCGATGATGATCGCTGCCAAGCCAATAACAATGGCACCACGGCCCATATTGATCTCCGCATTGCCGTTATACTGGGCAAACAGAGAACCGGACAGGGCAACCAAGCCGTTTGCCAGCATCAGACCCAGCATCTTATTGACATTGGTGTTAATGCCCTGAGCCCTTGCCATGTGCTCGTTGGCACCGGTGGCGCGAATAGATGCGCCGCGCTCTGTACCGAAGAACCAATACAGAACCGCAATGATCACGATGGTCACAATGATCATGATCAGCGGCGGATATAAAATAATGGGCTTGGTGCCATCCAGTGCCTTGCTCAGATACATAGAGGACACCAAAGGGTTGCTGTTACGGGCAGGAATCGTCAGGGTAGAAATCAGCTTACCATCCTTCAGACCCATAATGAACATGTTGACAGTCCAAAGACCCAGCTGGGTCAGAATACCGGACAAAATTGCCGGGATCTTACAGGCTGTATGCAAAAAGCCGGTGACAGCACCGGTGATCATACCTGCCAGAAATGCACAGAGCATAGCAAGCCATGTGGGATGGCCTGTGGCCATCATGACGATGCACACCGCACCACCGGTACAGAAGGAACCGTCAACCGTCAAGTCCGACAGGTTCAAAATCTTATAAGTAATATACAGACCGATGGCCATTACACCCCAAATGAGGCCCAAAGACAGCACACCGGGCATAGAATTGCCAAAGTTTAACAGTCTTTCCACTAAGACAGTCATAGGAACATATCCTCCAACCGTTTTCTATAATTCGTTTTAAACGTACCGAATGGGGCAAGATGGGTTTCCACCTTGCCCCATTTCTATTTTGATTACTCGGTAGCCAGTTTGTCGTAGCCGTCCAGAGGAGTGATACCCAACTCGGCACAAATTTCTTCATTGTACAGATAAGCAACCACGGGGGCATACTCAATAGGCATCTTAGTGATGTCCTCGCCGTCCTTCAGAATCCGGACAGCCATCTTACCGGTGGTGTAGCCCAGATCGTAGTAGTCAATAGACATGGTAGCAATACCGCAGCTGCTGCAGGTATCTGCTTCACCGGCGATGATAGGAATACCGGCAGGGCGGCAAATACTGTCAATCGCTGTTGCATTGTTAGCCACAGTGTTGTCCGTGGGAACATAGATTACATCCGCGAAGTTGGCAGCTTCCTGGGTAACCGCCATCAGGTCACTGGTATCCGCAAATGCAAACTGCTTGCAGGTCAGGCCCTTTTCTTCCAGTATTTTCTGGACCTCTTCTATCTGATACTTGGAATTAGCCTCAGCGCTACAGAACAACAGACCCACATTTTTGGCATCTGGGCACCAGTCGACGACCATCTGTGCCTGCTTTTCCAGGTCAGCCAGATCGGAGGTTCCGGATACATTGGAACCAACGGTACCGGAGAAGTTATTAATGCCCAATGCCACGCCATACTCGGTTACGGATGTACCCAAAATGGGAATCTCCTCGGTGGCGTTATAGGCCGCTGCTACGGCAGGTGTAGCATTGGCCATGATCAGATCTACTTTGGAGGAAACCAGACCATTGACAATAGTGGAGCAGTTGGAAGCCTCGCCGGCTGCATTCTGGGAATCAAAGGTGACATTTTCCTTACCCAGGCCCTCTTCTACTGCAGCGATAAAGCCCTCGGTGGCCTTATCCAATGCAGGGTGGGGCATAAACTGGCAGATGCCAATGGTGTATGTAGTGCCTTCAGCAGCCTGGGTGCCGGCCGGGTCGGTCTGCGTTGCTTCAGATGCACCGCAGGCGGCCAGGGACAGCAGCATCATGGCAGCCAACAAAACAGCGATCAGTTTTTTCATAATTATCTTCCTTTCGAGGTTGTACTGATTGTCTAACTATACCACTCTTACCCCTCATTGTCAACCTAAAAATCCGCGCCCGAAAAACATTTATTCACCGTGGAAATACACGCCCTCTAGAAATCATCTTTTCTCAGCAATTTGCACAAAAAGCAAACATATGGCTTTTCCCAAATCCGATCGTAACTTCACAACATTTGCATAACCCCCCGGCGCAACCTTCCTTTTGCGCCGGGGGGTGCGTATTATTCGCTTTCCTTAGAGCCACTTCGCTTCTTTTTCTCTTTCTTTCGGGGACGGGGGTACGGGAACAATTTCACATTGATCAACCATGCAATAAAAATACCGATAACGGTCTGTGCTGCGCGCAGAATAGAATAGGTGATGGGTTCGCCGTCAGAATGTGCCACCAGCAAAATGATGAAAATTGCCGCAGACAAGCCACACAGTGTCTTGCAGCCCACCCACTCTGCCACGCACAGTACAAAAAGTGTACCAAGCAAAATTGCTGTCAAATCTATGGTAATCAGCGCCCATTCCGGCTGGACAAAGGACTTGATATATGCCGTCAGCAAAAGGATCGGTAAGCCAAGACCAAGGGCTGTGAAGGTAGCTTTCAGTCTCATTTTTCCCATATCCACTGTCTTTTCGGAGCTTTCGCGCATCTCCAGTATGCCGTATATATAGATATAGATGGGGTGCAGCTCCAACCCCGGCACGAAAATACGGATCAGCTGCCACAGGCAAAAACCTACCAGGATAGCAAGAATGCTTTTCCATTTCCTTAGACCCACATGGGGCAAATGTTTCTTATCAGAATCCGGCATTATTCTCATCCTTTCATCCGTTATCGCGCCGGCTGCTCAATGCAATGCAAACCTGAGAGGGCAAGTAAAATACCCAGGGTAAGTTAAAATCCATGAACAGCAATTTGTAGAGCCAAGTGTCCTGTGCTATATGCAGATACCCTTTAGCCGCTTCCTGTAAGCCGATGACTGTGTCACACAGGAAAAACAGTACAAACCCAATTGCCAAAAGCCGATATTTTTTTCCGGCACAGAAGGCCACCACCAGGTTCATGACCAGGTTGGCATAGTAACATAGACTGATCAACGCCAACGTATCTGTGTTTCTCCGTAAGACCAGAATGCAGATTGCAACTGCCCCAAGGGTCAGGCCAAGACGCAGGAACAAACGCCTTGGGTCAGGCTTTTCTGTATGAAGCTTGACGGCATAAAAGATTTGGGCAGCCAAAAAGAATACCATGCCCAAAAGCTGCTGCCGCGGCTGGCAAATCACTAAGCAAAAATCCGCAGCCACAGTCATTGCCAGACCACCCAATAGCAGCCGGCTGCTGTGGGGAAGGTGCAGCAAACCGTACGCTAAGCATAAAACGATAGAGCCAAAGGAACTGTATACCGCAATTTTTCCGCCAGCAAAGAGAATCAGAAGATACAGCACCAGTTCCGTCAGTAAAAACAGCAACGCCGGCAGTGTTCCGGTCAGTTTTGGGGCATAAGATCCCTTTTTATTCGTCATTTTCCTCACCATATCACCTTTTACCGAATGTATCCAAAAAC
This sequence comes from Faecousia sp., assembly GCA_045537615.1. Lineage (GTDB taxonomy): Bacteria > Bacillota > Clostridia > Oscillospirales > Oscillospiraceae > Faecousia. Next base: position 4,439 of record JAZSPV010000042.1, on the reverse strand, counting down.
AGCCTTGTATATCCACACATCCGTCTGCACACATTTTAAACCAAAAACTATGATATGTAAAGACCGTGCCGGAGCATAACTCCGACACGGCTGAAAAACTATTTATTTATGGAGCTTCATCTTCCGAAGCACACGCAAGGCAACTTCAGGATCATTGCCTGTAATATTATCGCAATCGTATTCCACGCATCTGCGTACATCTTCCTCTGTATCTGCGCAGAACAGCCACGCCAGAATACCCTTAGACTTAGCAAACGCAACATCTGCACGAATGCTTTCGTCTGTGCAGCCCTTCCACCCAATGGGAATACCCATACCAAACATTACATCATAGGTGTCCTCTGTAAAGTTTTGCATATACCGGCCCGGGAAGCCCTGGCAACGCATATGCGGATATGCTTTCTTGGTATAGCGGATGATCTCTGCGTCAAAGGAGGCAATTACAGAACGGTCCTCCAGGCCAAACCGCTTCAGCATGCTTATGGTTTTATCCACTGCTTCATGAGTCATATCTTTGATTTCCACATTCAGCAGAAGCTCAGGTGAACCGCTGGCAAGACTTAACACCTCTTCCAGGGTGGGGATGGTTGCACCTGCAAACTCAGGGTCAAACTTGCTGCCAAAGTCAAAGCTCTTCAACTGTGCCAGAGTGTAGTCTCTGACAAGTCCACTGTGATCGGATGTACGGTCAATGCTGTTGTCGTGAATGATGACCGGCACACCGTCAGCAGTAATATTCACATCAAACTCAATCAGATCAACACCCAATTTGATAGCCGCTTCAAAAGAACGCAGTGTGTTTTCCGCATATTTTGCCTTAATTCCTCTGTGACCCAGCACCGGAATCCGGTTCTCGCTTTTATACCACAACGAATTACTCATATCGGCACTCTTTTCTAACTCAATCATTTTTCTGAGCTTCTGTGTATTCTCTGTCAGGGAGGCCTCCTTGGAGAACACACTGGAGCTTCCGGCTACAAAAATGTCCGCGCCGGCTTCGCTCATCAGTTTTGCATTTTCAAAGCTAACATTGCCATCTACTTCAATTTCAATGTTACTATACCCGGCATCATCTAAATAACGGCGCAGTCTGCGAATCTTATTCAGGGTGGAGCCAATCAATTTCTGTCCGGCAAAGCCAGGATTGACTGTCATAATCAAAACCGCATCTATATCATCCAGCACACTATCCAAAGCGCTGATAGGCGTTGCGGGGTTGATGGCCACCATAGCCTTTGCGCCCCTTTGCCGGATCATACCCAGGGCTTTGTTCAAATGGCTGCTTGCCTCATAATGGACGGATACATAGTCTCCCTCGCCAAACACAAACCATTCCAGCTTCTTCTCCGGGTCCGTGATCATCAGGTGAATATCCAGGGGCAGCTTTGTTCTGCTCTTAAGCTGCTTGACAAAATCAGTGCCCAAGGTGTAATTCTGCACAAAACTGCCGTCCATAATATCAATATGAAGCAGATCTGTGCCGCAGCTCTCCATCTCCGCCAGACAAGTATCCAGTTGGAACAAGGGTGCGCACATGACAGAAGGCGCAATTTTCTTTATTGTACCCATCTTAGCCCTCCATTGTCAGCATGACCTTGATGAAAAATTCTTTTCTGTTTTTCATCAGTTCGAAAGCATCATTTACCTTTTCAAGGGGAAATACATGGGTGATCAGAGGCTTAACATCAATAATACCCTCTGCCATTGCCTGCAGGCCTTCCTGCCAATCGTTCTGCTGCTTGCTGTATGCAGAATTCCAGGTACCATAGACAGTCAGCTCTTTTCTCAGAATATGCCAATAGGTCTTCTGTGCCAGGTTGACATCGCCACTGGGATTGCCCATCAGAACCATTCTGCCGGCAGGAGAGATCGCCTCCAAACATCTGCGCAGTGCATCGGGATGGCCGGTACCTTCCAGGACACAGTTGATGGCAACACCTTCCTCATACTCTGCAAAGCCCAGCTTCTTACAGCTTTCGATCTTCTGCTTGTCAATATCAAAATAGTAGACCTGCTCTGCACCAAAATGCTTTGCCCACTGACCTGCCAGCAGACCGATGGGGCCTGCACCGGAGATCAGCAGACGATCTCCCTTTTTCAGGTTCAGCTTGCCAATGGCATGGCGTGCCACTGCAACGGGCTCACACATAGCAGCCTCGGCATCACTCAAAGCATCCGGCACCTGCAGAAGATTCCATCTCTTAACTGCAAGGTATTCACTCATACCACCGTCTCGTCTGGAGCCGTAGTAATCGTAATCTTCGCAGGTAGCATACCGCTCTTCCTTGCAGTTGTCACAGCTGAAGCAAGGCAGCAAAGGGAACACAGCAACCCGTTTTCCGGTTAATTTGTTTTCCGAATCAGAAACAACCTGACCGGCAAATTCATGACCGATGACTGTGGGGAAATGATAGGTTCCTTTTGTATAAACCCGGGGAATGTCACTGCCGCAAACACCGCAGCACTTCACTTGAACCAGAACCTCGTCCTCGCCACATTCAGGCATCGGTAAGTCCTCATAGCGCAGATCATTAATCCCATGTAAATTTGCACATTTCATTTCTATATTCGCCCCTTTTATTTTTTTATCTTTTATGCTATGATAAAGAAAACGAAAACAAAACGCAACCATCGGCGGTATTTTAGAGAAACAATCATCATTTGTAATCATATTCAATCGTATTCGTTCACATTAGAAAGTGGGGCATTTAATATGTACAATTTAGAGCGCCAGGAGAAAATTATTGGGATACTTGAGGAACGAAAAAGCATCAGCGTCACGCAATTGGCGCAGCTGCTGTATGTGAGCCAACCAACCGTACGCCGGGATCTGAATATCCTATGCCAACAAGGAAAAGTCCAGCGCACCCACGGTGGCGTTGTGCTGCGAAAAGCATCCGATGCGGAAATTCCTCTGATGTTTCGCGAGGACCAAAACAACGCCGCAAAAAAAGCTATCGCCGAAAAAGCGGCAAAGCTTATCCAGGACGGTGATGTAATCTTTTTGGATGCCTCCTCCACAGCATCCTACCTCATTCCTCACCTGAAAAAGTTTCGTGATCTGATTGTCGTCACAAACAGTCCTAAAACCTCCATCCGTTTAGGGGAATGCAACATTAAAAACTATTGCACAGGCGGTCTTCTGTTAATGCACTCCGTGGCCTATGTAGGAAATGAGGCGGAGAAATTCATAGCCAATATTAACGCAGATCTGTTTTTCTTTTCCAGCAGAGGCTACACCGAAAACGGCATGATTACCGATTCCTCTGAAAGAGAAGCAACCGTAAAAAAAGCCATGCTGCAAAATGCAGCTCGATGCTATTACCTATGCGACAGCAGCAAACGGAATAAACGGTATACCTTTAATATTTGCGGTGTAAATGATCTGGCAGGTATTATTGATGAAAGCACTGAGATAAGTACACAATAGAAAAAATAAAGAACACCACCCGATCGGGTGGTGTCTTTCTTGCTAAAGGCGGGCAATAAGGTGCGTAAATGTAGGTAAAAACGAAGAAAAGGTGCGTAACTATATCAAATCTTCGCTATATACAAATTGTGTGTTGACTGGGATTTTGAAATAATCATTATTTCCATTGTCAATCAATGCCAGTGTATTCTTGTCTTTAATCTCAAATTCAAAGGTTGTGCTTTGTGAAGTGGCGATAATCCTACCATCTTCAATCTCATATGTACCATGTTCTGCATAGGAAACGATAGAGCCGGCGCCAAGTGAAAACTCTTTTTTATTAGTATCGATCCATAGATATGGTGTTAGCATTTCTTCGTAATCGCCGACAGCATAATAATTGCCGGAAAGAACAGGGTTTGTATCTGTGTTACATCCCGCGAAAGAAAGCAAAACTAAAAGACAAATAAAATAGCGAGTCATTCGTTTCATTTTATGTTCTCCTTTAGTGTTTTACAACCTGCAATCAACATTCTTCTACTTCCACGGAAACAAATCAAGGCGAAGCCTTCTTCAATTTATTTGAGTTTTTCAGCATCTTGCTCGGCATAGTAAGCCCGCGCTGCTTCATCAGAAGATTTTACACGCTCTACCATACCATCCTCGCAAATGTCAGTATAGAGGAAGTTCATCACTTCAACTCGTTCTTCTCTCCTTTTTCCGTCCTCGGGCTTGGGATATTCAAGGACGCAATCTATCATATAGAATTTTACTCCGGCATTATCAAATATGGTCTTAATGTCAAGAAGAATCTTCGACAGTCTTTCAACAGTTACCGTATTATCTTCAATGTAGATTGTCAACATTCCGTGTTTTGCGCCGAGCTCGTTTACATCATAAAACGCATCGAGCGTCAGATCTTCAGTAATCAACGCATATTCGGGCACAGTGTGTTCCTTAAGATGTTCGCGGGGGTAGAACTTAAAATCTCCGTATCCGATATGTGCGTTATACGGAAACGCTTGACTAT
>JAZSPV010000037.1:0-19217 GCA_045537615.1 Faecousia sp. | reverse complement strand
CTCCTGATAGCCATCCTTAGGAGCTTTACTATCCAGCTGGAACTTGCCGGTCTCCTTGGAGGGATCGAAGCGGAACAGATTCCAGTAGCCGCAATCAACAGCCTTCTTCATCTCAGCCTGGCAGTTCATCATGCCGCCCTTGATGGAGTGCATCTCACAGGGAGCGTAGCCGATAATCAGAGAAGGACCATTGTATGCCTCGGCCTCGCAGATTGCTTTGATGGTCTGTGCCTGGTTAGCACCCATTGCGATCTGGGCAACATAGACATAGCCGTAGGACATTGCGATCTCAGCCAGGGACTTCTTCTTGGTTTCCTTACCGGAAGCTGCGAACTGAGCAACCTGACCAATGTTGGAAGCCTTGGAAGCCTGACCGCCGGTGTTGGAGTAAACCTCGGTATCGAAAACAAAGATGTTCACATCCTTGTTGGAAGCCAGAACATGGTCAACACCGCCGAAGCCAATGTCGTATGCCCAGCCGTCACCACCGAAGATCCAAACGGACTTCTTGGACAAGTACTCCTTCTTGCTCAGGATCTCAGCGACAGTGTCGCAGCAAACCTTTGCTTCCAGAGAAGCAATCAGAGCCTTGGTAGCAGCCTTGTTGGCTTCGCCGTCGTTGTAGGTATCCAGCCAAGCCTGGCAAGCAGCCTTGCGATCCTCGCAGCAGGTGTCTTCCATAACCTTGCGAACCTTGTTGGCCAGGGACTCACGGATCACAGCCTGTGCGGTGTACATACCCAAACCATGCTCGGCGTTGTCCTCGAACAGGGAGTTGGACCATGCAGGACCGTGACCCTCGGCGTTGACGCAGTAGGGAGAGGTAGCAGCAGGACCGCCCCAGATGGAGGAACAGCCGGTGGCGTTGGAAATGTACATACGATCGCCGAACAGCTGAGTCACGAGACGAGCATAGCTGGTCTCAGCGCAGCCTGCGCAGGAACCGGAGAACTCAAGCAGAGGCTTCTTGAACTGGCTGCCCTTGACGGAGGTATCCTCCATATCGGCCTTCTGAGCGACCTTGGCAACCATGTAGTTGAAGACTTCCTGCTCTGCCAGCTCCTGCTCCTGAGGAACCATGGTAATAGCCTTGGTGGGGCAGACGCCAACACAGACACCGCAGCCCATGCAGTCCAGAGGAGAAACAGCCATGGTGTAGGAGTAAACACCCTTGCCCTTACCAGCCTTGACGGGAACAATGCGTGCGTTTGCAGGAGCAGCAGCAGCCTCGGCCTCAGTCAGAGCGAAGGGACGAATGGTAGCGTGAGGACAAACGTAAGCACAGTTGTTACACTGGATACACTTGGTCTCGTCCCAGTGGGGAACAGTAACAGCAACACCGCGCTTCTCATAAGCAGCAGCGCCCAGAGCGAACTGGCCGTCTGCGTAGGGTGCGAAGGCGGAAACAGGCAGGCTGTAGCCGTCCATCTTGCCAACAGGAGTCAGGATGTTCTTAACAACTGCAACTGTATCAGCATTGCCTTCCAGCACAATATTAGCAGCCACAGACTCAGCATTTGCCCAAGCAGCAGGTACATCGATCTTCACATAAGCGGTAGCACCTGCATCGATGGCGTTCCAGTTGGCATCAACGACATCGCGGCCCTTCTTCAGGTAGGAAGCCTCAGCAGCAGCCTTCATGTAGCCGATAGCCTCTTCGCTGGGCATAACATTCGCCAGAGAGAAGAATGCGGACTGCAGGATGGTGTTGGTACGCTTACCCATACCGACCTTGATAGCCAGATCGATAGCGTTAATGGTGTACAGCTGAATGTTGTTTTCAGCAATATAGCGCTTGGAAGCGGCATCCAGATGATGCTCCAACTCTTCCAGGTTCCACTGGCAGTTGATCAGGAAAACACCGCCGGGCTTGACGTCCTGAACGATCTTGAAGCCCTTAGTGATATAGGAAGGATTGTGGCAAGCAACGAAGTCAGCCTTGTTGATATAGTAGGGGGACTTGATGGGCTTGTCACCGAAGCGCAGGTGGGAAACGGTAACACCACCGGTCTTCTTGGAGTCATACTGGAAGTAAGCCTGAACATACTTGCCGGTATGGTCACCGATGATCTTGATGGAGTTCTTGTTAGCACCAACAGTGCCATCGCCACCCAGGCCCCAGAACTTGCACTCAATGGTGCCTGCTGCAGCGGTGTTGGGGGAGACGGTCTCGGTCAGAGACAGGTTAGTCAGGTCATCAACGATACCGACAGTGAACTCATGCTTGGGAGCGTCCTTAGCCAGCTCTTCATATACAGCAAAGACAGAAGCGGGGTGGGTATCCTTAGAACCCAGACCGTAACGGCCACCGATGACAGTTACATCGTTCATGCCGGCCTTAGCCAGAGCCATGACAACATCCTGATACAGAGGCTCACCCTGGGAGCCGGGCTCCTTGGTGCGGTCCAGAACTGCGATTTTCTTAGCGGTTGCAGGGATTGCAGCCAGCAGCTTATCAGCACAGAAAGGACGGAACAGACGGACCTTGACAAGACCGACTTTCTCACCATGTGCATTCAGGTAATCAATGACTTCCTCAATAACATCGTTGATAGAACCCATTGCAACGATAACGCGGTCAGCATCGGCAGCGCCGTAATAGTTGAACAGCTGATAGTCAGTGCCCAGCTTTTCGTTAACCTTGGCCATGTACTTCTCAACAACTGCAGGCAGTTCTGTATAGTACTTGTTGCAGGCCTCGCGGTGCTGGAAGAAAATGTCATCATTTTCGTGGGAGCCACGCATTGCAGGACGCTCGGGATTCAGAGAATGCTTACGGAAGGCATCAACAGCCTCCATGTTAGTCATTTCCTTCAGATCTTCGTAGTCCCAAATAGCGACCTTCTGGATCTCGTGGGAAGTACGGAAGCCGTCAAAGAAGTTAATAAAGGGAACGCGACCTTCGATAGATGCCAGGTGTGCAACTGCACCCAGATCCATAACCTCCTGAACGTTGGTCTCGCAGAGCATTGCAAAACCAGTCTGACGGCAGGCATACACGTCGGAATGATCACCGAAGATGTTCAGGGCCTGAGTTGCAACGGTACGTGCGGAAACGTGGAATACGCTGGGCAGCAGTTCGCCGGCGATCTTGTACATATTGGGGATCATCAGCAACAGACCCTGGGATGCAGTATAGGTGGTGGTCAGGGCACCGGCGGCCAAGGAGCCGTGAACAGTACCGGCAGCACCCGCCTCAGACTGCATCTCGCCGGCCTTTACAGTGTCGCCAAAAATGTTCTTACGTCCGGCAGCAGACCACTGATCAACATAGTCGGCCATGGGGCTGGACGGTGTGATGGGATAAATGCCAGCAACCTCAGTAAAGGCATAGCTGACGTGGGCAGCAGCAGTGTTGCCGTCCATTGTTTTGAATTTTCTAGCCAAAACTTAAATACCTCCTAAAGTATTCATTTTTTACCCAATAATAATAGCACCAAAGGGTGAGTTTGTAAAGCATTTATCTGCCTGCTTCTGCGAAAAAAACAAATTAGTTTACGAAATTCGACTGACTGTTGTTGTGTGTTACAAAAATATTGATACGGTATAGAAAAAAGAATTGTGTTTTTGGAAGTAATAGGGTATTATGGTAGTGTTTAAAAGGAGTTGAGACGATGATCTGCAGTGTAAAAACACTTGGCATTAACGGAATTCGCGGAAGCCTTGTGCGTGTTGAATGTTATATCACGAACGGATTGCCTGTATTTGATGTCGTTGGTCTTCCTGATACGGCGGTGAAAGAAGCGCGGGAACGTGTACGCGCAGCGGTGAAAACCAGTGGCTTGCGTTTTCCCACGGGAAGAATTACGGTGAATCTGGCACCAGCAAGTCAAAAAAAGGCCGGAACACACTATGATCTTCCTATCCTGTTGAGCATTATGTGCGCTTGTGGTGCCATCAAGCGGCCACCATCCAGTGCGGCATTTCTTGGCGAGGTAAGCCTTGACGGTGAGATTCGTCCTGTCACCGGTGTTTTACCGATGGCAATTGCTGCGAAGCGTGCCGGTGTTGAGACACTCTATGTTCCGGAACAAAATGCAGCTGAGGCAACGTTGGCAAGAGGCCCGGCAATCATGCCGGTTAAGACGGTGGCATCGTTGGCTGCAGCTCTAAATGGTGAAACAAGTATTGAAGAAGAACCAATTTGGGTGCCTGAACACAGAGATGCAGAGCACTATGATTTTAAGGATGTATTGGGCCAAGAACATGTAAAACGTGCAATGGAGATTGCTGCGGCCGGAAGCCACAACATTTTGCTGATTGGCCCTCCTGGCTCCGGTAAGAGTATGCTTAGTAAGCGACTACCGTCCATTTTACCGGATATGACCTGGGAAGAATCCCTGCAAGTAACGCAAATTTATTCTGTGTTGGGAATGCTTGCGCCGGATTCCCCACTGATTACACAAAGACCCTTTCGGTCACCTCACCATACAGTTTCCAGCATTGGTCTGACTGGCGGTGGGACCAACCCAAAGCCGGGTGAGATATCCATGGCGCACAAGGGTGTGCTGTTCTTAGACGAGCTTCCGGAATTTAAAAGGGATACATTGGATATGCTGCGTCAGCCTATGGAAGATGGTCATGTGACGATTTCCCGGGTTTCCGGAACCTATACTTATCAATCTGAATTTATGCTGGTTTGCGCTATGAACCCTTGTAAATGCGGTTGGTACGGAGACGTCTCCGGACGCTGCACCTGTACTGAGCAGTCGGTGCTGAACTACAGGAGCAGAATCTCAGGGCCTCTTATGGATAGAATCGACATTATTGTAGAGGTTCCTGCTGTTCCTTTTGAGGAACTTCGTAAAAGGGAAGAGGCAGAGGCTTCCGTGGATATTAAGAAGCGTGTGGACGCAGCACGCAGGATCCAAAATCTTCGCTACGGCAGTATTAGTGGCATTTCCAATTCCAGTATGGGACCGGATGAACTGCGTAAGTATTGCTCACTGGATGCACAGTCGGCGGAATTGATGAGACAGGCCTTTGATGTGTTTGGCTTGACGGCCAGAAGCTATGACCGTATTCTGAAAGTGGCGCGTACTATTGCGGATTTGGCCGGCAGTAATGAAATTACTTCCGATCACATTGCCGAAGCCATACAATATAGAACTGTGAATCTGTAAGGAGGTGTTGTTTTGAAGGAGATCTTTCTTTTAAAACTTGGTGAAATTGTGCTTAAGGGTGCTAATAAGCGACAGTTTGAGGATAAACTGCGGCAGAATGTTCGCAGACGCATGAAGCCCTACGGCAATTTCGATGTCTATATCATGCAGTCAACTGTGTATGTAGAGCCCTTGGATGTTGAGGCGGATGTCGATGGTGCATGGGAGGCCTGCCGCTGTATTTTTGGCCTTGTGAGCCTTTGCCGCAGCCGTGCATGCGAAAAAGATTTGGACAGCATCTATCAAACTGTTGAAGAATATCTGGGCGATGAACTGGAATGTGCAGCGTCTTTTAAGGTGGAATCAAAACGCTCTGATAAGGCGTTCCCCTTGACCTCTATCGGTATTTCCCAGGAAATCGGCGGCAGATTGGCTGAAGCGCACCCTTCCTGCCGCGTGGATGTCCATAACCCGGAATACACGGTCTATGTAGAGGTTCGCGATCTTGCGGCTTATGTTCACGGACCTGCGGTTCCGGGCGCAGGTGGCCTTCCTACGGGTGTAGGTGGCAGAGCAATGTGTTTGCTTTCCGGAGGTATCGATTCTCCTGTGGCGGCGTATATGCTTGCAAAACGCGGTGTGGAGATCGAAGCGGTACACTTCTTTTCTTATCCTTACACGTCTCAGCTTGCAAAGGATAAGGTCTTGGAGCTTGCACGACTGGTTACAAAGTACTGTGGCAGAATGACAGTGAACGTGGTCAGCTTTACACAAATTCAGGAGGCAATACGTGATAATTGCCCTGAAGAGTATTTTACACTGATTATGCGCAGGTTCATGATGGAGATTGCCCAAAGACTGGCTAAAGATGACGGCTGTGGTGCGCTGATTACCGGTGAAAATCTTGGGCAGGTAGCAAGTCAGACTATGCAGGCAATGACAGTTACAGGGGCTGTTGTGGATATCCCCATCTTCATGCCATTGGTGGGTATGGATAAAGAGGAGATCATTACTGTTGCACGAAAGATCGGCACACTGGAAACCTCAATTCTTCCTTATGAGGACTGCTGCACTGTCTTTACACCCAAGCACCCCAAGACTAAGCCTACGCTTGGACAGGTTATGCATGCAGAACGGAAACTTGACAGGGAAGCATTGATATGTGAGGCGCTGCATAGTGTTGAAAAGATCGCGGTGAAGTACAATGATGAACCTTTGCTGTAAGATTATATCCGCACTGGATGGCAAAACGCTTTCCATAGCCGAAAGTTGTACAGGGGGCATGATTGGGGCGGCCTTAACAGCCGTTCCGGGTAGCTCCAACGTATATAAAGGCGGCATCATCTGTTATACAAATGAAATCAAAAATCGTCTGTTAGGGGTATCTGAAGAATTACTGAGCAGGGAAGGGGCAGTATCCGGTCCGGTAGCTTGTGAAATGGCCAGAGGTGTCAGAAATAGGCTTTGTACAGACTTTGCAATTTCAGTAACGGGCCTTGCCGGTCCCGGCGGTGATGAATATGGTAATCCTGTGGGAACAGTCTATGTGGGCTATTCTGATGCAGATATTACAATTTTTCGAAAATTTCATTTTGATGGCGACCGTGAAGAAGTGCGTATTCAGGCTACCGAAGCGGCTTTGACTTTCTTTTACGAGCAAGTAAATAAGGATGCCTGAATGCAAAAATCCTGTATGAATAATTCGTTTAGTAGTTGAAAATGGTAAGATATTTTGTTATAATTACCATATAGATTTATCATCTTGTGCTTCAAGAAAGGAGATTTATTATGAGTGAAAATAATTTGATGATGGCAGGTTTCCATTGTATGAAGGTAGAACCACCAATGGGTCTGTTTATGCCGGGTTATTATCAAAATCGTTATTCTACTGGTTTCCTGACTGATTTGCATATTCGCGCTACGGCTTTTGCTTGCGGTGAAGATAAAGCAATTATCTTTTCTGTTGAAACACTCAATATAACAGCGAACGCCTTTAATATTATTAAGGAGAATGTTTCACAGCGTTGCGGTGTTCCGCAGGATGCAGTCTATATTAACTGCATTCATTCACATACCTCTTATCGTATTATTGTGCCCGGAACAGAAGACATGGATGATAATGATATTTTCCTGTTTCGGTTATTCCAACAATTTTCTGATTGTGCTCAGTTTGCCTTTGAGGATTTGAAGCCTTGCTCATTGAAAATTGCTAAGGGCGAGGCACCGGGCGTTGGATTTATTCGTCGTTATCGTATGAAAGATGGCACCTGCAGAACAAATCCCGGGATTGGCAATCCGGATATTGCCTCTTTTGCTGGAGAGCAGGACAACTCAGTACAGTTGGTTCGTGTTATCCGTGAAGATGTAAAGGATATCCTTATGGTTAATTTTGGAACCCATGCAGATGTTATTGGCGGTACGAAGTATTGCGCTGACTGGCCCGGCTATCTTGTTGCAAATTTGAATGGTGCTTTCGGTGGAGAAGTGGAAACCATGGTACTTCTGGGTGCTGAGGGTGATTCGAACCACTACAATGCATTTTTGCCCAAGGGTACACGTATGGGTGGTGTGGAATTTGCCAAGAGAATGGGTCGTATCATTGCAGGAGAGGTGCTAAAAATCTATGACAACGCTAAGGATGTTGCTGCAGATAAGATTAAATTCTTCACCAAGGACGTCAAAATAGGTAAGAATGCTTACGATCCCGCAGATGTGCCCATTGCTGAGGAAATGTGTGAGATTTACCATAAGAAGGGTCCTAATTCACCTGAACTAAGAGAATATAAGTTGAATGTACCGGAAGCCTTTCGGATTGTTGCAAATCTAAAACGTCCTGAGTTCTTCAATTTGAGACTGCACGCGCTTCAGATCGGTAATATTGCCTTTGTAGGCTTCCCTGGTGAGCCCTTTACACAGATTGGTAGAGCAGTTAAGGAACATAGCAAAATGGACATGACCATTGTAACGGCCATTACAAATGGTGGTGAAGGATACTTCCCGGATGCTGCCGCTTTTGCAGAGGCAGGTTATGAACGTTCTGCGTCTCCCTTCGCCAGCAACTGTGCCGAGGTTTTGATCACAGCCGCTAATGAAATGACTGACGAAATGGACAAAACTTAATAAAAAGCCCACCCGCAAAGCCCGTGGGCTTTTTGGAGCTACTGGCCGGACTTGAACCGGCGACCTGCTGATTACGAATCAGCTGCTCTACCGACTGAGCCACAGTAGCATTACTTTGTGAGCCATAGTATTATATCGGGTTTTCGTTCTGATGTCAACCGCAAAATTACCAAGCTGGTGACCTGTAATTGTTTTTTTGTGAATAAGGTCTTGACAAATGGAGGTAAATGCAGTAATATAAGCAAGCTGATTGTAGCGCGTATGGAGAAGTCGCGTAGCTGGCCGAGCGCGCACGATTGGAAATCGTGTATACCCCAAAAGGGTATCGAGGGTTCAAATCCCTCCTTCTCCGCCAGAAAAGAACCCACATTTGTCTACGACAAGTGTGGGTTCTTTTCAACGAAATAAATCCCTAACGGGATTTGTGAAATACACTTCGTGCGTGAAATATTGCTTCGCAATGTGAAATACCTGCGGGTGTGGGTGGATTTATTTCATTTCACATTCGGTGGAATGCCGAATATTTCACAATGACCGCAGGTCATTATTTCACATCCGAAGGATATTTCACTTTAACTTTTCTAACGATTATGATATAATTTAAGCAAGAAAGGCGGTGTTAACATGGCTGAATCAAAACTTCGGGAACTTTCAACTGATTTTGCAGTTAAAATTATCAAACTCTGCGAAACCATTAAAGGTCACTATTCTCTTGTCAATCAGTTAGAGCGTTCCTCCACCTCCATCGGTGCAAATATTCACGAAGCAAACTATGCCCATGGAAAACCCGATTTTATCGCAAAGTTTCAAATCGCCTTAAAAGAATGCTATGAGACTGAATATTGGTTGGAGTTGTTTGTGAAATCCGATATTCTGAATAGAGAAACGGCAGTTGACCTTTATAATCAATGCGGTACAATCCGTCGTATATTGATTGCTTCCATCAACACTGCAAAGGAGAACAGCAAGTGATAGATATAACAAATTGGCTAAATTCCTTTCAAGGCAAGCTGCGTGAAGTCTTTGTTGATCGCGTTTGGTTTGTTGGTTTGCAAGGCAGCTACGGCCGAGGGGAAGCGACAGAAACAAGCGATATTGATGTTGTTGTAATTCTGGATGAATTGTCTGCTACGGACATCGAAACATACAATGCAATGTTGGATACACTCACTCACAGAGAATTGGTTTGCGGTTTTCTCTCAGGCAAAAACGAGCTTTTGCATTGGGAACCCTCTGATCTGTTTCAATTTTGTTATGACACTACGCCAATCAAAGGCAGCCTTGATGAAGTGTTATCATTGGTTGATGGAGGCGCTGTTAACCGAGCGATTAAAATTGGTGTGTGCAACATATATCACGGCTGTGTGCACAATATGCTCCATGAAAAAAGCGAAGTAATTTTGCGTGGATTGTATAAATCCGCTTCTTTTGTTATACAGGCGATTGTATTCAAACAAACCGGAAACTACATCAAACAACAAAAAGAGCTGCAATTTTTGGTATCATCAAACGACAAGGTGATCGCAGATACTTTTGTATATCTTAAAAACGGTGGTAAAGTTGATTTTAGCAAAATGTCCGAAACGTTATTTGCTTGGTGCAAAAAGCAACTTACAAACAACGGATAATCATACTACTTTTGCTTACTTTTACCTCGATTTTACTCCGTTTGGTTACTCTTTCGCAAGAAAGTCACTTTTGTCTGAATGGCAAAAGTGACTTTCTTTATTATAACCTTTTTATAAAATTGACTCTATTTACCGCCGTTGCTTCTGTTATCATGGGAATTATTGAAACGAATAGGATGTTGTTGGTTTTATCATATTTCAAATGTAGAAATCAAGCCCACACGTATCAGTGTGGGCTTGATTTTTATTTTGCGTAGATCAGGAGGTTGGAGGCGTCCAGCTTCTCATAGCCAGAGAGGAAAGCAGCCAGTTCTTTTGCGATTTTTTTAGCACCGCCGATGCTGTTGCTTTCGATATTCAAGGGCAGTAGGGGATCGTGAAGGGAAAGTCGAAGCAGGAACCAACCGTTGCCATGTGCCTCGTCCAGGTTAACACGTACGCCCTCGTAATTGTTGGGTGCCAAGGACCAACCGGGCTGATTGGCTGCGTATATGTTTAATGCGTCGATGACACGCTGGCCGTAGGACTTAAAATCTTCTTCCAGAATATTCATACGGAATTCAATGCTTTCCGCAGGCTCCTCAAGAGAATCTATGAGGAAGGACAGGGTATAGCCTTCTTTTTTGCTGCGTGCAAGCTCAATCAACAGTTTTGTAACAATGTAAGCGCCATCGTCCAGGAAATAATTCTCTTTAAATGCACCATGACCGGAGGTTTCGATGGCCAGCTGGCTGTCTTGGCCAAGGGAGTTTAAACGAATAGATTCGTTAATCACATTGCGGTAACCCCGCTTAAATCTGTGATGAACGCCGCCTTTTTCTTCGATAAATTTAGCAAGGCCTGTGGATGTTATGGAATCAGTAACGATAGTAGTACCGGGATGTTCCCTCAGAAGGATTGCAGCCAGCATTGCGATGATGCGGTTACGGTTCAGTTCGCTTCCATCTGAAAGTACTGCTCCAGCGCGGTCTACATCGGTATCAAAAATGATACCAAGATCTGCTTTTGCTTCCTTTACAGCCTCAGTAATGCTTTTCATCGCTTCTTTGTCTTCGGGGTTGGGAATATGGTTGGGGAAGCTGCCGTCGGGATCCAAATAGCGACTGCCGTCGGTGTTAGCACCAAGGACCTTCAGGACCTTGTCAGCATAAAATCCACCGGCACCGTTGCCTGCGTCAACAACAACCCGGAAGCCTTCCAGAGGGCTTTGCATACCGGTTTCGGTGCGGATTTTATTGGCGAGGATTTCTGCGTAGGTATCCATAAAAGTGCCGCATTCCAATGTTCCGGGGTTCAGTCCGGTTGCCTCGTCACTTGCGGCAACGGTAAGTATCTGCTTGATATCGCCTTTCTCCAAACCACCTTCTGCTGTGAAAAATTTAAAACCGTTTCTGTTGTAAGGGAGGTGGCTTGCTGTGATCATAACAGAACCGTCAAACCGGTATCCTTCCGTGACGGTGGACATGAACATTGCGGGGGTGCTGGCCATGCCGAAGTTTGTAACCTGCAATCCCTGTTGCACCATAGCATCACAGATCCAATTAGATAGGGTTTCGCCGGACAGTCGTGAATCCCGACCTACAGACACCCGCAGATTGGTTTTTCCGGTTTTGTTAAGGAGCCAAACAGCAAAGCCTCTACCAATATCCCGGCATGCCTGCTCGGTGAGATTTACATGCTGTCCCTCGATGCCCTCCAGAGCAACACCGCGGATATCACTGCCATTTTGCAGTTTGCTATAGTCCATAAATAAGATCCTCCTAATGAATGGTTTAATGTAATTTTTTGTATTTTAGCATAAAGGGTATAAAGAATCAATTATAAAAATAGAGCGCCGGGGCAATCTGGGCCCCGGCGTTGGAGATTATGGGTTATTTTCTGATTCATTGAGGTACTGAAATTTGTTTTCCCGCTTAAGATAGGTAAAGAGATACTCGGTAAAGGCCACAAGCATGCATATAGCATCGATAATTACAAGAACATGAATGTTTTTATCGCTCAGGCTGGGGAACAACATTACCATTAAGATTAAACTGATAAAAAGTACTGTTGTACAGATCTTGCCGGAAATAAGTGCCCCTTTTAGCATTCTGCCCTTTTTCAAGGCAATACCGCCGGCAATAATTTGAAAGCTCTCCTTCACTATAAACAAGATAGCCAAAATCCATAGAACCGGCTTTTCAATCACTAAGCAAATAATTAATGAAAATTGTGTTGCCTTGTCCGCTACAGGATCCAATATTTTTCCAAGATTGGAAATCATGTTAAAATGGCGTGCAATTTTTCCGTCGATCAGATCGGTAAGACAGGAAACAGCCAAAATGCCGGCGGCGATATAATAATGCGCAGAATCTCCATTGGCATTTAAGAAAATAGTAATATACACCGGAATCAGAATGAGTCTGAATAGGCTCAGAAGATTCGGAATTGTCAATATATCTTTTTTCCAATCTTTTATCAAAATGCTAACCCTCCGGTCTTGCACACCATACTTTTAATTCATTATAGGCTTTTTTTCGACACGAATCAAGTCTTTACTAATTTTTTTACAAAAAATTCAATATGATTCCTCTTTCATACGGCTTTTGACTGTATTATGATGCGCATTTAAAGAAAATTGATGTACCAAATGTTTCCATGTGATTTTATCAAATTCACCGGTTACCGGCAAATCAGCAAGCCGTTGAAAACCGGAAAGCGACTGGGTTGTAGTTTCGTCCATAACGCCTGAGTGTTCCGGCCGAACAATTGTGGGATGATCCTGAGAAAGCTGTGTCAGCATACTTTGCAGCAGATAGATGTACGGACTGCTGTCTCCGTAACGGAATACCTGTCCTGGATCCAGTATAATCTCAATCGGCTGGGCTTTTCCAACACGAATGAGGGCAGGCTCATACTTTTCAACGATTAGCTCCCATGTTTTTTGGTCGGTGATACCGGTCACAGGGATGCTGTTTATTCGCTGGAATGCGGAGACGGCATTCATAGTTGTAGGACCGTATATTCCATCTGGGACCACTGTTGGAAGACGGTAATCATCCTCTGCAAGAACGCGGAGCATGGTTTGCAGACTTCTGACAGGCTGCTCAACAAAGGATTCTCTCGGTTTCAACGTACCACCTCCTGTACGACTGGATCTTGTGAACCTGAACTTAAATCTCTTCCCGGGAACTGGGGCATAGTTGTTGTTCTGGCGTAGTTAATTTGGGAATTTCCTGAAGTGCCGTTTCTGTTGATATTTTGCCCAGGGAAGGTCTCTCCACTACGAAGCGTTGCATTTTCGATGCCGGCATATTGGTCATAAATTTCATCCCATGTCTGTGCGCCAACAGTTCCTGTTTCCGGCAGACCGAAGCGCCTTTGGGCAGCAAGAACCGCAGAGCGTGTTGCCGGTCCGTAAATCCCATCGATGGATAGCGGTGGAATGGATGGAATGTGTGTAGAGAGTACCGAAAGCATATATTGAAGCAGCCGAACTTTTTCTCCTGTATCACCAACCTCCAAACCGTTTGGTGGCGACCAATTGATTGCATAAAACTGCTGGCCAAGGCTTCGCAGCTCAGATAACCGGGTGACGCCTGTGTACAATCTGATGATTTCGTACCATGTTCCTGGGCCTACGATACCATCCGGCGTTAAACCAAAAATCTGCTGAAATGCGATAACAGCGGCCTCTGTTCTGCTTCCGAAAATTCCATCAACCGCTGGGATTTTGGGGATGGCAGGGTAATTCTGAGAAATACGGTTGAGTGCTGTTTGGATCACCACAACATTGGGGCCTGTACTGCCACGTCTAACAGGCGTTCCAGGATAAGAGGAAGTAATGCCCCTGATTGGTGCATTGAAAACAGTTTCGATGTTTCCGTAATAACTTCTCAATATCTGCTCTGAATTATAGCCCTGTTGCGCAAGGTTTTGGCTGCCCCATTGGCTGAGGCCCTCGCAGGTCACGGTAGTTCCGTTGCAAAATTTTGCTGCCAATGGTTCTACGAAGCCGGGTCTGCGCAGATAATCATTAAAGAGCTCATCCACGATACGGGAAATATTTTCAAAATAGCTTCTACCATTGACAAATGCCTGATCAAATGCTGTTGAGTTTGTGATTTCAAAGTCATAACCACGACTCCGATAAAATTCTGTGTATACACGATTCAGTGCAAAGGAAACAATGGCAAGTATATTGGCCCGTATGGCGCTTTCATCCCAAGTCGGATAGATCTCACTGGAAGCAACATTTTTAACATAATCAGGAAAACTTACTGTCACATTGGTTGCATTCGAGGAAGGGGCACCGAGATGTACAGTGATCTGCTGGGGTACATATGGTGTTACTGGAGGCATGTCAATTTCCTCCCTATAAATTTTGCGGTGGGGTGTTAAAGGTTTCTGACTTTATCCAATATTCCGGTAATTCTGACAGAGGTATCATTTCGAGGTTCTGTAGTGTGATTGTGTCTGCAAAAACCTGAAGATTTTCTATATGAATTTCCTCGTAATCTTCCAGCTTTGCATATAGATTTACAGTGGTATAAGGGCGTATACCAGTATTTGGTGTTTGGCTTGCAGAAAGGTCCGGTACAACGATGTCGATTTTTTTGTCTAGCAAGCCACTTCTGTTTGTCAGCCGCATGGCAATTGCGGCGCCGCTTGCATCTGTGACTGTTACCGCAACATCTTGCAGCGGTATCTGAGAGTTGCTTGTATAAGCATGAACCTGTATGTATCCGGTTGCACTCAAGCGGATCTCCTCCTTTCAAGGTATCAGAATATCCTATGTTTTTCTGAAAGAAATTGTGCAGGGATATTATACATATCCCTGCATTTGCTTAATGTTGGATTCCTCACACTCCAGCAGTCTCTTGGACAGGGATTTGATCGTGGGATCATCCTGATTATAGTGATTAATGTTTTTTAGTCCCTTTATTATGCCCTTTGTATTGCCGTTAATCATCATGGCTGCTATTTTGGAATCACTTGGACGAATAGCCAGAGAACCATGGGCACAAAGCTTTGACATTGCTTTTGCAATCGGTTCCAGCTCTTTCAGCTCCCAGCCTCTGGTTTCGGCTATATTGTAGGCCTGTCGCTCAATTTCATCGTATTCGTCTCTTTGAGAGCGAAGCGCCTGTTTAAACGATTCTTGTGTTGCATAAGGGATTACAGAACGCACGCCTGTTTGTCCCATTTGTGCAGTTTTTAATACAGAACCCAATACATCTTTACTGTTTTTCATTATTTTCACCCTTAATCAGTATGCCACATTTCATTTTTTTAATGCACAATATTTTTTTTGCGGCATAAAATGGATTGATAGAAAGGGGGAAGACGCATGTGTGGAATAGCCGGCGCCGTTGCTCTTCAGATCAACGAGGTAGTAAGGGATGAAATGCTGCAAACCATGAGCAGAAGAGGTCCGGATGATTGCGGCCATTTCAAAGATAAAGAGTGCACTTTGCTGCATTGCCGATTAGCTGTGATTGACCCGGAAGGCGGGCAGCAACCCATGCAATTGTGCTGGGGAAATGAGTGTTACACAATAGTGTATAATGGAGAGCTTTACAACACACAGGAGATCCGTTCTATATTGATCAAACTAGGACATGTGTTTGTTGGACACTCCGATACGGAGGTCGTCCTGCATGCCTATGCTCAATGGTCAGAAGACTGCCTGCAAAAATTTAATGGAATTTTTGCGTTTAGTGTTTGGGAACATAAGAGAAAGAAACTATTTATTGCAAGGGATCGTATGGGCGTAAAGCCACTTTTCTATACGTTAAAAAATAACGGAATTCTATTTGCGTCGGAAATAAAGACGCTGCTTGCACATCCGCTTGTAAAACCGGAGCTTGATGAGCAGGGAATAACGCAGATCGTTATGTTTGGGCCTGGGAGGGTTCCTGGCAGCGGTGTATTGAAAGGTATTTATGAGCTTGAACCGGGATGCTTCGGATTTTTTTACTGTGGTAGGTGGAACTGGAAGCGTTATTGGAGGCTGATAGATCAGGAACATACCGATACTTTTGAGGAGACAGCCGAAAAAGTGCGTTACCTTGTGACGGATTCAATTAAAAGGCAAATGGTATCGGATGTGCCCATTGGTACGTTTTTATCCGGGGGGCTCGATTCCAGTTTGATATCCTCTGTATGCGCCCAGGAATTGAAGAGTCGTGGTTCACAACTTACTACGTTTTCGGTTGATTATAAAGATAATGAAAGGTATTTTATACCGGGAAAATTCCAACCCAATTCTGACAGCGAATATATTCGGATCATGGAAAACTACCTTCAGACCGATCATCACTGGTCTATATTAAAACCGGAAGACTTGGTTACAGCACTTGATAAGGCTACGGAGGCAAGAGACTTGCCGGGTATGGCCGATGTTGATTTTTCCCTGCTGTTATTCTGCGGCGAGATACGAAAGCACGTAAAGGTTGCACTGTCAGGGGAATGTGCTGATGAAATATTTGGTGGTTACCCGTGGTACCGCGACCCGGAGATCCGAGCCCATGATGGATTTCCGTGGGCGCAAAACACTATGGAAAGAGTAAGTTTTATCCATCCGGCATTCAGAAAAGAAGCGGATGCGGTTGCCTATGTGAATGACGCCTACCGCGATACCATCAATCGTTGTGATATTTTACCGGGTACATCCAACCAGGAGCGTAGAATGAAGCAAATGGTGAACCTAAACCAGCGTTGGTTTATGCAAACGCTGCTTGATCGCAAAGACAGAATGAGTATGTACCACGGTCTTGAGGTCAGAGTGCCTTTCTGCGACTATAGAATTGCAGAATATTTATATACAGTTCCCTGGGAATTTAAAGATTATCAGGGCAGGGAAAAGGGACTTTTGCGCTACGCAATGGCAGAGTATTTGCCGGAAGATGTATTGTACCGGAAAAAGAGCCCGTACCCTAAAACCCATGACCCGCATTATATGGAATTGGTAAGCAGCAGGCTGGTAGCATTACTGAACGATAAAGATGCGCCAATCTTTCAGATTATTGACAGAAGTGCATTGGAACGTCTGTTAAACGCGGAATATACCTGGCCCTGGTATGGGCAGCTTATGAAGGTGCCGCAAACCATAGCTTATATGCTACAGATCAACAGTTGGATGAAGATGTATCAAATTTCCGTGGTCTAGTCCTTTCTATTGTCTTTCACCACTCAGCTTTGCTGAGTGGTGTTTTTTATAAATGGAACCTCCATCCAATAGCGTCGAATGGAGGTTGTTATTTTAGTTTTCATACCGGATTTGTTGGTCGCATATCAGGGGAAAAGTACGGATATACTGGCTGTCCAAATTCTCTGCAAAAAGACGGATCGCTGTTATCTGACTGTTTTCATAGGTGGTGTAATAATATATGCCTTTGTTGGTGTTGCAGCAGCTGGAATATACTGTTTTTTCAAATTCACCGTTTACTTTTACACAGCCTCTTTGCTGCGCAACGGAACCCAGTATGTGAAAAAATTGACTGACAGAGGATGTTTCGCTGTCACCGGACACAGAGTTTAGTTTTGTAAATGCAGCTTTTATAAACCTGGATGCAGAGGACAAATCTCCCGGTAGACCAATGCTGCCCATTCCACGGCTGTATGGTTCAATATCCAATTTATGCGTGAACCTGTTTACGGGTTCTTCGTGGGTTAGGTTCAGATAGTTGCTTAAGTTGTACATATGAAAGTCGAACGGAGGGTTATTTGTCAGCACACCTACCGGGTTATTATATACCTTAAGACCGTCTGACAACGGTTCAACTACAATTGATTCTTTAGCATCAGAAATCATCCAATGAAGAGGGGAGAGGGGATATTTATCATTAAATGGGATATTTACCAAATTGATAGATTCTATCATTTTACTGGCCTGAATGACAGTCCTGCATTGCCCCAATATCCATGGAATGAATTCGAATGGGGATATGTTGTCCTTACTAGAAGCTGGCTCGGCATAGACTGCATTTCCCGGGAAATTCAGACCTGCCATACTCAATCCGTGTTCGTTGGTGGCTTCATAATATAGTGGATAGTTTTCAGAAACGGTGGCCATGCCGATCATGGCATAATGGACGGACATGGTCGGTACCATCCGAAAAACAAAGGGGTAGTGCCTAGGGGTGATCGTTACGGTTTCCTGATAAGAATACTCCAGATCCAGATTGCGTCCAAAATAGTGATCTTTCGTTAAATAACTGATGGCGGTACACATATGGAACCCTCCTTTGATTCTATTATGCCTCGTTTATATACACAGATTGCATAATCTTTATGAAATTTTCAAAAAATGCTTTTTGATTTGGGGTTTTCATGTTATAATTCTATTGGGAGGTGGGCCTATGCTTACTTATGAACAGGTGACAAAAAGTGAAGCAATCAGAACATATATCACACATGCAGATGAATCCCTAGGCGCGTTGGGCTATACGGAGCACAGCTTTGCCCATGTTATGCACGTAGCACAGACGGCCGGATATATATTGGAAACAATGGGATTTGACGAAAGGACTGTAGAGCTTGCAAAAATTGCCGGCTACCTCCATGATATCGGAAACCTCGTTAATCGCAGAGATCACTCCCAGTCCGGTGCCGCAATGGCATGGAGTATCCTGAATGATATGGGTTGTGAACCAAGTGAGATTGCAACGATTGTAACAGCAATTGGCAATCACGATGAGGGTACCGGTGTCCCCGTAAACCCGGTAGCTGCAGCGCTGATCCTTGCAGATAAGTCTGATGTGCGCAGAAGCCGTGTGCGTAACAGCGATATCGCGTCCTTTGATATCCACGACAGAGTGAATTACTCAGTAAAAAAGTCCCAACTTAAAATCAATGAAGATAAAACACTGGTTAAATTGAAACTGACCATAGATACACAGTATGGCTCTGTTATGGATTACTTTGAGATCTTTATGGGACGCATGCTGTTGTGCCGAAAAGCAGCGGAGAAATTGGGCCTGCAATTTAAACTCATTATCAACGAACAACAATTGATATAGGATAAACCGGAGCTTGGCTGCATAATGCCAAGCTCCGGTTATTCTGCCTATAAAACAGTGTCCGAAGACCTTTAGATATTCGGACACTATTTTTATAGGTTGTTGTACTTATCAAATTAAGCAGGGTGGGGAATTGCGGATATCTGTGCACATTCAGCTCGCTTGGTCTTAATAAAGTTCTTCAGACCCATGGGAACTTCGGTTTGCGTACCGGTGTCAGCATAGGAGACCGGACCTTAGCCACCTACAGCTATACAAATGACCGGAATCATTACCTTTCATCACTTGACTATGGCAACGAGGATAGTGTAAACTATACTTACGATGGGAAAGGATATGGAAGGGGACAACAGAACCGTCCCCTT
>JAZSPV010000001.1:0-32002 GCA_045537615.1 Faecousia sp. | reverse complement strand
GACAGAGATTACATGAAGATCCTGTCCCTGGCTCCCGAGGTCATCTAAGGAGGCACCGAGATATGAACATTAAAAAGAATGATACCGTGATCGTTCTGTCCGGTAAGGACAAGGGCGTCAAGGGCAAGGTGCTGGTCGCCATGCCCAGTGAGAACAAGGTCATCGTGGAGAAGGTCAACGTCGCTACCTGCCACACCAAGCCCCGTAAGCAGGGCGAGCAGGGTGGTATCGTAAAGAAGGAGACCCCCATCCGTACCTGTAAGGTTGCTCTGTACTGCGACAAGTGCGGTAAGGGTGTCCGCGTCGGTCATAAGATCGAGGATGGCAAGAAGACCCGTATCTGCCGCAAGTGCGGCGCCGAGATCTAAGGAAAGGAGTAATCACAATGGCTAATCGTCTGAAAGAAAGATATACCGCTGAGATCGCTCCTGCCCTGAACGCAAAGTTCGGCTACAAGAGCGTCATGCAGATCCCCAAGCTGGACAAGGTGATTGTCAACGTGGGCTGCGGCGAGAGCAAGAACAACGCCAAGGAGATCGAGGCAATCTGCAAGGACATCGCCACCATCACCGGCCAGAAGCCTGTGACCCGGAAGGCTCGCAAGTCCGTTGCAAACTTCAAGCTCCGTGAGGGCGAAACTGTTGGTGTAATGGTCACCCTGCGTGGCGACAAGATGTACGAGTTCCTGGACCGTCTGTTCAGCATTGCGCTGCCCCGTGTCCGCGACTTCCGTGGCATCAACCCCAACGCCTTCGACGGTCGTGGCAACTATGCCATGGGCTTGAAGGAACAGCTGATCTTCCCTGAGATCGAGTACGACAAGGTGGATAAGATCCGTGGTATGAACATCTGCATCTGCACCACAGCTACCACCGACGAGGAAGCAAAAGAGCTGCTCACCCAGCTTGGCGCTCCCTTCCACGCTTGATTTAGGAGGATTTAACACATGGCTAAGAAGTCTATGATCCTGAAGCAGCAGGCTGGTTCCAAGTTCTCCAGCCGCCGCTATAACCGCTGCAAGATCTGCGGCAGACCCCATGCTTACCTGCGCGACTACGGTGTATGCCGTATCTGCTTCCGTGAGCTGGCCTACAAGGGTCAGATCCCCGGCGTGCGCAAGGCTAGCTGGTAATAAGCACCCCAATATGTGCTGTCTTTGACTGGTGCCACAAACGGCACCTCGGTCGAGTAATAATGTGAAAACGATTCGGTTCGTCCCGGGAAGATGGGGTAGGCTACGGCCTACTCGCATTCCCCGGATACCCCCGAATCCCAACGGATCAAGTCCGTAACTTCTAAAAGGAGGATTTTAACATGCAAATCACCGATCCCGTAGCAGATATGCTGACCCGTATCCGGAATGCTAACTCTGCAAAGCACGACACTGTTGATGTCCCCGCTTCCAACCTGAAGAAGGCCATTGCTCAGATCCTGCTGGACGAGGGCTACATCAAGGCTTTCAACATTGTTGAAAACGGCAATCAGGGCATCATCCACATCACCCTGAAGTATCAGGCTAAGAAGCAGCAGGTCATTTCCGGTCTGCGCCGTGTTTCCAAGCCCGGTCTGCGCGTTTACGCAGGTGCCGACGAGATCCCCTACGTCCTGAAGGGCCTGGGCATCGCCATCGTCTCCACCTCCAAGGGTGTTATGACCGACAAGAAGGCCCGTGAGCTGCATATCGGCGGCGAAGTTCTGGCCTTCGTGTGGTAAGGAGGAACAAGAATGTCTAGAATTGGTAAGAAGCCTGTAGTAATTCCTGCAGGTGTGAGCGTTGAGATTGCCGAAGGCAACAACGTCACTGTTAAGGGCCCCAAGGGCACCCTGTCTTACGCCTTCCATCCCGACATGATCCTGAAGCTGGATGGCAATGTTGTGACAGTTGAGCGCCCCGATGAGGAGCACCTGCACAAGAGCCTGCACGGTCTGACCCGTACGTTGCTGAGCAACATGGTTGAGGGTGTTGATAAGGGCTACTCCAAGACCCTGGAAGTCAACGGTACCGGTTACCGTGCCGAGAAGAAGGGCAACCAGCTGGTCATGCGTCTGGGCTACTCCCATGAGGTTTTCATGGACGAGATCCCCGGCATCACCATTGAAGTTCCTACTCCCAACCAGATTATCATCCGCGGTATTGACAAGCAGGTCGTTGGCCAGTTTGCCGCAGAAGTCCGCGGTAAGCGTCCCCCCGAACCCTACAAGGGCAAGGGCATCAAGTACTCCACCGAAGTTATCCGCCGCAAGGCTGGTAAGGCCGGTGGCAAGAAGTAATGGAGGTGTGCCGAAATGGTTAGAAAAATCGACAAGAACGCTATGCGCCTGAAGCGGCATGTCCGCGTTCGTGGCAAGATCTCCGGCACTCCCGAGTGTCCCCGTCTGAACGTGTTCCGCAGCAATGCGAACATTTACGCACAGATCATTGACGATGTGAACGGCGTAACTTTGGTTGCCGCCAGCACACTGGAGAAGGACTTTGAGGGCGCTACCGGCAATGCCGAGGCTGCCAAGAAGGTCGGCGCAGTTCTGGCTGAGCGTGCCAAGGCTAAGGGCATTGAGCAGGTCGTATTTGACCGCGGCGGCTATATTTATCATGGTCGCGTTGCTGCTCTGGCTGAGGGCGCCCGCGAAGCCGGTCTGAAGTTCTAAGGAGGAGGAAAAGAAATGGCTTACCAAAAGACTCCTAGAAATGAAGCTCCCGAGCTCATTGAGAAGGTCGTTTACCTGAACCGTGTCAGCAAGACCGTTAAGGGCGGCCGTGTTATGAAGTTCTCCGCTCTGGTCGTCGTTGGTGACGGCAAGGGTACTGTTGGCTACGGCCTGGGCAAGGCTGCCGAAGTTTCTGAGGCTATTATCAAGGGCATCGCAGATGCCAAGAAGAATATGGTCAAGATTGCTTTGGCTCCCGAGGGAACCATTCCCCATGACGTGAGCGGCGTTTTCGGCGCTGGTGCTGTTATGCTGAAGCCCGCTCCCGAAGGTACCGGCGTTATCGCCGGCGGCGCCGTCCGTGCTGTTATGGAGGCTGTCGGCATCCGCAACATTGTTGCTAAGTGCCAGCGCTCCAACAACCCCCAGAACGTGGTTAAGGCCACTATGGAGGGTCTGAAGTCTCTGCGCTCCCCCGAGCAGATCGCTGCGATCCGCGGTAAGAGCGTGGAAGAAATCATCTAAGGAGGGCAATTAACATGGCAAACCTGAAAATTGAGCTTGTTAAGAGCCTGAACGGTCGTCTGGAGAAGCACATTGCTACTGCCCATTCTCTGGGCCTGCGCAAGATTGGCCAGACCACCATCCAGCCCGATAACACCCAGACCCGCGGCAAGATCGCCAAGATTGGCTTCATGCTGAAGGTCACTGAAGTAGAATAAGGAGGAGACAAGTATGAAACTTCACGAGCTTGCTCCTGTCGCTGGCTCCACATTTGTGGGCAAGCGCAAGGGCCGTGGTGTCGGTACCGGAAACGGTAAGACCGGCGGCCGTGGCCACAAGGGTCAGCATGCCCGCTCCGGCGGTAAGACCCGCGTTGGCTTTGAAGGCGGCCAGATGCCTCTGGTTCGCCGCGTTCCCAAGCGTGGCTTCAATAACATCTTCGCAAAGCCCCTGACTGCCATCAACGTGGCTGCTCTGAACTGCTTCGAGGATGGCGCAGTGGTTGACGCTGCTGCTCTGATTGAGAAGGGCATTATTTCCGAGTGCCCCTACGGTCTGAAGGTCCTGGCCAACGGAACCTTGACCAAGAAAGTAACTATTAAGGCAGCGGCTTTCTCTGAGTCTGCAAAGGAAAAAATCGAGCAGGCAGGCGGAAAGGCCGAGGTGGTGTAAGTGTTTAGCACACTGGCAAATGCTTGGAAAATCCCCGAGCTGCGCAAGAAGCTCATGTTCACTATCCTTATGCTGCTGATTTACAGAGTTGTGAATGTGATCCCAGTTCCCTTCGTTGATATTGCCGAGATGGCAAACTACTTCGAAGGCACATTGTCCAACACCATTATGGGTCTGTATAATGCCATGTCCGGTTCTGCATTTTCTCAGGCTTCTGTATTGGCACTGGGCATTCAGCCCTATATCAACGCATCCATTATTATTCAGCTTCTGACCGTTGCCATCCCCGCTCTTGAGCGCATGGCAAAGGAAGAAGGTGAGGCTGGTAAGAAGAAGATCGAGCGGATCACCCGCTACACCACGGTGGGCCTGGGTGTGTTGCTTGGCTTTGCTTACTACACCATGATCAGCAGACAGTCCGACTATAATGTGCTGCTGCAGGATGATATCTGGTCTGCACTTGTTATTATCCTGACCTTTGCGGCAGGCGCCTGCCTGGTTATGTGGTTGGGCGAGCAGATCACTGAGTTTGGCATCGGCAACGGTATTTCCGTAATCCTGTTTGCCAACATTGTTGCAAGCCTTCCCGGCACAGTTAACATGCTGATTAACAGCGGTTACTTTGCATGGTGGGTTGCACTGATCATTGCAGTGATTGCTATTTTGCTGGTTGTGTTCATCGTGTTCATTAACGATGCAGAGCGCCGGATCCCCATCCAGTACGCCAAGCGCGTAGTTGGTCGTAAGATCTACGGCGGTCAGAACACCAATCTGCCTCTGAAGGTGGCAATGTCCGGTGTTATGCCTGTGATTTTTGCTTCCTCCATCTGTGCTATCCCTGCCACTATTTGTGCATTTGTTCCTGGCTGGAATGAGAGTTGGGCAAACAAAAATCTGTTTAGCCCCAATTCCTGGCCCTATTTTGGGTTCTATGTGCTGATGATCTTCTTCTTCAGCTGGTTCTACTCCACTATTCAGTATGATCCTGTGGAGATCTCCAACAACCTGAAGAAGAACGGCGGCTTCATCCCCGGCTTCCGGCCCGGCAAGCCCACTGCTGAGTTTATCCAGAATGTCATTAACAAGATCATCGTTTTCGGTGCTCTGTATCTGACTGTTGTTGCTGGTCTTCCTATGATTGCCGGCAACCTGATGGAAGAATTCCAGTATCTGGCAATTGGCGGCACCTCCGTCATCATTGTGGTGGGTGTTGCGCTTGAGACAGTGAAGGCGCTGGAGGCTCAGATGCTCATGCGGCATTACAAGGGTTTCCTGGACTAATCCGGAGGCATCAGTAACCCATGAAGCTAATCCTGTTAGGCGCACCCGGCGCCGGCAAAGGAACCCAGAGCGAACTTTTATCTGAAAAACTGGGGATTCCTTCGATTTCGACCGGGAATATGCTTAGAGAGGCAATGGCAAACCATACACCTCTCGGTGAGCAAATCAGAAAATCTATGGACGAGGGCAGCCTGATCTCTGATGAAATCATCATGCATCTCATTGAGAATCGGATCGCCCGGCCTGACTGTGAAAAAGGATTTATCCTGGACGGGGTGCCTCGCACCCTGTCCCAGGCTAAAGGAATGGAGACAGCAGGTATTAGTATCGACCATGTGATTTCGTTGGAAGTGGACGATGCGAAAATTACCGAACGGATATCCGGACGGCGGGTATGTACCCAGTGCGGTGCAACTTATCACATCGTCAACAACCCTACACGGATTGAGGGTATCTGCGATTTGTGCGGCGGTGAGACAGAAATCCGGAAGGATGATGTGCCGGAAACGGTGCAGCATCGGCTGGATGTTTATCACGCCAGCACCGAGGTGCTGAAAAGCTACTACGCCCAGCGGGGACTTCTCCGTAAAGTGTGTGGCGATCAGTCCATTGAGGATACCCAGTACGATATCCTGAAGTCGATAGGGGTAGGACAATGATAGCAATTAAAAATGGACAAGAGCTTGCGAATATGCGCCAGGCCTGCAAAATTACCGCGGCAGCCCGTGCTTTGGCAGGGGAAATGGTAAGACCCGGCGTAACAACCCGCGAGATCGACAAAGCTGTTTATGACTTTATTGTCAGTCAGGGCGCAAAACCGTCGTTTCTGAATTATAACGGCTTTCCTGCCAGTACTTGCATCAGCGTCAATGCTACGGTGATCCACGGTATTCCCGGCAGCTATGTGCTGCAGGACGGTGACATCGTATCTGTGGACGTAGGTGCTTACTACAAAGGGTTTCATGGCGATTGCGCAGCAACCTATCCCTGTGGCACTGTCAGTGCCGAGGCTCAAAGACTTATCAACGTAACGAAGGAAAGCTTCTTTGAAGGCGTTCGCTTCGCTAGAAAAGGATACCGTGTATCCGATATCTCCCACGCCGTACAAAAGCATGTGGAGTCAAACGGTTTTTCAGTTGTGCGTTCATTCGTAGGTCACGGCGTAGGCGCACAGCTCCATGAGGAGCCGGAAGTGCCGAATTTCGGCGCACCCGGCCGTGGGCCAAGATTGCTTCCCGGTATGACCCTGGCCATTGAACCAATGGTCAATGCCGGCAGCTACGAGGTCAAGGTCCTGAAGGACCGCTGGACCACCGTAACAGCAGATGGGAAGCTGTCAGCCCACTATGAAAATACTGTACTCATCACCGACGGGGAGCCGGAAATACTCACCGTCGTCGAAGGACTTTGATTATGGACCCTGATTTACCTGATTTATCAATTGCAGATGTGGTGATTTCCACAGCCGGAAGAGATGCAGGCAAGTTGTTCTACGTGATGGAAGTAGATGACCTGTATTTAATGCTGGTCAACGGAAAAGACCGCACAATGGACAAACCAAAGCGTAAAAAACGCAAACACGCAACTAAGGTCCTTCGCTCTGAGACCAGAGTCGCCCAGAAGTTAAGAGCTGGCGATAAGGTGCTGAGCAGCGAATTACGAAGAGATCTGGCTTATATAAGCCGGGAACTGCAAAGTAATCCCCAGGGAGGTTAAACACTTTGGCAAAAGACGACGTAATTGAGATTGAAGGCATTGTTACCGACAACCTGCCCAACGCAATGTTTAAGGTAGATATCGGCAACGGCCACACCATTCTGGCAACCATTTCCGGCAAGCTCCGTATGAATTTTATTAAGATCTTGCCCGGTGACAAGGTAACTGTACAAATGTCTCCGTATGATCTGACCAGAGGCCGGATCACCTGGAGAAGTAAGTAACACACAAGAGAATATCTCTATTGGAGGTTAAACAGTATGAAGGTAAGACCGTCCGTTAAACCCATGTGCGAGAAGTGTAAGATCATTAAGCGCAAGGGTCGCGTTATGGTAATTTGCGAAAACCCCAAGCATAAGCAGAGACAAGGCTAATAGGAGGTGCTGAAAAGTTTATGGCTCGTATATCTGGTATTGACCTGCCCCGCGACAAGCGGATCGAGGTCGCACTGACTTATATCTACGGCATTGGACCTGCCCGTGCAGCAAAGGTTTTGGAGGTCACTGAGATTGATCCCGATACCCGTGTTAAGGACCTGACAGAAGATCAGGAGGCAAAGCTGCGTGAGGCAATTGAGCACAACTACACCATTGAGGGTGACCTGCGTCGTGAGACTGCTATGAACATCAAGCGCCTCAGCGAAATTGGTTGCTACCGTGGTCTGCGTCATCGCCGCGGCCTGCCTGTGCATGGCCAGCGCACCAAGACCAATGCCCGTACCCGTAAGGGTCCCAAGAAGACCATCGCTAACAAGAAGAAGTAAGGAGGGATATGTAACATGGCTAAGGCTACTAAGAAGGTTGTAAAGCGCCGCAGAGAGCGCAAAGTAGTTGAGAAGGGCGCGGCACATATCCGTTCCTCCTTCAACAACACCATGGTGACCATCACCGATCTGGAAGGCAATGCTCTTTCCTGGGCATCCTCCGGTGGACTGGGCTTCCGTGGTTCCCGTAAGTCTACTCCCTTTGCTGCACAGACTGCAGCTGAGACCGCAGCCAATGCTGCTAAGGAGTACGGCCTGAAGACCGTTGAAGTCTACGTCAAGGGCCCCGGCCAGGGACGTGAGGCTGCTATCCGGGCTCTGCAGACCGCAGGTCTGGAAGTCGTTATGATTAAGGACGTCACCCCCATTCCTCACAATGGCTGCCGTCCCCCCAAGAGACGTCGTGTCTGATTTCGGAATAGGAGGAATTATACGATATGGCTAAGAATATGCAGCCCGTGCTGAAGCGTTGCAGAACGCTGGGCGTTTCTCCTGCCGCAATGGGTTACAACAAGACTTCCAACAAGAACCCCGGCGGTCAGAGAAGATCTAAGAAGTCCGAGTATGCTACTCAGATGACTGAGAAGCAGAAGGTTAAGTTTGTCTACGGCATTCAGGAGAAGCAGTTCCGTAACTACTACGACAAGGCTACCCGTGCTGAAGGCAATACCGGTGAAGTTCTGATGACCTTCGTTGAGCGCAGACTGGACAATGTTGTTTACCGTCTGGGCTTCGCAAACTCCCGCCGCCAGGCTCGCCAGCTGGTGAACCATGGCCACTTCACCGTTAATGGCAATCGTGTCAACATCCCCAGCTTCCTGGTTAAGCCTGGTGATGTGGTTGCTGTCTGTGAGAAGAGCGTTTCCAATGCTTTCTTTAAGGGTTTGAAGGAAGCTGACGCTTTCGTTGCTGCTCCCAAGTGGCTGGATCGCGATAAGAACAACCTGGTTGGTAAGGTAGTTGCTATGCCCACCATGGCTGATATCGACTTCGAGATCGCTGTCCACCTGATCGTCGAGTTGTACTCCAGATAATCGACACCCTAATTGTTCGTATATGTGCATTTTGGGGTGCATTCTACACCCCACACACTTGAGAAGGAGGGTTAAGATTCTATGGTAGAAATTGAAAAGCCTCGCATTACCTGTTTTGACTCCGTTGAGGATCCGTCTTACGGCAAGTATGTCGTAGAACCCCTGGAGCGCGGTTACGGTATGACGCTGGGTAACTCCCTGCGCCGGATTATGCTGTCCAGCCTTCCCGGCTATGCAGCAACTTCCGTCAAGATTGCCGGTGTTCAGCACGAGTTCTCCACTGTCCCCGGTGTGACCGAGGACGTAACAGAGATCGTTCTGAACGTAAAGCGGCTGATCCTGAAGCTCCACACCCAGGAGATTAAGACAGTTTATATCGACGCAGTTGGACCCTGTGAGGTCACTGCCGGCGATATCAAAGCAGATGGCGAGGTCGAGATCCTGAACCCCGAGCTGCATATCTGCACCTTGGGCGAAGGCGCAACCTTTAATATGGAGATCACCCTGTCCCAGGGTCGCGGCTATGTACCTGCTGACCGCAACAAGACAGCCCAGACCGTGATCGGTGTGATCCCGATCGACTCCATTTATTCCCCTGTAAACAAGGTGAATTATTCTGTGGAGCCCACCCGTGTCGGCGACAAGACCGACTTTGACAAGCTGACCCTTGAGGTCTGGACAGACTCCACCATCTCTGCCAAGGATGCAGTGAGCCTGGGCGCAAAGATTCTTTCCGATCACCTGACGGTGTTCACAAACCTGTCCGATACTGTCGGCTCCGGTTCCACCGTGGTGGAGAAGGTATCTAACAGCCCCGACACCAAGCTTTCTATGACGATTGATGAACTGGACCTGTCCGTCCGGAGCTTCAACTGCCTGAAGCGCGCCAACATCAACACTGTGGCTGATTTGATCAGCAAGACCGGTGAGGACATGATGAAGGTCCGCAACATGGGTAAGAAGTCTTTGGATGAGGTTCAGAAGAAGCTGGAGATGATGGGCTTGTCCCTGGCCAGCGAAGATTCTGTCAGTAACTAACTCGATTTAATGCAACCTTTATAGAGGAGGAAACGTTCATGTTCGGTACTCGTAAGCTGGGCAAGACCAGCGCACAGAGAAAAGCCCTGCTGCGTCAGCAGGTCACCGATCTGCTGGAGAACGGCAAGATGGAGACTACCTTCTACCGCGCTAAGGAAGTGCAGCCCGTGGTCGAGAAAATGATCACCCTGGGCAAGAAGGCAGGTCTGGCCAACTACCGCAGAGTTCTGTCCTATGTGACCAAGGAAGACGTAGCTAAGAAGCTGTTTGACGAGATCGCTCCCAAGTACGCTGACCGTAACGGCGGCTACACCAGAGTGACCCGTACCGGTCCCCGCCGCGGCGATGCTGCTGAGATGGCAGTGATCGAGCTGGTGTAATCCGGTCAATGAAATGAAAAAGGGCGTATCGCATTTGCGATACGCCCTTTTTACTGTGCTGACAGAGCAATGGAGGTTATGGGCCTGGAATCCTGTGTTTTCCGTATAGAAACAAGTGTTTTTGTACAAAACGCACAATTTATCAAAATGACAAATTGGGCATTGAAATTCTGGTTTCTTTCGTGTATAATGTCTTTATTGTGGTGTCACAACCACACATTGACCAATGGAAGGCAGGGCCTTCCCGAAAGGAGATTCATTACATATGTACACAGCCAATTCTATTCGTAACATTTGCTTGCTCGGTCACAGCGGCAGCGGTAAATCTGCCCTTGCTGAGAGTTTGCTTTATATGACTGGTGCTATTGATCGCATCGGCAAGAACGCAGACGGAAATACCGTATGCGATTACGATCCTGAAGAGATCAAGCGCAACATTTCTATTTCTACCTCTGTCGTTCCCCTGGAGTATAACGGTGCCAAAATCAACCTGCTGGATGCACCCGGTGGCTTTGATTTCTCCGGCGCAGTTGTGGAGGCCCTGCGTGCCGCCGATGCTGCTATCCTGGTCTGCTCCGCTAAGGACGGTATTACAGTCGGTTTTGAGAAGGCTTGGAAGTATTGCGAAGAGCGCAATATGCCCCGTTTTATCTATATCTCCAAGGTAGACGAGGATAACTCTGACTATAATGCAACCTTCAGCGCCCTGCGTGAGAAGTACGGCAATAAGGTCGCACCTGTGGTGGTTCCGATTTGGGATACAAACCGTAAGGTTACCGGTATTATCGACGTTCTGAATAAGCGTGCCTATGAGATGCAGAATCTGAAGCGCGTGGAGATCGACGTGCCCGAAGGCAAGGAAGATGTTATCACAGAGTTTAACGATGCATTGAAGGAATCTGTTGCTGAAACCAGCGAGGAGTTCATGGACAAATTCTTCGGCGGTGAGGACTTTACCTATGCTGAAATGATCAAGGGCATGCACAAAGGTGTGCTGGATCAGACACTGTACCCTGTTCTGTGCGGCTCCGGTGTCACTTGCCTGGGCAGCCTGATGCTGATGGACCATATTATCGACTTGCTTCCTAACCCTGTGGAAGGCAACTACCACAAAGCGACCCTGGCTGATGGCACCACAGAGGAATTTGTAGTTTCTCCCGGTGGCGTGCCCTCTGCCTTCGTTTGGAAGACGGTTTCCGACCAGTATGGCAAGTACTCCTATGTGAAGGTCCTGTCCGGCACTATTACTTCCGATACTGCACTGGTCAACGCCCGTACCGGCGAAACCGAGAAGCTGGGCCGTCTGTACAGCATGTGCGGCAAGAAGGCCACAGAGGTTAAGGAACTGTCCTGCGGCGACATTGGCGCCATCGGCAAGATGGACAAGGTCAAGACCGGCGATACCCTGTGTGATTCCCGTAAGGTCGTAAACCTGAAGGGTCTGCCCTATGCACCTGCCGTTTACTCCATGGCCATTTCTCCCAAGACTAAGGGTCAGGAAGATAAGGTAGGCGCAGGTCTGAACCGTCTGAATGAGGAAGATCCCTCCTTCACTGTGGTTAACAATGCTGAGACTAAGCAGATCGTCATTTCCGGCGCAGGTGACCAGCAGTTGGATGTGCTGGTTGCAAAGCTGAAGTCTCGCTTTGGTGTGGATGCCGTTCTCAGCCCGGCAAAGGTTGCTTACCGCGAGAAGATCAAAAAGAAGGTCGAAGCCCACGGCCGTCATAAGAAGCAGACCGGCGGTTCCGGCCAGTTCGGTGATGTTTGGGTTCGCTTCGAGCCCCAGGAGGAGCAGGATGAGCTGATCTTCGCAGAGGAAGTCTTTGGCGGCTCTGTTCCCAAGAACTTCTATCCCGCTGTTGAAAAGGGTATTCAGGAAGCAATTCTGAAGGGTCCCTTGGCCGGATATCCCATGGTGGGACTGAAGGCGGTCCTGTATGATGGCTCTTACCACCCTGTTGACTCCAATGAAATGGCATTTAAGCTGGCAGCCATCCTTGCCTTTAAGGAAGCAATGCCCAACGCAATGCCCACACTGCTGGAGCCCATTGGCGCACTGGCAGTCTCTGTACCCGAAGCCTACGTTGGCGATGTTATGGGTGATTTGAGCAAGCGCCGTGGCCGTCCCATGGGTATGAACCCCGATGCTGACGGCAATACGGTGATTGAGGCGGAGGTTCCCATGGCAGAAATGGGCAGCTACGCAATCGACCTGCGGGCTATGACCCAGGCAAGAGGCTCCTTCACTTTGGAGTTTGTCCGTTATGAGGAAGTGCCCAAGGCCAACCAGCAGAAGATCATCGACGAAGCCCGCAAGGACGAGGATTAATCGTATTTTATAAGCGGTGCAGGAATTTTCCTGCACCGCTTCAGAGTGTCAAAAAAGCCGCCAACCGTCAAAACAAAGCTTATGAACGGTTGGCACTTTCTATCTTCTTCACCGTATTCAACACAACAAAATTTTCTATCTATTCTCTGCTTAAAAGCCTTGCTGCGCAAGGTGTTTTGCCTTACTGCACAAACCGACCCCTAACGTACCACCTGTACGCCGACGGGTCCGGTTTGCTTGTCTTGACGGCTCCTTTGATCTCTGTCAGTCTGTCAAAAAATAAGTTTTTAGACAGGCTGAAGCGGTGCAGGAATTTTCCTGCACCGCTTTTTTTGTAGCAAAAAACCGTGGTATGTGATACAATGGAGTAGAGAAATATTAAAAGGGGCGTGCCTATGCTTCCGGAAGCATTTTTGAGCAGAATAAAGAACCAGATCGGGGAGGAGTACCCGGCATTTTTGGAGAGTCTGGAACGGCCCCGGGCGGTGGCGTTGCGGTTCAATCCGTTGAAGGGGCAACCTCCTGCGTTGGATTTTGCGGGAGAATCGGTGCCGTGGGAGCCTCAGGGACGTTATTACGACCCAACATCGCGCCCAGGATTGCACCCATACCATGAAGCCGGCGTATACTATTTACAGGAGGCCAGTGCTATGGCACCAGTGGCCCTCTTGGATCCCCAGCCCGGTGAGTGTATTTGTGACTTGTGTGCGGCACCCGGAGGAAAAACAACGCAAATTGCAGGGCGGATGCTGGGAGAAGGCTTGCTTTTATGCAATGAGATCAACCCAAAACGGGCTATAGTACTCAGCCGTAACATTGAGCGCATGGGCGTTGCCAATGCCCTTGTGACCAATGAACATCCTCAGAAATTGGCACAGCAGTATCCGGAATTTTTTGATCGTGTTCTGATTGATGCACCCTGCTCCGGGGAGGGAATGTTCCGCAAGGAAGAGGCCGCAGTAACAGACTGGAGCCAGGAAACGGTTGAAATGTGCGCACGCCGCCAGGCTGAGATTTTGCACTCCGGGGCGTTGTTGGTCCGGCCCGGAGGGCGGTTGGTTTATTCTACCTGTACATTTGCCCCGGAGGAAAACGAGGAAACAGTCTCCCAGTTCTTGCAGTCCCACCCGGATTTTACAGCGGAGTATGTGGATGCCCCCTGGTTTACACCCGGACCAGATGGCTCTTACCGCATGTGGCCCCATAAACTGCTGGGAGAGGGACACTTTGCGGCGGTGTTGCGTAAACAGGGCCAGAGAGAACTGCAGCAGAGCCGTTCTTCGGAGCATGTACTTCCTAAGGAATGGACGGAATTTGCAAAGCAGATGGGCATTATTTTGCCGGAGGGAAGGTCGGTGCAGTTTGGACAAAGCCTTTATTGGGCACCGACAGACCTGCCGGATATTCGAGGGATTAAGGTGCTGCGTCCCGGGTTGGAATTGGGCCAGATCAAAAAGAACCGGTTCGAGCCGGCTCATGCTTTGGCGCTATGGCTGAAGACAGCATCCAGTGTCCATAAGCTGACGGCAGATTCTGCGGAGCTTAGGGCCTATATGCATGGGGAAACCATTCCTGCGGACAGTGTTGGGTGGTGCCTTTTAACAGTGGATGGATATTCTATCGGCTGGGGAAAAGGGGACGGAAAAATTCTTAAAAACCACTATCCCAAAGGATTGCGCCGATAAAATAAGGAAATTTGTGCTTTACATAACAAGAGGCGTGTGTTATAATCCATAGGGTTAAACTCAATTTAAATAATTGCAAGGAGAGGATCTTCCTTGGCGAAATATGAAATAAAGGGCGGCAGACCGCTGAACGGTGAAGTTACCATCAGCGGAGCTAAGAATGCAGCAGTTGCGATTTTGCCTGCAGCGATTTTAGTGAGTGGAAAATGCCGCGTGGAAAATGTACCGGATATTTCCGATGTGCGGATCCTGCTGAATATCCTGGAGGATATGGGCGCTGAGATCACCCGTGAGGAGCCCGGGACGGTGCTGTTGGATTGCACCAATATTACAAGCACAAATCCCAGTTTAGACCTTGTTCGCAAGCTTCGTGCCAGCTATTACTTGATGGGCGCATTGCTCAGCCGTTTCCATAAGGCAGATGTTGCATTACCCGGTGGCTGCAACTTTGCCTCCCGTCCCATTGACCAGCATTTGAAGGGCTTTCGTGCTTTAGGTGCCAATGTGGAGGAGACAGAAACATATATCCACCTTACTCCCAGTGAGGGGGGGCTCCACGGCAACAGGGTCAGTCTGGATATCGTCAGTGTCGGCGCTACTGTCAATATTATGTTGGCAGCCACATTGCTTCCCGGTCAGACGGTTATTGAAAATGCGGCAAAGGAGCCCCATATCGTTGACCTTGCCAACTTCCTTAACACCATGGGTGCCCGGATCACCGGCGCCGGTACGGATACTGTGAAGATCAAAGGTGTTGAGAAGCTCCATGGCGGTACTTATGCCATCATACCCGATCAAATTGAAGCAGGTACTTATTTGGCAGCTGTTGCTGCTACCGGCGGCAATGTGCTGGTGAAGAATATTATCCCCAAGCACATGGACTGTATCACCTCCAAGCTGGGGGAGATGGGCGCCAAGATTACAGATTATGATGACTGTATCCGGATTCGCAGTGAGGGTCGTTTGCGCAGCACCACTGTCAAGACCCACCCGTATCCCGGCTTCCCCACGGATATGCAGGCACAGATCTGTGTATGTATGTCTTTGGGCAGTGGCGTCAGCCGTCTGACGGAGAGTGTATACGAGACCCGTTTCTTTGGCTACTGCGAAGAGCTTCAGGATATGGGCGCCGATATCCTCATTAACGGCAAAACGGCCATTGTCACAGGACGTGAGAGCTTGCACGGGGCAGAGGTATATGCCCGAGACCTGCGTGCCGGCGCTGCACTGATCATTGCCGGACTGGCGGCCAAGGGTACTACTTGGGTGCACAATGCCCACTATGTGGAGCGTGGCTACGAGAACATAATTGAAAAGCTGACCGCTTTGGGTGCGGATATTACCCGCATTGACGACTAAACCGGTTGATATTAATCATGCTGAAGCAAGGTGATGCTTCAGCATGATTTTTATTATAACGCAAAAGAGTTAATGGGAAATTGAATAGCATGATGGTAATTTCCTTGTTTTCAGGGCTTGGAACCAACAAATATTTATGATATAATACGAAAAAACAGAAAGGTGGTGGAGCGCCCATGCGAGTGCTTTGGACAAAAATTAAAGAAGCATTGGTGTCGGCGCTGCCAATCACCCTGATCGTGTATATCATTGCGTTTTTGCCCTGGTTTGACTTCGAAAAGGAAGATATCATCCTGTTTACCGTCAGCGCAGTGATGTTGGTGCTGGGCATTGGCTTGTTTAATATGGGTGCAGACCTGGCAATGACACCCATGGGAAACCATGTCGGTGCCGGTTTGTCCAGACAGCGCAAGCTGCTGCTTTTGCTGGCAGTATGTTTTGGCATGGGGGTTTTGATCACTGTGGCGGAGCCGGACCTGCAGGTTCTGGCCAACCAAGTCAAAGCGATCATACCCAGCAGCATGCTGCTGCAGTATACGGTGGGTCTTGGCGTTGGCGCATTTTTGATCGTTGCCATCCTGCGTATTGTGTTTAAACGCCGCCTTTCTACGATCTTAATGCTGTTTTATATGCTGTTGTTTGCATTGGCACTGATGCTGTCCGAGCAGGGCAAAGCACCTTTGCTGCCCATGGCCTTCGATTCCGGCGGTGTGACTACCGGACCGATTACGGTGCCGTTCATTATGGCATTGGGTGTTGGTGTTTCCAGTGTTCTGGGTGACCGGAGATCCCAGGAAAATAGCTTTGGTCTCGTGGCTCTTTGTTCCATCGGACCGATTTTGGCTGTGCTGGTACTGGGGTTTTTCAACGGCGGAGACCTGGGTCCCTACGTATTTGAAAGCAACCATCACTTTCTGAAGGCATTATTGACCACCGCTAAAAATGTGGCGGTAGCTCTGGGCATGATCGTTGTATTTTTCCTGGTTTGCCAGATTCTGTTCCTGCAGCTGCCCAAGCGCCAGCTGTTGCGAATCGGTATCGGTGTTGGTTTTACTTATGCAGGTCTGGTTCTGTTCCTCACTGCGGTAGAAGTAGGGTTTATGCCCATTGGTTACGCCATCGGCAGCACCCTTTCTCAACTGAACAAGTGGATTTTGATTCCCCTGGGCCATGTGATCGGTGTCCTTGTGGTCCTTGCAGAGCCTGCAATCCATGTGCTGAACACCCAGGTGGAGGAAGTCACCGGCGGCTATGTGACGAGGAAGTCCATGCTGATGGGACTTTGCATTGGCGTAGGCGGTGCGATCATGCTCTCCATGGTGCGCGTTATTTTTGGATTCTCTTTGATCTACTATATCATACCCGGTTATTTTATTTCCTTCGCACTTTCTCTTTTTGTACCGGCTGTGTATACTGCCATTGCCTTTGATTCCGGCGGTGTTGCCAGTGGACCTATGACATCGGGCTTTATTTTACCCTTTGTCATCGGCGCTTGCGTTGGTGTGTCCGGCGGTGATGCTGTTTGGCAGGATGCCTTCGGCGTGGTTGCGCTGGTAGCTATGGCACCGCTGATTACCATTCAGCTTTTGGGATTCCGGGCTATCGTTGCAAACAAGATCCAGGAGCGCCGTGCCATGAAACGCATTTTGGATGCAGATGATCAGCAGATCATCAACTTTATGTAAGGAGGGACAGCTGTGGCCAATACAATTAACGAATCGGCAATTAAAAAGCTGAAGCTTCTTCTTACAGTGGTGGACCGGCCTAAGGCGGAGTTTTATCTGGACGTGCTGAGTCAATACGAGATCAATTGCCAGATGGTAACAGCCGGCGTGGGTACTGCCCACACGGAGCTGATCGAAATGCTGGGTCTTAACATTCAAAAAGCAGTGATTTTTAGCGTTGTCCGGGAGGATGTAGTGGATTCTGTGATGAAATGTCTGGAGGACAAATTCACCACCATTAAAAATGGAAAGGGCATCGCCTTTGCAGTGCCCCTTTCCAGCGTGATTGGTGTAAACATGTATCAATTTTTGAGCAATAACCGCCAGGGAAGGGAGGAAATGCCGTGAAAACAGAAAACCATGAGGTGATCTTTGCGATTGTAAACGCAGGCTATGCCGAGGAAGCAATGGCAGTAGCCCGGGAAAACGGTGCCAGAGGCGGCACTATTCTGAACGCCCGCGGCGTAGCCCGGGAAAAAGAGGCGGCCTTTTTTGGAATCAGCATCCATGCGGAAAAGGAAATTTTGATGCTGGTGGTAGAAAAGGACATTCGGGACAATATCCTC
Organism: Faecousia sp.; assembly: GCA_045537615.1. GTDB lineage: Bacteria > Bacillota > Clostridia > Oscillospirales > Oscillospiraceae > Faecousia. The sequence goes on along the minus strand of JAZSPV010000001.1, from coordinate 14,302 downwards.
AATGCCCTTTATAAAGCAATGGGAATGGATAAGAAAGCCCAGGGAATTGCATTTTCACTGCCTGTGTCCGATGTGGCCGGTCTTGTGAAACTGCCGGAGGAACCCGAGAAAGAAGAATAAGGCAAAACTGCCGCTGGATTTCAGGAAAAATCCAGCGGCAGTTCTTTATTTTGTTACGATACCGGCATAAATGTGATTGTATCTGCCTTCCAGATACATCTTTTTCAAGCCCCGGCGCAGGGAGGAGTCTTCCGGCAGGTCCTTCAGGTTATCAGGCTTTCTCTCAAAAACAAAGCTAAAGATGGAATCGCCGTCACTTTTCACGGGATATAGGGTGAACAGTGTCATCAGTCGGGCGATTTTGGATTCGGGCTTTACGATCTCGTTCAAAGAAGGATCTAAAATCCAGGAAGAACCGAAAATATCCTGCCCTTTGTGTTCCGGATAGCGTTCCTTTGCAATCTGCCGACCTTTTTCGAACTGGGGAAGTACGGAATCAAGGGAAATATCAGCGCCTTCCGGAATGTGGAAGCTGATAAAATCATCGCCGGGACGCAAATAAATCTCCCATTGGGTCTTGGGATATGTTTTTTTAACGGTATCGATCTTGCAGTCAAAACAGCCGTAACCGTAGAAGTTCTGCTGGTCTTCAGAGAAAGTTGCTTCAAAAGCACCTGCTGGGTCTTCGTAGCCGATGGAGCCAAGCATCTGCAGGCCGCTGCGGTGGACCATACCTCCGTCGATCATAGGCACGATCTGTCCGCTTTCTTTGTTCCGGATATAAACCACGGCCTCCGGCACCTTTGCCAGTTCAAATTGCAGACCTTCCTCCAGCTCAAAGATTCGGGCCCTGGCAAATAGGGTCTGCCAGGTGAAATAGGTTTTGTTGATGCCGGGCATGCCGGTCTGCCGTTCTACGATCCGCATGCCGTCCCAAATTCGGTGCATAACCAGTCCAATCTCCTTTTCGGAGAATCCACGACGGCGGTATTCCTCCACGGCAGAGGGGAGCATGCTGATGAGAATATACAGGGGCAAAAGGGATGTGACGATCGTGCCGTCTGCCTTGGGAACAGGGATCCTGTTAACCTCTTCGAGGGTCCTATCCTTTGCATAGGCACAGGCTGTTTTGATCCATAGGCTGCGATTTTCATCGGCGTTGATCTGGGTAGCAACAGCACGAACCAGCCCGTAAAACCCACCGAAAGTGTCGTAATCGGACTGAAGCTTGTCAATTATCCCAAGATCACAGGCAGGGGAATCTGTCTTGGGGAGGGAGGCGTAGACCGCATCCAGGTCAGGACTGTATTGGCCGATGCCAATGGCATCTGCAATTTGGCGAAGTTCCATGGTGAAAGCTCCTTTTTGCAGTTAGATCAATTGTAATTGGGGTCTTTCGATGAGCTTAAGGGATAGTTCATTGACCAATGCCATTGCTTTTTCCTCGGCATCAGCGCAAATCACACCCTCCGGTCTGTGGGCATCGCTGCCCAGTACCACCGGACAGCCTTCTTGGGCAGCAATTGTCCAGAATAAGGTGGAGGGGTAATGCCGTTGCCCAACGATTCCCAGCAGGTTAATTTCCAAGGGAATATTGCAGGCAGCGGATTCCTTGCAGATCCGGGCCATATGCTTTTGATAGATTTTGGGATCTCCCACATAGTTTAGAATGTCCGGGTGGGCCACATAGGTGAAAAGGCCGGTCTGCATGGCTTCGATCACTTGGTCGCAGTACTGACACAGTTTTTGCTGGTCCTCCGATGGGCGGCCGTTGTATGGCTGTCCCATTTCATCGTGGTTCCAGTGCTGCCCCAGCAGCATATATTCAATGCCTGCATCCCTAAGACGGGGCAACAGATCTGGGAAAAGACCCGGGTAGTACTCCGCTTCCAGTCCGAGGGGAATCTCTAAACGGCCTTTATACTTTTTTTGCAATTCCCGTACCGTATCTGCATATTCCATCAGCAGATCCGGGTGCATTCGCATAGAGCTGTAGTAATCACCGGGAAACCAGTAAGGGGTATGGTCGGAAAAGCCCAGGACCTTCAGACCGCCATCAAGGGCAGATTGAACATATTCTTCTTCACTTCCGATTGCGTGAAAGCAACGGGTAGTATGGGTATGTAAATTTACAATCATTATATAACTTCCTTATAAACTCTACCCGCAGAAAATCTGCGGGTAGTTTTGTATTGGGTTGCGACACAGGTCTGTAAGCCGGGTTCTGTTCTGACAGCCATCTATCTAGCCCCGCAATCGCTTACGGGATCAAGCCGCCTCCTTGAAGCGGTCGGGCCAACCTATATGCTTCTCCACGGCGTTGCTCCGGATAGAGTTTACAGCACCTGCATGTTCCCATGAGGCGGGTGGGCTCTTACCCCACCTTTTCACTCTTACCGCCTTTGCAGACGGCGACATATCTCTGTTGCACTTGTCCTGGGGTCACCCCCGGCAGGCGTTACCTGTTATCCTTGCCCTTTGGAGCCCGGACTTTCCTCACCTGGACGCTTTCGCAGTCCAGCCGCGGCTGTCCAACCTGGTCGCTTGTATATTGTACTGCAAAATAAAAGCAATGTCAAATTTAGAATCCAATTGTGTTGGCCTGCCGGGAAGAGATCGATACAGCACCCTTTACTGGAAAATTTATTTTTCGACAAAAAAGGGGATTGCTATGGAAATTTTGTATCCAATATGTTATGATATAAAAAATGCACAGCTATGGATATGTGCGGAATGGAGGCGCTTCTATGAGCAGAGCAGACGAACTGTACCGGGCAACGTGCCTGGATATTCTGGAGAACGGTTTTTATGATACGGAGTTGGAGGTGCGTCCTCACTGGGAGGATGGAACTCCGGCACACACGGTGAAAAAATTTGGCGTGGTGAACCGCTATGACCTGCGTGAGGAATTTCCTTTGATGACATTGCGCCGTACCTATTGGAAGAGTGCGCTGGACGAGCTGTTGTGGATCTGGCAGAAGAAATCCAATCGCATCGAAGACCTGGGCAGCCATGTCTGGGACGAGTGGGCAGGAGAAGACGGCACCATCGGCAAGGCCTACGGCTACCAGCTTGGGGTTAAGCATCAGTACAAAGAGGGTATGTTTGACCAGGTGGATCGGGTGATCTATGACCTGAAGAACAATCCTGCATCCCGGCGGATTCTCACCAGCATCTATAATTTTGAGGACCTTCACGAGATGAACCTGTACCCCTGTGCATACTCCATGACCTTCAACGTCTCCGGTAATACGCTCAATGCAATCCTCAATCAACGCAGTCAGGATATGCTGACCGCCAATAACTGGAACGTGTGTCAGTATGCTATGCTTTTGATGATGATGGCCCAGGTCTCCGGACTGGAAGCCGGTGAGCTGGTGCATGTGATTGCCGACTGTCACATCTACGACCGTCATATTCCTGCCGTTAAGGCTATGCTGGAACGGGAGGGCTATCCTGCGCCCAAAGTCACCTTGGACAGCAGCATCACTGATTTCTACGCATTCACAAAGGACAGTTTCAAAGTGGAGGATTACCAGTACCATCCCTTTGATTTTCCGATTCCCATGGCAATCTGAGGTAGGCTATGGAACTGATTGTTGCCGTATATGAGGATTGGGGCATCGGAAAAGACGGCACCCAACCCATTGCTCTGTCAGCAGATCGGAAGTTCTTCCGGGAAACTACACGGGGCGCTATGGTCATTGTGGGAAGACGGACCATCGAAGACTTTCCCGGCAAAAAGCCCCTGCCTGGTCGTGTGAATGTGGCATTGACGCGCAGCGCAGCAGAAATCCCCGGATTCACTGTTTGCAGCAGCCCCCGGCAGGCGGCTGAACTGGCAGAAAAAGCAGAGCGGGCTATGGTCATTGGTGGAGGCAGCATCTATCAGCAAATGCTGCCTTTGTGTGATACGGCCTATGTGACCAAGGTACACTGCAAGCCAGAATCGGATACCTTTTTCCCCAATTTAGACCAAGACCCGGCCTGGCACATGGAGCGCGTTCTGCAAGCCGGAGAAGAAGCGGGCATTGCTTACGAAATGTGCCTGTATAAAAGAACAGATATAGAAACGGAAGAGAAATAATGAGCCAAAAACGGTTCTGGACTACATTGGCCCTCAGTGCGTTGCTGTCTGCGTTATTGGTGACGCTTACAGGCCGTATGTGGCCCGGAAACAATTATACATTGCGGATAGAGCCTGTGGGCCGGCAGGACATTGTGCTGGAATACGGGCAGGAATATAAGGAAGCCGGTGCCACAGCGGTGCTGGAAAGTAAAAACGGTAAGTGTCAGGCGCTGCCTGTTACCACAGAAGGTTCTGTGGACACAGATGTCATTGGTGAGTACACCATTTCCTATACGGCAAAATATAAATTTCATAAGGAAACGGTATACCGCAGGGTTCGGATAACGGACACGGAAGCACCGGTCATCACCTTGGTTTCAGATCCGGAACGGTATACATTACCTAACCAAAATTACGAGGAAGAGGGCTTTACCGCAACGGACAATTATGACGGTGATCTGACGGACACAGTCCACCGGGTGGAAGAAAATGGGGTCGTGACCTATTCCGTGACGGACACGGCAGGCAATACCACATCCGTGGTCCGGACGATCAACTATTATGACCCGGAGCCGCCGGTGCTGACACTGAAGGGTGAAGCGCTGGTAGTCATCCCGGCAGGAGACAAGTACATTGAGCCGGGCTATACAGCCATGGATAACTGTGACGGCGATATTACGGCCGGTGTCACAGTAACGGGCAGTGTAGACAACTTTAAGATAGGCAGATACACCTTGACTTACACGACCAAGGACAGCTATGAGAATACCACCTATGCCACCCGTACAGTGTTTGTTAAGGAACGGTCGGTGGATAAGGTCAATGATCCAACCAATCCCCAAAAGGTGATCTACCTGACCTTTGATGACGGACCGGGTCCGGAAACGCCGAGACTACTGGATATTTTAAAGAAATATAACGTACAAGCCACCTTTTTTGTGGTGAATACGGGGTTTATTTCCACTATCCGGCGTGCGGCGGAGGAAGGACATACGGTGGCGATCCATACAGCGACCCATGAGTTCCGGGATATCTATGCCAGTGAGGATGCCTATTTCCAGGACCTGTATACCATGCAGCAGATCATTCAATATCATACAGGACAAACCACTATGCTCCTGCGGTTTCCGGGAGGAAGCTCCAATACCATCAGCAGGTTCAATAAGGGTATCATGACCCGGTTAACTGCGGCGGTGGAGGAAAAAGGCTTTCATTACTATGACTGGAATGTAGACTGCAGGGATGCAGGCGGCGTAAGCACCGCACAAGGTGTCTATGAGTGTACGGTTCTTGGAATTGGGGATAAGCAGACAGCCGTGGTACTGATGCACGATATTAAGGGATACACCGTAGATGCGGTAGAATCGATTATTGTATGGGGTTTGAATAACGGTTATACATTTCTGCCGTTGACATCCGATAGCCCTGCCTGCCACCACAGGGTACTCAATTAAAATAAAAAAGCAAAACCGGAGGCACTTCTCCGGTTTTGCTTTTTCGTTGGCTACTTGCAAATGCTGTGAAATTCTGTTACCATAAGAAAAAATACTGGGAGTTATTATGGAACTTGTATATGTAGACGATGATGTTGTGGTTTGTGTGAAGCCGCCCAGGGTCTTATCTACCGATGAGCCTGGCGGCGTGCCGGAGTTGGTGCGCCATGCCTTGCAGGACCCCAAAGCGGATGTGCGTACTGTCCACCGGCTTGATCGGGTGGTTAGCGGCCTTATGGTCCTGGCCCGTTCCCCGCAGGCGGCCTCTGCACTTTCTCAACAGATTCGGGACAATGCCTTTGAAAAAGAATACATGGCTGTTGTCCACGGATCGCCGGATCAGCAGGAAGGGCGGCTTAAAGACCTTCTTGTCCGGGACAAGGCAAGGAAAATGACACTGGTGGCAACCCAGGAGGGCAAGGGCGTCCAGCCGGCAGCGCTGCACTACCGTGTGCTCCGCCAGGCAGAAGATCTGAGCCGTGTGCGTATTAAATTGGAAACCGGACGTACCCATCAGATTCGTGTGCAGTTTGCCTCTCGTGGAATGCCTCTGGTAGGTGAGCGAAAGTACAGCACATTGGAAGATGACTGCCAAATCGCTTTGTGGTCCTATCGCCTGGCCTTTACACACCCCACCACCGGGAGTCCTATGGAATTTGTTATGGAACCGCCGGAAACTTACCCTTGGAGTATCTGCTGAAGGGCCTTTTCAAAAGCATCATTTTGTTCCGGCCTTCGCTTTGCCGGACCCTTTGCGCGCTTACCTGCCATGCGGAGCTTTTTGGATTCATGCCGTTGGAAAAGCAAGGCCTGAATGTTATATGCCGTATATTCCCAACCATCCTGATGAAGGACACGGGCTTTTTTGGCAAGACACATAGAGGCCAGTCCGTAATCCTGGGTCACAACGATATCTCCGGATGCTACCCGGTTTACCAGGGCAAAATCCACACTGTCTGCACCTTTGTCAAAGACCAATGTTTGAGCACCTTCCCGGTGCATTTCGTGGGCAGTGTCGCACAGCAGAATGCATTGGGTTTGATATCTGCGGCATAGTGTTACCGCAATATCCACCACCGGACAGGCATCCGCGTCGATTAAAACTTTCATATTTTCACCCCACAGCCATTATAACACAGTAAAAAGGAGAAAGGAATATGCCCAACTACGATTTTTTTCAGCACAAGCAGTGTGAGTATTTCCCTTGTCATCAGGGGGCAGACCCCGAAACCTTCAACTGCCTGTTCTGCTACTGTCCTCTGTACGCCTTAGGGGATCAGTGCGGCGGCAAGTTTACTTATACGGAAGCCGGATACAAAGATTGCAGCAATTGCCTGCGTCCCCATAGACGTGAAAACTATGAAGATATCCAAAAGCAAATGCAGCAGGTTCTTAACAGAGTAAAAAAAGAAAGGTAAGAGGGTAACGGCCATTTTTTTGGTGTTACATACAGACCCTTGTTCACTTAACGGCTTGATTTTTTTATTTCCTGCTGATATAATGAGCAGGCTGTATGGAGACGTATCGAAGTGGGGACGTTTGCGAGCGCTGCCGGTGGCAGATGAAGCGAGCAAAAAGGAGCTGCCGCGGTCGAAAAAATTAAGCGCCGAAGGGCGAGAAGATTTTTTCGGGCACCGCAAAGGGACATAACGGGGCTGCCCCGTTTGCTAAGAATTGAATAGATTGTTGTACTCTATGTTGAGTTTAACATATATATGGAGACGTATCGAAGTGGGGACGTTTGCGAGCGCTGCCGGTGGCAGATGAAGCGAGCAAAAAGGAGCTGCCGCGGTCGAAAGAATTAAGCGCCGAAGGGCGTGAAGATTTTTTCGGGCACCGCAAAGGGACATAACGGGGCTGCCCCGTTTGCTAAGAATTGAATAGATTGTTATACTCTACATTGAGTTTAACATATATATGGAGACGTATCGAAGAGGTCATAACGGGGCTGACTCGAAATCAGTTTGCGGGCAACCGCACGTGGGTTCGAATCCCACCGTCTCCGCCATAAATCAGGACACCCATTGGGGTGTCCTGATTTTTATGCGTATTCATGACGGTGGTATTCGAAAGGCCGTTAAGAAAAACATGCCGTAATAGAAATAAAGGAAGGTGTTTGCAACATAACAGGATATATTTTCTTTGCATTTTGGAAAGAATGTGATATGATAGCTTTATAAAATTGCATTGGAGACGGTATTATGCTGGATTATATCAGAGTTGCCTGTGCAGTTCCTCCGGTAACGGTAGGAAATGTGAAAAAGAATACGCAGGATATTTGCCATCGCATCAGCCGTGCAGATGCGCAAAAGGTGGACCTTTTGGTTTTCCCTGAGCTTGCGCTGACGGGCTACACCTGCGGGGACCTGTTCTTTCAGCAGTCCTTGCAGCAGGCGGTTCGGGAAGGGCTGAAGGAGATTTTAGCTTACAGTGCCCAATATCCGGCCGTTACCGTGGTGGTAGGGCTTCCTTATGTGATCGACGGACAGCTATATAACTGCGCTGCAGTTATCAATGACGGAATCCTCCGGGGTCTTGTCCCCAAAACCTACATCCCGGACCACGGTGCTTCGGGTGAAAAACGTTGGTTTGCCTCTGCGGTGGATTTGTGCAGCTATCCTATCGAGGCAGAAAAGCTGGGGTTGGATGCGCAATATACGGTGCCGCTGAGTACCCAGGTGTTCTTCTGTATCGGTGACGGTGTAAAAGTTGGTATAGAGATTTGTGAAGATCTTTGGGCACCTGTATCACCGGCCACCTTTACAGCCCTGGCCGGTGCGGAAATCATCGTAAACCTGGCAGCATCCAATGAAACTGTGGGAAAACGGGATTTCCGTCGGGAAATGGTACGCCACCAGTCTGCTGTTTGTATCTGTGCCTATGCATTTTGTTCTGCCGGCAGCACAGAATCCACCCAGGACACAGTTTTCTCCGGCCATAGCATGATTGCCCAAAACGGCAGGCTGCTGGCTGAAAATGAGAATTATATCGATACAGACTACATGCTCATCACCGACGTGGATGTGGGCAAGATCCGTGCTGACCGGCTGAGAAATACGTCTTTCCGGGACGGGGCAACGATCCACGGCAGCCGCTATGATGTGGAAAGCTGGGAGGGGGCACAGCAGCCTCTGCGCAGCGACGGATCTATGCACCCGATCACTAAGCTGCCTTTTGTTCCGGAAACGGCCCAGGCCAGAAGTCAGCGGTGCAGGGAGATTTTCCAAATTCAGGTTGCCGGGCTCAAGGGCAGACTGTCGACGATCGGTGCCAATGCGGTCATCGGTATCTCCGGCGGGTTGGATTCTACTCTGGCGTTGTTGGTTGCCGTGGAAGCTATGCGGCAGCTGGGAAGACCGGCAACCGATGTCTACGGTGTGACCATGCCCTGTTTCGGAACATCTGACCGTACCTATACCAATGCATGGGAACTGATGCAAAAACTGGGTGTGACAGGGAAAGAGATCAATATCCGGGATGCGGTCAGCACTCACTTCCGGGATATCGGTCATGATCCTGAGGTGCATAATGCAACCTATGAAAACGCCCAGGCCCGGGAACGGACCCAAATTCTTATGGACTACGCAGGCGTTGTTGGCGGTATTGTGGTAGGTACCGGTGATATGAGTGAGCTTGCCCTGGGCTGGTGTACCTATAACGGTGACCATATGAGTATGTACGGTGTCAACGGCTCTGTGCCAAAGACCCTAATTCGTTGGATCATTGAAACAGTATCTGAGGAACCGGCGTTTGCCCCGGCGAAGGCGGTGCTGACAGATATCCTGGATACACCGATTAGCCCGGAGCTGCTGCCGCCGGATGCCACCGGAAAGATCAGTCAGCAGACAGAGGATATTGTAGGACCCTATGCGCTGCACGATTTCTTCCTGTACTATATGCTGCGTTGGGGATTTTCACCCACAAAAATCTACACCCTTGCCTGCCGTGCTTTCCAGGAGGATTTTGATGCCGCCACAATTAAAAAGTGGCTGCAGACCTTTTACCGCAGGTTCTTTACCCAGCAGTTTAAGCGGAACTGCCAGCCTGACGGTGTCAAGCTCGGTTCCGTAGGGGTAGACCCCAGGGGAGATTGGCAGATGCCCAGTGATGCCTGCTCTGCCTTGTGGCTGGAAGAAATTGCAACACTATAATAAAAAGTGCCTGTTCGTTGGAACAGGCACTTTTTGAATTAGGGAATCAGTAGCCAAAGGCCCAGGGGAAGATATCAAAGGCATCAGGGCCGAAAGGGAGGGCGGACTGGGAATTGTCAGTAGTGGTATTGGTTTCCTGGGTTGCGGACTGAATCTGCTCGCCCACAGTAACCTCCAACTCCAGTGTCTGGCCTTGCCGGTACACCGTCAACTTCAGCACATCGCCAATGGCGGATTCCTTTGCAATGCTGACAAGCTCGCTGCTGCCGGATACGGCAGCGCCGTTTACATGGGTAATGATGTCATTGACTTGCAGACCTGCTTCTTCGGCAGGGCTGTCGGCAACCACTTCTTTGACGGCAGCGCCCTTGGGAAGGCCGTAGCTTTGGGACTCTTCACTGACATCGACGACGGAAATGCCCACATAAGGTCTGGAAATAAAGCCGTCCTCGATAATACTCTTAATAATCTCCTTTACGGAGTTTACAGGAATGGCAAAACCAATATTATCAATAGATGCCTCATTGGTGGAGTTACTGGAATACTTGGCGTTGGTAATGCCCACCACTTCACCGTACAGATTGAACAGAGCGCCGCCGGAGTTACCGGAGTTGATTGCGCAGTCTGTCTGGATCAAATTCATGGTGATGCCGTTGGAGGTAGTGACCTCACGCTTTAGCGCACTGATAGCACCGGCAGTGAGGGAGAAGGTAAGTTCGCCAAGAGGATTTCCGATGGCGATCACATCATCGCCCACGTTCATATTGTTGGAGTCACCCAGGACAACAGGAACCAGATCGGTCTTCTCTACCTTTAAAACAGCAATATCATTGTTGATATCATAGCCGATCAGCGCAGCTTCCGTGCTGCTGCCATCGAAGAAGGATACTGTGATGGAGCTGGAGCCCTCAACAACGTGATAATTGGTGAGGATATAGCCGTCATCTGTCAAAACAAAGCCGGAACCGGATGCGGCGGAGGTGGTTTGATACCCCCAAAAGTTGGTGGTAACAGAAGTGGTGATACCCACCGTGGAGTTCACGTTGGTGGCATAGACCTCGGCAGGGGTCATGCGCTTGTCCGTATCCACCTTGGTGATGTCGATGACGGTATTCTCTCGCTCACCTTCCACAATGGTAGAGGTGCCGCCCATGGATATAGGACTTCCCTTGAATGTGGCCAGCATGGTAGCAACGCTGCCGAACACACCGCCGACTAGGGAGCAGGAAAGTGCAATGGCAATCGCTGCCAGAACTGTGAGGGCACCCTTTTTCTTAGGCTTCTTGGGAGGTTCCGGTGAGAAATTGGGAGGCAGCTGATATGTCCAGGGTTGGTTATTTTCAGGCTCTTGATACATGGGCTATTCTCCTTTTCGGTTTTCTACGGATATTATAGCATATTTTTTATAAATATCACTAAAATTTTCCTGAATAGACTGTGAATAAATTGTTATGAACTCGCCTTTTGGGAATATTTTATGTATTTGCTTTGACTGTCATACATTTTTCACGAAAAAAGCGAAAAATACCCATAAAATTCTTTGGTTTTTGCTATTGTATTTGGTTGTAATAAGTGGTATTATGTAAGGAACATACAAATGTCTGCGCAGTGTGGACGTAAGCGCAGAAAGGGTGAGAAACGATTTGAAGTATTTTGTGATTTTGGCAGACGGTATGGCCGACGAGCCCTTGGAAGCATTGGGAGGATTGACACCCCTTGCTTATGCGGCGACACCGGAAATGGATGCTCTGGCAGGAAAAGGGGAAATGGGCCTTGCCAAGACAGTTCCCAACTCCATGAAGCCGGGAAGCGATGTGGCGAACCTGGCTGTTTTGGGCTACGATCCCGAGAAGAACTATTCCGGCCGTTCTCCTTTGGAGGCGTTGAGCGTCGGGGTGAAAATGGAAGATACCGATGTGGTGTTTCGCTGCAACATCGTCACTGTCACCGAGGAAGAACCTTTTGCACAAAAAACCATTTTGGATCACAGTGCCGGAGAGATCTCCACGGAGGAGGCAGACATCCTGATGGACGTGATCCGGTCCCACTTCAATAATGAAGTGCTTCAATTTTTTACAGGCACCAGCTACCGCCACATTACCGTGTGGAAGCATGGAAAGGTTTTGGATATGGCACAGCCCCACGATCACCTGGGGGAGAAGCTGGAAGATTACTTGCCCAAGGAACAGATTTTCCGGGATATGATGGAAAAGAGCTTTGCCCTGCTCAATGACCATCCGGTGAACCGGAAGAGAGCGGCAGAGGGGAAGAATAAGGCCAATTGCTTGTGGTTTTGGGGTGCTGGCACAAAGCCGTCCCTTATGGACTTTAAAGAAAAGACCGGCCTGAACGGCGTGATGATCTCTGCTGTGGATCTTTTGAAGGGGATTGCGGTAGGCACCGGAATGCGTGTTGTTGAGGTGCCTGGGGCCAATGGTTCCCTGCATACCAACTACGAAGGCAAAGCCCGTGCAGCCCTTCAGGCTGTGTTGGAAGAGGGCTGTGATTTTGCATATATCCACATAGAGGCGCCGGATGAAATGGGACATCAGGGCAGTGTGGACAAAAAAATACAGGCCATTGAACAGATCGACAGTAAGGTGGTAGCAACCATCAAACGGGAAATGGACGCATCTGGCCAGCCCTACCGCATTTTGATTATGCCGGACCATCCCACACCTATTCGCTGCCGTACCCACACTTCAGACCCGGTGCCCTACATATTATATGACAGTACCCGGCAACGCAAGGGTTTGGTACAGTACAGTGAAAAAGAGGCTGCCGCCACCGGAAATTTGGAGTTAAACGGCTATCGGCTTTTGGACCGCTTGATCCAAAAGGCGTAATTATTAGGAGGAACCATTATGCATACAATTCATTATTTAAATAAGATTTCGCCCAAGGGCACAGCTCTGTGGACACAAGATTATCAAGTTACAGAGGATGCTTCCCAGGCAGAGGCAATTCTTGTTCGGAGCGCTGCTATGCACGACATGGCCTTTTCCTCAGGGCTGACCGCAATTGCCCGCGCCGGTGCCGGTGTCAATAACATTCCGCTGGACCGTTGTGCAGAAGAAGGCATTGTCGTATTCAATACTCCCGGTGCCAACGCCAACGGCGTTAAGGAGATGGCAATTTGCGGTATGCTCCTGGGCAGCCGTGATGTGGTGGGCGGTATTCAGTGGGTCCAGTCCATTAAAGACCAGGGTGACGTTGCCAAGAAGGTAGAAAAGGGCAAGTCCCAGTTTGCCGGCACAGAAATCATGGGCAAGAGCCTGGGCGTTATCGGCCTGGGTGCCATTGGTGGCCCCCTTGCCAATGCAGCTATTTCTTTGGGCATGACGGTATATGGCTACGACCCTTATATTTCCATTGATGCGGCATGGCATTTGGATAGCCACATTATTCCGGTTAAGACCTTGGAAGAGATTTACCAGAACTGTGACGTTATAACCTTGCATGTACCGCTGCTGGACAGCACAAAGAAGATGATCAATGCCGATACACTGGCACAGATGAAGGATGGCATTATTCTTCTGAACTTTGCCCGTGACCTGCTGGTGGATGACGATGCACTTCAGGTGGCACTGGAAACCGGCAAGGTCAAGCGCTATATCACCGATTTCCCCAATGATAAGACAGCCGGCATGGCTGGCGTTGTTGCCATTCCCCATCTGGGAGCGTCCACAGAAGAATCCGAGGATAACTGCGCCAAGATGGCCGTCAGACAGGTAATGGACTATTTGGAGAACGGTAATATCACAAACTCTGTCAACTATCCGGCCTGCTCTATGGGTGTTTGTACCAAACCCGGCAGAGTGACCATTTTGCACCGCAATATTCCGAACTCCATCGGTCAGTTCACCTCTGCTTTGGCAGCGGATAATATCAACATTTCCGATATGATCAACCGCAGTAAGGGTGAGTATGCCTACACCATGCTGGATCTGGATGAACCTACTCCTGCGGCAGTTGCGGAACACCTGCAGAGCATTGAAAGTGTTTTCCGCGTCCGTGTGATCCGTTGACAAATAGTATAAATACCGGCACCTTCCCGGAAGGTGCCGGTGTTTCAGTCTGTGAAAAGACTTGGTTATTAACATCAGAAGAAGGGCTGCTTCCAAGGAAGTAGCCCTTCTTTTTGTGTTTAGATTTCGATATCCATCTTTGCGATGACAGCGGCACAGCGGGGACACAGACCCTCTTGGGTTGCTTCCAGGGAATGCATCCAGCAGCGCGGACACTTCTCACCCCGGGCTTCTGTGACACCCACAGTCAGCTGGGGCAGATTTGCACCTGTGCCAACAGCAGCACCCTCGGTGACAGCCTCCCACTGGCAGGAGGAAACAATGAAGATCTCGCTCAGGTTCAGGCCCTCACAGGCTGCCTTCAGGGCAGCGTCCTCGGTCTGCAGGCTCACATGGGCCTCCAAAGCCTTGCCGATACGTTTGTCGGCACGGGCCAGCTCCAGAACGCCGTTCACATCCTGACGCAGCTTCATAATGAGATCCCACTTCTCCATAACTTCGGCGGGAAGCGCATATTCTGCGCAATCGGTGGGCATCTGGTTCAGCAGCACATTGCGGGCA
>JAZSPV010000024.1:0-35808 GCA_045537615.1 Faecousia sp. | reverse complement strand
TATTACACCCTGACGACGCTTGTCCCGGGTGAGTACCCAGGCCGCGGGGAAATCCGGAAAGTCGTGGCGGCGGACGGTAACCTCCTTGCGGTGGAGGGTGTACATCAGTTTGCCGATCCGGTCCTGGCCCTTACGGGTGGCCTCCAGGGAGAGATTTTCCAGCAGAGGCTTCCAATAATTCAGTTGGGAACGGACAAATTTCTCGGATAAGCCCATATTGGAACCTCCTTTTCGTAATTTCTCCCTATATTATACTCGAAAACTGGGGTGCTGTAAACAAAAAAGATAAAATGGCACGCAGGAAGGGATTCTGCGTGTCGTTCTGAGCAAAGTGCCAACGGCACGGAGTCGAAGAACCCGTGATTCTTTTTTAGAGTACGGATCCTTCGACTCCCCTTCGACTGCACTACGCTCCGCTCAGGGTCGCTCAGGATGACAACGGGAAGAAAGAACCCGGACTAGCAGGGCCAGTCCGGGTTAAAAATCAGATTTCGATATCCAGCTTGGAGATGACAGCGGCGCAGCGCTTGCACAGACCGTTTTCGTCTGCTTCGATGGTGTGCATCCAGCAGCGGGGGCACTTGTCGCCCTTGGCCTCAGTGACACCGATGGTCAGCTGAGGCAGGTTGGTGCCGTTGCCGGTGGTAGCACCTTCGGCGGCAGCCTCCCAGGCACAGGAGGACACGATAAAGACCTCAGCCAGGTTCACACCCTCACAGGCAGCTTTCAGGGCGCTGTCGTCGCCCTGGAGGCTCACGTGGGCTTCCAGGGCCTTGCCGATGCGCTTGTCCGCACGGGCCAGCTCCAGCACGCCGTTCACATCCTGGCGCAGCTTCATAACGGTAGCCCACTTTTCCATGGCAGCATCGTCCAGGGTGTAGGAATCGAAGGTATCGGGCATCTGGTTCAGCAGAATGTTCCGGTCATCGTCTCCTTGACGGTGGGGCATTGCCTGCCAGATCTCATCACAGGTGAAGGCCAGAATGGGGGCAAACAGTTTGGCCATAGCATCTACGATCAGGAACAGAGCAGTCAGCGCGCTGCGACGGCGCAGACCACCTTCCTCCTCGCAATACAGACGGTCCTTGATAATGTCCAGGTAGAAGGAGGACAGCTCCACAACGCAGAAATCGTTGATGGCATGGGCTACCATGTGGAACTCGTAGCTCTCGTAAGCCTTGCGGCACTGCTTGACCAGTTCGTTCAGCTTGGTCAGCGCCCACTTATCCAGCTCTTCCATCTGCTCTGCAGGCACCAGATCATTGGCGTCAAAACCGTTCAAATTGCCCAGACAGTAGCGGGCGGTGTTACGGAACTTCAGATAATTCTGTGCGATCTGCTTGAAGATTTCCTTGGAGCAGCGCACGTCTGCGTGATAGTCAGAAGAAGCAGCCCACAGGCGGACAATATCAGCACCGAAGTCCTTGATCAGGTCAGCGGGATCAACACCGTTGCCCAGGCTCTTGTGCATGGCGCGGCCCTGGCCGTCTACCACCCAACCGTGGGTCAGAACCTGTTTGAAGGGAGCGCCCTGGTCCAGTGCGCCAACGGAGGTCAGCAGACTGGATTGGAACCAACCGCGGTACTGATCTGCGCCTTCCAGATAAACGTCGGCAGGCCACAGCTCAGGGGTTCTGTGCATCAAAGAAGCAAAGTGGGTAGAGCCGGAGTCAAACCAGCAGTCCAGAGTGTCGGTCTCCTTGGTAAATTCCTTGCCGCCGCAGTGGGGGCAGGTGAAGCCGTCGGGGACAAGCTCCATTGCTTCCTTCTCAAACCAAACGTTGGAGCCGTACTCGTCAAAGAGGGTAGAGATCTTGTCGATGGACTCGGGTGTGGAAACAGGCTTTCCGCAGTCCTGACAGTAGAATACAGGAATCGGCAGACCCCAGCGGCGCTGACGGGAGATACACCAGTCGGCGCGTTCCCGGATCATGCTGATCATCCGGTCCTCGCCCCAGGCAGGATACCACTGCACATTCTCAATGGCCTTTACAGCCTGATCCTTAAAGGACTCAACAGAGCAGAACCACTGGGGCGTTGCACGGAAGATCACAGGCTTTTTGCAGCGGTCATGGTGGGGATAGGAGTGAACGATTTCCTCTGCGGCAAACAGAGAGCCGGCTTCCTTCATATCAGCCAGGATGATGGGATTGGATTCTTCCGTTTTCAGACCGGCGTACTTGCCGGCATAATCAGTATGGCGGCCGTAGTCGTCCACAGGCACCACCAGCTCCATGCCGTAGCGCATGCAGGTCTGATAGTCATCTGCGCCGAAGCCAGGGGCGGTGTGGACACAGCCGGTACCGGAATCCATGGTGACATATTCAGCCCAAACAAGACGGGAGGTCTTGTCCAGGAAGGGGTGCTGTGCCAGCATATTCTCGAAGAAAGCACCGGGGTAGGTGGCAAGAACTTCGTAGTTTTCAAAGCCGCCCATCTTCATGGTTTTTTCCATCAGAGCCTGGGCCATGATGTAGGTTTCGCCGTTTTCGGCCTTCACCAGCACATAGGTATCTCTGGGATGCAGGCAGATAGCCATGTTGCCGGGCAGAGTCCAGATGGTAGTGGTCCAGATTACGAAGTAGGTCTTGCTCAGATCAAAGCCTGCCAGCTTGCCCAGATCGTCCTTCAAAGCGAACTTGACATAGACGGAGGTACAGGGATCGTCCTTGTACTCAATGTCAGCCTCGGCAACCGCAGTGGCACAGAAGGGACACCAGGTAACGGGCTTCAGACCCTTATAGATAAAGCCCTTATCAAACATCCGGCCAAACACCTTGACCTCCTGGGCTTCAAAATGCTTGTCCATGGTGCGGTAGGGCTTCTCCCAATCGCCTACTACGCCAAGGCGGCGGAAGCCGCCCATCTGCTTTTGAATGAAGTCCTCAGCGAAGTCCTCACAGGCCTGGCGGAACTCGGGTACAGACATATCCTTGTTCAGCTTTTTCTTGGAGTTTTCGATGGCTCGTTCAATGGGCAGACCGTGGTTGTCCCAGCCGGGGACGTAGGGGGTATAGAAACCCATCATAGCATGGCTGCGGACGATAAAGTCCTTCAGGGTCTTATTCAGGGCGTGACCCATGTGGATATAGCCGTTACTAAAGGGAGGGCCGTCGTGGAGAATGAAGGGGGGCAGGTCCTTGTTTTTTTCCAGCATGAGCTGATACAGGTCCTGTTGGTCCCAGCGCTCCAGCATACCGGGCTCCCGGTTGGGAAGACCGGCCTTCATAGGGAAGTCCGTCTTGGGAGTGATAATCGTATTCTTATAATCCATTGGAAGTTACCTCCGTGTTATAATACAAATAAAAGCACCTTTGCCTCATTCAAGAGACAAAGGTGCATCATTACCTCTGCGGTACCACTCTTGTTCTGACCTGGGGGTCAGCACTCAAACACGCGATATCGGGCGTTACCGGCGCAGCCTACTGGAAAAAGGGTTCGGTGCGCTGCTCCGAGGTGATACCCACATGTTGTGCCTGCTGCCTCGCATCAACCGGCAGCTTTCTGAAAAGCACTGACACACAGGGCGTGTCCTCATCAAAGCATTTTATTTTTCGTTGTGACGGGTGGGGTCGTAGTTCCGGCCAAACTGCAGGTTGGCGAACTTGCCCGTCGTGGTTTCGTTAACGGGATGCTTGGGCGCTGCCTTGGGAGCATGCTCCTCTGTGGTGCCCACCAGGTTTTGCAGATTTGCGGAGATCTCATCTGCAACGGCATCGGTGGCGCTGTCCTGGGCGCCTTCGCTTCGGTCGAAATCAAAAGCACCGGTGGGAGTTGCTGCAGACGCAATGGGCCGGTTGGCCTCCTTAATGCGCTCCAAAGCCTGGATGCAGGTGCGGATCTGCTCCTGCAGGTCGGTGATCTTGGCGGCGGCAGCCTTTTTAGCATCCTCCACGCGGGCATTCTCGGCAGCAATCAATGCATCGGCATTCTTTGCATTTTCAGCAGCGGCGGCGTTGGCGTCGTTGAGCATCTGTGTGCACTTGGCCTCGGCCTCTTTCACCATCATGTCACAGGTCTTCTGCGCATTCACAATGGCATCTTTCATGCTGGCTTCGTTTTTGCGGTACTCCTCCAGCTTGCTGACCAGAACCTTCATTTTGCTCTTGAGCAAAGCGTTTTCCTTATACAGGGTCACATAGTCCTCGGTCAAAGGCTCCAGAAATTCGTCCACAGCCTGCATATCGTAACCGCCGAAAGCGGCACGACCGAAGGAAATCTGATCTATCTGTTGCGGTGTAAACATAGAATATCCTCTCTTGAATTAGATGTAGCTTTCAACGCCACCCTGCACATTTTCCAGATCGCCCACAACATCCATATTGTGGGGGCAGAACAGGTAGGTGGACTGTGCAATCTTCTTCACACTGCCGTCCAATGCATAAACACTGCCGGACAGGAAGTCAACGACACGGCGGGTCAGAGCCTTGTCTACATTTTCCATGTTCAGAATCACGGCCTTTTTTCTGCGCAGCTCGTCAGCGGCCTTGGCAGCATCGTCAAAGGTCTTGGCGTGGAACAGGACGACCTCCTGCTTGCCGGAGCCCATATTCAGAACCTGGCCGCTGAAGCCGGAGCTGGAAGCGGGGGTGCTGTAGCTGCTGTTATCCTGTGCAGAGGAGGCGAAGGGAGAGGTACGGCGGCTGCGAGGTGCAGTCTCCTGTGCATCCTGCTCATAAACACCGTCTTCGTTTTCATCTTCGTAATCTTCGTAATCATCGTCGGAATAGGGCTGGGTAAACTTCTTTACATTGTCCCAAAAACTCATATGTCTATATCCTCCTAATATGTTTTCAGCCTGAGTAATTCCTGGCGCCGAAGATCGCAGTGCCCACACGGACCATGGTGCTTCCGCAGGCGATGGCATCGCGATAATCGTCGGACATACCCATAGACAGAATATCTACCCATACATTATCGTATTTTTTTGCCGTTATGTCAACAGAAAGCTGCAACATTTTTTGAAAAAATTTGCGATTTTCTCCCGGAAAATGACAAATTGGGGGAATTGCCATAAGACCCTTAACCCGAATGTTGGGATATTGTGCCATTTTTTTCAGAACAGCATGGATCTCATCTGCATAAAAACCGGACTTACTGTCTTCATTTCCAATGTTAATTTCCAGCAGGATATCCTGGACAATCTGCTGCCGGACAGCTTCTTTGCTGATTGCCTCCAGTAGTCGCAGGGAATCTACACTCTGAATCAGATCCACCTTTCCTACTACCTGCCGTACCTTGTTGGTTTGCAGGTGGCCGATAAAATGCACAGGGGCGCCGGCATAAGCATTGTCGGCCAATTTCTTTGTCAGCTCCTGTACCCGGTTTTCGCCGCAGCAGTCCACACCGGCTGCGATTGCCAGTCGGACATTGTCACTGTCATTCATTTTAGTGGCAGCACACAGCAAGACCTCGCTGGGATCCCGACCTGCGGCAATGGCGGCCTGCCGGATATTCTCCCGGATCTTTGCTACATTATCGGCAATAGACATATTAGATCCTCTCTCTTTCCGTTCTGATCGTTTGTGTCGTAAAAAAGAAGCGGCGGAGCATTATGCTCCGCCACCCTTTATGAAGGTTGGGTTGCGGCCTTCAGAGGCCGAATAGGGGCAAGGGTAGAGATAGCATGTTTGTAGATCATTTGCTGCTTGCCGTCTGTTACCAAAACCACCACAAAGCTGTCAAAGCCTGTGATAACCCCCCGGAGTTGAAAGCCATTCATCAGAAACAGCGTCACAGGGACCTTGTCTCTGCATACCTCTGCTAAAATGGCATCCTGTAAATTTAGTTGTTCAGACATATGTATACCCTCTTTCTTTGAAATTCCGCTGTGGATATACACATATTAGCATTTTCTAATTGTCGAATTCCCGAAGAATTTGTCGGGCCTGTTGAAGAATTTTATCGGTCTGATCACCGTTTTCCCGGCGTAGCCAGTGAATAGCTTGGTTGCGTCGGAACCAGGTCAGTTGCCTTTTTGCATAGTGCCGTGAGGACTGTTGCACCTGAGCCACAGCCGCTTCTACGGTGTAGTTACCGTGGAGCGCTGCCACAAATTCCTTGTATCCGATGGCCTGCATAGCAGTGCACTTTTCCGGGATTCCCCGTGATAGCAGGGAGCGGATTTCTTCCAGCAGACCGGTCTCCAGCATTTGCTCTACCCGGCGGTCAATGCGGCTGTAAAGGGCGCTGCGGTCGGCATCCTCCAGGGCGAACCAAAGGGGCTGAAAGCGGGGGGGAAGGGACTGCGTTTTCACATTGTGGGCGGTGATGGTCTCGCCTGTCTCGTAGTAGACCTCCAATGCCCTCAGAATCCGCTTTCGGTCGGCTAAATGCAGCCGGGCGGCGCTGCCCGGATCTATGCTGCGCAGTAGCGCCAGCATGGCTTCCATGCCTTCTGCATCGGCTTGTGCTTCCAGCTTTTCACGCATGCCTGTGGAGGGGCAGGGGGCAAAGCTGTTGCCCCGAATCAGTGCGTCCATATAAAGCCCCGTGCCACCTGCAATGATGGCAGTTTTTCCACGGGCGAGAATGTCCTCTATAATGGGTGTGGCCATTTCGCAATACCGGCTGACGGAAAAATCCTCCGTGGGCTCTGCCACATCCAGCATGTGGTGGGGAACCCCCTGCATTTCCTCCCGGGTGGGCTTAGCTGTGCCAATGTCCATGTACTTGTATACCTGCATGGAATCGCAGGAAACTACCTCAGCATCCAGCTCTTTTGCAAGGGCCACAGCCAACGCTGTCTTGCCGGAGGCAGTAGGCCCGGCGATGCATATGATGTTATTCAAGCCTTTTACCTCCTTAATCTGTGGGTTAAGCCCGCTTAAATTGCTTTTCCAGCTGTTTTTTGCTTAGTGTGATGCAAATGGGTCTTCCATGGGGACAGTATTTCAGATCCTCCCTTGCCATGACCTGGGTGACGAGAGCCAAGAGTTCTTTTTCATCCGTGACCCAACCGGCCTTAATGGCGGCCTTGCAGGCAACGGTGTGCAAAATCTCGTCGCGGACGGTGTCGGCTTTTTCCTTGCGTCCGTTCATAAGGTCGGCAGCCAGTGCGTCCACAGCATCGGCGGCATCCTCCGGGGAAAGATCCATGGGGATTTGCCGCAGCAAAACGGTATTATCGCCGAATTCGTCGATTTCAAAACCCAGCTGATTTAGCAGCTCCCGGTTGGCAAGCACAGTGGCAGCAGCGTCGGGACTAAGACGGCAGGGGATGGGTGCTAGGAGAATCTGCGCGCTGATTTTTTCTTGGTTGGCTTTTAGCTTATCAAAGAGAATCCGTTCGTGGGCGGCGTGTTTGTCAATGAGAAAAGCTTCCTCACCTTGCTCCACGATTATGTAACTGCGGTACAGCTCACCCACCATGCGCCAAGGCGCCTGTTGGGGCATCGGCAACGCTGTCTGTTCCGGTTCTTCGGCAGGTGTTTCGGGCAGCTTGGGAAGCGCCGACTCCGGACGGACCTGCTGCACAGGAAGGACCACAGGGGTCGGTGCCGGTTCCGGCTCCGGGGCGTAGCGGGGAATCTGGATGTTCTGTTGTAAGGGCGTTGATTTTTCCACAATGGCGGCAGTGGCAGAGGCCGTTTCCTTTTTGGGCTGCGGCGCGTCTTTTATGACAGTGGAAAAAGCCTTGAATTCCTGAGGCGTCATTGTCCGGAAAAAGCTATCCTGTTTCATGGGTGCTTGTTTCTGGGGCGGTAGCTCCTGTTTGACCGGTGCAGGCTCGGCAGGTTTTTTGAACTGAACCTGAGGCCGGTCCGGTGTCTTGTTCAGCGCACCAAGGACGCCGTAGTGGATACAGTCAAAAACTGCTTTTTCATTGAGGAATTTGACTTCTGTTTTTGCCGGATGCACATTCACGTCCACAGCGTTGGCAGGCAATCGCAAATGCAGCACACAGGCAGGGAACTTACCCACCATCAGCTGGTTGCGGTAAGCTTCTTCCAAAGCCGCAATGAGGAGCTTGGATCTTACAGGCCTGTCGTTTACAAAGAAAGTCTGCAAATTGCGGCTGGGACGGGCATCTGTGGGCTTGGATACATAGCCGGTAAGGGTGTAATTCTCCCACTTGCTGTCCAGCTTGACCAGTTTTCCTCCATCTCTGCCGTAAACGCAGTAAACAGCCGCCTCCAGTCCACCGGTACCCGGTGTGGACAGGACTTCTTTTCCGTCACGCAGGAACCGGAAGGCCACCTCCGGGTGGGCAAGGGCCTGGAGCTGCACAGCGGCGGAAACTCTGCCGCCTTCTACGGTGTCGGATTTCATAAACTTCATCCGGGCAGGGGTGTTGAAAAACAGATCCCGGATAATGATGGTGGTGCCGTCGGGGCAGCCGGCCTCTCCCTGGTCGATAATCTTACCGGCCTCCAGTTGCAGGCTAGTGCCACTAAGGGCGCCGGGAGTCTTTGTCAAAAGGTCAATACGGCTGACAGAGGCAATGGCGGCCAGTGCTTCACCACGAAAGCCCATGGTTGCAATGGCTGCCAAGTCCTCGGCACTGCGCAGCTTGGAGGTGGCGTGGCGCAGGAAAGCAGTCTTTGCATCCTCCGGTGACATACCGCAGCCGTTGTCCGTGACCCGGAGGAAGGTCATGCCACCGTCACGAATCTCGACGGTTACCTGGGAAGCCCCGGCATCCACGGCATTTTCCAGCAGCTCTTTTACCACAGAGGCAGGACGTTCCACCACTTCGCCGGCGGCGATCAGGTTGGCCACATGGGGAGACAGTTGTATGATCTTGGGCATAAAAATCACCTCATAGCAAGCATGCCGATTAGATTAATGACCATGTGCATCAAAATCGGCGCCCAAATAGAATTAGACTTTGCATAGGCCCAGCCAAGGCACAACCCTGCCGGAAGATATTGCACAAAGCATAGCAGCAGATGATACCATTGGAAGCTGCCGATGTAGCTGACCACATGCAGCGCACCGAATACTACGATAGAAACCACATAGGCAGCCACCCGGCTGTGGTTATACAAGCCCCGGAACACAAGGCCCCTGTAAAGAACTTCTTCCACAATGGGAACCAGTACAACAGTGCCCAGGGTAATCAGAAGGGGGCTTTCTGTCATCAGATTGCCAATGGAATCGTCATTGACGTTATAAAAGTCCGGAAAGAACGTCAAGATCAAATAGCCCACAAGGAGGTTCAGTGTCCAGTATGCCAAAAAGCCGGTCGCTGCCACCAGAAGGGTTTTCCAAATATTAGAAGAAGCGGTTTTCATGTTGCCCCACAAAAAACGCCAAAAGATTGCGATGACACAGACAAAATTCAGAGCAAAAAGGGCAAAACTGATCCCGGATTCGGACATGGGGCTGCCAAGCAAAAAGTTTACCGCCACCAGCACAACGGGCAGAACGGTCAATTGCAGCACCAAATAGATCCAACCGAGAACCAACTCGTAGCGGGTCATGGGAACAGATAATTTTTTCATAGTCAATCCAACATTTTCTTCAGCTTATACAGCTCATTCATGGCTTCAATGGGAGTTAAAGTCTCCACATTGAGTTTTTCCAAAACATCACAAACCTGTGCGCTGCGCAGATCCAGCATGCTGATCTGGGACTCCTCCGGTTCGCGCACCACATGAGTGGGGGCAGGAGCGCCCTGACTCTCAAGCTGGGCCAAAATCTCCCGGGCGCGGCTGACAACACTGTTGGGCAGTCCTGCCAGCTTGGCTACTTCGATGCCAAAGCTGTCATCGGTGGCACCGGGAACGATCTTGCGCAGGAAGATCATCTTATCGCCCCGTTTTTTTACGGCAATGTTGTAGTTTTTTACATTGGGAAGCTCATCTTCAATGGTGCTCAGTTCGTGGTAATGGGTGGCAAAGAGAGTTTTTGCGCCCAAATGCCGGGGGCTGGCAGCATATTCCAGCACGGCCCTTGCAATGGACATGCCGTCGTATGTAGAAGTGCCGCGGCCAATCTCGTCCAAAATCAAAAGGCTTCTGGAGGTGGCGTACTTCAAAATGGAAGCCACTTCCGCCATTTCCACCATAAAGGTGGACTGACCGGAGGCCAGATCGTCGCTGGCGCCGATGCGGGTAAAGACCCGGTCCACAAGACCGATCCGTGCGCTGCGGGCAGGAACGAAAGAGCCGATCTGGGCCATCAGCACGATCAATGCCACCTGACGCATATAGGTGGATTTACCGGCCATGTTGGGACCGGTGATGATAGAAACCTGGTTATCCGCAGCCCCCAGTTGGGTGTCGTTGGGGACAAAGAGGGTATCTTTGAGCATCTGCTCCACCACAGGATGCCTGCCGTCGGTGATAGAGATCTCGCTGTCCAAGGTGATCTCCGGGCGGCAGTAGTTGCGCTGTACCGCAACCGTTGCCAGGGAGCACAAGGTGTCGGCTGTGGCAACGGCAGAGGCGGACAGTTGAATCCGGGCTGCCTGCTTTGCCAAAAATTCACGCAGCTCCGTAAATATCTGATACTCCAGGGCAGTGAGCCGCTCCTTGGCAGTGAGAATCTGATTTTCCAGCTCCTTCAGTTCCTGGGTGATGTAGCGCTCACAGTTGGCCAGGGTCTGCTTGCGGATATAGTGGTCGGGAACTTGGTCCATAAAGGATTTGGAAACTTCAATATAGTAGCCGAATACCCGGTTGTAGCCCACCTTCAATGTGCGGATACCGGTTTTCTCCCGTTCCGAGGCCTCAATGGCCGCAATGGTGCCTTCGCCGCCATTCATAATGTCACGCAGACGGTCCGCTTCTTCGTTGGCACCCTTGCGGATGATACCGCCCTCCCGGACGGTCAGCGGCGGCTCGTCAACAATGGTATTTTCAATCAGCCCGGCGCAGTCAGACAGGGTATCGATGGACTGGGCAAGCTTTTGGAGCATAGAGTTGTCCAGCTGTTGTAACCGTTCTTTGACTTCCGGCAAAGAGCGCAGACCCCGGGCAAGGCCCAAAAGGTCACGGCAGTTGACTGTGCCGGTAACGATCCGGGTGGTGACCCGCTCAAAGTCGGTCACATCTTTTAAAGCTTCGATCAGTTCGCCCCGACAGACAGTGGCGTTGACCAATTCTTCTACAGCGCTTTGACGACGACCGATCTCCGCCGCATCCAAAAGGGGCTTTTCCAGCCAACTGCGCAGCATACGTCCGCCCATGGCAGTGTGGGTCTTGTCCAGCACCCACAGGAGGGTGCCTTTTTTCTCCTTGGAGCGGAGGGTTTCTGTCAGTTCCAGGTTTCTCCGGGCGTCCATATCCAGTTCCATGAACCGTCCGGTAGTGTAGTATTGCAGCTGACGAATATGCTCCAGATCATTTTTCTGCACAAACTGCAAGGTTTGCAGCAATGTACCGGCAGCCACCGTGGCGGCAGGCAAACCAGTGAGGCCCAGCTGTGCCAAAGGCATACCGAAGTGCTGCTCCAAAAGGGTCTGTGCAGCGTCCAAATCGAATTGTCCATCCTTCCCCTCGTCCACACAGCAGCTTAGGCGGTGGAACAAAGCATCCTCCAAAATAGGGTCGTGGCTGCCGTCACCGCCCCGAATTACCTCAGAAGGGGAGAAGCGGCCCAACTCCGACGCTGCAGCGGCGGCATCTGCGCTGACAGTAACAAAAAACGCGCCGGTGGAAACGTCACAGAAAGCCAGACCGAAACGACCTTCCAGGCCGTAAAGGCAGCCCATGTAGTTGTTTTTGCTTTCGTCCAGCATGCAGCTTTCGGTAACGGTACCGGGGGTCACGATTCGAGTGATATCCCGTTCTACGATTCCCTTGGCGGTAGCAGGGTCTTCCACTTGCTCGCAGATGGCGACCTTGTACCCTTTGCCCACCAGCCGGGCAATATAGGCATCCACAGAATGATAGGGAACACCGCACATGGGGGTCTGCTCCTCCTTGGGCTTGTTCCGGTCCCGGGTGGTCAGGGTCAGGTCCAGCTCTTTGGCAGCGACCTTGGCGTCTTCGTCAAACATTTCGTAAAAGTCGCCCAGACGGAAGAACAGGATGCTGTCCTGATTTTTTTCTTTAATGGCATTGTACTGCCGCTTCATGGGGGTCAGTTCGTTTTTTTCTACAGCCATATTTTAGCCTTCTTTCCATTGACCGGTAAGACTCCATGTGGTAGAGCCGGTGATCGTAATATGAGCAAAGCTACCCAACGGCAGGTCGCATCCGGAAATCCGGACCAATCTGCCGCCTTCAGTGCGGGCTGTGAGCATATCACCGTCAGTGCCGTCAATGAGACAGCGCAGGGTCTTACCTACATAGTCTTTGTGAATCTCCTCAGAAATGCGGTTTTGTACGGCACAAAGCCTGTCAAACCGGCGGTTTTTTTCTTCCTTGGGGGTAGGGTCGTCCATGGCGGCAGCAGGGGTTCCGGCTCTGGGGGAGAAAATAAAGGTGAAAAGGGCGTCATATTGCACTTCTTCGATGAGAGAAATGGTTTCCTCAAATTCTTCTTCCGTTTCTCCCGGGAAACCCACGATCACATCACTTGTCAATACCAGCTCCGGCATGACAGATTTGGCATAACGGACTAGCTCTAAATACTGTTCCCGGTCATAGTGTCGGTTCATGGCCTTCAAAACCCGGCTGGACCCGGACTGGAAGGGAAGATGTAGCTGTTTTGCGATCTTGGGAGAAGCTGCCATAGTATCAAACAGCTTTTTGCCGGCGTCCCGGGGGTGACTGGTCATAAAGCGGATCAGGAAGTCTCCGGGGATCTGGGTAATCATTTGCAGCAGATCAGAAAAATCAATACCCTCCTCCAAGTCCTTGCCGTAGGAGTTAACATTTTGGCCCAAAAGGGTAATCTCCTTGGTGCCGCCGGCGATCAGCTCCCGACATTCCTTAAGGATATCCTCGGCCTTACGGCTGCGCTCCCGGCCACGGACATAGGGAACGATGCAGTAAGTGCAGAAATTGTTACAGCCGTACATAATGGATACCCATGCCTTCAGCGTGTGGTCACGAAGCTGGGGTAGTCCTTCGGAAATAGAGCCGGCTTCATCCTCAACAAAGAAGGTCCGTTTACCTACGGTCAAAACCCTGTGCAGCAGCTCCGGGAACTGCCAAAGATGGTGGGTGGAGAAAACGCCGTCCACATGGGGGTAGCTTTTCTTGATCCTCTCTACCACGTGGTTTTGACCTGCCATACAGCCACACAGGAAGATCTTCTGCGCCGGATGACGGCGCTTGGTATGGGTCAGAGCACCCAGATTGCCGTAGACACGCTGCTCAGCATGATCCCGGATGGCGCAGGTGTTCATCACCACCACATCAGCGCCCTCGGCGCTGCTTACGATGCGGTAGCCACTTTCGCTGAGAACACCTCTGATCTTCTCGGAATCGGCCTCATTCTGTTGACAGCCATAGGTTTCCACATAGGCACAGGGGACCCGGTCCCGGTCGTGCCAGTAGGCGCAGATCTTATTGCAAAAGGAAAGCTGGCGGTCCAGTTCTTCCTTTGAAATCACAGTGGTTTTGTTGTTCATAAATGAACTCCTTTGCATACACTTTCTCAACTATAAATAATAGCATTTTTCCCCCTGTTTTGCAAGGACTTTCACGGAAAAAATACGGGTACATAAAACATTCACATTTCCCTTGTTGCAATTTCTGTCCCGGCGTGGTAAACTGTTCCTATATTTTCTTTAGGGATAAGGAGAAAACGTGCGTTATGATTTGTAAGTTCTGTAATGCGCAGATTGAGGATGACAGCATTTTTTGCCCTGTTTGCGGAATGGAACCGAAAGAAAAGAAGAAAAAGAAATGGCCTGCGGTGCTGGGAATCATAGCCGCGGCATTGGGCCTGATGATGCTGGCAGCAATTCTTGTGGTGACGGTTCTGACGGCGTTGGGGATTGAGATCAAGATTCCGGAGAATGATATTTTCCGAAAGGAAGCCTACACCGTTACGGACGAGAATGCGGTTGAAGAAGCAGATAAGGTGGTTGCCACCATGGGCGACGCAGAGCTGACCAATGCCCAGCTGCAGATTTTCTACAGAATGCAGGTTTTGGATTATTTGAATTATTATGGGAGCTATCTGAGCCAGATCGGCATCGATGTTTCCAAGCCCTTTTCGGAACAGACCTGCCACTACGACAAAACAATGACTTGGGAGCAGTACTTTATCGACATCGCCATTCAGACCTGGCAAAACTTCCAGGCGCTTACACTGGCAGCGGAAGAAGCGGGGTTCCAGTTGGATGCAGCGTTAGAGGAGGAGCTGGCCGGTATACCCGATAGCCTGGAGGAGCAGGCTGCCGAGGGTGAGTACGAAAGCGCCGAAGCCATGATTAAAGAAATTTTGGGTCCCGGCTGTACCATGGAGGACTACATGGTGTATATCCGTCTGAATGCCATAGCCAATGAGTATTACGCGGCCCAATATGAAAAACTGACCCCCACAGAAGAAGAGGTGGAGGCCTATTTCCATGAGAATGAGGCGGTCTTTGCAGAGCAGGGCATTACCAAGGATTGCGGTCTGGTTTCCTCTGTACGGCACATTCTGGTATGTCCCAAGGGGGGAACGACCTCTGAAGATGGCTATACCACTACCTACACCGATGAGGAATGGGCAGCCTGCCTTGCCGAGGCGGAAAAGATACTGCAGGAGTGGAAGGATGGAGAAGCCACTGAAGAGAGCTTTGCAGCACTGGTTGCTACCTATACAGAGGACCCCGGTTCTGCAAGCACCGGCGGCCTGTATGAGAACATTAACCCCACCTCCAGCTATGTGGAGAACTTCTTAAAGTGGTCTGTGGATATGAACCGTCAGACCGGTGATACCGGCATCGTGCAGACCGAGTACGGCTACCATATCATGTACTTTGTCAGCGGCGAACCCTACTGGACCAGCGCTGTGCAGACACAACTGCTGTCTGAGCGGGCGGAGCAGATCATCGAAGATGCAGAAGCGGCATGGCCCATGAAGGTCACCTACAAAAAGATCGCTTTGGCAGAGCTGAAACTGAGTTAATAAGAACACGCCTGCGGCTTGCACCACAGGCGTGTTTTACATGCTTGGAAAGGGGCAAGAGGACGGTTCTCTGTCCCCTGTCTCTAATTTTAAGGTTTGCATTTTTGTTTCAATATGTTAAAATATTGATAGTGAACTCGAAAGGAGCGGTGTTACCGATGAAAAAAAGACCTCAAGACGAAAATTTTTCCTTGTTAACGGATGCCCCTCATGGTATGAAATTGATTGATGATAACACAACCGAGGATACTATACCTTCAGCGCAGCAAGAGGATCTTTCCAAAGAAACTGTTGCACCGGTAACGAGTACAACTAAACAGCCAATCAAGGTTAACGTACGAGTAAAGTCTATTCCCAAAAGGACTGAATCAACAGAAACACATATTCAGCCCAAGGATATTCAACAACCGAAACCCGCCGAGTTACAGAACGACACTTCAGATGAAGAAATTATTGAAATTTCTAAAGCAGAACCTACCTCAAACAAGGTGGAACAAGTGTTTGCAGACGGTTGCCTTCCTCATTCCGAGAAAGAAAGCGATGTTCAACAGCTTCCCGTTAATGAGAAAACAATCACCAAACCGTCTCATAAAAAGTGGAAACCTATTTTGTTTTCTGCTATTGGTGTTGTGTTGGTTGCCGTCATTACACTATTAATCATTCATTTCCTTTTTGGTAAAGTTGAGCAACAGGATATCAATGCAATTTATGGTTGCCCAGAACTGTACGATATTGAATTTGGTACGAATGTAGACACGGTAGATTCTTTGATCGAAATCGAGCACGATACCATAAGGCCTAATCCTTTTAGCGATGTTAAGCCGAGGATTATGCTCAAAATTGATACCGAATTTAAGCTTTACGGCCTGCCCATTCAAAACTTTCTTTGTTCATTTGATGATGATAAGTTGGAGACGGTCTTGTTCCTCTTTGAGAAAGAAGATGTAACATACAAGCAAACAATAAAACTGTATACTAAGATTTATGGGCAAGCAACCAGCAGCGATGCATCTGAAACAGTTTGGTCCGGTACAAAAACTACCATAACCATCTTTAATGATAGTGAAGATGATTTTTATATAGTGCGCTATGCCGAAACACCAAACTTGAGATTCACGATGTTGTCTTTTGACGGAGCTGAAATCGATCCTTGTGGTTTTATGGGAGACAACTACATTTTCGATAAAACAGCTTCCCACTATACAACCGGTCTACAAGAAAATAAGGATTACAGCATGGAGCATTACTCTGCTGCTGGGTTCGCATCTTTTTCTAAATATACTCTTTATCCCAGTTTTGAATATATGGGAATAGGAACCGGTTATACAGCCATCGCTTTTGATGTCGATGATAGTGAAAAAACCATTGGCATTGTCAGCTATCTGTTCTATCTAAATCAGCAGAATGCTGTTGATAGGATTGATTATATCAAGAACGCCCTGGACCAAGCCTACGGGCAAGTTGATAGCTGTACATATACTTCGACATACTATAGTGATATGGGTGTCGTTGATCTGACCTTTAGCGAAGCAAAAACGAAGATCAGCGCCGGCACACAAGGAATCTACAATATCCAGTGGCAAATTGATGGCTACAATATCACACTAGGCTTAACCATTCAAACAGACAGAGCCTATTACGATGGCTCAGTAGCCTTTTCAATTCCAGATCCACACGAACATGAGTATACCCTCAAGTCTGAAATAGCCGCTACTTGTGATAATGACGGCAAAAAGGAATATGCATGCGATTGCGGGGATCATTATTCCGAAACAGTTAAAGCTACCGGTCACTCATATTCTTCTGCAACCTGCACGAAAGCAAAAAACTGCTCAATTTGTGGAGCAACGGACGGAAGTCCACTAGGACATTCTTTGGTAGATTGTGTATGTTCTAGATGTGGCGTAGTAAAAGTTTCAATCGAACAACTACAAGGCACTTGGAGGGAAACAACATACGGTGATTACGGAACTTGTGTAAACATAATTGTAATTTCTGGAAATGTTGGCACTGTATACAAAAATTACTCCGATGGTCGTCAAAGAGTTTATTCAGGAACAGTACAACTCAAGGACTACGGTTTCTACATTGAAGGTACATACTCCGGGGTAAATGTAAATGGCGAACCCTATACTGTTGCAATTAGCACACGCTGCTATATCAGCAAGTTCTCTGGAAATTCTTTTGTCGATACCTTTGACGATAGAGGCCCGTATACATGGTATAAACAATAAGAGGACAAAGGGACGGTTCTCTTGTTCCCTTGGTCACAGACCCAATAGGCCCTAAATAAATGTCCGGCGGAGATCGCATGATCGCGGTCTCCGCCGGGTTTTAGAAAAAGGGGTTATACACTTTCCTCCGGGTATGCCAGTGTGATCATTCTGGGTGCATGGCCCATAGCGGGAATCAGTGTTTGCAGCACATCCTGTGTGCGAATCCGCAGACTGGATGTGTTGATACAGGGATGGCAGCCGATGTATTCGCCACCCAGTACATCTTCATCGATTAACAGTTGTACCCGGTGTTCTTGGTCGTTCATCAGGCCCAAAATGCTCAAAGAGCCGGGGGTAATGTCCAAAAAGGCTTCCATGTACTCGGCGGATGCAAAGCTCAATCGTGATGAGCCGATCTGCCCGGACAGTTCCTTTGTTTTGAAAGGCTTGTCCCCGGGCATCAGCAACAGGTAAAAATCTGTACACTGCCGGTTGCACAGCAATAAGTTTTTACAGATGGTGGCGCCCAGTGCTTCGTCCACGGCGGCGCAAGCCTCCATAGTCATGGCAGCATCGTGGTCAATGCGCTGATAGGTGATCCCCAGACTGTCCAGCAGATCGTATACTCGAATTTCCTTTGGAAGCCGACCGGCGCAGTCAGCAGGCCGTCCTTGCTCTAAAACCATAAAAAATACCTTCCTTCCTTTCGGCTACTATAGCACAGAAAGGGAAGAAGGGCAATAAAAAAGAAATGACCCTTGACTACGCTGAATTCTCAGCACTGTGTAGTCAAGGGTCATTTCTGTTCACTCTTAGTATCTAACATCATTGGTTAACCTCGCTTTCTACGGATTGACGATTGATCCTTCATTTTGATCGAAATCCACTTCCTGGCACATTCTTTTCAACTTCTGTCCCTTTAGCGGGATGTTCTTATGTGATGAAGCATTTCCCTTAATGAAGGTCGTCTGACGGTTCCGCCCAGTTTGCTTTTGCCTGTTCTGCAGCATCCAGTAATCGTAATGTTTATGTCCCAATCGTTAACTTCAACACTATATGATTATGAACTCTTTTTACTGCAGTTCGTTTTTCAGCCGGTCGGTTGGTTACTTGCCGTACACAATTTCTTTTCCTTCGGACTGAATGGCTGCACACTCAACAAAAGCTGTGAACCGTAGGGGTGAATTTACGTGTACATTGGTATCACCTCTTTGTGTCTATACAATATCACGGATTTTCCTAAAAATCAATATGGTAAGTTGTACAAAATGCACTATTTTGATTGGTGCAAAACGCAGAAATTCGTCTTTGTGCGCAAAAAGCCGTTGACAGGCGCAGGGGAGATTTGATATAATAAACCTGTTGGTTGGCTTTTGGGCCGGCCTATTTTTTGGCTTTGGAGGGGTCTGGATGGCCATTGAAACCTATCGCGTGATTCGCAGCGCCCGGCGCACATTGGCTGTTCAGATCACTGCTGACGGACAGGTGTTGGTGCGCAGTCCTTATTTTGTATCAGACAGCCGGATTGCGGACTTTGTCAAAAGCAAAGAGACCTGGATCGCAAAGCACTGGCAAAGAGGAAAAAGCCCGGTAAACAAACTGTCGGAGGGGCAACTGCGGTCACTGAAGGACCGGGCAGCAGAGGAGATCTCCGACCGTGTGGTATACTATGCCCCCTTGCTGGGCGTAACCTACGGACGAATCACCATCCGTCACCAAAAGACCCGTTGGGGCAGCTGCAGCGCCAAAGGGAATTTGAATTTCAACTGTCTTCTGATGCTGGCACCGTCCCGGGTGCTGGATTATGTAGTGATCCATGAATTATGCCACCGAAAGGAAATGAACCATTCTCCTGCCTTTTGGGTCCTGGTGGAAAGGTTCTGCCCGGATTACCGGCAGAGCCGAAAATGGCTGAAGGAAAACGGCAAAGATCTAATTGACCGGATTCCATAAAATGATAGGCGGCACCCCGTAACCGTAACCGGGATGCCGTCTAGTTTTTTAAGCCAATTTACAGCATTATTTTGCAATAAACATCTGGGTCCAGTGGTTGCCGCCGGACACATAGCCTACTCCGATATGGGTGTAGGAGCCGTTGAGAATGTTGGCCCGATGGCCGGGGGAATTCATCCAGCCCTCCACAACCGCCTGGGGTGTCCGATATCCCTTGGCAATGTTTTCACCTGCGCTTCTGAAGGAAATACCAAAGCTGCGCATCATCTGATAAGGAGAGCCATATGTGGGACTGGTGTGAGAGAAATACTTGTTGTCCTGCATATCCTGAGACTTGTAACGGGCCACACGGCTCAGTTCCCAGTGATGGGTAAGGGCTTTCAGACCGTTTTTCTGTCGAATCTCATTTACAAGGCGGATCACTTCCTCCTCGTAGGCGGTAACGCCTGTATCCGTAGTCGGAATTTGAATTTGCTGACCCGGATAGATCAGGTCGTAATTTTTAATTTTGGGATTGGCACTTTTGATTTCGCTCAGACCCACCTGATACTTGTTGGCGATCTTCCAAAGACTGTCGCCGGATACTACCGTATGGGTGGCGGCAGATACGCTGAACACAAGGGTGGGCAGCATAGCAAAAGCGCAAATAACAGTTACAAACCGTTTTTTCATAATAACCTCCTTTGTTTTTAGGAAGGGCAAACCGAATGTTCGTGTCGCTCTACCGGATAGGGACAGTGGGATTGTAACCGAATTGTAACTATTTAGCAAGCTGTAAATTATGGAAACCCTGTGATTCTGCAACAGCCCCTACGCCTCCGTCTTGCAATTGCTGTATTTTTATGGTAGCATATCTGAAC
Source organism: Faecousia sp. (assembly GCA_045537615.1). Taxonomy (GTDB): domain Bacteria; phylum Bacillota; class Clostridia; order Oscillospirales; family Oscillospiraceae; genus Faecousia. Next base: position 15,821 of record JAZSPV010000024.1, on the reverse strand, counting down.
ATGCTTTCTTAGAAAACAGTGAAATGAAACGGAAAACCAAAAAAGAAGAGGTCCTGAAATTGACAACAGCAAGAAAAACCCTTGCCAAGGATTTTACAAAGGGCAATGTGCCGAAGCAACTTCTGATGCTGGCGCTGCCCTTTATGGCATCTAATGCCATGCAGGTGCTTTACAGCACCATTGATATGATTATCGTAGGAGAATTTGTAGGCAATTCCGGCGTGTCTGCGGTGGCACAAAGCAGTCAGATCTTGAATTTTGCTACCATGATCTGTTTTGGCTTTTCCAACGCCGGTCAGGTGTTGGTTTCCCAGGCGCTGGGTGCAGGCAAGCGAAAAGAAATGAACCGTATTATTGGTACCTTGTTCAGTCTGATTGCAATTTTGTCGGTGATTCTTTCTGTGGTGATCCTTTCCGGCGTGGTGCTGAAGGATTGGGAGTGGATTCTGCAGGTGATGAACATTCCGCAAGAGGCATATCAGTATACAAAGGATTATCTGCTCATCTGCGGTGCAGGTCTGTTCTTTACGGCCGGCTATAACATGGTTTCCGCAGTTTTGCGTGGTATGGGTGACAGCAAGCGCCCCTTTCTGTTTATTGGCATTGCTTCGGCAGTGAATTTAGTACTGGATATCCTGTTTACTGGCTTTTGGGGCTGGGAGGTGGCAGGTGCTGCATGGGCTACAATTATTGGGCAGGGTGTTTCCTTTCTGTTCTCTTTGGTCTACCTGTATCGGCGAAAAGCTTCTTTTGGTTTTGATTTTAAGATGAAGAGCTTTGCCATGGAAAAGCAGTATGCGAAAATGATGTTGTCCCTGGGGACGCCTATGGCAATCCAGGCCGGATGTATTAACATTTCCATGCTATTTGTCAATGCTATGATCAACAGCTTGGGCGTAGTAAAGTCCGCAACCTTTGGCGCAGGAATTAAAATTGATGATATTATCAATAAAATCTCCCAGGGAATCCAGTTTGCGGCGGTGCCCATGATCAGCCAGAACATTGCCGCAGCGCAGAAAAAACGGGCGGTGAAGGTTGTATATTGGGCATGGCTGTATTCCGGTGTTTTCACGGTAGTATGCATGGTAGCCTATGTGTTGTTTGGACAGCAGTTATTTGAAGCTATTTCCAAGGATATGAAGGGGAATGCGTATTGCGCAATCTTTATCAGCGCAATTTTGTGGATGTTCCCGGCGTTGGCAGTTATGCGCGGCAGCAGCGCATTTATTCAGGCCATCGGCAATGCACGGCTGAGTATGATTCTGGCATTGTTGGACGGTGTAGTGCTGCGAATTGGCTTGAGCTGGCTCTTTGGCGTTTACCTGGGTTGGGATTTCTATGGCTTTGTATTGGGCTATGGCCTTGCGGCTTACGGCTGCGCAATTCCCGGCCTCATTTACTTTGTGTCCGGTCTTTGGAAAAAACGAAGAACATTGGCTGAGGAGTTGTAATATGAAAATCTAGCTGCCTGATTATCTTGGGATCGGAGCAATTTGTCTGGATGTTTTTCTGCGGTGAAGCTGTGTTTGAAAACTTGCGAAAAAGCGAAAAAAACACTTGACAATTATATTGCTCACCGCTATAATAAGCGTGTTCTGTTTGAGCCGCCGGTATAGCTCAGTTGGTAGAGCAACTGATTTGTAATCAGTAGGTCGGGGGTTCGAGTCCGTCTACCGGCTCCAGACAGGCGCTTGAACGGAAAACAAAATATGGGGGATTTCCCGAGTGGCCAAAGGGGACAGACTGTAAATCTGCTGGCTATGCCTTCGGTGGTTCGAATCCACCAACCCCCACCAAAAGCCAAACACCACCCAACAGGGTGGTGTTTTGCTTTTGGTATGGGAATTTGGATGGTGAGATTCGAACCCATAGCAGTGCAGCATGCCGGTGGCATGCTGCTTCGACCAGTGCAAACACTGGTCGATACTACTATTTTCTTCCGCAACCAGGCGGAAGAAAATGCAAATCGAATCCACCATCCCCCACCAGAAAAAGACGATTGCGAAAGCAATCGTCTTTTTCAGTTATATTCGCCTTACGTCGAGCGATATTGCTTCGCAGTGATATTCGGCTAAAGCCGAGTGATATTGCCCTTCGGGCAGTTTTATGGCGAATATAATATCACTGAAACCACAGGTTTCAATATCACTTTCGCACAGCGAAAATATCACTCCGCCAACGGCGGAATATCACTATATTTAGGTTAAGACGATTCGAACTACTGAGAATTTTATAATGCCTTGCGTTGTCGCATTTTTCGTGCTAAAATGACAAAGGACGTGATTGGCGTTAGATTACCGTTGATCGGAGGACACAAAAATGAAAAATACCATACGAATTTTGTCTGTTGTTGCCGTTGTGATGTCTGTTTTGAGCTTGCTTTCCTGCGGCGTTGTGATTTTGTTCCAAAAACCGCTGCTGGAATTATTTAATTATTCTTCGGACGTTCCTTTTTCAGTCCCCCTATCCACTATTTTCGATTACCTGCGTATCTTCTTTTTTGCATCCTTTGTGTGCCTGGTAGTCAACAGCCGCAAACTGGGAATTTGGGCGGAGATCGTCCTTCTTGTACTCAATATTCTTCCGCTGCACTCGTTTTTGATTACAATGGTAACCTATGCGGAAACTACCTTTAAGACCCAACTTGGCGGCGTGGCTATGGCGGGAAATTCCATGGTGAAAGCCTTGTGCGCATGGCCGAATTTAATTTTTGGCTATGCGTATCCTTTGTGCCTGCTGGTCTGCGGCATGAGCATTGCATATAAAGTGCTGCAAAAAGGCAAAAGCCGGAACAATCCCGCAGCATAAACCATAAAATCGTTCTGAAATTAAGTCAGGAGGCATAAAATGGAAGTAATTACAAGATATTTTCCCCGTTTATTGGAGGGCGGCTTCAATACGCTGCTGATTACTGCGTTATTCAGCGCAGGTCCACTTATTGTGGGTATTTTGCTTTCCTTCCTGGCAAGCAAATTCCCGGTAGTCGGTAAGGTCTTTGGTTGGTTGAGTCTGCCTTTTGAGTGTATTTCCGTACCGGCGCTGTTGCTGGTATCCTTCTACACATTGGGACACTTATTTGGCGATTGGTATATTGGCAGGAAATTCGTCGCATGGATCGCCATAGCGATCACATTTACTTTGGGCTTTGCAGGCTACATGCCGGCAAGGCATGTGGCAGAATACACATTTTTGAAGAACATTCTGTATAATGGTCTGGGTCTGATTGCAGCCGTGTTTAAATGGAGCTTCTGCGTATATCTGATTGGTTTTACCGACCTTTTTAACGCAACAAGGAGTCTCTTTGGTGTAACATATAAGCTGGATGTTTACTGGATTCCGCTGGTGGTTTTCTTTGTAGTGCTATTCATTTTGGAGGCAGGCAGACGGCTGGTCAAGCAGCTGATGAAGTGAAAAAAACCACGGCTTTATACTACGGACAGGCCGTCTTTTAGAAAGGTCTTCCCTCCACTTAAGATGCTTTTATATTTTGTCGAAAAGGGCTGAAAAGTGCTTGACAATTAAAATTTAATACTCTATAATTAAATTATCCAAAATTTATTAGGAGGCAATATTATGGATAATCGTACTTTGTTTGGAATCATGATGCTTCTGTTCAATGGCTATGGTGTTCCCAGCTTCATGCAGGGCGATGTTAAGAACGGCATTCTGAAGATCGTTCTGGGTATCGTAACTTGCACTGTTCTGTTCTACGTCAACACCATTATGGGCATCATCGAAGGCATCAAGATCCTGAAGATGACCGACGAAGAGTATGCTGAGAAGAAGGGCACCTTCTTTGTTGGCATTCCTCAGAAGACTGAAGAGTAATTCGTACTTAATAAAAAACAGACCGGTCTTCCGGTCTGTTTTTTCTTTGCGCAAATGGGGCAAGGATATTGCTATTTAAAAGAGCCTGCTGTATAATTATTACAGCAGGTTTTTACTATAGCAATTGTGAGGGTGTTCCTTTGAAGATAAAAAATTGGAAGAATAAGCTCTTTACCGGTGTCCTACTGATCGCTTGCCTGGCGATCTATTTGCTGTTTCAGATTCCTTGCCCTTTTCTGTACTTTTTACACATCCCCTGCCTTGGGTGCGGTATGACCCGGGCATACATACGCTTGCTGCATTTGGATATTGCCGGTGCCTTTGCCATGCATGCCATGTTCTGGTCAGTACCGATTTTGGGGCTGTACTATCTGTTTGATTGGCAGCTGTTTAAGAACAAGTGGGTGGATAATATTGTTTTGATATTGCTGGGGCTGGGATTTCTGCTCAATTGGATCGTGCATCTTTTTTAAAAAAGAAACAATGGTAGACGCAATCGCGTCTACCATTGTTTATTATGTAAGGATTTTATTGCTGCCGTGCAATGATCCGGGCAATGGTTTCCTGATTGCTCTTGATCCGGATAAAGTTAATGAGGAAGAACACAAAAGCCACATTGCCGAAGAAGATGTTGAAGATCAGCATACCGACACTGCCGCACCGGGTGGCTGTGGGACGGATATCGGTATACATTGTATCCAGATAATAGGGGATTTTCTTCATAGCACAAAGCTCAACGATACCAACCACAATGTAAATTCCGAAGACGAAGGCGTACAGGAAGTACACGAAGGAAATAGCAATAAGACCGGGATCTTCGGCGACGGCAATCATAAAGAAAAGAACTCCCAAAAGGCTGAACAGCCCAGTAAAGAGGATGCCCAAAGCAAGCATGACGATGCCGCAGATCTTCAAGGCATTCCGCTCCCAGCGAAGGAGTTTCCGGGTGTTGTCCAAAAATTCCTGTTCTTCGTTAATGCAGTCTGATTCCGTACGAACCGGGTCCGTGGGAACCGATACAGGCGAAGATTGGGCAGCAGGTGTAACCGATGTGCCGCAGCTCTCACAGAACTTTGCATCCTCATTCAACGCGTGTCCGCAACGATAACAAAAAGCCATAACATTACCTCCGTTTATGTTGGATTGTGTTTGTATTATAGCACAAAGCACAGGCAAATTCAATATTGTCTTTTACAGTTGGATTAAAAATGCATCCGTTTCCACTATTTGGACTGTTCACAAAGGGGAGGATGCATGTTATGATTGCCGGGTAAGCAGTAAATGGAGGTGAATTATGAAAAAAAGAATATCAGTGGTTCTGATAGCGGTTATTTTGCTGGGCTTTTTATTGCCCGGTGTTAAGGTAAATGCCGCAACCGCTACGTCCAAGGCAGGGGCAGTCACCACAGCAGGTGGCAGCCTGAATATCCGCAAATCGGCATCCACAGCCGGAGCGGTGGTTGGCACCTTGCGAAAGGGCAGCTATATTACGTTGCTGTCCAGAACCGGATCCTGGTGGCATGTAGAGTACGGGCAGGGCCAATACGGATACTGTCACGCAGATTACATCACCATCGTACAGGGAACGCCGGCAACAGTGGCAACCCGGTCCGGTTCCCTGAATGTAAGAACCGGTCCAGGTACAGGATATACGCCTGTGGCAAGCCTCAACAAGGGGGAAATGGTCCTGCTGCTGACCACCGGCGGCGGTTGGAGCCGTATTTTGTACCACGGTACAAAAACCGGCTATGTCAGCGCCCAGTACTTGTCTACGGGACAGGGAGGTGCCGGCAACGGGGCGGTTTCTTTGTCTGTACCTAGCTTCAAGCAGACGGACAGCCGGTGGGCCCAAGTGAAGATCGGTTCTTCCGGTAAGACCATGGCGCAGATCGGCTGCGCAACAACGGCCATTGCCATGATGGAGTCCTACCTGACAGGTCAGCGGATCTATCCGGATGCCATGGCCGGAAAGCTGCGTTATACATCCACCGGCAGCGTCTATTGGCCCAGCCACTATATAACGGTGACAAACGGTGCAGGCTACCTTAGCACTGTCTACGATCGGCTGAAACAGGGGAAGCCGGTTCTGTTCGGCGCTAAAAACAGCCATGGAAGCCAGCATTGGGTAGTGATCACCGGTTTTACCGGCGGCAGTTTGGAAGCGGCCAACTTTACCGTCAATGACCCCGGCTCCAATTCCCGGACCAACCTGCAGCAGTTTTTAAACGCATACCCCAATTTTTATAAGTATTTCTATTATTGATCCCGCAGGCCGGCTCTGCTATAACAGAGCCGGCTTATTGACAATGTCCTATGTTTCCTCTAAAATAAAGGAAAAAGGATCTGCATGGAGGTACAGTATGAACTTTTTGGAGATCGCCCAAACAAGACAGTCCTGTCGCAGCTATGATGAAAACCGTCCGGTGGAGCCGGAAAAACTTCAGGCTGTATTAGAAGCTATGCGGCTTGCCCCCTCTGCCTGTAACGGGCAGCCCTACCATGTTACGGTCTGCCACGGACAAAAGGCTAAGGAGGCTGCGGCTGCCACTACGGGCCTGGGGTTAAACAAGTTTGCTGCCCAAGCCCCAATTTTGCTTGTTATTTCGGAAAAACCCTATGTAAAGACGGCGGCCTTTGGTTCCAAGGTGAAAGGGATCGATTATCGCAGCATTGATATCGGAATTGCGGCGGCCTACCTGACAGCGGAAGCCACAGCCCAAGGCCTGAGCAGTTGTATCCTGGGATGGATAGATGATGCCAAGCTGCGTAAGATTTGTGGTTTGGATGAAAAGGTCCACCTGGTTATCACACTTGGCTATGCCAAGGAGGGAGATCGGTTGCGTAATAAAGCGCGTAAGGACCTGTCACAGCTTGTGACCCAATTGGAAGATTGACAAAAAGCCACAGGGAAAGTACAATACCCTTATTGAATTTGATTGAGGTGTTACCTATGGAAAAGAAGCTTCAAACGGAAACCTTATGTATCCAGGCCGGCTACAGTCCTGCCAGCGGAGAGCCCCGGCAGATCCCCATTATTCAGAGTACCACATTTAAGTATGCAACCTCTGAGGACATGGGCAAACTTTTCGATCTGGAGGCATCGGGCTATTTCTACTCCCGTCTGCAAAATCCCACCTGTGACATGGTGGCTGCAAAGATCGCGGCATTGGAGGGCGGCACAGCGGCTATGCTCACCGGCTCCGGACAGGCGGCCAATTTCTATGCTATGTTTAATATCTGCTCCTGTGGCGACCATATCGTTGCGTCCACAGCCATCTATGGCGGAACTTTCAATCTGCTGGGTGTGACCATGAAACGCATGGGTATCGAAGTTACTTTTGTGGACCCCGATGCGTCCGAGGAGGAGCTGAATGCTGCCTTCCGCCCCAATACCAAGGCTATGTTTGGCGAGACCATCGCCAACCCTGCCTTGACGGTGCTGGATATTGAGAAATTCGCCAGGGTGGCCCACAACAACGGTGTGCCGCTGATCATTGACAATACATTCCCCACACCTGTCAACTGCCGTCCCATTGAGTGGGGTGCTGATATTGTTACCCATTCTACCACCAAGTATATGGACGGTCACGGCGTTGCCGTGGGCGGCTGTATCGTGGACAGCGGCAAGTTCGACTGGACCAAGTATCCGGACAAGTTCCCGGGTCTGTGTACCCCGGATGACAGCTATCACGGTGTGACCTATACAGAGCGTTTTGGTCTTGAAGGTGCTTTTATTACCAAGTGTACCGCTCAGCTTATGCGTGATCTGGGTTCCATCCAATCTCCCCAGAGTGCGTTCTACTTGAATTTGGGACTGGAGAGTTTGCCCTTCCGTATGCGCCAGCATTGCAGCAATGCCCAGGCTGTTGCGGAATTCCTGCACAGCAACGAGAAGGTTGCATGGGTCAAGTATTGCGGCTTAAAGGACGACAAGTATTATGATCTGGCCCAAAAGTATATGCCCAATGGCTCATGCGGTGTCATTTCCTTTGGCCTGAAGGGTGGACGCAAGGCTGCTGAGACATTTATGAAGCATATGAAGCTGGGCGCTATTGAGACCCATGTGGCCGATTCCCGTACTTGCTGCCTGCATCCGGCATCGGCTACACACCGTCAAATGACCGACGAGCAGCTGGATGCTGCCGGTGTAGGTGCCGATCTGATCCGTCTGTCCTGCGGTCTGGAAAACGCCCAGGATCTGATTGCAGACATTGCACAGGCCATCGAAAAGGTTTGAGCTAACCTTGTATTTTGATAACACCTCCACAGATCTGTGGAGGTGTTTTTCTTTGCTGTAAAGACTTACCAATTTGCATCGTACTGCAGGCTACAGCCGAATTTTAAATTCTTTTTTAAATCTTGTGCAGACCGGTTGCATTTTTCTGGTTTTTATGATAACAAAGTAACAGAAAAAACAGGAGGATTAATTGTGGAAGTGTTAAGAACCGCCGGAAAGGCGATGTGGAGCTGGCTAAAAAAGATATTACCGCTGTTTGCTGTTTTCTTTTTGATAGAGGGGCTGGCAGCATTGCTAATACAGCCAAAGGACCTGACGGGACTTTGGTTCGGTGCGGCCTGGGCCATGCTTCTATCGGGGCTTTTGGCGTGCCTGCCCCGTCTTGCAGGCAGAATCTGCTTTGCAATCGTTTATTATTTTTACCTGCTGTGGATGCTGTCACAGACCGGCTATTACCAGGTGTTCGGTAAGCTTATGTGGCTGGCGGATCTGTTTTTTACGGCGGAAAGTGTGGACTATTTCGGTGACGTGTTGGGCGGTTTTTCGCCGCTGTGGTGGCTGGGAGGCATTTTGCTTCTGGGTTTGGGTGGCGTTGTTATCTGGCGGTTTCCCAAGCCGGCGAAAGGCTTTGTGAGCCGCATTCCCAATCTGTTAGCGGTAGCGGCATCCGTTGTTTTGTTGCTGAGCCTGCCGGAAATGGTCTTTGTAAAGGACCGGGATATTTGGGGTACCCGTTCAGAATACGGTCAATCCTCCTCCTACCGGGCAACCTACGAAACTATGTACGACAGTGCTAAGACTTACAATATATGCGGAATCTATCATCTGACCTTCCGGGACGTTTGGGAGCATGAGATTTATCCGCTCACCCCCATGTACCGGCACGAACGGGAAAATCTGAAGAAGCAGGTAGATGCATATTTTGAGGAAAGGGGAGCCCACGGGTCAAATCAAATGACCGGGCTTTTCCAAGGAAAAAATGTGGTGCTGGTAATCATGGAATCTATGGATGACTGGATGATTACCCAAGAGGACACACCGACCCTTTATGCAATGATGGAACAGGGAATCGACTTCACCCAGTTTTATACCCCCGGTTACGGCACAGCACGGACCATCAATTCCGAGTTCTGCATCAACACCGGTATTTACCTGCCCACCAACGGAGATTTTGTGTTTGACTATGTAACCAATGATTTCAACCAGTCCATCGCATCCCTTGCGGTGGAAAACGGTTATTCGGCAGAGGTGTTCCACTATAATGACCCGGCTTTTTACAGCCGCGGCGCCTTTGAACCGGCCTTGGGTTACAATCGCTACAACAGCTACGGTGACTATACCGATGATAAAAATGCCCTGTACGATGAAAACCTTCTGTTTGACATTCCCCAGCTGGAGGAGCTCTTCTTCCGGGAGGGAAAAACCTTTAATACGGTGATCACCCGGTCTGCCCATCTGAGCTATACTTATAACGAGGTTCTGAGCCACTATGGGCTGAAGCAGTATCCCGAGTACCGGGGCATGTACGGCAGCCAGGAGGAAGATTGCGCACGGCTAAAGGCAAAGCTTGTGGATGATTTCTTTGCGCGGCTGCTGGAGGAACTGGCAAGCCACGGAGAGCTGGAAAACACAGTGATTATCGGCGTTACGGATCACTATACCTACGGCTACAAAAACATGGAAGAACTCTACGCCCACTCCGGGGTGGAGGATACACTGCTGTTGGAGAAAACACCTTGCTTCGTGTGGTCGGCAGACGGGGTGTCTGTGAAGGTTGACAAGACTCTGAACACAGCGGACTTTTTGCCCACCATGCAAAATCTGCTGGGCTTTAACAGCCCTTATAACTATTTGGGACAGGATGCATTTGATCCGGATTATGTAGGATATGCGCTGTTTCCTGACGGCAGTTGGATCAGTGATGGAGTTGCCTGCCGTGCAGACACCGGTGGCGAGCCGAAGATTCTGCAAAATAGAAATAACAAGGCTGTTACCCAGGATTATTTGCATGAAATGACAGAAAAGACCCAGCGGTTTATCCAAATCAGTAATTTGTTGCTGATGACAGACTACTATCAAACAAGCTAATTTACTGTAAGAACCAAACAATAGGGCGTGCTGCAAAATTTTGCAGCACGCCCTGTTATTAATCCACGTGGGTGTGGTTGTTGATATGATCCTCACAGTAGCAGAAATAGCCGTTGCAGCGGGAGCAATAGCGAAATTCCAACTGAGGGTCGCTGACATCTGTGCGTCCGCAGACGGTGCAGCGGTGGTTATAGCCGTTGGCTCCGGAAGAGGATTTTTGTCCACGGAAGGGGATGGACCCGGTTTCCTTCTTTTTTTTGGGCATTTTCGGCCGCCTGCGAATAAAGGGGAACAGGTTCCAAACATCTCTGCCTGCAAACAGCAGAAAATTGAGAAGACCCACAAGGGGAAACAGGTTATGGGGGAACAGGATCCAGAACCGGAGAATGTCAAAGGCAACGAAGCCGGCGTAGACAAGTCCCATAAACCATGCGCTGACAGGTATGATAAACAAAATCAGGAATTTGGCGTTGGGATTTGTCACCACAAACATCAGTAGGATGCTTAAATGCAGATACCATGCCATATTTCCGTATATCAGGTAAAGGTTCACCCCACGGGGGCAGAAGATCATGGCAAAAACATCCATCATCAAAACCCCGGAAAAATAGAACAGATTAAACTGCAGGGTACCCATGCGCATTTCTACGTGCCTGCCCAGATTATAAAAGAAATACAGGAAGATCACACTGGTAATTGCGCCATAGGTGGAATACTCGGTGAAAACATAGGTGACCAGCCGCCAAACCTGGCCCTGTAGGATCAGGGATTTGTCAAAGCACAGGTAGCTATACAGAAGGTAATTACCGAGAACATAGTCCAGGATCGTAACAACGGCAGAGCCGATGGCGATATACAGCATCAGGTTTGGAATACCCTTGTCCCGGTTTCTGAACAGGAACTGCTGTATGCGTATGCGTAAATTTCTCAAAAAGCTCATCTCCGTAACAGAATAAGGATATGATAACAGGTTTTTCCGGAAAAGTCTATGTAAGATTTATGAACTTTCCTTGTAATTATGCTAAAAACCATTGACTTTTGCGAAAAAATGAGTAAAATATACACGAACTGCATACTGGCCTTATCAAGAGTGGTGGAGGGAACGGCCCGATGAAACCCGGCAACCTGCAAATGTGTGGTGCCAAATCCGGCGGCAACGAGAGATGAGGATTCGATAGAAGCGCACATCGAGGTCCTCGGTGTGCGGTATTTTATTGCGTGAGAGGAACGATTATGGAAAAAAGACTGTTTACATCTGAGTGTGTTACCTGCGGTCACCCCGATAAGGTAGCGGACTCCATTTCTGATGCGATTCTGGATGCATGCCTTGCCCAGGACGCCAATTCCCGTGTGGCCTGTGAAGTTATGGTCACCACCAATTTCTGCCTGATCTGCGGCGAGATCACCACCAAGGCGGTGGTAGACTACGCAGCGGTTGCCCGTGAGGTGATCCGCAAGATCGGCTATACCCACCCGGAAGCCGGCTTCTGTGCCGACACAGTGGAAATTCTGTGCAAGGTCCACACCCAGTCTGCCGACATTGCCATGGGCACCAATGATGCTGTTGGCGGTGCCGGTGACCAGGGCATGATGTTTGGCGGCGCTTGCACCCAGACACCGGAACTGATGCCTCTGCCTGTGGCTCTGTCCAGAGCCTTGTCCAATCGACTGACCCAGTGTGTGGAAAGCAACGATCTGCTCCGTCCCGACGGAAAGACCCAGGTGTCGGTGGAGTTTGATGACCGGGGAAATGTGATTGGAATCGACACGGTTGTTGTATCGGTGATGCACACAGAGGACTTTGCAATCTCTGAGCTGCGTCGCTACATCCGCGAAGGTGTGATCGCCCCTGTGCTGAAGCAGTATGGCTTTGATATTGCCAATGTTGCAAACATTCACATCAATCCCACCGGCAAATTCGTCATCGGCGGTCCTGACGGTGACACCGGCCTGACCGGAAGAAAGATCATTGTGGACACCTACGGCGGTTACTTCTCCCACGGTGGCGGTGCATTCTCCGGTAAGGACCCCACAAAGGTAGACCGTTCCGGTGCCTATATGGCCCGGTATATGGCAAAGAACCTGGTGGCCGCCGGACTTGCCACCCAGGTACAGGTGCAGTTGGCTTACGCCATCGGTGTGGCAGAGCCGGTGTCTGTCCGGGTGGACAGCTACGGCACCGGTAAGATCGCTGATGAGGAGATGACCGCTTTGCTGCGCAAGACTTGTGATCTGACACCTGCAGGCATTATCCGCAAGCTACAGCTGCGCAGACCTATTTACGGTAAAACTGCTATGGAGGGTCACTTCGGTGCAGAGGACCGTCCCTGGGAGCAGACGGATATTGCACAGCAGCTAAGAACTTTGGCAGGCGTGTAAGACACACTGATGAATAGGATCGTGAGTTTGATATGAAGAAACAAACAATATGGACCGTGCTGATGGCTGCAGTGCTTTTGCTGCAGGTGACCTTTCAAACGGTTTTTGTAGTGACAATTCTGAAAATGAATATGCTGCCGGATATGCTTGGGGTCCTTTTGGTAGTGGCCATGGTGCTGCTGGCAGGCGCAACCGGGATGCTGTTGTTTGTTCACGGCAAGCGTCCGGTTGGCAAGATCCGCAGAATTTTGGCTTGTGTGCTGGCTTTTGTGATCGTCTGCAGCTGTGGCGTGGGTATGAAACTGGCAAAGGACTTGAACGATACGGTGAACAAGGTAACAGGCGGTGTTACTACCAGTGTAAGGAATGTCTACGTTTTTGTGCGCAGTGCCGATCCTGCCCAGACCCTTTCCGATGCAGCGGATTACACCTTTGGCTTTATTGAAAATTACGATGGGAAGCATACGCAGCAGGCAATTACGCAGATCGAACAGACCGTGGAAAACACGATTGCTGTTTCCGGTTATCTAGGTTTTCAGGAACTGGCAGACGCACTGCTGGGAAAAGATGTGGGAGCCGTGATTATGAACGGTGCCAGTGTTTCCTTATTGGAGGAAGTTGAGGGCTATGAGGACTTTACGGAAAAAGTCCGTATCCTGGAAACCATGTCCTTCACCCAGTTGGAGCAGAACACAGAGCCAACGGTGACGGAAGAAACCGAGCCTGTGGAACAGAACATTACCAACACGCCCTTTGTGCTGTATATCAGCGGTTCAGATACCCGTAACAAGAAACTATCTGTCAGCAGAAGCGATGTGAACATACTGGCGGTGGTCAACCCCCAGACCAAGCAGGTCCTGCTGATTAACACCCCCAGAGACTATTATGTGGAAAATCCTGCCGGTGACGGCGCGCGGGATAAACTGACCCATTGCGGTCTGTACGGTCCGGAATGCTCCATGGAGGCTTTGGGTAATTTGTATGAACTGGATGTGGACTATTATTGCCAGATCAACTTCACTGGCTTTGAAACATTGATCGATGCCATCGGCGGCATTACGGTTTACTCTGACCAGTCTTTTAAGCCGGAGAACGGAATTTTCATCAATGTAGGAGAAAATGTGCTCAATGGAAAGCAGGCTTTGGCTTTTGCCCGGGACCGCTACCATGTTTCCGGCGGCGATAACGGCCGGGGTAAGAACCAGATGAAGGTAATCAAGGCGGTGATTGACAAGCTGACCTCCGGAACCACCATCATTTCCAATTATTCCTCCATTTTGGGAAGCTTGGAGGGAATGTTTACCACCAGCATGACTGCAGAGGATATCAGCAGCCTTGTGAAGATGCAATTGTCGGATATGGCAAGCTGGAATGTACACAGCTATGCATCCGTGGGCGTGGGTGCCAGCGAAAAGACCTACTCGGCACCTGGACTTTATGCCTATGTTATGTATGAGGATGAGGCCTCCACGGCTTATGCCTCGGAGCTGGCAAACCGTGTCATTGCCGGGGAAACTTTGACGGATGCGGATATGGCGATGCCGAAATAAAAGAAAAACCGGCGGTGAGAGCTGAAGATCTCACCGCCGGAGTGTTTTTTGGGGTTGAAGCAGGTGTACAGGATGTCGTCAGTTGTTTGCCGTGGTGGTATAACAGTCGCAGCCATCCGGTTCCTGGCGGTCACAGGATTTAGGCGCAAACTGGGCAGCCGGGAAGGGGATACGGGAGAACATTTCACAGGGATCTTCCGCACAGCCGGGGGTGTCGCAGCACTCCTTTGTGGGGATGCTGTAATCCAGTACCGGCACCACCAACTGGGCATCCCGCTCCAGACGGATGATGGAGAATTGCCCTAATGTGACAAACAGACGGCGGTTCTCACCGCTGAGGACCAGCTCGTCGTCAAACAGCTGCACAATCGGTTCGGGAATTTGAATGACGGTGGAATCCTTACAGCTGCAATCACAAACCTCCTTAACCTTGGAACTGAGAACCATGGGGTCCAGCACTTCCACCATGGACACCATTTCGCCAGGTGGAATTTAGGCGGCTGCCATTTCTTCAAATTTCTTCAGCACCACACGGACATTACCATTTTTATTGACTGAGATGTGGTCAATAATCCGGCGCATATCCATATTGGTAACGGTTTCTAATTCCAAAAACCGAAGGATCTCCTGACGGTAATGCTGAATGATTTGCTCTGCGTTGCTGATGATCTGCGCAGACTGGGCGATTTGTTCTAAGTCCAAATCCACAGCCTTCAGTTCTTCAGCACACCCTTTAAGCTTGTCTTTCAGCTCTGTCATGCTGATCAAATCGTTAGCATACATCTCTTGATACCGATCCTTTTTGCTCAGCAGTTTCTTCCTTTTGGACTCAATTTCCTGCTTGGCCTGTTCCGGATTCTGTGCTTCGGGAAGCTGTTTGTCCAAGCTTGCCAAGATGCTTGCCACAAAAACGTCCTTGTCTTCTATCAGCGAAGCAAAATATTTGCGCAGCTCCTCTATCAATTCCGGCTCATCCAAAATCACACGATTATCACATTTTTCGGCAGTATACTGATCATTGGTAACACATCGCCAGTATACCCGTGTGCTTACATAGGTATAGGTCTTCCGGGTGAATGACCTACCGCAATGTTCGCACTTGATCAGTGTGGAGAATACATGCTTGGAACTGTACCTGGCATCCCTGAAAGGCTCACCGGAGTCATATTTGGTTCTCCGGGAATCCATGATCTCCTGTGCCTTTTGAAAGACCTCCGGAGTTACAATGGCCCAGGACGGGCGCTCGTGATAGAAATGATCCTCTTTGGGAATGTTTACTTGCTTTCCGGTCAAGAAATCTTCGATCTCATATTTGTGGTTGACTAAAATGCCGCAGTACAGTGGATTCACAAGTACCCTTCGAACACCCCGGGCATTCCAGTCGTTTCCGTATTTGGTTTTGTCGTTATCTTGATTTAGGGTCATGCTGATTGTTCGGCAGCCTAAACCCTGTTCATTATATAGGAAAAATATCTTACGAACGATCCGGGCTTCCTCGGGGTTGATCTCCAATGTGAATTTGTCGATCCGGTCATAGCCGAAGACCCGCTGAGGAACACGGCCTTTTTCCGCATTGATCTTTTTGCCCCACTTGACACGCTTGGAAAGGTTGTTACTTTCCTCCTGCGCCATAGCAGAAAACAGGGTCAGGACAAACTCACTGTCTCCCATAGAGTCCATATTGGCTGTGAGAAACAGGGTGTTGATTCCCATGGATTTCAGCTTGCGGATACTCTGCA
>JAZSPV010000038.1:0-2758 GCA_045537615.1 Faecousia sp. | reverse complement strand
CCCCAAGACCCCACCAGGCGCGCACTTTCGTTGGTGCAAACACGCGTTTTCTTGTTTGCCCGGTGCGTTCCATGTGGGAAATTTGTGCGGTTTCATCACATGGAAACGGGTAGATTTTATTTTAAACGGAACGATAAATTGAAATTTAAAGGAGTGATGTTATGGAACTGGATAAAGATTTGCAGGCGCGGCAAGAAGCCCGGCAACTGGCAAAACAGGCAGAGCAGGCGCAAAAAGTGCTCTGCTCCTTGCCCCAGGAAAAGCTGGATGCCATTGTGGAGGCGGTTGCGGCTGCCTTTCATAAAGCGGCACTGGAGCTGGCGGAACTGGCGGTCCGGGAAACGGGATTTGGCAATGTGGAGGATAAGATCATCAAAAACCAGTTTGCCTCCCGGACCGTTTGTGATGCAGTCCGGGGCATGAAGACTGTGGGGGTATTAAAAGAGCATCCTGGGGAAAAGCTATGGGAGGTCGGTGTGCCGGTGGGTGTCATCGCGGCCATCGTACCCAGTACCAACCCCACCTCCACCGTTTGCTATAAGGCGATCATTGCTTTAAAGGCAGGCTGCAGTATCGTATTTTCACCCCATCCTAAGGCGTTGGAATGCACCTTGCGGGCAGCAAAGCTGGTGGCGGCAGCGGCAGAGGCGGCAGGCGCACCGGCAGGTAGTGTGGGCTGTTTAACGATTCCCAGTCTGGATGGCTGCCGGGAACTGATGGGGGCGGAGCAGACGAAGTTGATTTTGGCTACCGGCGGACCTGCTATGGTCCGATCGGCCTATTCTTCGGGGAAACCGGCCATCGGTGTCGGCGCAGGCAACGGCCCGGCCTATATCCACCACAGTGCCGATGTGGAGCATGCGCTGCAGTGCATCCTTCGCTCAAAGACCTTTGATTACGGCACGGTCTGCGCTTCGGAGCAGAGCATTATTGTGGAAAAGGATATGGAGGAAAAGGTGCGCCGGGCCGCCGCCGGAAAAGGCTTTTACTTCATGAGCAAGGAAGAGGCGGGGAAGCTTGCCAAGCTACTGTTTAAACCAAATGGCACATTGAACCCCCAAATTGTGGGAAAATCCGCAACCACCCTTGCTGAGATGGCCGGATTTTCTGTACCGGCTTTTGTAAAAGTGCTGGTGGCCCGGGAGCAGGAGGCAGGACCTACCCGGCCCTACTCCATGGAAAAGCTGTGTCCTGTGCTGGCGTTTTTTGTGATGGACAGTGAGGATGCTGTTCTCCAGAAGGCGGTGGAGGTGCTGACCCATGAGGGCAGTGGCCACACCTTTGCCATGCACTGTAAGGATTCCGCAGTGGTGCGTAAATTTGCGCTGCAGATTCCGGTGTCCCGGTTTTTGGTCAATACCCCGGCGGCCCTGGGTGGTATCGGTGCCACTACAGAGCTGTTCCCGGCACTGACACTAGGCTGCGGCGCGGTAGGCGGAAGCTCTACCTCCAATAATATCTCTCCCATGGATCTGATCAATATCCGTCGTGTGGCTTGGGACAGCGGGGATGCCCCCAAAAGCACCGGGCAGGTCGACGAATCGCTGGTAGAGATTTTGACAGCAAAGATCCTGGAAAGATTAAAATAAATGAAAGTTGAACAACGAAAGGAAGTCAAAATGATGGAAACAAATTCTCTGGGTATGATCGAAACAAAGGGCTTGATCGGTGCGATTGAAGCAGCCGATGCCATGGTCAAGTCTGCCAATGTGCAGCTGGTGGGCAAGGAAATGGTAGGCGGCGGTCTGGTTACCGTCATGGTCCGGGGTGACGTGGGCGCTGTGAAGGCGGCCACCGATGCCGGTGCAGCCGCTGCGGAAAAGGTGGGGGAGCTGATCTCCGTCCATGTGATCGCACGGCCTCATACTGAGGTGGATGCCATTTTGCCCAAGGGCAAGCACAGCGGCGGCAGCGCACCTGCCGGTAAGTAATGCTGTTTTCGCTGGAAGCGGCCAAGGATAATGTCCGCAATCAAGACGGCAGAAGGGTGTTCTATCTGGGAAAGTCAGATCAGCTGACCAGTGAAGCCAGGGATTTTCTGAACCGGGAACGGATCGAGATTCTCCCGGCATCCCAGGCAAGGCCCCAGCGCTATAAGCTCTTTTCCGGTGGTTATATGGATGAAAAACCGGAGCACATGACCCACCTGCACGGGGATGTGCTGGTGCCAAAAACCCATCCCCGAATCGCCTTTCGGGGTGCTATGGATCTGCTGGAAGCGGAGCTTTTACTATGCGCTCTGCACGTACCCGCCTGCCAAAAGGAACTGGAAGAAATTTTGGCCCTTGCCCGGAACATTTTGCGTTGGGAGGTGCTGGGCGAGCCGGTCCGGGAGGAGCCCCTTTGCGGCTTGACCCAGCAGGAGCTGCGCAGTCATTCCCACCGACCCCAGGATTATTACGGACAACCCCACTTTATGCCCAGTGTTTCTGATGGGGAAGCGGTGCTGCGGCTGAACCGTGTCCGCAGCATTGCCCGTATGGCAGAATTAAAGGCGGCTGCTGCGTTTACCACACCCACAGGTGGGCTGGAACGGGAGGATATCCTCCGGTGTCTGAACCGGATGAGCAGTATGTTGTATATTCTGATGATCAAAGCAAAAGCGAAAAATTAAATTTCAATTTATCGTTCCAACGGAACGATAAATTGAAATAATGCTTAATGCATAATTCATAATGCATAATGTGGTTATTATCGGGAAATGCCACATATTTTGGTAAAATAATTCTGCATTATGCATTTTGCATTATGAATTATT
>JAZSPV010000023.1:0-19090 GCA_045537615.1 Faecousia sp. | reverse complement strand
GGGAGCATAGCTCAGCTGGGAGAGCACATGCCTTACAAGCATGGGGTCACAGGTTCGAGCCCTGTTGTTCCCACCATATTTGGCCCGGTGGTGCAGTCGGTTAGCACGCCAGCCTGTCACGCTGGAGGTCGACGGTTCGAGTCCGTTCCGGGTCGCCATATAAAGCATCTGAGCAGAGCTTAAATGCTCTGCTCAATATGCCTCTGTAGCTCAGTTGGTAGAGCAGTGGACTGAAAATCCACGTGTCGTTGGTTCGATTCCGACCGGAGGCACCACGGTTCCCAAAAGGGAACCGAGATGCGGGTGTAGCTCATCCGGTAGAGCGCCACCTTGCCAAGGTGGAGGTAGCGAGTTCGAGCCTCGTCACCCGCTCCAAACAGATAAGGAACGCACAGCGTTCCTTATTTCATATGGTACCGTGGCCAAGCGGTAAGGCAAGAGTCTGCAAAACTCTCATTCCCCAGTTCAAATCTGGGCGGTACCTCCAAAAAACTCTCGTTCTTTTGAACGAGAGTTTTTTTATCCAGTCGACAGGTTTGCCTGTTTCTTTCTTCGGATTGACTGCGTACTACCTGCAGTGGATCCTATACAACTTTTTATATGAATTATTGAAAAAATACTTCAAAAATTATATAGGACAAAAAATAATTTGCAAATTTAAGAAAAAAGAAAAAAATATTTCGATTTTATTCAAATGAATTTACAATTTTTTTGGAATTGCTATAATATCAAAGAGGTGAGAAAATGGATACAGTTGATTATAAAATACTTGCTTGCCTAAAAGAGAATTCCAGAGAGAATGCCACTACAATTGGAGCGAAAGTAAGCCTCTCGACTTCTGCTGTAATTGAGCGAATTAAGAAGATGGAAAGCGCCGGTTTAATAGAGCAGTACACTACTATTATTAACCAAAGCGTACTGGGAAGAGACACGACGGCTTTTATCAGTGTAAGCTTGGAGCATCCGAGATTTAATGATGATTTTATACGATTGGTAGAGGAAAATTCTTCTATAGCAGAGTGCCATTATATCGCAGGCGATTTTGATTTTATGCTTAAGGTTATCACCAAAAACGGGAAAACGCTTGAAGCAGTTTTAAATTATATCAAATCGATAAACGGGGTATCCTTAACGCGTACAGCGGTTGTTCTTACAACGAATAAGTGTGAAATAAGTCTTTTGCCTGACTAAAAATATATAAAGGTATCTTTGAGGGGAATACAATATGGAAATAATAAATAAAGTTAATGAGGCAATTAATGGTGTTGTTTGGGGACCGGTAATGTTAACCCTGTTAATTGGTGTTGGATTATATATTACGGTAAGGACTCGGTTTTTACAATTTGGCAAGTTTGGCTACATGATGAAGAACACAATTTTAGGATTGGGTTCAAAGGACCAGCGTTCAAAGGATAAATCGGGTGTAAGTCCGTTTCAAGCGGTGGCAACGGCAATGGCCGGAACAATTGGAACAGGAAGCATCGCGGGTTTGGCAACGGCGATTGTCTGTGGTGGTCCTGGTGCTGTGTTTTGGATGTGGATCAGTGCGTTGCTGGGAATGGTAACCAAGTATTCCGAAATCGTATTATCGATTAACTATAGAGAAAAGAATAAAAAAGGCGAATGGGTTGGCGGCCCCATGTATTACATTAAAAACGGGCTTAATCTCAAATGGCTTGCAGGGATTTTTGCAGTTTTTACAATGATAGCATGCCTTGGGACGGGAAATGCAACCCAGTCAAATTCCATTGCGGTTGCACTTGAAAGCACCATAGGAATAGAAACCTGGATAACGGGTCTTGTATTAACAATCATTGCTGCTGCGGTTATATTGGGCGGCATGCGTAGAATTGCATCTGTAAACGAAAAACTAGTGCCAATTATGGCGGTTTTTTATGTAGCAGCATCGTTAATCGCACTAATCATCAATGCTGATAAAATTCCCGGTGCATTTGCCTTAATTTTTAAGGAAGCATTTAATTTCAGAGCTGCTGCCGGAGGTGCTGCTGGATATGGCATCGTTCTTGCAATGCATTACGGTTTTTCCCGCGGTGTTTTCTCTAATGAGGCAGGCCTGGGCAGTGCGCCGATTGCACACGCTGCGTCCAGTGTAAAAGATCCTGTTAAGCAAGGCTTATGGGGAATGTTCGAGGTGTTCTTTACTACCATTGTAATTTGTACTTTCTCGGCATTGATAATTTTGACCACGGACATTTGGAATACAGGAACTTTATCGGGTTCTGCGTTGAGCATTGCATCATTTAACAGTATTTTGCCGGGATTTGGAGGCGTTGTCATTACACTTTCAACGGTGTTTTTTGCATTATCCACTATTTTGGGTTGGGCATATTATGGTGAAGTATGCATAGGGTATTTGTTTAAAAATGCAAAGGCAGCCGTTATTGCTTATCGTTGTATTTATGTCTTGTTTGTGTTTATCGGTGCTGTTGGAAACCTCGATCTGATTTGGAGCATTTCGGAAACCATGAATGGCTTAATGGCAATTCCTAATCTGATTGCTATTGTTTGCCTTGTGAAGGTAGTAATTACTTTAACAAAGAAGCATTTTAATGCCGGAAAAGAATAATCTCGTCGCTTTTGTTATCAAACTGCGAAAATTCTTCTATTTTGATGCTGATATTATCTATTTATAGATCACCTATGGGGCCTGATAGATAATTAGGCGAAAACAGCTTATCCTAAAAACCTCGTTCTTTGGAGCGAGGTTTTTGCGATTTCGGCGGCGGCTGATATTTTTTGGGCGCTTTAAGATGATAAAGATGTGAATTGTGCATAGAAATCAGAAAAAAATAAAAAAATTTTTGCAAAAGTTATAAAAGTTGCAAAATAAGGATAGCAAAATGAAAAGAAGTGTGTTATAATGGGTCGACAATTACATTGGCGTGTTGCGCCTATGACCTGTATATTTGAAAAAGTAATGTAGATTACTTTCTTATACTTCGCATAGCGGTACAATGTGCTTTACATATTATGGGCATCTTTGCAGCCCCGGAAAGGTGAGTATTTATGAATTCCAAGACACTTATGTACATCTTAAAACGTATACTGCTGGCGATCTTGACAGTTTGGATCGTAATCACCGTTACGTTTTTCGTGACCCGTGCAGTGCCCGGCGGCCCATTCCTGGGTGAAAAGGCGTTGTCAGCGGAAGCGGAGGCTGCACTGAATGCCAAGTACGGTTTGGATAAGCCGGTAATTGTTCAGTATTTTACATATCTGTCTGATATTGTTTTCCGTTTTGACTTTGGTCCCAGTTTGAAGGACCGCGGCCGCGATGTGGCAGAGATCATTATTGACGGTATGGAGGTTTCTCTGAAGTTGGGCCTTTATGCTGCCGGAATTGCCGTTGTTGTCGGTATTGTGTTAGGTGCTGTGGCCGCATTGCGTCGTAATAAGTTTATTGATAAGGTCATTATGGTCGCTACGACGGCCTGTGTTTCAATGCCGTCGTTTATTATGGGCACACTTTTACTGCTGCTGTTCTCCCAAATTTTGGGTTGGTTCCCGGCCAATGGCTCTATGAGGGGAGGCCAGGTCCTGCCTGTGATCACGCTGTCGCTGTACCCTGCGGCATACATCACCCGTCTGACCCGCAGCTCTATGCTGGATGTGCTGGGCCAGGACTATATTCGTACTGCCCGCGCAAAGGGTGTTTCACCTGTTAAGGTGATCTTCGGTCATGCACTGAAGAACTCCTTGATTCCCGTAATTACCTACCTCGGTCCCATGCTTGCTTATATTGTTACCGGTTCTCTGGTGGTGGAACAGATCTTTGCAGTTTCCGGTATCGGAAGAGAGTTTGTTAACAGTATCACCAACCGCGACTATCCCCTAATTATGGGTACCACGATTCTGCTTGCCACTTTAATCGTTGTTATGAATTTGCTCAGCGACGTTATGTACAAGGTCGTTGATCCCAGAATTACCCTTGAGTAAGGAGGTGCCATCCATGAAGAGTAAATTTCCGTTCCCCACTATGCATGTGAATTTGGACGATTTCATTCCTGCCACTGATGCGGAAAAGGAATATATGGTGCAGATGCGTCCTTCTTCCACCTTCTTTAAAGATGGCATCAAGCGTCTTTCTAAAAACTGGATTGCAATGATCAGCTTCTTTACCGTTGTACTGATCACCCTGGGTTCTGTCATTATTCCTATGTTTTGGCCCTATGGTTACGACCAGCAGCTTGGCGTAGGTCGTGGTATGACCGACGATTCCTATGTTAAGCTGTCCCCTATGGATTATGGTGCCACAGAGCGTGTTAAGATGCTTGGCAAAGCTACGGCTAAGGAGTACTTTATTCCGAATGTTTTGGTAATTGAGGACAAGGAGATACTGAAGGATAAAGAAAAAACAGAACAGCTGAGACAGGCATACCGTGCTGAGAAAAAGGAAGAGGCAAAGAAGCTTCTGGAAGCCTTCAAAGCCGGTGAAACTACGCCTGAAGCCTTTAAGGAATTGCAGAGTGTGGCAGGGGATGCGTTCACCTACACTGAGTTTGATACAGTTTCCAATAAGGCTGTTAAAGTTAATCCCGATGTATATAAATGGATTTGGGAAATAGATTGGCTTGGAAACGGAAAGCGTCAACCGGGCGATGTGGCTGTTGTTGAAACAAACACCGGCTGCTCAGTGATCCTTTTTGAATCCTACGAAGGCGAGACGGAGAAGGTGTTCCCCCATTTGTTCGGTACGGACTCTCACGGTCGTGACTACTTTATCCGCGTTGTTTACGGCACCCGTATTTCCCTGGCCGTTGGTTTCTTCGCCAGCATTATTGTGCTGATCATCGGTATGACTATCGGCTCTATCGCAGGTTATATCGGTGGCAAGGTAGATATTATTATCATGCGTATCGTGGATATTATCTACTCTCTGCCTGATACTTTGATGGTTATCCTGCTGGGCTCTGTCATGAAGGTGAGCCTGGGCGCATTGATTGCAGGAACGATCCTCGAAAAATTAGGCAGCAATATGATCAGTTTGTTCCTGGTGTTTGCCCTGCTGTACTGGGTGTCTATGTCCCGTATGATCCGTGGTCAGATCCTGTCCCTGAAGGAGCAGGAATATGTGCTGGCAGCCAAGGCTACCGGTGCGAAGGCTGGTTGGGTCATCCGCAAGCATCTGATTCCCAACTGCATCAGTGTGGTGATTATCTCCACAGCTCTGCAAATTCCCAATGCGATCTTTACAGAGAGCTACCTGTCCTTCCTGGGTCTTGGCGTCAACGCCCCCATGCCCAGTTTGGGATCCCTGGCCTCTGATGCGTTGAATGGTTTACAATCTCAACCCTATCTTCTTGTGATCCCGGCCATCGTTATCGGTTTGATCGTGCTGTCGCTGAACCTGTTTGGTGATGGCCTGCGCGATGCGTTTGATCCCAAGCTGAAGAACTAAAGAAAGGAGCGAACCAATTATGGCATTACTTGAAGTAAGAGACCTGCATACAGCTTTTACTACCCCTGCAGGTACTGTCAATGCGGTAAACGGCGTCTCCTTTAATCTGGAGCACGGAAAAGTTCTGGGTATTGTGGGCGAGTCCGGTTCCGGCAAATCCGTTACTGCATACTCCATTATGCAGATTCTGGAAAAGAACGGTAAGATTGTTTCCGGTTCTGTAAAGGTGGACGGTCAGGAATTGGTAGGTGCCGGGGAGAATGTCATGAAGACCATTCGCGGTAACAAGATCTCCATTATTTTTCAGGATCCCATGACATCCCTGAATCCCACCTATACCATCGGTCATCAGCTGGTGGAAGCCATCATGCTGCATACCCCCCGTAACCGCAAGCAGGCCTGGGACCGTGCTGTGGAAATGCTGCGGCTGGTTAATGTGAACGAGCCTGAAAAGCGTATGAAGCAGTACCCCTTTGAGTTCTCCGGCGGTATGCGCCAGCGTGTTATGATCGCTATGGCATTGGCTTGTGAGCCCGATATTCTCATTGCTGACGAGCCTACTACGGCTTTGGATGTGACCATTCAGGCGCAGATTCTGGAACTGATGCAGTCCCTGCAGAAGGAACTGGGCATGGCAATTATTATGATTACCCATGACTTGGGTGTTGTGGCACAGATGTGCGATGAAGTGATTGTTATGTATGCCGGCTCTATCTGTGAGCAAGGTACTGCCGATGAAATCTTCTACAACCCCAAGCATGAGTACACCAAGGGCCTGATGCGTTCCATTCCCACGGTGAATAATGACGATGAGCGTCTGGAGCCCATTTCCGGTACACCGATTGATCTTCTGAACATGCCTGCCGGCTGTCCTTTTGCGCCTCGCTGTGAGCGCGCAATGAAGATCTGCCTGCGTGAGCGTGCGCAGAGAATGGAGATCAATGAGGATCATGCAGCTGCTTGCTGGATGAATGTGAAGGACGCGTTTGAAGCTTCCCAGGAAGGCGGTGAGAGCAATGGATAATTTTGAAAACCTGGTTGAAGTTAAAAACCTGAAGGAATATTTTAATATCAGCGTTGGATTGTTCAAGAGTAAGCCGCTGAAGGCGGTTGATGATGTTTCCTTTGCAATTCGCCGTGGTGAGACACTGGGTCTTGTAGGTGAGTCCGGTTGTGGTAAGACCACAGTTGGACGTACACTGCTGCACCTGTATAAGCCCACTGCCGGTGAGGTTTGGTTTGACGGCAAGCTTATTAAGTCCCGGGCTGACATTTTGGAGTATCGTCGGAAGTCTGCTATGGTGTTCCAGGATCCCTATTCTTCACTGAACCCCCGTATGACTGTCTCCGACATTATTGCGGAGCCTCTGGATGTACATAATATGTACAAGACCAAGAAGGAGCGGGAGGAGAAGGTTCTGGACCTGATGGCCAAGGTTGGCCTGAACTCTGAGCATGCCAGCCGTTATGCCCATGAGTTCTCCGGCGGTCAGCGTCAGCGTATCGGCATTGCCCGTGCTTTGGCTGTTGACCCTGAGTTCGTTGTTTGCGATGAGCCTGTCTCCGCATTGGACGTTTCCATCCAGGCACAGGTCATTAACATGTTTGATGAACTGCAGGAACAGATGAACCTGACCTATCTGTTTATTGCCCACGATCTTTTGGTGGTGCGCCATATTTCCGACAGAATAGCTGTTATGTATCTTGGTAAAATGGTGGAGCTGGCAGATGCCAAGGAGATCTATGATCGTCCTCTGCACCCCTATTCCAAGAGCCTGATGTCAGCGGTTCCCGTTCCCGATCCTCAGATCGCAAGAGCCAACCAGCGTGTCGTCCTCTCCGGCGACATTCCCAGTCCGCTGAATGCACCTTCCGGCTGTCCCTTCCGGACCCGTTGTCCTTACGCAACGGATGCTTGCGCAGAATCGATGCCCGAGCTGAAGGAGCTGTCCACCGGTCATTTCGTGGCTTGCCACAGAGCAGAGGAGATCAACTGATTGCTGATCTTTTGATAATTTGCTTCAATCTCTTTTTTGCTTGCCGTGCTTAAAAGAGTTTGAATAGATCGCATTCCCTAAAATATTTAATTGAGAAAGGAAAACGCAAAATGAAGAAACTGCTTGCACTGCTTCTGGCAGTCGTAATGGTGTTCGGCCTGGTCGCTTGCGGTGAAACCGCAGAAGAAGGCAAGACTGGCGCTACTACTGCTACCGTGAAGCCCTCCACCCCCGAAGAGGTCGCAGCTGCTGAGGCTGAGATCCGTTACGCTGTTGGCCTGCTGTTGGACCGCAACTACATTGTTGAGTCTGTCTCCCAGGCTGGCGAAAAGCCCGCTAACTCTTTCGTCGCTGACGGAATGGCTGACCTGAACGGCGGCAACTTTGCAGCTAATGCAAATGGCGGCGAAGGCTATTTCAGCGTTGATGCTGATGCTTTCGAGGCTAACTTTGAAAAGGCTGTTGAGATCCTGAAAAAGTACTACGATTACGACGGCGAGAAGTTCATCGGCTTCCCCTCCCTGACCTATATCTACAACACCAATGATAACCACAAGGCTATTGGTGAGTACATTCAGGGCGCACTGGCTGAGGTTGGCATTTCCATGACCCTGGAGAACCAGGAGTGGAACACCTTCCTGAACACCCGTAAAAACGGCGACTACTCCGTTGCCCGTAACGGCTGGGTTGCTGACTACACTGACCCCATCTGCTTCCTGGATATGTGGGTTACCGAGTCCGGCAACAACGATGTTCAGTTCGGCAAGGGCGCTCATGCTGAGCTGGCTATCTACGACCTGGATCTGACCGAGTACGGCTACGAGACCAAGGTTGAGGACGGCACCTGGGCTGAAACCTACGACGTGCTGATCTCCACCATCAAGTCCTGCACTGATGATGAGACCCGTTATGCTCTGATGCACGTTGCTGAAGACATGTTGATGGCTACCGGCTGCTTGACTCCCATCTACTTCTACACTGACCTGTACATGGTCAGCCCCTCTGTTGAAGGCTTCTACTCCATCCCCTTGGGCTACAAGTACTTCCAGAACACCACTGTTGACGGCAAGGGTGATTCCCTGCCCGTATGTCTGGCTTCCGAGCCCGACACCATTGACCCCGCTCTGAACTCCGCTGTTGACGGCGCTACCATGCTGACTCACCTGTTTGCTGGTCTGGCTAAGTGGGCTAAGAACGAGGACGGCACTCTGTCTGTTGTTGCTGATTGCGCAACTGAGCTGAGCGAAGGCGTTGTTAACGAGGACGGCACCGTTACCTACACCTACACTCTGAAGGACGGCCTGAAGTGGTCCGACGGCAAGGCTATGACTGCTGCTGACTTTGCATTCGCATGGAAGCGCGCTGCATCTACCGAGCTGGCTGCTGACTATGGCTACATGTTCGAAGTTGTCAAGGGTTACCCCGATGAGCTGGCTGTTGAAGCTACCGACGACAAGACCCTGACTGTTACTCTGAACAACGCTGTTGCTTACTGGAATGAGCTGCTGGCATTCCCCACCTACTTCCCCGCACGTGTGGATGTTGTTGCTGACGAAGGCTGGGCTACCGAGGCTGCTACCTATGTCTGCAACGGTGCTTACACCATCTCCGCTTGGGAGCATGACTCTGTCATCACCATGACCAAGAACGAGAACTATCATGATGCCGCTAGCGTCACCATGAACGAAATCAAGTTCTACTTGTCTGATGACTCCAACAACATGCTGACCAACTACAAGAACGGCGACTGGCTGCTGATCGACGACGTTCCCACCAACGAGATCGCTACCCTGAAGACCGAGTATCCCGAGGAATTCGTGATTGCCGGTCAGATCGGTACCTACTATGTCTGCTGGAATGTGAACGAGTCCCTGCTGCCCCAGGCATAATTGTAAGACATAAGTCATTATGGCCCCTGCCTCTTCGGAGGCAGGGGTTTTCTTTTTGTTGCATCCCGACAGAGAATGTGCTAGAATTTTGTCATTAGATGTAAGGTGGTAGTTATGAGGATTGTTGAAAAGAACCCAATTATTATGATTGTTTTGGGCGTGATCGGAATATCCCTGTCCTCGATCTTTGTGAAGTACGCCCAGGCCCCGTCTGCAGTAACAGCGGCATACCGCCTCTTGTGGACCGTTGTACTTATGACACCCTTTGTCTTTGGCAAGAAGACTGTGCGCAAAGAATTGCTTGCAACTACTGCCAAAATGGCTTTCTTAAGTTGTATCAGCGGTGTCTTTCTTTCTATGCACTTTGTTTTGTGGTTTGAATCCCTGCAGCATACCTCTGTTGCCAGTTCCACTACCATCGTTTGTACAGAGGTAATCTGGGTTGCCCTTGGTTTTTGGTTACTGATGAAAGGGAAGTTCAGATGGAATGCCCTGCTGGCAATTGGTATTTCACTCATTGGCAGCATGTTGATTGCCTATTCAGATTCCGGGAGTGACGCCCACCTATATGGTGATATTCTTGCACTGCTTGCCGCAATGGCAGTGGCTGTTTATACACTGATCGGACGTGTGGTGCGCAGCAATGTATCCACATCCGTGTATACCTATATGGTGTATGCAGCCTGCGCTATAGTTTTGTTGATTACCTGTGCTGTCCAGGGTAACAGTTTGTTTGATTATGGACTGAGTCCCATAATCGTAGGCTTGTTGCTTTCTATTTTTTCGACACTGTTGGGCCATAGTATATTTAGCTGGTGTCTAAAGTACTTTTCTCCGGCCTTTGTATCTGCATCAAAGTTGTGTGAGCCTGTGGTTGCGGCGGTTTTGGCGAGCTTCCTATTTTCAGAGGTGCCCGGATGGCTACAGCTTTTGGGTAGTCTGTTGATCCTGGGCGGTGTTTATTATTATTCTGCAATTGAAACGAAGCAGAAAAGACGTAGATAACAGCAACAGCGACCTAATAATCCACTGTTGTAATCAGACGCAGGTTGTGTTAGAATGAAAAAGGCGAATAAGTTCGATATTTGTACAAGGAAATTTACTGCGAAAGAGATTGTGCTATGCATGAATTGGGTGTATTGAGAAACGCAGTCAAAACCGTGGCTGATGTGGCGCAAAAAAACAATATTGATAAAATCAAATTTATTACCCTGGAGATGGGGGAGGATTCCTCTTTTGTTCCGGTATTTTTTAAAAAGCTGTTTCCTGTGGCCGTAGATGGGCTGCCTCTGTTTGAGGGAACACAGCTAAAACTGGAAACCGTCCCGGGTAAAAGCCTGATTATCAAGGAAATTGGCTACTGACTTGCTGCAGACTAAAAAGAAAACAGAAATGTTAGGAGAATACCTATGGAAACTGTTACAGAAGAAAAGGTAAAAATGCAAGCCAGCAATATCGACGAGCAGGGCAATGTACTGTACTTGGATGAGGAGCGCCTAGCCAGAAAAAAAGTGGGCTTTCCAAAGTGGAAGAACCACCGCAGGGGCCTTGGTATCTACGACTTTATCAAGGAAAAAATCCTGCGTATGGATAATAAACGGTGGGGCTTTGCGCGGCGTTTGTATCGGATCTTTATCAAGTATTCTGTCTGGTTCAAAGAAGACGGCTGGAAGGGCAGAATGTACAAAAAGGCGATTATGCTGGCACCGGCCATGGAGAAAAACACATCCACGGTGGTTATGCCTTTGAATGTGGATATCACCCGCGAGGGTGAAAAGGTTGTTGTGCCAATGGATATGCTCAAGGAGTCACTGAAGAACACGACCTTCATTGGAGGAATGGATACGTGCCTTTGCCGGGAAGCCAATGGGTGCAGTGATTTTCCGCATGATCTTGGATGCCTGTTTATAGGAGAACCGGGCAGGACAATTTGCAAGCATGGTCTCGGCAGAGAGCTTACCTATGAGGAAGCCTGCGCCCGTGTTGACCGCGCAAAGGAAGAGGGCCTTGTGGCCCAGGCCGTGTGGATCGAAGTGGAGCAGCTTCTATGGGGTGTCCGCAATGAGCACATGGATAAATTCTTAGAGGTTTGTTTTTGCTGTCCTTGTTGTTGTATTGCCATGCGTTTGGCAGGTAAACTGCAGCCGGAGGACCGCGTCCGCTTTCATCCTGCCGGTTGGACGGCCGTTCCTGACCGCACTAAGTGCGTTGGCTGCGGCGCCTGTGCTGCTGAGGGCGTTTGCCCGGTAGAAGCGATTTCTATGGGTGAAGATGGCAAGGTCACCGTCAATCAGGAGATCTGCATTGGCTGCGGTGAGTGTAAAAAACGCTGCAATCTGGATGTTATCAAACTGAAGCAGACAATGCCTATGCGAAGTGGCGGTCTGCGCGAGTACTATAGTGAAGAATATAATATCGATCTGAAAGTATGGAACGATCTGGACGGTGAGTAATAACATGGAGGATGTCAAAATTATTCAGGTCAAGCAAAGCATATTTGAGGACAATAATCGGGATGCTGACAGACTGCGCAGCCAACTGAAGGAGCAAAAGACGTTTTTGTTAAACCTTATGTCCTCCCCAGGCTCCGGCAAGACAACGACGTTGTTGGCCTTGGCAAAGGCCCTGAAGGGCAGGCTTCGTATGACTGTCATGGAGGCAGATATCGATTCGGCAGTAGATGCCCAGACGATGCTGTCTGCCGGTGTTCCCACAATCCAGATCCATACCGGTGGCATGTGCCACCTGGATGCAGATATGACCAGGCAGGGCCTTTCCCAGATCAACTTAGAGGAAGCGGATCTGGTTGTCCTGGAAAATGTGGGAAATCTTGTTTGCCCTGCGGAGTTTGATACGGGTGCAGTAAAAAACATGACGATTTTGTCTGTACCGGAGGGGCACGATAAGCCGCTGAAGTATCCTTTGATGTATGAAACCTGTGATTTGCTGGTAGTTAATAAGATAGATGTGTTGCCGTACTTTGATTTTGACACCGATAAATTGGTGGAGTATGCAAAGAGGCGCAATCCTGAGATTGATATCCTTTTTGTGTCTGCTAAAACAGGGGAGGGGATTCCTGCTCTGGCAGATTGGATTATAAAAGAAGTGAATGCATGGATTGGGTAATCAAATGCCGTGTTGCAAAAACTGCAACACGGCATGTTTTTAATATCAGTGCATATTCGTTATGGCTCTTTCGCAATTTGATTAAGTGTTGACGCAGATAAATTAGCGAGTTATAATATGGAACAAATAGAGGCGCTGTTATGGATGAAAAAGTGCTAAAAGCATTATTTGAACCGAAACGTTTTTACTTATGCAGCTCAATAGCAGAGCGAGAAAAGGATGAATGAAGTATATGCTTAAAAGGTTCTTAAGTTATTATAAACCCCATAAAAAGATGCTCCTGCTTGATATGCTGGCTGCTTTGCTGATATCCGTGATTGGCATGGTATATCCTATCGTAACGGATAAGATGCTTAATGTTTACATACCCCAAAAAATGTACAGCACCATCGTTATAGCGGGGCTAATCGTTCTAGCGCTTTATGTAGTGCGATTGCTATTGAGATATTTTGTTCAATACTACGGTCATATAATCGGCGTAAAAATGCAATCTCAAATGCGTTTGGATCTGTTTGCGCATCTGCAAAAGCTACCCTACAGTTTTTATGATAACAATGAAACGGGCCGAATTATGACCCGTCTTACCAGTGACCTTTTTGAGGTTTGTGAGCTTGCTCACCACGGTCCGGAAAACATTTTGATAAGCTCCGTGATGATCATATTGTCTTTTTTGTATCTGCTTACGATTGATCCCATTCTCACGCTGATCGTTTTTGCCTGCGTTCCTGTCTTGATTGTAGTGACCTTTTATACGCGCAAGGCCATGAAACAGGCGTTTAACGATAGACGGAAGAGCAACGCAACCATTAATGCAGCCGTTGAAAGCAGTGTTACCGGTATTCGGGTCACAAAAGCATACACGAATTCTCAGGGAGAAATAGCCAAATTTAAAAAGGGTGACAATGAATTTGTTGAGGCTTCCAAAAGAGCCTACAGTGCTATGGCAAGATTCCATTCCTCTACTTCTTTTATAACCGAAGTTTTTAACGTGATTATTCTGATTGCGGGCGGTCTGTTTCTTTATTCAGGAAGGATTTCTTTTGGCGACTATTCAACGTTTATCGTATCCGTAAACTTGTTTATCAGCCCAGTCAATACGCTGATCGGTTTTATGGAACAGTTCCAAAACGGTGTCAGCGGATTTAAGCGCTTCGTTGAGATCATGGAGGTTACACCTGAGGAAGAGGCGAAGGATGCGAAGGAGCTGAAGGACGTTCAGGGCGTAATAGAATTTAAGAACGTAACCTATGCCTACGATCCTACAAAAGAGGTTCTTCATAACGTGGACCTGCGACTTGAAAAAGGAAGAAAGTTGGCACTTGTCGGGCCCTCGGGAGGAGGTAAAACCACAATCTGCCATCTGTTACCCAATTTTTATAGACTGGAGAATGGGTGCGGCTGCATACTGATTGACGGCATTGATATCAGGGATTTTACACTAGATTCTCTGCGTCGCAATATCGGTATCGTTCAGCAGGATGTTTTCCTGTTCGTAGGCTCTATCCGCGATAATATCATGTACGGCAGACCTGATGCTACCGAGGAAGAAATGTTTGATGCGGCACGCCGCGCGAATATCCATGATTATATTATGACCCTTGAAAACGGTTACGATACGCAGATCGGTGAGCGCGGTGTCAAGCTTTCAGGCGGTCAGAAGCAGCGCATCAGTATTGCCCGGGTTTTCCTCAAAGATCCTGCGATCTTGATACTGGACGAGGCCACAAGTGCGCTGGATAACACCACCGAGGTTCTTATTCAGCAATCCCTTGACGAGCTTTGTAAGGGCCGTACGACGTTTGTGGTTGCGCACCGCTTATCCACGATCAGAAATGCAGATGAAATTGCCGTTGTCATGAACGGAAAAATTACAGAACGCGGAACCCACGAGGCCCTTATGGCGGCAGGAGGTACTTATAAAGACCTTTATGCCCTTCAGTTCAGAGACAACGACATGTTTGAATAATATCAGAATATAAGCTAAGCAACATCATTCGCGAAGTGAACATTATCAAAAAGACCTCTTTTGCATGGTAGACGAAAGAGGTCTTTTTGTTGGTACGCCGGAAGGGACTCCATTGCATCCGCGCAACGCGCGGATAGAGGTTCGCCTCCGTCAAGCCGTCGGCGGCAACGCTCTTCCGCGTTGCATTTAATTATTCGAGTCCCTTCCTTACATAAAAATTAAACAGGATATCCCGGATGGGATATCCTGTTTAATGGTACGCCGGAAGGGACTCGAACCCCCGACCTACTGATTCGTAGTCAGTCACTCTATCCAACTGAGCTACCGGCGCATACACGCGTCGCTTAACGCGCTTGCATATAATAGCACATTGAAAAGTAAAATGCAACCCCTTTTTTGGAAAAACCACAAAAAAGTTGAAATCATCGCAAAACACTGCGCTGTCTTGACGAATGGGTCATACTGTTGTAGAATAATAAAAAATTTTTGGGAGGTGCGCCATGGAGCAAGCAAACGTATTTGCCAGCTTACCTGGGGCACTTTTGCCTTGGTATGACATAAATAAGCGCGATCTGCCATGGCGTGCAGACCGTGACCCGTATCATATATGGGTTTCGGAGATCATGCTCCAGCAGACCCGTGTAGAGGCTGTGAAAGGTTACTACGCCCGTTTTCTCAGGGTGTTACCCTCGGTGGAAGATCTTGCCAATGCCGATGACGAGCTGCTGCACAAACTGTGGGAGGGGCTGGGGTATTATAGCCGGGTCCGCAACTTAAAAAAGGCGGCGCAGATCATCATGACCGAACACCACGGTACTTTCCCCGGGGAATATGATAAAATTCTGGCATTGCCGGGCATAGGAGAATATACTGCCGGAGCAATTTGTTCCATTGCCTTTGATATGCCCACGCCAGCGGTGGATGGAAATGTACTGCGTGTTGTTTCCAGACTGAACGATGATGCCACCCCTATTGATAAGCCGGAATTTAAAAAAGCTGTTCAGTTATCCCTATCCCAAATTTACCCAACGGAGGCAGGCGCTTTTACCCAGGCGTTGATGGAATTGGGTGCTACGCTTTGTGGTCCTAACAGAAAACCGGATTGCGAGAATTGCCCATGCAGAACCTTTTGCCAAGGCTATATAAAAGGAACGGCCCATACTCTCCCGGTGAAAACGCCCAAGCGCGGCAGACGCATAGAGGAGCTGACGGTTTTTATTCTCCGTTGTGCAGACCGCTACGCCTTGGAAAAGCGGCCCAACAAGGGCCTTTTAGCAGATCTGTGGCAATTTCCCAACACAACAGGGCACCTTGAAATACAGCAAGTGATTGCCAAGGTGGAGGGGATGGGGTTGAAACCTTGTGAAATCACCCGCCAAGTGGAGAGGTGTCACGTATTTACCCATATAGAATGGCATATGCGTGGTGTGTATGTGGATGTAAAAGAAATAAATGAATCCTATCACTGGTTTACGGCCCAGCAAATAGCACAGCAAGCGGCACTACCTACGGTGTTCCGTCAATTTTGGGATATGGCAGAGGACACAGAAGCCAGATAGCATTTGCGGTTTTCTGTCAGTAATGGCAGACTGTTTCTGTAAAAAACACATCCACCGGTTACACCGGTGGATGTGTTTTTTATGGCGGAGAGTTAGGGATTCGAACCCTAGGTTCCTTTCGGAATCACTAGTTTTCAAGACTAGCTCCTTAAACCGCTCGGACAACTCTCCATGTGCGGCTAATCATACCATTTTGCCGGTAAAATGTCAAGTGGCTCAGGTGCTGTGTCAAAGTTGTATTTGTTGTGATATTATCCTACGGCCTTTACGAGCGCAAAAGAAATGACGCACCGCAGCTATGCGATACGTCATTTTTTATTATGAAATGCATGGTTACCGTAAGATAGGTTGTATTTGTTTTCCTTCCAGTGCCAGATCCAGTGCCGGTAGAATCATAGTGAAATCAGCTACGATACTGGTGGGCTTGCTGATGGGATCATCCTGGCGGAAGGGGACAAAATAATAATGTTTTCTAGCTAGCAGTTTTCCAATATTTTCTGCAGCCCCTGCTAATGCATCGTTTGATGAGATTGCCACCAAAATAGGCCTACCGTTTCGTAGATGGCTCTTGGCAGCCATGGTTACCGGACCGTCGGCAATGCTGTGCGCCAGCTTTGCTAAAGTGTTTCCTGTGCATGGGGCAATAATTAATGCGTCCAATAGCTTCTTTGGACCAATAGGTTCTACAGCTTCTATGGAACACAGGGGTGTTCTTCCGCAAATCTGCGACAGCCGATCTGCGTGAGACTGGGCACTGCCAAACCGACTGTCAATGCTGGCTGAGGCTGTCGATATAATGGGGATAACTGTGTGTTTTTTTGCTATGCTTTCAACAGCAGGAAACACGGATTCGAATGTACAGAATGAGCCGCACATTGCGAAACCAATATTCATAACAGAACTCCTTTCACCTTAAATCAATCGCAGGACGGTTTTTGCGATCAAAGCGCCGGATGTTTCCGGGACCTCCTTGTTAGGAAGACCTCGCGCCCATATTACATCATCGGAATCAATGCCTTGCACCGATGCCAGATCTATCTTCAAACAGTCATTGCTGCAGTACTGTACAATATCCTTTGGTAGAACCATTTCCGGCACCGTGTTAAAGATCACACGGTAGCGCAGTAATTCATAACCCATTGCTGAAGTATTTGCAGTGTCGTAATCAAGGGCAGAGAGCATGGCCCGGTCCGCAGCTTTTCTTGCAGCTACAGTTACGTATGCACCCATATCCCTAAGCAGACGGGCAAGGCATTTACCAATTCGTCCCCAGCCTATTACAAGCACATGGCAATGTTGCAGCGTAACCGGTAGCTTTTGCATAGCGATTTTTACAGCGCAGTGGGCGGTAATTTCTGCGTTTTCGGCAGTGTAATCCGGATCCTGTAAAAGATCGATTGTGGAGCAGTTCTCCGGGGTAAAAGGCTGAAGGTTCCCGCCAATAACCGTAACATTGCTGCTTAGCTTTTCCAATATATCCTGAATTTTGGAGCCGTTTTTCAGGGCTCCGTCGGAATTGAAGCTGGGAACGTCCAACAGAAGGTGTGTAACAGTGCTATCCGGCTGTTCTGCGAAGTCGCAGCCTTTATATCGCAACTGCGCCGCAGCATGGGATAAAGCCTGGGTACATCCGGCTGTATAGAAAATATGCCTGTGCATACTGAATCACCCTTTCATGACAGATTATGATGGATTGCTGTGGGAGGTGCTTGATTTTTTTTGGTGTTCCTGTATAATAAAAACCAAGAGGTGAACTGGATGGAAAGACATGGTTTTATCCATGATATGATGGATGTTAAGGTTTTGATTTTGTATGTTGCAGCCCGTGCGGACTATCCCATGACTACCCAGGAGATATACGAACTGTGCTATCAGGATGACTGCCTAAGCTATTTTGACGTATGCACAGCGGTCCCACAATTGGTAGAATCCGGTCATTTGGAAGCACTGGAGGATGAACGCTTCCGGATCACTGATAAAGGGAGACAGGACGGCGCCATTACCGCAGACACAGTTGCCTACACTGTCCGGCAAAGAGCGGAGGATGCAGTAGCAGATTACAACCGCCAGTTGCGTAGAAGCAGATTTGTAAAAACCAAAGTGACCCCCAGAGAAAATGGAGAATATTCAGTTGTCATGGTTCTTGATGACGAGGTGAGCAATCTGATGACCATGGAATTGGTTGCCCCGGATCAGCGTCAGGCTATTCGTTTGAGCAAGCTTTTTGAGAAAAAAGCGGAGCTGATTTACAATATAACAATGACAGAACTTTTGAATGAAGATGATGTGTAAACACTTGTCGTATCAGCAAATTTGTGCTATAGTATAAGTACACCGGATCTATCGGTGATACGAAAGGAGTTGCCGCGTATGAAGTTTCAATTCAGTGAAAAGAAAGTTAAGCTGCCTGCAAATGTCCATGCTTATGCCGAAAAGAAGGTTATGAAGCTGGCACGGTACTTTGAGGAGGATGCGCAAGCACTTGTCGTATTCTCTGTGGAGAAGAACCGAAACAACGTGGAGCTGACAGTCCGCGGCGCATCTCACTGGTTCCGGGCCCATGAGAGCACATCTGATATGTTTGCATCCATTGATGCAGCGGTAGGCACTATCGAGGGTCAGATTCGTAAAAATAAGACCCGTCTGGCCCGGCGTCTGCGGCAGGATGCTTTTAGCCGCACAGTGGAGGCAACCTCGTTTGCAGCAGAGGAGCCGGAGGAGGAATTGGAGATCGTCCGGGTCAAGCAGTTCCATTTTGAACCCATGACACGGGAAGAGGCTGTGATGCAGATGAACCTGCTGGATCACAATTTCTTTGCATTCCGGGATGCGGATAATGCTGACAGCTTTGCAGTCGTCTACCGTAGAAATGACGGCGGCTATGGCTTGATCGAGGACGCTGAATAATATATAGATATGGTTTTGATGGAGGCCTCTTTGAGGCCTCCAAAAAATTTGCATTATTTTTGGATTAGCACTTGACAATTTTGAAGGTGTTTGGTATTATACTCGAGCGCTTCCGGCAGGGGGCGCAAAAGTCTGCCAAAAGGCGAAAGAAAAATGTTGAGAAAACGGAAAAAAGTTCTTGACAATGGGTAAGCGTTGTGGTAGACTTAGAAAGCTACCCGCCTGGG
>JAZSPV010000029.1:0-16862 GCA_045537615.1 Faecousia sp. | reverse complement strand
GCCCACACGGATATAGTTCTCCTCGCCAATCTCCTTCAAGAATCGGGAGGGCAGCTTTTGCTTGTCGTTTTGGGTAAATCCCTCACTGTCCAGCAAGAACAGCCGCTTTTCTGCCCGGGTAATCGCCACATAGCACAGCCTGCGCTCTTCCTCCAGACCCATTTTCTTCCGTTCCTCAATGGTCTTGGGAGAGGGAAACACACCTTCCGAAAAACCAATAACAAATACATAAGGAAACTCCAGGCCCTTAGCCGCGTGAATGGTCATCAGTTTCACCATATCACAGGCTTCCTCGCTGTCATCCTCCGATTGCAGGGAGATTTGGTTGATAAACTCCTTGAGGGATACCTTTTCTCCAAAGTTGTTCTCGTACTCGGAGGCGATCCGCTTGAATTCCGACAGGTTTTCAAACCGCTCCATATCCCCCAGTTCCCGGATATATTTTTCATAGCCGCTATCTGTGCAGATGCGTTCCACGCACTCGGAGAGGGGAATGGTATGGTGCAGCTGTCGCACCTGGTTGATCACATCCACAAACCCTTGTGCGCCGCTTCCCTTAAAGGTAGGGTCATCCAAATTGTCCTGCAGAGTTTGGAACAAAGATTCTCCGTCTTTTTGCAGTGCCAGAAGCCGCTGGAGTTTGACGCGTCCGAATTTCCGGCGGGGTTTGTTGATAATGCGCTTGAAAGAAATGTCGTCGTCAAAAGCCACCAGCCGCAGATAGGCCATTACATCCTGGATCTCCATACGTTGATAGAACTTGACACCGCCGAAAATCTCGTAAGGAACGCCGTTCTCTGTGAACTTCTTTTCGATGACCCGGGAGAGGAAACCGGAACGGTACAGAACGGCAAAATCCGCGTAATTGCATCCGGTCTCCTTGCGAATTTGGTGGATATTGGCAATAATCTGATCCGCCTCGGCAAACTCGTTTTTCTCGTGGTAATGATATACCTGCACACCATCGCCGCTCTTGGTAAATAGATCCTTCTTCAGCCGGAATACATTCTTTTCGATCAGTGTGTTGGCGCAGCGGAGAATCTGCGGCGTGGAGCGGTAATTCTGATTCAGAATAACCGTCCGGGTGGGGATATGGGTTTTATCAAAATCCACCAGTAGCTTCACATCGGAGCCTCGCCATTCGTAGATATTCTGATCCGGGTCACCTACGATCATCAGATTCTTGTGCTTTTCCGAGAGCCTGTCCACCAGCTCCATTTCCGTGTTGGAGCTATCCTGGAACTCGTCCACCTGGATATAGTTCAGCCGATCCTGCCATTTTGCCAAAACCTCCGGACACCGGTTAAAAATATCCAGCACGAAATACAACAGGTCATGGAAATCCATTGCGTAGATCTGTTTCTGTTTTTGTAAAAATTCTTCGATGATTTGATCATCCACGGTTGCGATTTCAGGCATGATCTGACAAGGATCAGTGCAGCACATTTTTGCCACATAGTCCCGATGTTTTGCTTTGAAGAACGCAATTTGTTTGATGATCTTCTCAAAGCTGGCGTGATCCAGTTTCAGCTCAAATTTCTGATAGATATCCCCTAAAATTGCCTTCTGCTGGGCGTTGTCGATAATCTGGAACTCCTTGGGATAGAAGATCTTTTCGATATCCTCCCGGAGCACCCGGACGCAGAAGCCATGGTATGTACAAATTAAGGATGTATCATATTCCTGACCAATCAGGTTGCGGATACGGCGCTTCATTTCTCCGGCTGCCTTGTTGGTAAAGGTTACGCAGAGAATATTGGCAGAATTGATGCCGTACTCCTTCACCAGATAGGCATACCGGCTCACCAGCAGCTTGGTCTTGCCGCTGCCTGCACCGGCAATTACCCGGAGATACCCCTCCGTTGCCGTCACAGCTTCCAATTGTTTTTCATTTAATGCGGATAAATAATCCATATTACATCACCCCAGGATATACGATAGCATGTTATATGTCCAATAATTCGGGTATGATTAAGATTACTTTCATTATCACCATAATTAACAGTCAGTCTTAGGTGCATTTAAATGGGTTAGCGTCCACCTCGCAAAAAGACAGCCAGCTAAACAGCTGACTGTCTTTTTATTGTAGAAGCACAGATTGGCCTCACAGCCTCCTAGTTATGAACTGCCATTAAGAAAAACAGAACTAATTACTCCGTCTGTATTGTCGACAAAAGAACCTGGTTCTGCATCGTCGTATCGCCGAACTTCATATACTAATCCTTCTATTGGGATTACTCTCTGAAAAGCTGTATCAACAATTAAGCAATTCTCTATTTCTCTGCATGGGGCAATAATCACATTTTCTCCACTATTGTAAACAACCGCATATTCCATCTCGTTCTGATCGGTAATAATCTTAAATTGCGTACGATCGGCAATATATTCATATCCAAGAAAATAAAACAACCCAATAAACACCGCAATAACAATAACAACTATAAGTAAACAAACCGGCACAATTCGTTTTATTTTATGATCTGGTTGTTTTATGCTATACTGGCCGGACAGAATCTTTTTCAAAGGAAGAGACACTGTTGGCACATTTATCTGTATATCCAGTTCGGCATAATCATGTGTTGCATCATCTTTTGTGTCCTTTTTATTGGCAAAAGCATTTCTTGTCATAGTATATAGCATGCCTAACAAAAGGGGGCTTATTACCATCGATGAGATCACCGATAATACAACTGTATTTAAAGATTCTGCCAATCCTACCCATAGCAAAATGCACATTGATGCTGTTAGCACTATATCTAACAAAAGCAAGTGTCCTACTATTTGGCGGTTCATTTGCTTTTTCGTTTCTTTCAGTTTATTATCAAGTTGCTCAATTGCTACTTTAGCCTTATTGGCATGGTCTTCCAACAAGGTGCTTTTGGTTTTCCGAGAACGCCATAATACCACTCTCTGAAGTCTTATCTTACGTACCTCTTTTCGATACTCGCGTTTAATCTTTTTAAGATATAGGACTTTTCTTCTTACTCCGGTTGTTTTCTCTGCTATCATATCTATTACAAAGATAACAACAAGTAGCACGCAAATAAAGATAAACGCCGCAATTGTTTCATACAATCGATTAACAGAACTGATATTGATATAATCAGGGTCAATTTTCCAGTAATTCAATGTAGCTCTTTCATACATATAGCTACAAAATGTTATTAGTGCAGAAAGGATAGCTATAAACGCCGCACCAGTTCCAGCAAATACGCCAGGGTTCTTTTTTAGAAATTTGTATATTCTATAATCTTTATGTCCCGACTTTTGGCTAGTTTTCTTTAAATTACAATTCTTCCCTGCAGATGCTTTATTTATCTCCCTTACGGCAACTTTCACACACATCACTCCTCTATTGTTGTTTCCGTCAATGATTTCTTTTATTATGTTCTATTATAGCTAAAAGTGACAAATATTCAAGAAAACCTTTCCCGAAGTCTAAAATAACACCGCCCCACCGGAATTGCTGTCCAGTGGGGCATAGTTTTTAATATATCAAACTTCAAATGTTTTTATGATTGTATCGGCGTGGCTCGAACCTACGACCTCCTCGTTTTTATTGCCCTTAAGGTCACCAATGTCTAGTGTACCCACTCTGAGTAAACCAGACACAAATTATACACTATTCTTCCTGTTGCTTAATATCTTTGTGCACAGTAAAATTAGAAAGCCATCTGCTCACACGTTATGGATAGATGGCTTTCTGTAATCTTCAAGAGGCTACGTAATATAATATGCAAATCTACCCTTGTCAAGGGAAAATTTGCTTTTTCCGTTGTTAGCCCGCTTTTTCTCTGTTATTGCTATTTTCTCTTTTGTTGTAGCAGGATAATTGTGGCACTTTTCCAAGTTGAAATTCAGAGAACAAAATTGTATGATTAAATTGTACTCAAAATAGGGAAAAGCGGGCTGATATGCCGCTTAATGCCTAATAACTATGAAAGAGGGTGAATTTGTGAGCCAGACTGTTCGGAAACTGAATTGTATTCTGTTCTATCTTGACCTTTGCCACATGTGCCCTTTCCTAAATCATATATAGGGGTCTACCTGCTATTTTTTAGGTTTATTGTTGAGTGTGGCGATTGGGAATGTTCCATTCGTCACTATTTTTATGCGCATTTTTCAAGCGAAGCTTTATGTTTTGTCTTTTGCGGTGAATTTATGATATCACTGAAGCAAATATCGGTCTATACTCTCTCTAATCGACTTTTGGCACATATCGATATGGGGAATCGATACCGCTGCCACCCATATATGTACCCCTGAACAAAAACAAGGAGGATTCTTTATGCAAGATTTTATCACCAAGCCGGAAAGACGCGCATCCGGCAGAGAAAACTCCATTGATCCTGATCCTGGCGGTGTCAGAATCAAATTAGAAGCATCTACTGGCGATATTTTTGTTGATATTCCGGCGGATACTCCTTTTGATCCAGACTATATGCAGAAGGTTCTTTCTGTAATACTCCAGGGCCTTCAAGGTGATAATGGAGGAAACCGCAACAATGGAGCCGACGGCAGTAATTGTTCTGCAGACGGAAAAAAATACGATGTTTTTATTAGCCATGCGTCGGAAGATAAGGAGTCTTTAGTGGACAATCTTGTCATATGCCTTACCAATTTAGGAATCAAGGTCTGGTATGATAAAACAAACATCACCTGGGGTGATTCATTTCGAGAAAAGATGGACGAGGGTCTGAGAAACGCTCGGTATGGAATTGTGATTCTTTCTCCAGACTATATCAAAGATGGTAAATACTGGACAAAGGCAGAGTTGGACGCCTTTTTCCAGATAGAGAGCACCACAGGAAAGAGAGCTCTTCTCCCTGTATGGCATCACCTGTCTAAGGATGAAGTTGTAGCTTTTAGCCCGTTTATTGCTAGCAGAAAGGCACTCAGCACCGCTACCATGACTACTGCAGAAATTGCAATGGAAGTGGTTAAACTTATTCGCAACGAAAGCTAATTTATTACCCTACAAGCATCCTCAAGGGACACCGGTTTATGAATTCCTCGCAACTATTTTCTAATCTAATGCATCTGAGCAATATTAGTAACTAAAAATGTTCTTATAAGGGTTACCACAAACAGCACCATCCAAGACTGGATGGTGCTGTTGTTTTTTTGTAGCTTCCGTTACACTACAGAACGATTATTACACTTTACAGATTACACCGCAGGCAATCTTTTTTCCGGCATTGCCGGCAGGTTGAGAATGGAAGTCATCGGGATCACTGTGTATGACCACAGTCAGTCCGATAATATCCGCCACAGAAAACCGGTCCGTTCTTACGGACAAATACGCATTCCCCTGACACCCCAATAATGGAGGCAGGTCACCTGCGTGTTTTGGATGTGCCTGGTCAGAGGGATTATAGTGGCTACCCGTCCCGGAAAAGTCAGTTCCGAAACAGTTATCGCCTTGATGAATATGGAATCCGAAAAATCCCGTCTCACTTTCTTTAGGCAGACCGGAAATCTTCGCTACAATTAACACGCATCCGTACTCTTGGTAAAACTGCACGCATCCGGATAACTGCGGTGCTTCCGTTCCGCCACGGATTTGCGCTGCTGCATACGGTCTTTTCCCGCAATATTGCATAGGATCACCTCATATCAGTATATTCCGGTAATCATATTTAACGACAAGTCCTCTCATTATGTCGGTTATGCTGTGCGGTACTTTTCTGCCTGCAGGAGGAACATTTCCGCATACTTGCCGTTTTGCGCCATCAGTTCGTCGTGGCTGCCGGATTCAATCAGTTTTCCGTCCGCGAACATAAGGATTCTGTCCGCTATACGGGTGGTAGACAGTCTGTGGGAGATGAACACCACTGTTTTGTCTTTTGCGTATTCCAGTATGGTATGGTTCAGCTCGTATTCTGCTGCCGGATCCAGTGCGGACGACGGCTCATCCATAATGATAAGGTCATAGGGACGGGCAAAGATCCGCGCAATGGCAACCTTCTGGCTCTCTCCACCCGAAAGGTTTACACCCTCATCAAAGAACTCCTTCGTCAAATGGGTATCCAGTCCTTTTTCAAGGGAGGTGAGTTTGTCATTGAATGTAGCCTTCG
Organism: Faecousia sp.; assembly: GCA_045537615.1. GTDB lineage: Bacteria > Bacillota > Clostridia > Oscillospirales > Oscillospiraceae > Faecousia. The sequence goes on along the minus strand of JAZSPV010000029.1, from coordinate 10,785 downwards.
TCAGCGCATCGGTGACAATCTCGCGATCCGCTTCCGTACAGGTATCGGAGAGAACATTCTCTGCGATGGTAGCAGCAAAGATCTTATAATCCTGGAACACTGTACCGATCCTGCTGCGGAGCGCGGGAATGTCGTATTCCTTCAGATTCCGTCCGTTATAAAGGATTTCGCCCTCAGTCGGATCGTAAAGCCGCATCAACAGTTTGGTAAGCGTTGTCTTTCCCGCGCCGTTGTAGCCAACAATTGCAACCTTTTCGCCCTTCCTGATGGTCAGATTCACGCCCTCAAGAGACCGCTTTGGTTCTTCCTTCTTTTCCTCTTCCCCGTTTTCCTTCTTTGTTTCAGTTTCTTCGAGGATGGGCTGATAAGTAAAGGTAACATTCCGCAATTCGATGGCATCAAGCGGTTCTGCAGAGAGATTTCCGCTCACAATTTTCGGCTTATATTCCAGGAATTTCAGATACTTGGCAATATACTGGGCGTTATCAGGCATACGGATTACCTTCTGCGCCAGGTCATACATACTCCACTGCAGCTGCCAGATCACATTGATAGATGCAACAAAGGCGCCAAGCTCCGCTGTGCCGTCAAACAGCATAAACAGCAGTATGATAATCGGCCCAAAGCGTGTAGCATTATTGATCAGTTCCTGTGCCGTGTTCAGCCAATACATCTTCTTGCCGATGCTGACATTTTCCTGAATGATATAGGAAATGCTTTCAGAATATTCGGACTGCAACTTTTCGCCTGCATTACCGATACGAAGTTCCTTTGCATAGTCGGACAGGTGATACACACGATTGATGTAGGAATTCTTTCGACTATGTGGCTTTGTCCGTTCGTTCTTTTTGAAGTACATTTTGTCGGACAGCATCCACAGGGCCGCATTGATAATGCAACCGACGAGAAGAATCATACCAACCACAACATTCACTTGCATCATCAGCGTAACAAGTGTGGATATGTGAATCAGATAGGACAGCATTTGCGTTGTATCCTGCATGACCGTAAGTGCCCGCTTTTTGGATTCGTCCATTGCCCAGACATAGTCGTTGTAGAACTTGGGGTCATCATAGCAAGCAAGGTCCATCTTTAGTGCGTGGTCAAACAGCTCCGCATGCAAGGATATCTGCAATTCTTTTTCCGTTTTCAACTTGTAGTACTGGTTATACCATGCGTAAAACAGGGTAATTGCTGCCTGCGCACCAAATATGAGCAGAAGATACACAGCTACCTCTCCAAAGGTAACATTGGGCCGGTCAAGGGCATTGAACAGCATATAGGTAAACACGGTGGTAACCGAACTGCTGATACCCTCCACAATACCTGTCGACAGACTAATCATGACAAATGCGGGGGACATTTTCCAAATCTTTCCCAACATCAGCAGATTGTACCGAAGGGCTTTCCCCGCTGGGATCTTGTCTTTTTTCTCTTTTTTCGTCTGCTTAGCCACGGCCGGTCACCTCACTTTCCGTTTGGGCATAGTTTTCTGCCTGCATACGGAACATTTGGGCATATTTTCCGTTTTTATTCATCAGTTCCTTGTGCGTACCCGATTCCTTGATGCATCCATCTTCCATCATAAAAATACGGTCCGCAAGCACGGCGGAGGAAAGGCGGTGGGAGATAAAGATCAATGTCCGATCCTCGCAGGCCTCCAGCATATTTTTAAACATATTGTATTCTGCAATGGGGTCAAGTGCGGAGGATGGTTCATCGAGAATAACAACGGGAGAATCGTTGGTAAAGGCTCTTGCAAGAGATACCTTTTGCGCTTCACCCACGGACAGCACCGCACCCTCCTGATCGAATTCGCGGGTCAGCGTCGTGTGGATTCCGTTTTTCAAGGACATCACTTTATCGTAAGCGCCACTTTTCTTCAGCGCCTGCGTTACGATTTCCTCATCACCCTCACGGAGTGGGCGGAGAAGGACATTTTCCGCAACGGACATGGAGAACATTTTGAAATCCTGGAACACGGTCGTAAAATGCTCTTTGTAGGAGTCGGTGGCATATTCCTTTACGGGGATTCCGTTCAGGGTGATCCTGCCTGCCTTCGGCTCATACAGATGGAGGAGCAGCTTTACAAGGGTGGTCTTTCCCGAGCCGTTGTGACCCACAAGAGCGATCTTTTCTCCCTGCTTGATCTTCATACTCACATTCTTCAGCGCAGGCTTTTTTGCACCTCTGTATGTGAAGGTAACTCCGGAAAGCTCAATATCACCCTTTCCTGCTTTCTTGCCTGCTTCCACGCGCTTGATCTTGGGGTCGTAAGCAAGGAAGAAACGGTAATCCTCTATGTACATAGCGTGGTCCCGGAACTCTGTCATAACTCCTGTCATACGGGTAAGGGCCCACGAAACCTGTCCGATGGAGTTGAATACCACAAGACAGTCACCGAGGAGCATGGTTTTCATCACAAGCGTACGCAGTGCTGCGTATAGCATAGCGCCAAACTCCGTGATATAGGCCGATGAGTTCATAAGAAACTGCAAGATCACCAGCTTGAGACCGTACTTTTTGAACACATCCATATAATTTTTCATGGTTTCCGCATACTTCTCGAGCATCAGCTTATGTATTCCACCGAGGCGCATTTCCTTTGCGTACTCGTTCAGGTAGAAGGTTCGCTGCACATAAGCTTCCCGTCTGTTTAGGGGTTTGAATGCATCACCACGTTCCTTATTGACCTTGTTTCGCTTGTTTCGGATCAGTCCGAACAAAAGAGGAATCAAGCCAAACAGAATGAGTATGGGATCAATAACAAACAGGAGAATACTGCAGGAAAAGAGCGTCACGACCGCATAGATAAGGCTGTCAACCGAGTATACTACCGCCATACACTTATTATAGGCGCTGTCCATTGCTTTCACATATTTGTCGTAAAACTCGGGATTCTCGTAACATTCAAGCTCCACCGACTCCGCCTTGCGAAACAGTTCGCTCTGCACCTTTTCCACGATTTTCTGCTGATATCGGGGATAGAGAATATCATAAAGGAGTCCGATGAGACGGCCCCACACGATATCTGCCACAATAATAGCGATAACCATCCACAGAAGCTCACGGGCAGTGCTTCCCTGCTGGTAGCGGTTAACTACCTCCCGTAGAAGCCAGGTGTTGGTCATAAACCCCAGCATAGAATTACCCACCGACCATAGGAAATATGTAGGAAGGTAAGAGGGCGCTACCGAGTGTACGGTTTTCAGTGCGAAAAAGATATTGGAAAACACTCGCCGCGTTTTTAGCGCATTGGGATCTTTCTTTTTCTTCTTAAAAAGGTCTTTTATGGTTTTTCGTTCTTTATTTTTGGTTTCTTGCGTTTTTGTATTCAAGCAAATCACCTCCCTGGGTGAATAACGATTGTGTGATTATATACCAATCTCATAATTGCATTTTATAAAGTTCCATCCGTCAATGGTAAAACTATTGCTTTGCAAAGGCTGTTCTAAAGGCCGGATCTCTACGAAGGTATCGGTTACCGTGACAAAGAATTGCCGGTCCTCCTTTTCTATCAAGTAGAATGCTTTGTCCGCATCTTTGATGAGATCCTGCGGACTTATCTGGCAATCCAGCGCACTGCCGGCAAATTGGTCTAAATCCATCAATTCCTGCCGGCCAAGCAAGCTATAGATTTTCGCATCCGGGAATTTATCCCGCACAACACGGTCTTTTTTGACTTTCTTACAGCCCCGGCCATACGCAACGAGATTGTAAGATTCTCGAATCACCGTTTCGTCAGTTGCGTCCGTTTCATCTAACAGCTGATCCACACTGACACTCAGAAGCCGTGCCAAAACCTTTAAGTTCCCCACATCCGGCAGGCCCTTGTCTGTTTCCCATTTCGCAATAGCAGAACGGGAAACAGACATTTTTTCAGCCAGTTGTTCTTGGGACAGACTGCATTTTCGTCTAGTCTCTCTAATCTTTTCTCCCAGAGTCATATTCTGTTCCTCCGCTTGGTTTCATTTTCATAATCTTACACGAATTTCCTGTAAAAATCAACAAACTGCGTGTTACTTACTGTAACGGCAAAGGAAAGGAAACTTCCCCAAAATCCTTAACTTTTTGCAATGTTGATTTTCCGCATACGGCTGATAAGGGCGTACAGCTCCTGCTTCCGGGGCAGATCTAGGAAACGCTCCATGGTAGTGAAGTAAGAGGAGTAAAGAATATCAAGTCCCTCTGCCTCTATTTTCTCGTACAGCTCGTCAACCCTTCGCTCCAAATCAACCTTATGATCCCAGTTGGTGATTTCCAACTTCCGCAGCATAAAGCCTAAAGTATCCAGTTGCCGTTTGGACACAATGTCGTGGAGTCCCCGCACATCGATCCGCTCGTCGCCAATGAGTATAAATCCCATATCGGAGACCTCCAGTTTTTCGCTGCCGCACCCCTCGGGATAGGAGGAAAAGCCTTCGGAATACAAGGTTCTGCTTTGCGACCAATCGGCATTACCGGGAAGTTCTGTTGTTACTGCGCAGGCTTCACAGATTTCCTTGGACCGTTTTGTCACATTGTGGATTTGATAGTCCTCCATCATATAGATCCTGTCGGCAACTGAAAGGTACTCGCCGCTGCCGCCGATGACAAGGATCGTGGACACCCCTTGAGTACGGTGCAACTCATTGACACGGTCGGTAAAGGGTGTGATGGGTTCTTTCTCAATCAGCTGTTTCATCAGTTGATCCCGTATCATAAAGTTGGTGGCACTTCTGTCTTCGTCGATGAGAAGCAGCTTCGCCCCGCAATCCACCGCTTCCATAATATTTGCCGCTTGCGAGGTAGAGCCGGAGGCGTGATCGGTAGAGAAATCGGCCGTATCACCATCGGGGAGCCACTTAATAAAGGGCGCGATGTTCACATGCTTTACACTCCGTCCGTCTTCTGCGGAAATGCTGACGGCACTGCCGTCGGTGATGCACAGTTCCCGCCCGTCACCCAAAACATGGTCGTAAATGCCGGCAGAGATGGCGTCCAGCAATGTGGATTTGCCGGAGTAGCCGCCACCGGTGATCACTGTGACTCCCTTTTTAATGCCCATACCCCGGACACCACAGACTTCGATTTCGTCCTCCGGGGTGGACTGGAAAGGAACGGCGTTTTGGAGTGGAAGGTCTGTTCCTTTGGAACGGGGGAGAATACTGCCATTGGCGACAAAGGCGCAGTAATCGCTTTCTTTCAGCCACGCCCGGATGGCTGCCTGCTTTTCCGCCAAGGCAAGAGCTTCATTTAGCCGTACATGGTCAAATTCCATCAAAAATCGGTCTACCGCATCCGGCAGATCCCGGCAGAGCATCTGGATGGTCTTACGGATCTTCTTTTTAGGAAGCTGTACCTGCAGGCGGATGCAAAGGCACATTTTAGGTGGCTGCAGTTGGTCATCGGGCATCAAGTAGACGGTAGAGCCGCCACCGTAGTTGTAATCCCGCTGGGGGCACATGGAAAAATAAGCGGTGTTCCGTTCCAAAATCTCGCCGCCAGGGCTATGGAGATAGTATTTGCCGTTTTCATTGTCCGGGCGGGAGCGGTTGTAAAGTTCAGCGTTGAGAGCATCGATATACTTTCCAAATTCTCGCAGGCAGAAATCAGCCGCAGCGGCGGTATAGGTTTTCAGTCCTAAATTCTCCACGGGAATGCTCCAGGTAACGGTGGGTTTATCCTGGGCCAATTTGTGGGTGGTGGTAATTTCGCAGGCATTATCATCATGCCAGTATGTGGAAATGTGGTGCACCTCCGGGGGCTGAACATGGCCATCCCAGGCGGTGGAGTAAAAATTCACCTCCATTTTTCCGTCGTACATTTCTTTATATGTTGCGGTTTCGTTCTGCATTTGATGTAAGAAGTATTTCAATCGTTTCATGGGCATTCCTCCTTCAATGTCGCAAAGAATCCTGTCGCTGGGGATGATGACCACCACAGTGGGTTTATCCTGTGCCAGCTTGTGAGTGCCGGTAATGTCAAAACCGATGTCATCCTTATAATAGATGGGACAGTTGTCCGAGATGGGCGGCATATTTGGGTATCTGGGGTCTTTGATCGTCATTGCGCCATCGTACATCGCCTCATAGGTTTGGGTGTTCGTCTCCATTCCCAGCAGTTTGCTTTTTAAGCGTTTCATTGGACATTCCTCCTTTTGGATGAATTTTCCGTTGCCGCTTATATTTAAGGCGTTTCCCACGAAAAACAAAAAAGCACCCTTTCGGGTGCAAAAAGGCCAAACCGAGCCCAAAACAAAAAGCACACCCGAAACCGGATGTGCCGCTGACACAACTACTTATGAACGCGCTTCTTGCGAGGCAACAGTACAACATCCGGCAAATATAAGCTTTGTCATAACAATCGCCTCCTTAGACTAAATCTACGAAACAATCATACTATAGGGATTTGGAAAAGTCAACGCTTTTTTGGAAAACTTCCCTCTGTTGGTAGATAGATATAATATCGTTTTTCTCCCCTCACACTATTTGTAACATTCCAAAGCCAAACATTCACCCCAACCTGCCATCCTTATGCAGATCTTTGATATAGGCCGCTGATGTAAGTAAGTTGCTATTATGCTTGATTCAATTGTTGCTTGCGGACTATTAGCATTACACCAAGTCTGTGTTGGGTATTGCATATCGTTTTTATATGGCTTATAATAATATCAGCGTTTATACAAAGGAGGGCAATATGTATGAGCGACAATAATGTGCAAATAACCTCTAAGGGTATTAAAAATTCGCTTAAAAAATATACCTCGTTAAAATCCATATGTGAGTATGTGTGGAACGGATTTGATGCTAAGGCAACACAAATTGTCATTGAAGTCTCTGAAAACATCTTAGGGAACGTATCGTTTATCAAAGTTGTGGACAACGGTTATGGCATTGACAGGAACCAGCTTGATGATAAATTTCGGCCGTTCTTCCAGTCTGAGAAGATATACGACCCGAACGCAAAGCAATCCGATGTCCACGGCAAAAACGGTGTGGGCAGATTGACCTTCTTTACATTCTCTCCTTCGGCAAGTTGGACCACTGTATATTCCTGCGATGGCAAGAACTATGAGTATACAATTTCGGTTTCTGCAGAAGAGTTAAACCATTATCAGCCCAGTGATCCTGTGGCTATTGAAAAGGCAACGGGTACTACCGTTGAGTTTTACGATGTCACAGATGGTGAACTCACCATTGTAGCGATAAGAGAACAACTATGCAAGGAATTCTGCTGGTTTTTGGAACTAAACGAGAGTAAAGAGTATAAGATAATCTTCAATGGTGAAGAGTTGGATTATTCTCATCTTGTTGCGGAAAAGGAAGCCGTCGAGATTAAGGCAGAGGGATTGCGACCCGCCGCAACCGTCAAATTTATTTGCTGGGAATCCAAACTAGCTGAGTATTCTAAGTATTATTATATCAACAGCGAAGGACGCGAGCAGCAGAAAGAGAATACCACATATAACAACAAGGGAGATTCCTTCTACCACAGTGTGTATATTACAACCCCCTTATTTGACCATTTTGACTTCAGCAATACCGGTGACGACGAGCAACTAGATGTTGATGGCAATGCCTTGCACACAAAGAAGAGTCACGCCTTCCTAGCATTAATGCATGCCGTGAACCAACTGCTCTTCGATAAGCGGAGACCTTTCTTGAAAAGTCACGTTTCCGAAGTTATTGACAGTCTGGAAATAACTTCTGCATTTCCTAATTTTGACGAAAAGGATCCGCTGTTGAATTTTAGGAAAAGTCAGGTGGAGGATGTTATTTCCTGCCTGTATGTTGCGCAGCCGAAGATATTCTCTTCCAGTATGAACAAGGAACAGAGAAAAACGTTTATCCGTTTGTTGGACTTGATTATGGAAAGCGGCGAAGTAAAGTCCCTGTTTAAAATTTTAGAAGAGATTTTAGATATGGACACAAACGACCGGCAAGAGCTCGCAGAAATGCTTAACTATGCGTCCTTGTCCAACATAACCAAAACGATTAAGTTGCTACAAGACAGATATAAGGCAATTGTCGATTTGCAGCAGTTGGTTTTCAATAAGGATTTAAAGGCCAACGAGGTCAAGCACATCCAGGAAATGATTGAAGCTCACTATTGGATATTCGGCGAACAGTATAGCTTGGTAACCGCTGCAGAGCCAAACTTTGAGGAAGCCTTAAGACGGTATATGTCCTATCTCCACAAGGAATATGACGACGCCGGTATAGAGCATCCCGACAAGCTGAAGCAGATGGATATCTTTGCGGTCAGACAGGATGTGCATAACGGCGGTATTAACAATATCGTTGTAGAGCTTAAGCACCCGGACGTACACCTTGGCGAAAAACAGCTAAGCCAGGTAAAGAAGTACATGAATGTTATTATGAGTGTCGATCAATTCAACGCCCCTAATATGACGTGGGAGTTCTATTTGGTTGGAAACACTTTCACGTCTGATAATTTTATTAAAAACGAGATCAACTCGAACAAAGGCCACGGAGAAAGATCCCTGGCTTTCAAAGTTGACCAGTACAAAATCTATGTAAAGACTTGGAGTGAGGTGTTTGCTGAATTCCAAATCCGTTATGATTATCTGTTGAATAAGCTTTCTCTGGATAGACAAAAGCTGCAACAGTCTTATCAAAGCGCGGATGAAGTAATTGAAGCACAAAAAGAAAGTACAGCAAGAATGCCTGGAGAGATTGCGGTAGGGTAATATCCCCACTCTTGCTGGTAATGTGCCTGCCCGGGAGGGGTGTGGTTGGAATTGGAAGCAAGTCCGATCACGCCCCTCCCTTTGCCTGTTCTGTGAAGACATTTGCTAAAGCAAATTGTCCTCACAGAACCCCTTTTTATTTTTGTTTTTTGCCTGCGCCGATGGCCACCAATGAAATGAGTCTGGTGCAAATAACGACACCTTATTCCAGTCTGGGGAATTTTCTCTATGACACTTTTCAAGGTGCCATAGTTGGTATCATTTTCAGTGGAAAATTTCACACTTTTCCAGCTCCTCTAGGGCGCAAATCCGGATTTCCGTCTGCCCGATCTCACCCCAATCAGCAACAATTCCACAAGCCATATGCTCGAAGTCATCGTCATCAAAAAAGATACCCTTTAGGTTGTTGATGACCACATTGATAGCCCGGTTAGAGGTGTCCCAGACCCGTTTGTTATTGGTGCCCCGGGGTGTCCAGATTCGTATCAGCACGAAAGCCTTCTCGAAATATGGCAGACCGGTTTTGCTTTCCCGCGCGATGGCATCGTGGATCATTTTGATCCAGTGCTCCTCCACATTACTGGTAAGCTCCTTTCTTGCCGGCAGCGGCTCTGGGATCGTCAACTCAACCATTTTCTTTCCTGTCTGGGGAGACTGAACAACAGGTTCGTCCACAGGAGGTACGGTACCCATACCGAATTGCTCCATATCATACTGCACAGCAATTAACTGACTACGCAAACGCAAGGTCAGCTCGTACGCCTTTTCTAACTGCGCAGACTCCGGTGTCTTGTTCTCCGGCAGTTGATCCTCAATCTTTTTCAGCGTCTTCCACAGGTCGATATACATACATCGTCACCTCCTTCATTTCTGTAACATCCGGATACATTTTTGCAACTTCCAAGTCCTCCTGATTCACACACAAAATATATCTTATCTCTTTAATATGGGATGCCGGATCATTTTGCAAAAGATTCTGCAAGCCCTTTACAGCAGAGAAGAAATACACCAATAGCAGAATATCAAAGGCGGGATTTAAAAAGTACCGCCTTGGCCAATCCTCCCAATTTCCCTCCTTAGGACGATAGGAAGGCCGTCCTTCTTCTATCGTGGTTTCAATCGTCTCTTTTTCCACGTAAATCTGCTCCAGACTTGCAACAAGTTGCGCGGGTGTGGTCAGATACACATGCTCATATTGAGCCCTTAGTTTTATGGGCGATCTGGAATACCGAACAGGTTTATCTGTCTCTGAATAATGCTCCTTCAGCAGGGTTTTCCGACCCCACATGGTCTGCCGGATGATCCGCATTGCGATCTCGTTACGCCTCCCATCCTCACAAATCATGATCATTCCGTGAGCTCTTGTGTGGAATCTAAAACCGGTGCTAAAAAACAACGACGCCTCCGCCCGGATCTGCCACTCCATTGTCCCATCTCCGATATCATAGACAGCATACCTTTTCCCGTAGGCAAGGAGCATTCCTGCAAACCGGGTAGTGGACAGAATTCCCTTGACGATATTACGCCAGCAGGCGGATGGGATGAAGTAGGGCTCCTCCGTATCCTGCAACTCTCCAAAGACAGGAACACCGCATTTTCCAAGCCACATTGCTACCCTGGACACCTGCATAATCCTCTGCTGGGCTACTGTCCCCGTAGCTGTGGAGATCAAAGGCATCTCATCCGGGAACAGCGCTCTTCCTTTCTGTTGACTGCAGAAAATCCCACAGTAATTTATTTTCCATTCTAAGTCGCTGCAACTCCTTCTCCACATCTTGCCTGGGTGGTTGACCATCTTTCCGTGGCCGTCCTTTAGGCTTGGGCGCAATACCTTTGAGAAGATTGCGACCTTCGCAGTTGTGCCTATATGACCAGTTCCTAAGCTGCTTATAGCTCAACCCCAGTTCGTCTGCAATCTCTCGGAAAGTCATACCATCTTGTCGCATGGACAATATGAGCCCCTCTACAGCTTTTAGATGTGTGTATTTTCGTTTCTGCATAACAATACCCCCTGTGTAGTTATTATCCTACACAGGGGGCCTTTTAAGTCGGAGGCCAAGCGGTCTTAGGAAGACAACTCTGCCTTTCAACTC
>JAZSPV010000020.1:0-2717 GCA_045537615.1 Faecousia sp. | reverse complement strand
GCCGGTATGGGCGGCGGCACCGGCACCGGTGCAGCACCCATCGTGGCAGAGCTGGCTCACGAGGCTGGCATTCTGACCGTCGGCGTTGTCACTAAGCCCTTCAAGTTCGAAGGCGCAAACCGTATGCGTCAGGCTGAGGCCGGTATTGCTGCCCTGAACGGCAAGCTGGATTCCCTGATCATCATTCCCAATGACCGTCTGAAGTACGTTACCGAGCAGAAGATCACCTTTGCCAACGCATTTGGCATTGCGGACGATGTTCTGAAGCAGGCAGTTATCTCTATTTCCGAGTTGGTTGGCGACGCAGGCAATGTTGTCATTAACCTGGACTTTGCCGACGTTTCTGCCATCATGAAGGATGCTGGCCGCGCACACATGGGCGTGGGTATTGCTTCCGGTAAGGATATGGCTGAGCAGGCTGCTATGATCGCCGTTTCCAGCCCCCTGCTGGAGACCTCCATCAACGGTGCTACCGGTGTTCTGGTTAACGTTACCGGCTCTTCTGAGCTGACTTTGGATGATGTAGAAACTGCTGCCGGCATTGTGCAGGAAGCTGCTAACCCCGAGGCTAACATCATCTTCGGTGCTACTTGGGATGAGAACTTCGTGGATGAAATGCGTGTTACCGTTATTGCCACCGGTTTTGAGCAGAAGGCTGACTCCAAGGAAGAAGAGGCTGCTGCCGGTAATTCCAAGGCTGCTGACGATATTGATGAGATCTTCAGCATCTTCGGCCGCTGATATACACAATGCAGCATCCCGGGCGGATCGTCCGGGATGCTTTTTTGCGAAGAGGGAGTAGTCTATGGATGCTTATCATGCGTTGGCGGCCAGCTACGACAGACTGACCAGTGATGTGGATTACGCCGCCACGGTAGACTTTTATTTTCAAATCCTGGATAAAGAGGGGTTGAAGCCGCGAACAGCGGTGGACTTGGCCTGTGGAACCGGCTCTGTGGCGTTGTTGTTGGCAAAAACCGGCATGCAGGTGACAGCGGTGGATATGTCTGAAGAAATGCTCTGTGTTGCCGCGCAAAAGGCTGTAGAGCAGGAACTGCCGGTTTGTTTTATCTGCCAGAAGCTGCAGAATCTGCATCTGCCAAGAGCGGTGGACCTGGCGGTATGCGCTTTGGACAGTCTTGACTACATCACAGATCCAGCGGAATGTGAAGAAGCGATTAATCGCGTTTACAAGGTACTGAATCCTGGTGGATGTTTTATTTTTGACGTAAATACGCCGGAAAAGCTTCGGTCTATGGATGACCAAATGTTCATAGACGAGGATGATGATGTTTATTGTGTTTGGCGTGGGGAATTTGATGAAACGGCCAATATTTGCACCTATGGAATGGACCTGTTCCAACGGCAGGGCAATATCTGGAAACGCAGCTTTGAGGAGCACAGAGAGTATGCATACTCAGATCGTCAGTTGGTAGAGTATCTTCGCAGAGCCGGCTTTACCTCCATTGCGGTGTATGCAGACCGTCGTTTTGCAGCACCTGAGCCCGGCGAACAGCGCATTTATCTGAAGGCGAGAAAGGGAAAAATCAAATGAGTGATTATTTAGTACGTGGTATGACCATGGACGGCATGGTAAAGGTAGTTGCGATTCGTTCCACAGAATTGGTACGCAGAGGCGCACAGATTCAGGGAACTTACCCCAATGCAACGGCCGCCTTTGGCAGAGCCTTGACGGCAGCATCTATGATGGGTAATATGCAGAAGGTGGAAAACGGTTCTATGACGCTGCAAATCAAGGCAGACGGTCCTATCGGCACCATCGTCTGTGTCTCGGATGCAACGGGTAATGTCCGGGGCTATGTTTATGAGCCAAAGGTGCCGCTGGTAGAGAAGCATCCCGGAAAATTGGATGTTGGCAGCACAGTGGGAAAGAACGGCACGCTGACTGTGATTCGTGACCTGCAGATGAAAGAACCCTATGTAGGCTCAGTTCCTCTGGTCTCCGGAGAGATCGGTGACGATGTAACAGCTTATTTTGCCCAAAGCGAGCAGACACCGACTGCCTGTGCTCTGGGTGTGCTTGTAGACAAGGACCAGACCGTAAAGGTAGCGGGTGGATATCTGATTCAGTTGTTACCTGGTGCCACCGATGAGGTCATCGACAAGGTGGAGCAGGGGATCCAGCGTGCCGGAGCAGTAACTGCCATGCTGGAGCAGGGCATGACACCGGAGGATATCCTGGGACAGGTTTGCGGTGATCCTGGTGTGATGTTTATGGAAACCACTGAGGTCAGCTATAAATGCTATTGCAGTCGCGATCGCGTTACTGCTGCACTTATCAGTTTAGGAAGAAAAGAATTGACGCAGATCGCACAGGAAGGGAAGACGTTTCCTGTGGAGTGTCAGTTCTGCGATGAGGTTTACAGATTTAGTCCTGAGGATATTATGGGAATCCTGAAAAAAGTTTGATTTTACTATGAAAATGGTGGAAAACATAGAGGCATCCGTGGGGCTAAATTTCCTGTGAAAAAATCAAAAAAAGTGCTTGACAAACAGGGGTTCCTTGAGTATAATGATACCCGTCGCTGAGGTGCGCAAGCATTGAGCGCAGGTATGGGAGCATAGCTCAGCTGGGAGAGCACATGCCTTACAAGCATGGGGTCACAGGTTCGAGCCCTGTTGTTCCCACCATATTTGGCCCGGTGGTGCAGTCGGTTAGCACGCCAGCCTGTCACGCTGGAGGTCGACGGTTCGAG
>JAZSPV010000026.1:0-4675 GCA_045537615.1 Faecousia sp. | reverse complement strand
ACTTGCAGATGCTTTGGGCGTTTCTACTATGGCGTTGAATGTACCGGATATTGATACAGATCTCGGCTTTATGCATACCCTCTTTGCATTAGAGGACATTTACGGCTTGAAGATTGACAAGCTCGATGACGAGATTTGTATCCGTCTTGATAAAAACAGAGGAACATCTTACATTTCTTTGCTTGAGCGTTTTACCGCTTGGCAGAAAGAAGCAGAAAAATATCGCAATGGAGAAATCAGCAAAGAGGAATATGACCGTTGGCGTTATACATACCCCGAAATCGAAGTGCAACGCACAAGGGATGCTCTTGATGTGATGCGTGAGCAGCATAGGAATGAGCAATAATTTCCTCGGTTAGGAGTTAAAACTATGGAAGAAATAAAAGAATTCCTAAAAGCAATTTGGGGGTTAGATACCGATCAAATTGCAATCATATCGTTAGCTGTTACATTCTTGCTTTTTGTGCTTGGTAAAAGAGCAGAAAACAGGATTAAGATTTACGAAACTCGCAAGGAGGAATATCAGAAACTAATTGATTTCTTCTTAGAGATATTCGCCAATGCGGGAAAGGACATTTCCAAACTAACAAAGGACGATAAGACCAAAAAGCGTTTTTTGGATATGGGTGCTTCCTTAGCAATTTACGGTTCTAAAAAACTTTATAAAACCTATTGTTTCTATCGTTGGATTTCTCTTGATGAAAAAGTACAATCAAATAGATGGTACTCAAACGATATGGGAATGTATTGTTTAGGCGAAATGTTTCAGATTATGCGAAAGGAAATCGGCCTAAACAACGAATTGCTTCAAGTTGATGTTCCGGATGTTCTTTCTTTTTACATAACCGACTTTACAAAGCCGGAATTCAAGAAGAATTTCTACAAATATCATTTTAGAAAATTCCTATTGAAGTCAGCAATCTTTTGGGGGAAAGTTGAAGAGTTCCTACCGCTTGTTTGGATTTCAAACTACATAATAAAACCACTGTTTCTGACACTGTTTTGTATTATCAGATTTCCAATAAAACTACTAATAGTAACGCCTATAAAGCAAATCAAAAAGGCGTGCGAAAAAAAAGATAAAAACGCATAAACAAAAAAGAGCTAACAGACTTTGTAACAAAAATCTGTTAGCTCTTTATTTATGAATAATCTGAAATTGTTGTCAAAACGTTGTCACGAGTCTTTTGCAAACCTCAAAAACCCAGTGTTTATGCGGGTTTTCAGCGTTTTTGGTATTATTCCCACTCGATGGTGCCGGTGGGCTTCGGGGTCAGGTCGAAGAGAACGCGGTTGATGCCTTCAACCTCGGCGGTGATCCGGGCGACGATCTTATGCAGCACCGGGTAAGGAATCTCCTCGATGGTGGCAGTCATTGCGTCTTTGGTGTTCACGGCGCGGATGATGGCAGGCCAGCCTTCATAACGCAGGTCGTTGCGCACGCCAACGCTCTTGATATCGGGAATGGAGATAAAGTACTGCCAAACCTTCTCGGCAAGACCGCAGTTGTCAAATTCCTCCCGCAGGATGGCGTCTGCCTCCCGCAGGGCATGCAGACGGTCACGGGTGATGGCGCCCAAGCAACGCACACCCAGACCGGGGCCGGGGAAAGGCTGACGGTAGACCATTGCGTGGGGCAGACCCAGCGCCTCGCCCACAACACGCACTTCGTCCTTGTACAGCAGCTTCACGGGCTCCACCAGCTCCATAGCCATATCCTCGGGCAGACCGCCCACATTGTGGTGGGACTTTACGGGCTTGCCGCTTTCCTTGGCTTTGATGGATTCCAGAATATCGGGATAGATAGTGCCCTGTGCCAGGAAGGAGATGCCCTCCAGCTTGGCAGCTTCCTCGTCAAACACCTTGATGAACTCACCGCCGATGATCTTGCGCTTTTTCTCGGGATCGGAAACCCCGGCCAGCAGATCCAGGAAGCGATCGGTAGCATCCACATAGATCAGATTGGCATCCAGTGCATTGCCAAAAACCTCAATGACCTGCTCGCTTTCGCCCTTGCGCATCAGGCCGTGATTCACATGGACACACACAAGCTGCTTGCCAATGGCTTTGATCAGCAACGCAGCCACCACAGAGGAATCCACACCGCCGGAAAGCGCCAGCAGCACCTTCTTGTTACCCACCTGCGCCCGAACGGCAGCTACCTGCTCAGCGATAAAGGCCTGCGCCTGCTCCGGCGTGGTGATCCGCGCCATGGAATCGGGACGAATATTGTTAGACATAAGCATTCCTCCGTTGTTTGAATATGGATTATTGTATATAATTTCCGGGGATTTTGCAATATGCTCCGAAAGAAAAATTGCCTCAAGGCTAACGAAATTTTGGCCGGTTTTCAGGGGGGTAGTAAGGCAGATTGCTAAATAGTTTGATTGCGGATTGACAAGAGCGGTGGAATGTGGTATAACTTTACCGATACAAAATTATCGAATAAGCGAGGGGATTTTTTATGAAAACCATCCGAATTCATAAGTCCGGCGTCCAGATGATCGCCCATCGGGGCGCCAGCGGTCTGGAGCTGCAGAATACCTGCGCAGCCTTTGTGGCAGCGGGCAACAGAAGCTATTTCGGCATTGAAACGGATGTGCATGTAACAGCGGACGGGAAATACATTCTCATTCACGATGATTCTACCGGGCATGTAGCGGAGGAAAGCATCAGTGTGAAGAACAGCACCTTTGAAACACTGCGCGCGCTTCCGCTGCGGCAGAGCAACGGCGCGACCCGTATCGACCTGCGTATGCCCAGCCTGGAGGAATATCTGAGCATCTGCAGCCATTATGGCAAAAAGGCCGTGCTGGAGCTGAAGAATTCTATGGAAAAGGCGCACATCAGCGAGATCGTGAAGCTCTGCAAGCAGATCTGCGGCCTGGAGAATGTGATCTTTATTTCCTTCACCTTCCAAAACCTTGTATATGTAAAGGAATGTGAGCCTACCGCCAATGGGCAATATTTGCTGTTTAAGAATATTGATCTTCTGGTACGCACGGACCTGGTGGAAAAGATGAAGGCGCTGCAGGTGGATGTGGATATCGAGCATCCTGCGCTGACGCCGGAGCATGTAAGCTACCTGCACAGAAACGGTTTGAAAGTCAATTGCTGGACCGTGGACGATCCCTACCGCGCTGAGGAACTGATCTCCTGGGGCGTGGACTACATCACATCTAACATATTGGAATAAGTAACTTCGGAATTTATGCTTCCATTTGGGATGTGAGTACCATGGGGGTACCGTTGATGGGGTGCGCGAAGGACAGTGTTTTGGCACACAAACGTTGGGTGGAGAAGCCAAGCACTGTGGAAAGCTCCCGGGAGGCTTCTGAGCCGTATTGCGGATCGCCCAAAATGGGGAAGCCCATGTGGGCGCAATGCACCCGCAGCTGATGGGTGCGGCCGGTAATGGGTTGCAGCGCCAGCTTGGAATAGTTTACATAACTTTCTAAAACCGCATACTTCGTCAAAGAAGGCTTACCTTCTTGGTTTACATAACGCAGCAAGCTGGGCAACGGGCGGCGGGCGATGGGGGCGTCGATAACGCCCTCCGGGACAGCCGGACATCCAAAAACCAGCGCGTGATAAGTCTTTCGGATGCTGCCCTGCTCCTGCATGGCGGTAAAGAGCCGGTGGATATGGGCGTTTTTCGCCAGAAGCACGATGCCGAAGGTGTCTCTGTCCAGACGGGTAATGGGGTGGAAGGCGCAGCTTTGACCGGTGCGGCGGTAATAGCCTGCCACCAGATTGGCCAGCGTGCCGCTGTTTTTAGCGCGGGAGGGATGGATCAGCATTCCGGCCGGTTTATCCACCGCCAGCAAATGCGCGTCTTCATACAGCACAGTCAGGGCGCCGTCCTCCGCGGGATATTCCGGCGCAGCCTCATCCAGCGGCACGGTGATCACATCCCCGGGCTGCACGGCATAATCGGTGTGCCGGGGCTGGCCGTTGACGAAAAGCTTATCCTGCCATTTCAGCCGGTTCATCAGACCGGCAGATATGCCCATTTCCTGCCGCAGAAAAGAGGAAAGCCGCCCCGGTCTTTGCGCAGTGTGTGTCAGTTGCATGGGGCGCTCCTTTCCATGATGTAGCGTGTGCTGTGGACGGTTTGGATGATCCGGAAGCCCAGCCGCTCATAGAGGGCAATGGCTCGCAGATTTTTGGCGAACACATAGAGAAACACCGGTTTGTCTGTTTGGGCAATACATTTTTGGAGGATGGCGGTACCGATCCCCCGATTTTGAAAGGGCGGCAGCACATACAGATCGTCCAGCTCCATTTTCCCCTCAGCGGGGCAGAAGCGGTAGTAGCCTGCGCACTGACCGTCGGCGGTGACGCGGACATACTGACAGATGTTTGCGCAGATCTTCCGTCGCACCCAGCCAAGGACCTTTTCGTAGTCGATGGAGGCAACATCCTCATAACGGTCTATGAGCGTCTTGTTCAATGCGAAAAGGGTCTCGATATCTGCTTCCGTGGCAGGGGAATATGTAAGCTGCATACCGTTACGCTCCTTTCTGAAGATACCTCTAAATTCCGATTTATCGGTGAGGTTGCGTTAGAGGCCTTGGCCCCCGCATTTATGAGGGGGCTGGCATTTGCGAGGTACGAGCAAATGACTGGGGGAGCTTGCTGCGCAAATCTTTCTCCCCCCGGCTTCGCTTATGCT
>JAZSPV010000011.1:0-3319 GCA_045537615.1 Faecousia sp. | reverse complement strand
AAAGAAAGGCCGATGAATCATGCGGTATGTAGAATACGGTACCCAGAATCACGACACTGTGATCTTGCTCCATGGTGGTGGCCTGTCCTGGTGGAATTACCGCGAAGTCGCACAGCTTTTGGCAGATAAATACCATGTGGTCCTGCCGATTCTGGACGGACATGCGGACAGTGAGCATTCCTTCGTTTCCATAGAGGAAAATGCCGCACGGCTAATCGCATATATCGACAAACACCACGGCGGCAGTATTTGTGCTTTGGGTGGTCTGTCCCTTGGCGGACAGGTCGCAGTGGAAATACTGACACAAAGACCCGATGTTTGCAGATTTGCGTTGCTTGAAAGCACTTTGGTCAAGCCATCAAGACTAACCCATGCCCTGACCAAACCCTCCTTCGGTATGAGTTACGGCCTAATCAAACAGCGATGGTTTGCTAAGCTGCAGGCTGACTATTTGGGTATTCCACAAAACCTTTTTGAAGATTATTACCGGGATACCTGCGCCATCACCAAGGCAGATATGATTGCATTTCTGAAAGCTAACTGCGCCTATTCCATAAAACCTGCTCTCCGGGACACGCAAGCCAAGGTACATATCGTTTTCGGAAGCGGGGAGCAATTTTCAATCCGCACATCCGGAAAACAGCTGAATCACACGATCCCAGACAGCACTTTGGAAGTCCTCCCCGGATACAGACACGGCGACTTAAGTCTGAATCATCCGGAACAATATTCGCAGATGCTTTTGACATTGATTTCATAAGGATGGGTTGTCTGTGTTTTTGAGAGTGTTCGGTATTGGTGTTAGCGACGCAATTACTGGTGGGCAGACAGAAGGTGTGATCACAGATGTCAAAACCTGCTGGTGGCTTAAAGTCAACACCAAGCCAGTCCGCCGAAACATGTTCGACGGTGCGTTATTCCCTCATATAATCCATTTTACCTACTGTGTAAATGAGCAGACCTACACAGGAAAACGGTATGTAAATTGGAACAAGCAATGTCCTATGAAGGGTGAGAAAATCACCGTATATTATGAACCGGACAGGCCTGATAAATATGCTGTTATCGTTTCTACACCGTTAGATAAGAGACTTTAAAGGAGGTTCTGCTATGCCTGCGTTTATTGTTTCTGCCCTTGTTGGCATCGTATGTATCGTTCTTGGTGTTTCAAATATGAAAGGCAATATATCATCGTTGCACTCATACCACAGAAACAGAGTTTCTGAGGAGGATCGAATTCCTTTCGGAAAAAAGGTTGGTCTTGGAACTATCATTATCGGCGTAGGAATCATTATGTTTAGCGCCTTGTCTGTTGTGACACTCTACACGGATAACGAGGTGTTCACATTGATTGGAACAGGAATCCTCATTGCCGGCATCATTGTTGGTTTAGTGATTAGTTTTAAGGCAATGATAAAGTATAATAAGGGAATCTTTTAACCCAAAATCTCGTTATAAAACGCCGCCCTGGAGCATAGCTTCAGAGCGGCTTTCGTTATGAGTTGATAATCTCCTGCATGAGATGCGCACCGTATTGCAGACCGTCAATAAAGGCTTTGCGCTCGTAAGCAGTACAGAGGCTGCAGCATAGATTGAACACAGCATTATTATCATTCAACGGCAACGCACATAAAAGTTCATCCAATTCCTTAAAGCCATCTCTGATCTCCGGTGGATCGGATTCATGGGATTCGGCGTAGGCCTGATAGATTTGGTCCAGGACGATTTCGCACTCACTGCTTCCACCATCAAATTTTCGAGATTTTATGTAAACCTCCAAGCGTTTAGAAATATCATCCATGTCGGCACCTCCTTACCTTTTGCAGCTTTATCAAAAGCTCGTTCACCGGATCGGCGTATCTGCCTTGTTGGAGCAACTTATTGCGGAAATGGAGCAATCCATGGAGCGCCAGGCTGTATTCTGTGATAGAATAAAGAAAACTGAAAAGGAAGGTAACTTCAATGAAAGAATTGCAGTACATTACATTAAGGGAAAAACCCGAACTTATGAACGCATCCGCAGAGTGGTTCCACAGCAAGTGGGGCGTTCCCAAGGAAGCTTACTTAGAATGTATGGAGGCTTATCTGAAGGGCGAAACGGAACTGGGCTGGTATCTCTGCCTGGACGCAGACCAAATTGTAGGCGGTTTGGGCGTGATCGAAAATGACTTCCACGATCGGCCTGATCTGACCCCCAATGTGTGCGCCGTGTACACGGAGGAAAGCCACCGCTGCCAGGGTATCGCAGGAAAGCTGTTGAATATGGCCGTAGAAGACCTGCGGGGCAGGGGCATTTCTCCTGCCTATCTCGTCACCGACCACACCGGCTTTTACGAGCGCTACGGCTGGGAGTTCCTGTGCATGGTCCAGGGTGACGGCGAACCGGACATGACCCGGATGTATATTCATAAATAAAGCAACAGCCCGCTCCTTAAACGAGGAGCGGGCTGTTTTACAGGAACATACCATATCTGTTTGCCAAATCGATTTTTTATCGTATTATTTTATGCCAAAAACCGATGCTGTCTTCCGTAGAAAAGCCTGCGGCATTATAGAATTTTCTTCTCCAACCGAACGAATTCACATAGCACTTTTCAATACCCTTTTCTTTGCAGCGCGATATAGCGCCATGCATCATTGCTGTGCCTATGCCCTTACGCTGGTATTTTTCTCTGGTACTGACAGGCTCGATCAATGCTGTCTTCGATTGCTTGTCAACATAAACAAAACAGTAAGCGCATACATCGTTTTTCTCCTGTGCGTTTTCGTCCACCACGATACACTCAAAACTATCACAGTACATGGACGAGTTTTTTCTTGAAAGATAGGGGTTCATGCTGTTTTGGTAATCGGTTCCCTCATGGTCAGGGTGAAACCCCAAGTGGAGCGCGTTCCACTTATTCTCCTCGCTTGCATACTCTTCACCGTAAAGAAGCCGAAATCCTTTCGGCAAATCTATCGAAAAGCAGGTCTGCAAAGGATATACATAGTTATCATAATCCTCGTCTGCGTACCTGGTATATCCCGAATCCATAAGAATATTTTGCATATAGGTAAGACGATCGTTGGCTGCGACCCAAAATTTTACGGAACCATCGGCCGCTTTCTGGAACAGAGGAAGGCAGTTTTTCTCGCTGTAGGCAAGGATGGATCTGAAAAGATGTTCAAACCCGTTTTTTATGCTTATATAAATATTTTCACCGTCCGGAAGAATACAGGCAACAATTTCTCCGTTTTCCTCCCACAAGAATATGTAATCCATAGATCGCGCTCTGCCTCCGTCGGACTCCTGTGTGCCCATCCGGTAGATCAAGTCATG
>JAZSPV010000049.1:0-41837 GCA_045537615.1 Faecousia sp. | reverse complement strand
CCCCATAAGCGGAACACATAGATTAATTGCCTGTGTCCATATATCGAACATCTGCAGGATCGCCAATACGATTACCGAAAGGGCCACGATTATGGACACTACTGTGACGATCTTATGTATTAAGGGTGCATCCTTCCATTTTGTTTTCATATCTCATTCCGCCTTTCGTTTGCCGTCCTTGTCAAAAGCCTTATTAAGAGCCTTTTCCGTAAAGAAAATAGGAACAATTAATACAATTGTATTTATAAAACCCACAATTAGTCCAACCATACCAACAATATTCTCAGTTTTGCCAATCACAAACAGCATTGGTATGACTGTAATCGGGATAAGCAAGA
The DNA here is from genome assembly GCA_045537615.1 of Faecousia sp. GTDB lineage: Bacteria > Bacillota > Clostridia > Oscillospirales > Oscillospiraceae > Faecousia. The sequence continues at coordinate 41,499 of JAZSPV010000049.1, read as the reverse complement.
GACCAAAGCGGAACCACAGCTTACCGATATACTTATGGGCAAACACCCAGTCACCGTTGTTTTTTCGCTGACACGACTGTGCCAACTGTTTTCTGGTCCATATCAACACTCCATTCAGTCAAGCACAACAGACTTTTTCTTACCCTTCTTATTCTTATGGACATTATAACATTTTTTGCGTTTTATCTCAATCCCTTTCTGCAGCGCAACAATTAGGCTGCTGTTAAACACTATTTCTTCAACAATTTCTCCTATAATTATATTGCACTTTATAATTTAGGAGGAGTCACCATGCACAGAACAATCAGAAACATCACCCTGGCAAACTGGGCGCATTTATGTCTGAACACCTTTTGCGCTTTCTTAAATCCGCGGCACATTTTACACCACTAATGCAGGAAATGTGTTATTTCTATTGAAAATAGTGGGCCAATGTGATACAATTTTGGTGTATATAAGGTGTATATGGAAACACCGGGGTGCCAAAAAACCTTGATAAATAAAGGACTTTTAAGGAGATAGAAGAAGAAATGAAATTAGGTATCGTAGGACTGCCCAATGTGGGTAAGTCTACTCTGTTTAATGCCATTACAAACGCCGGTGTACCGGCTGATAACTACGCCTTCTGCACCATTGACCCCAACGTTGGCGTGGTGTCCGTTCCCGATGAGCGGCTGGATTGGCTGGCTGAACTGCACAATCCAAAAAAACTGACCCCTGCTGTCATCGAATTTGTGGACATCGCAGGTCTTGTGAAGGGCGCATCCCAAGGTGAAGGTCTGGGCAACAAGTTCCTGAGCAACATCCGCACCACTGACGCCATCGTCCACGTGGTCAGATGCTTTGAAGATGCCAACGTGACCCACGTGGAGGGCAGCACTGATCCGCTGCGGGATATTGACATTATCAATATGGAGCTTGTGATGGCGGATATCGAGATGGTGGAACGCCGTATCGATAAGGCGCAAAAGGCCATGAAGGGCGGCGACAAGAAGTTTGCCCGGGAGGTGGAGCTGTTTACTGCTCTGCTGGCCCATTTGAACGAGGGCAAGCTGGCACGGACCTTCGACGGCAGTGAAGACGACATGGCGATCATTGCCACCTCGGATCTGCTGACACTGAAAAAGACCATTTACGTTGGCAATTTGGCCGAAAGCGAGATCAACGAGCCGGAGAGCAACCGCCACTTTATGGCAGTGAAGGCCTTGGCAGAAGCTGAGGGCAGCCAGCTGATTCCCATCTGTGCCAAGCTGGAGGCAGATATTGCTGAGCTGGACGATCCGGAAGAAAAGGAAATGTTCATGGAGGAACTGGGCGTCAATGAATCCGGCCTGGACAAGCTGATCCGCAGTTCCTATGCACTGTTGGGTCTGATCTCCTTCCTCACCGCAGGCAGTGACGAGTGCCGTGCGTGGACCATCAAAAGCGGCACCAAAGCACCCCAGGCAGCCGGTAAGATCCATACGGATTTTGAGCGCGGCTTCATTCGCGCAGAAGTCATTGCTTTTACGGATATGCAATCTTGCGGCACGATGGCCAACGCCAAGGCCAAAGGTCTTGTACGCAGCGAAGGCAAGGAATATGTTATGAAGGATGGAGACATCGTCAATTTCCTGTTCAATGTATAATTGCATAGCAACCGCCGGGAAGCAACGCAGCTTCCCGGCGGTATTTATCAGTTTGTCAGACCTGTGCATCTTTTTGGGCAGGTGTGTCCAGTAGCTTTCCGTCCTCAGTAAACCGGGAGCCATGACAGGGGCAGTCCCAGCTGTGCTCCTGTGGATTCCATTTCAGTGCACAGCCCAGGTGAGGACAGCGCTTTACGGTAGGACTGGCAAAATCCGCCAACGTTGCCCCTAAATTACAAAACAGCTGTTTGTGGATTACAGACCGGTCAGGACGCAAGGCACGGCTGAGTACCGTTTCTTTACCGCTCAGCAGGTCCTGCAGCACCTTTGCCGCCACCATGGAGTTGGTCATTCCCCAGGCGTTAAACCCTGTTGCCACATATACATCTGGCATACTGGGGCTGTAACGGCCCACATAAGGCAATCCATCTAAGCTCATACAATCCTGGTTAGCCCATGCATATTTCTCTCTTGCTCTGGGAAAATGGGATTGGGCATAATCCCTTATATAAGGAAAGCCGCCGCCTTTTTTACCTGTCCGATGGTCACCTCCGCCGACCAAAAGCAATTCGCCGAAACGTCGGAAGTACATCCCCTGCCCTTCCAGTTCTGACATAGTTGCCCCAAGGTCCGGGGCATTTTCGTATGCAATCACGTAAGAACGATTTTGGTACAGTTTCATGAAGTACAGTCCCCGGCGGTTAATAAAGGGAAAATGAGTTGCCACAATCACCTGCTGTGCTTGGACTGTTCCGTGGGCCAGTTTTGCTGTTGTTCCCTCCAGGTCCAGCACACGGGAATCCTCGTAAATTTCCAACGTCTTCGCCGCACCCTCCAAAAATTTTAATGGGTGGAACTGGGCCATGCCGGGATACTCTACCGCCCCGGTGGCATCCTCTGGAAAGGACGGATTTGCCACATACCGGGCAGGAAAGCCCAGTCGGTTCACCACGTTTGCCTCTTCATGTAAGGCTTTCGTATCCCCTCTTGTAAACTGAACCGAGGGCATATCCTCAAAATCACAGGGTATCTTCTTTGACAGTTTTCGGAAGGTCTTTACCGCATCCAAATTGGCGTGCAAATATGCCTTGGCGATGTCCTTGCCAAAGGATTTGACCATGTCCTGATAGAGTATATCGTGCTGGGCCGTTAGGACTGCTGTGGTCTTTGCGGTGATACCTGTTCCAATTCTGTTTGCCTCCACCAAAATGACATCCTTGCCTGCTTCCTGCTGCTTTAACGCACACAAAACGCCGGCCATACCGCCACCAATGACAAGGACCTGCGTTTTTTTATTTCCTTTGAGACGGGGATAAAGATGCTGCTGCGGCTGTTGCTGCCAAACCGATTGCATAGAAAACACCTCTTTCAGCCATAGCTTGCCCAAAAAAGGAACGCACATCCGTTTTGCTTTACGGATGTGCGCATTTCTTTATGATTTTTTATTCATTTTCTTTTGCTCTCAACTGCCAAAAGGCAACCGCGCTGGCGGCAGCAACATTCAAGGAATCTACCCCATGATACATTGGAATTTTTACAGTGTAGTCGCAAGCGGTGACGGTGGTATGGGCCAGGCCATCCCCCTCCGTTCCCAAAACAACGGCCAGCTTATCCACTGCCGCAAGCCGGGGATCTTCTACGGAAATGGCTTCGTCACTCAGGGCCATCGCTGCGGTTTGGAAGCCACGGCGCTTCAGTTCCTTCAGCCAGTTATCCGGAAGAAATGTCCATGGTACTTGGAATACCGTTCCCATGCTGACACGGGCGGAACGGCGGTACAACGGATCGCTGCAGCCGGGGGTCAGCAGCACGGCATCCATCCCCAATGCCGCTGCACTTCGGAATATGGCACCGATATTGGTGGGATTCATAACCTCCTCCAGCACCGCCACCCGGCGGGCATTCTCCAGCACCTGATCCAGTTCCGGCAGGGGTGTCCGCCGCATGGCGCACAGAAGGCCCCGGGTGAGCCGGTAGCCGGTCAACTGGGTCAGCACATCCATAGGTGCGGTGTACACGGGAACGTCACCACAGCGCTCAATGACCTCCAAGCTCTCTCCCGTCATGCGGCTGCGCTCCACCAAAATAGAAACCGGTATGTAGCCTGCATCCAACGCCCGGGCAATGACCTTTGGGCTTTCTGCAATGAACATGGCGTTTTTCGGATCAAAACGGTTCATGAGCTGGGCTTCCGTTAGCCGAGCATAAATATCCAGCTCCGGTGCGGAAAAATCTGTAATTTCAACGATATTTGGCATTTTTCTCTCCTTGTGCCATAGCGAATTCTTGTTTTTCAGTATAGTACATCTGCCGGAATTTCGCAATATTGATTTTCTCATTGATCCGCTGCTAAAATATATAACGTGCAATACTCTGACACCCCCTTGCTTGCGCAAGGGGGTGTCGGTTTTTCGGTTTTCTTATTCTACAGAGAGATTTGTGATAATCAGATGCTCTGCCTCTCTGTCATTGCGGCTGCGCACATTATAAGTGTACTGCTTGTCAAAGCTCAGCATCCGGAAATTATTTTCGTACAGGCCGTTAATAAACGCTGTATTCTTGATCACAAGAATAAACTTTGCCTTTGTCCGTTTCAGGAAGTTGGCAAGGCGCTCCTGATCCCGCTTTGTAAAGGCTTTTCCCTCATAATCAGAAAAATCCGTATCGTAGGGAGGATCCAGGAAAAGAAAGTCCTTTTCCGTCAGCTCCAAGTTTTCCAGAAAATCTTCAAAATCCTCACAGCGAATCTCCGTTTTGGAAAACAGCTGTGCCACCTCCGGGTTGAACATGCATTCGATTTTCGCACCCATGTCCTTTTTGTTGTAAGACATGCCGCCGTAGGGGATGTTAAACTCGCCCTTGGCATTGTAGCGGAACATAGAGCCATAACAGTACTCACGGACAAAGTAGAAGTTGGCTGCCCGGTAGGCCGCAGGCGGCTGCTCGATCCTACCCAGGCTGATATCATTGAAGACCTTCCGGAAATACATATAGTATCCACTTGTAAATCCGGTGATCAGATTTTCGCACAGGTCCTCGGTGTTAAAGGGCTTTTTATTGTAATTTGCCACGGTTCTGACAAATTTGTCCTCCACCATTTGTCCCAAAACAGTATTGAACTCACTTCTGGACAGCAGCAGCTTATCGCTAAAATCAGCACCGATTCGATCTGCCACACTGCAGACCAAGGCGCTCAACTCTGCACCCAGATCTTCTCTTAGGACAAGGCCTTCTTTGAACCGGAAGAAACTATGCAGCAATCGGCACATTTCCTCCCTGCATACCCGGGACAGGTTGCGGAAGCTGTCGCTATAGCAAAGCAGATAGTCATAAAGCTGGGTATCCTGCTGCTTGATCAGCCCATAGTACAGCATCAGATCCTCAGAAATATCGTTGATCGCGGCGCGCTTAGGCATGATATCAAAGTACAGTGCGCCGCCGCCAAAGAACGGCTCTACGTACCGATCAAAATCCGGAATCAGATGGGAAAATTTATCCAGTTCTCTGGACTTGCCGCCGGGCCATTTAATGATTGGATGCATGAAATCACCTCTTTTCGACAGTATAGCACACTTTTTGCACAAAAGAAAGCCTTTTATGCCTACAGATCGTATTTCTTTTGGGCAAGCAAAAAATAACGGATACCCAAATGGGTATCCGTATTTTTTGGTGCGCGAGGCGGGACTTGAACCCGCACGTCCGCAGTGAACACTAGAACCTGAATCTAGCGAGTCTACCAATTCCACCACTCGCGCATATTTAACTGGGCGTTTCTTAACGCTAGAGTATATTACCACGGAGCGTATGATTTGTCAACCTCTTTTTTCGCTTTTTCAGAAAAAATTCCCCTTAGTCCTTATAGTAAGGCATATAGTGGCAGTAGCCCTTAAAATACCTGGAAAACAGTATGTAAAATTGGTTTTTCTTATTCACTTTTTGGCCCATCGATGCTATAATAGTCAAAACAACTGCGGAGGCTTTGTATGGACTTTTTGCCCATTTCAAAACAGGATATGGTAAAGCGGGGTTGGAATGCCTGCGACTTTGTGTATGTGATTGGGGATGCCTATGTGGATCATCCCTCCTTCGGTCATGCCATCATCAGCCGGGTTTTGGAACATGCAGGCTATACCGTTGGCATCATCTCACAACCGGACTGGAAAAATCCCAAGTCCATCGACGTATTCGGTCGGCCTCGGCTGGGTTTTTTGGTTTCCGGCGGTAATATGGATTCCATGGTCAATCACTACTCTGTCACAAAGCACCGCCGCAAGACAGACGCCTTCACCCCCGGCGGTGTTATGGGCAAGCGTCCGGATTATGCTACCGTGGTCTACTGTAACTTGATTCGCCAGACCTATCAGGATGTCCCCATTTTGATTGGCGGCATTGAGGCCAGTCTGCGGCGTCTTGGTCACTATGACTACTGGTCCGAAAGCATGAAGCGTTCTATTTTGCTGGACAGCCAGGCTGACCTTTTGATGTACGGTATGGGCGAAAAGAGCATTGTGGAGATTGCAGATGCCCTGAACTCCGGCATGGATATCCGGGATATTACCTATATTGACGGCACGGTTTTCCGCACTGCTCAGCCCGATAACAGCCTGCCTACAATCTTTCTGCCTGCCTTTGAAGAAGTAAAAGCCAACAAGCGCACCTATGCAGAAAGCTTTAAGGTCCAGTATGCCAACTGTGACCCCTTTACCGCCAAGCGGCTGACGGAACCCTACGGCAAGGAGTTTGTGGTGCAGAATCCTCCTCAGAAGCCTCTGACCACCGAGGAAATGGATGCCGTATATGCCCTGCCCTACTGCCGAACCTGGCATCCCTGCTACGAAAAAGCCGGCGGTGTTCCTGCCATTGAGGAAGTAAAATTTAGCCTGGTTAGCAACCGGGGCTGCTTTGGTGCCTGCTCCTTCTGCGCACTGACCTTCCATCAAGGAAGAATTATTCAGACCAGAAGCCACGAGTCGATTCTGGCCGAGGCAGAACTTATGGTAAAGGATAAGGACTTCAAAGGCTACATCCACGATGTAGGCGGCCCTACCGCCAATTTCCGGCACCCTGCCTGCGACAAACAGCTGAACAAGGGTGCCTGTCCCCACCGGCAATGTTTGTATCCCACGCCCTGCAAAAACATGAAGGCCGATCACACCGACTATATTGCGCTGCTGCGGAAGCTCCGAAAAATTCCCGGCGTAAAAAAAGTCTTTGTACGTAGTGGAATCCGCTTCGACTATCTTCTGGCCGACAAGAAGGACACCTTCTTTAAGGAGCTTGTACAGCACCATATTTCAGGCCAGCTGAAGGTAGCTCCCGAGCATGTGGCTGACCCGGTGCTGGACAGGATGGGCAAGCCCCGGAACGCCGTATACAACCGGTTTGTGGATAAGTATTTTGCACTGAACAAGCAATATGGGATGAACCAGTATCTGGTGCCCTACCTGATGTCCAGTCACCCCGGTTCCACACTAAAAGAGGCCATCGAGCTGGCAGAGTATATCCGGGAAATGGGCTACAATCCGGAGCAGGTTCAAGACTTCTACCCCACCCCCTCTACCCTGTCCACCGTCATGTATTATACGGGCCTTGACCCCCGGACTATGGATAAGGTTTATGTCCCCACAGACCCCCACGAAAAAGCTATGCAGCGGGCACTGATTCAGTACCGCAACCCCAAGAATTACTACCTGGTGAAGGAGGCCCTGTTAAAGGCCCACAGAGAGGATCTGATTGGTTCCGGACCCAAATGCTTGATTCGCGCAGTACCGCCCCGGCAGGGAAAAGTTGCGCCACCGCCCAGGGTTGCAGGCAAAAAAACCGTTAAAAAGCCACCCGTAAGAAAATCTGCCCCAAAAGCGGTTGGGAAAAAGAAACACAGATAACGATGACAGGACTTCCATTTGGAAGTCCTGTTCTGTTTGGTTTTCCACCGCATAGAATGTTCCATACATCTGTATTTGAGGTGGTACTATGGAACATACGACAAACAGCATTACCATTCGGGGCAGTCTTGTTGATCTTCCCCAATTTTCTCACGAAAATCACGGGCGGCGGTTTTATCGGTTCGTGTTAGAAGTCCCACGGCTTTCCGGTGCATTGGATCTGCTGCCGGTGATCGCCCAACAGCAGCTTGTGGATGATATGGACCCAACCGCAGGCAGGATGCTCACCGTTTGCGGACAGATTCGTTCCCACAACCAACGCAGCGCAGGGGCCCGGCATCTGCTGATTTTTGTATTTGCCTCGTCTATCACTGTGGAAGACGGTGATCCTGTTAACGAAGTGGTGATTGAGGGGCCCCTTTGCCGGGAACCAAACTTCCGGCGGACCCCTCTGGGCCGGGAAATCTGCGATGTGATGCTTGCCGTCCCCCGGGCTTTCCGACGGGCTGATTATCTGCCTTGCATTCTATGGGGACGCACCGCACAGGAGATCGCCGGTTGCCATATACGGGACTGTATCCGCATCTGTGGCAGACTCCAAAGCCGCATCTATACCAAGCTGACTGAGGAAGGGGCTGAAGAACGGACTGCCTACGAAATTTCTGCATTGACTGCTGATATTTTACAGGAGCAGATTTAACGCAAAACAAAGTGTACATCCAACAGCGGTGGGCAGCAGAAATGCCACCGCTGTTTTCTTTATAGAACCGGTTTCCCGATAGATCGTCATTAATGTAGTGGAGCAAGGCCAATGAAACAAGGTAAACACCATGGTACATACAGCCATTTGCCAGTTCATTATGTGCAACAGCTCTGCGCCCCCTGCACCGATCATCTGCAGGCTGCCGGCATTACTGATGGCCATTAAAATCACCGGCACCAAAAGCTCATTGGCAGGCAATGCGCACAGAAAGGCCAGTAAAATTACGCCGTTCATACCAAGGGCAAGGCCAACAGGTTCTAACAAGCTCGATAAGTGACCAAGAAGTCCTGTGTTCGTAACCACCCACAAAATAACACCTGCCGGTGCCGACACGCACAGGGCTCTGCCGGTTATTTTTAAGGTTCTGTCCAGTAAGGAACGAACCAGAATTTGCCCAAGCCGGGGGCGGCGGAAGGGTGGCAGCTCCATCACAAAGGCGCTGTGGTCGGACCGAAGAATAGTCCTGTTCAATACGCCGGAAACCGCCATTGCTCCTACCACCCCCAAAGCCACGCAAGCAGCCACCACCAACGCCGCACCTGCTTTTGGAAAGAACAGGCTTCCCAATAAGATCAGTGTGGGAAACCGTCCGTTACACGGCACAAAGGCATTGGTGAGGATGGCGCGCAAGCGCTCTCGGGGCCCTTCGATGATTCGGCAGCCTGTAACACCAACAGCATTACAGCCCAATCCCATGCACAGTGTCAGCGCCTGCTTACCACAGCCGCCGCAACGCGCCATATAGGGATCCAACAAAAACGCCATTCTTGGCAGGTAGCCGATGTCCTCCAATACGGTAAACAGCGGAAAAAAGATTGCCATAGGCGGCAGCATCACTCCAAGGACCCGGGTGCAGGTGGCATAAACGCCGTCTACCAGTACGCCGCGAAGCCACCAGGGCCAAGCTGCTGTCAAGCCCTTCAAAAAAACATATCCCCTGGAAAACAGCATTTCCAAAAGGGTGCTGGGATAGTTGGCCCCCCAAACCGTCAACCAGACGATACCAAGCAGCACCAAAACCAAGAACGGCAGGCCAAACCAGCGGCTAACCAAAAGTCTATCCATTTTCCGCCAAAAGCTCCGGGTGTCAGAAACAATTTGTTTCGTGCAGGCCCGTGCAATTTCTTCCGCTGCATCAATCTCATCCTGGCAGGGCGGTCTATCCATCCTTGGCATGGAAAGGGCTGTATCTCCCACCGTCTGTAATAGTTTGTCAATCCCAGCGCCTTTTCCTGCACTGGTCAAGACCACCGGTGCTCCCAGTCGACGGGACAAGGCCTCACCATTGATACGGATGCCGTGCCTTTTGGCTTCATCTACAAGATTAACACAAATTACGACCCTTTGACACAGCTGCAGCACCTGCAAGGCTAAAATCAAGCTCCGTTCCAGACAACTGCCGTCGCATACCACCACGGTACAATCCGCCGCATTTGTGCGCACATATTCCCCTGTGATTTTTTCATCCTCCGATGTTCCCTCCAGAGAATATGTACCGGGAAGGTCCACAAATGTATAGCGCGTGCCGTTTCTGACAAGCTTCCCCCGGGCAACACCCACAGTCTTACCCGGCCAATTTCCTGTGTGTTGCCGCAGCCCTGTAATGGCATTAAACAGAGTGCTTTTACCCACATTGGGATTTCCTACCAGAGCCACTGTCAATTCTGTCACAGACCACACCCCCGGATTCTTTTCAGATCCCCGGCACGCAGCGCCACCACACTGCCCCGCAACTCCAACGCCATAACACCACCGCCGGGACTGCGGTAGCGGCAGCGCACAATGGTTCCCGGTACCAACCCGTAAGCACGGAGGCGTTTTTTCGAGGCTTCATCTGTTTCAATATGGGTCACGACTGCCATTTTATCTGTCTTTAAGGCGTCCAAAGTGATATCCATTGGTTCTCCCTCCAATTCTAAACCATCCTATACTGCCGGCTGTGGTTATGTGCAAGGAAATAAAAAATTCTTTTCAATTTGTCGGCAATATGATAAAATGGAAAGAAACCCACGGAGGATGCCGTTATGAATGAGAAAGTAATTTCCATAATTGAGATTTTGAAGCAGCGCTATCCCCATGCACCCTGCGCTTTGCATTATCAAAAGGACTATGAACTGATGATCGCCGTCCGGCTGTCTGCCCAATGTACGGATGCCCGGGTGAACCTGGTAACGCCGTCCCTATTTTCTGCCTATCCTACTTTGGAGGCTATGGCTGGGGCAGACATTTCTCAGGTGGAGCGCTACGTCCATTCCTGCGGCTTTTACCGGCAGAAGGCAAAGGATATCGTTCTGGCCTGTCAAATGCTGATACGCGACTACGGCAGCAAGGTTCCCGATACCATGGAGGAGCTTCTGAAGCTGCCCGGTGTTGGCAGAAAAACCGCCAATCTCCTGCTGGGTGATATTTACGGTGTGCCGGGCAGTGTGGTCTGTGACACCCACTGTATTCGGATATGCAGCAAGCTGGGACTGTCCGAGGGTAAGGAGCCGGAGAAGGTAGAAAAGCAGCTGCGTGCGATCCTGCCCCCGGAGGAAAGCTCTGACTTCTGCCATCGTATTGTTCTGTTTGGCCGGGAGATCTGTACCGCCAGAAATCCCAAATGCGCAGAATGTCCCTTAGCGCCTCTATGCAAATGCTTTAGCGGTCACTAACGCATAAACACCTCCTTGTCCGCATAGGTTGTGGACAAGGGGGTGTTTGTTTTTGAAAAGGAAAATGCCCATTTTTTACAGCGCTCTGATGCTTACCGGGGTGAACCTGCTTCTGCGGCTGGTGTCCACATCATTTCAGGTGTATATTTCCGGCTGCATCGGTGCTGCAGGCGTGGGCCTTTTGCAGCTGGTCATGTCGGTAGGCGCTCTGGCTATGACCGCCGGCATGGCTGGTATTCGCACCGCCACCATGTACCTGACTGCAGAGGAATTGGGACACAAACGTCCGGGAAATGTAACATGGGTCCTGTCCGGGTGTTTTCTGTACAGCATTGTGTGCAGCGGAACAATCGCCGTTGCACTTCATATTTTTGCACCGTTTCTGGCCGAACACTGGATCGGAGATCTGCGAACCATCGATGCCATCCGGATGTACGGCTCCTTTGTGCCGGTTTTCTGTCTTTGCGGCGTGATGACCGGTTATTTTACCGCCGCAAACCGCATTGGCACCCTGGCTGCCGTAGAAGTGGCAGAGCAGCTTCTTTCCATGGTAGTAACTATGGGTGTACTCATCCTATGGGCCGGAAGTGACCCGGCGAAAGCTTGCCAGGGAGTGATCCTGGGCAGCGGCATCAGCAGTTGTCTGACCCTTTGCTGTCTGATTCTACTGCGGCTGCGTGAACATGTCCGGACAGCACCACGGATTCCCGTGGGAAGCCGGCTGCTCCAAGCCGCTGTTCCCCTGGCTCTGGCAGATAACTTAAAAGCAGGAATCTCTACCACAGAAAATCTAATGGTCCCCAAACGACTTGCCCTGTTTTCCGGCACCAGTGATCCCCTGGCTGCCTTTGGCACTGTATGCGGCATGGTGTTCCCGGTGCTTATGTTCCCAGCGGCAATCCTCTTCGGGTTGGCGGAGCTTCTGATCCCGGAGCTTGCACGATGCGCCGCTGCCGGAAGTCAGGCGCGGATCCGGTATCTTGTGAAACGGGGTCTACGGGTGGCCCTTGTGTACGGGTGTTTCTTCTGCGGACTGGAATATCTGTTGGCAGAAAGCCTTTGTCTTTCCCTTTACGGCAGTGCAGAAGCAGGCAGATATCTTCGGCTCTATGCGCTGATGATTCCTATGCTGTACTGTGATGCGCTGACAGATGCCATGACAAAGGGTTTGGGACAACAAAAAGCCTGTGTAAGGTATAATATCATTACCTCGTCCATGGATGTGGCGCTGCTTTACCTGCTGTTGCCCCAGTACGGGATGATGGGCTATTATTGCAGCTTTCTTGTGACCCACCTGCTGAACTTTATTTTAAGTCTGCGACGGCTGCTGAAAATTGTGGGGAATGTAATCTCGCCTCAAGTGCCGGTGCTGGCCTTGGTTGGAACGGTTGCCGCCATTTGGGCTGCCTCCTATTTACATACCCCTGTACTGCGGGCCGCTGCCTATCCGTTAATTTTGGGTTGCCTGCTATTTTTGCTCCGGGTACTGGGAAAAGAAGATCTCCTTTGGCTCAAGGGACTTGTAAAAAAGCAAAACTAAAAGGGCCGCAAAAGCGACCCTTTTATCTTATATCAAAGTGTTTTCAGTATTTCCAAGATGAAATTCCATGTCCGCTCCGTAGAGGCGATATCCAGCTTTTCCCGGCTGGTGTGAATATCATACATCTGCGGTCCAATGGATACGCAATCCAGACCCGGCAATTTTTCACCCAGCAAGCCGCACTCCAGGCCTGCGTGGATGGCTACCACCTGGGGTTCGGTCCGGAACATACGCTTATAGACGCTGACCATAGTATCACGCAAGTAAGAATCGGCTCTGTACTCCCAGGCAGGGTATTCTCCCATTTGGGTATAGGCTGCCTCATTGAATTCTGCCAATGCCTTCAGCTTTCCCAGCAGCTCTGTTTTTTCCGCGTTGACACTGCTGCGGACAGCAAAGGTCAGTTTCAGTTCTTCATCCAGTTCGGCAATGCCCAAATTCAAGCTTGTTTGCACCAGGCCCTCTATATCCTGACTCCATGCCTGGACACCGTTGGGCGCTGCATTCAAAAGGGCAATCACCTTGGCCGAGCATTCCGTAGTCAGCGCGTTGCCGCCCAGAGCATCCACGTCATCGCCGCGGATCATCACATCCGGCTCGTCGTACTGCTCCCTGATTTCCTGTTGCAGCTGGGCTGCCACATCGTTAATTCGTTCAATGTACATACCCAGCGCAACCAATGTCACCTGGCAGCTCCGGGGAATAGCATTGTCCTTGGCCCCACCGGAAAGCTTTGTAATGCACACCGGCATCAGCTGCTGCACCCGGCTCAAAAACTCGCCCATAACCTTATTGGCATTGGCCCGGTTCTTGTGAATCTCCACACCGGAGTGGCCTCCCCGGAGACCCTCTACCGTCAGTCGGACACAGGGGCCGTAGACCGCCCGGCGTTCCACAGGCAGACAGATGGTAGCTCTGGCGCCGCCGGCGCAGGAAACTGTGAAAATCCCTTCCTCCTCGGAATCGATATTCAGAAGCGTGCGGCCCTTCAGCATGGAAAGATCAATATCTGCCGCACCAAACATGCCGGTTTCCTCATCCACCGTGATGACAACCTCCAGGGGTGGATGGGGAATGGTTCTGTCTGCCAGGATTGCCAGCGCATAGGCGACGGCAATGCCGTCATCACCGCCCAAGGTCGTACCCTTTGCAAAGACATACTTGCCGTCGTGGGTTACGTCCAGTCCCTCTTTTTCCATGTCGATGGGACAGTCGGGATCCTTTTCACAAACCATGTCCATGTGACCCTGAATAATCACAGGCGCGCGGTCCTCATAGCCCGGGGTGGCATCGGAGAAAATAATCACATTATTGGTATCGTCCTGGATATAACGCAGCCCCTGCTCCCGGGCAAAGGAAACCAGATAGTCACTGATGGCCTTGGTGTTTCCGGAGCCGTGGGGAATGGTGCACAGCTTTTCAAAATAAGCAAAAACAGATTCCGGCGCAAGGCCGGCAAGCTTAATCGGGTTCATAAATATCACCTCATTGATTTTTCGTCGTTTTAACATAACCCACGTAAAATGTAAATGGATATAAAAAACAGCTACAGAGTTTTCTGTAGCTGTTTTGATCAAATTACAGCAGGCTTACCAGTCCCAGCGCCAGGGTCAACAGAACCCACGCCAGTGCCACCCACTTGGTAGCCTTAGCCAGTGTCTTATCCAGGCCGCCCTTGCCGTTCTTGTTCATGTAAGAATCGCTGTTGCCGGTCAGTGCGCCGGACAGGCCGGATTCCTTACCGGACTGGACCAGGACAACAACAATCAGGCCCACACTTACGATTACTTCCAGAACGATCAGAACAATACGAATGACCTTGATGACAGGATTGGTTTCCTTCTCACCGGTGGTCTCATCGGTGTGATCGTGATCATGATCATGATCATGGGGCTCAGTGACAGCTTCCGTTGTGGCCTCAGTAGCGGCGGTGGTGTCAGCGATTTCCTCAGTTGCAGCAGTTGTTGCGGTTGTGTCGCTGGGCTCAACCTCCGTTGCGAGGACAGGAACGCTCAGGCACATCACAAGGCAAAGCGCCATGATCAAAGCCAGCAAAGACTTGATATTTTTCATCTTATTCTCCTCCTAAATTGTAAACCTCTCCGTGCCGGCGCGGCAGCGCCGCAGGGACAGCGAATAGGTATCTTCAGCCCCGAAACAGACCGGGCGCATAATAAGCCCAGTTATTGTAGCACAGGGTTTTCCAAAAAGCAAGAGTTATTTCGGTATTTTTTGGTTTTCTTCTTACTTTGTGACCCAATTACCGGTAGCCGCACAGGTCAGATAGGCGTTGATAAAGGGATCCAGTGCGCCGTCCATAACTGCGTTCACATTGGAGGTTTCGCAGCCGGTCCGGGTGTCCTTCACAAGGGTATAGGGCATAAAAACATAGTTACGAATCTGGCTGCCCCACTCAATCTTCTTCTGCACACCCTTAATGTCGGAGATCTTATCCAGGTGTTCCCGCTCCTTGATCTCTACCAGCTTACTGCGCAGCATACGCAAACAGTTTTCCTTATTTTGGAACTGGCTGCGCTCCGTCTGGCAGGCAACCACAATACCGGTGGCCTTATGAATCAGACGCACAGCGGAAGATGTCTTGTTGATATGCTGGCCGCCGGCACCGGAGGACCGGAACACCTGCATCTCATAATCCTCTGCCTTGATCTCCACATCCTGGCTGTCATCCTGGATGTCCGGAATTACCTCAATGGCGGCAAAGGAGGTCTGACGACGGGCGTTGGCATCAAAAGGCGATACACGCACAAGGCGGTGGACACCATTCTCACCCTTCAAAAAGCCGTAGGCATTGTCGCCCTCGATGAGGATGTCTGCAGACTTCAATCCAGCTTCGTCACCTTCCTGGTAGTCCATGATTTTATAGGTGTAGCCATGGGCCTCTGCCCAACGGGTGTACATACGGTAAAGCATCTGGCACCAATCCTGGGCCTCTGTGCCGCCGGCACCGGCCTGGAAGGACACCATGGCATTGTTGGCATCGTAGGTGCCGGTAAGCAATGTCTGCAAACGGCAGCGCTCCATATCCTCGGACAAAGTCTGGAAGCCTTCCTTCAGCTCGTCGAGCATGGAATCGTCATCTTCTTCCGCTGCCATTTCACAAATGGTCATCAGATCATCCCAGGATGCAAGCATCTGCTCATATTTGCTGATCTTATTTTCCGTGGTCTTTGTTTTCACTACCACCTGCTGGCTCTTTTCAGGATTATCCCAAAAACCCGGAGCCTCCTGCATTGCATGCAGACGCTCCAGCTCGTTTCGCAGACCCTCCACATTCAGAGAATCCGCCAACCCCTCCAGCGCGGGGCGTATCTCGTTCAGCTTCTGCTTATAGGCATCAAATTCAATATTCATGGGCCTGGCCCCTCTTTCATAAAATATATCCGGTTTATTATATCCGAATTTTCCCATTCTGTAAAGAGGGAAAACCTGTGGTCCTAGACCGCTTTTTGCCGCTGCATAAACAATTTGGGCTGCCCGGCAAGGCAGCCCAATTATTTCACCGATCACTGGGAAGGCTCTCCTCCCCGGCAAAGATCAGATCGTCCACATCTGCAAACAAACTGCACTGCATTCTTTCTCACCTCCGGGATTACAAAGCACTCCCAGTAATATATGCAAAACCTGATGAAAAGAACACTGAATTTTGTTGCCGGAAAAAATTTTTATTGGGAGAACAGCCGACCCTGTAAGGAATTCATGCAGCCGCATTCCACTCAGGAAGCTCCGTCGGTTTTTTCCACAGTAATCTTTATATTTCCTGTATCGGTGGTAATCTCGCATTTACCCCCGGTTATGGTTTTAGGAACATCAATGCTGCCTGTGTCACTTTGGGTAATAAACACCTTATCGGTAAGCAAAGTGCCTGTAACATTGCCGGTATCTGTTTTTACCAAAAGCTCAGCAGCATCGCAACCACGGAATTTTACATTGCCTGTGCTTCTGGAGATGGAAAACGCACCGGTTGCCCTAACATTTTCTAAGAACATATTTCCTGTGCTACCCTTTGAATTCAAATTCCTGCAGGTAACATTGGTCAGATTTGCCTTTCCGGTAGTACCTTTCACTGTAATATCATCCCGGCAGGCCACATCGCAAACTGTTATCTTGCCTGTTGAAACGGAAAGATCAAGGGCACCTGCTGATATGTTTTCAACGCAAATATTACCGGTGCTTGTTTTTATATGCATCTCCTCTGCGGCGGAAGCAAAATTTGTTACACTGCCGGTACTTACCAAGATATCCATACGCGCAAAACGGAAGTCTTTTGGTATCTTGACGCTCCCCGTACTGTCCTGCACGCTGAGCGCTCCGTATTCGGCATTGGGCAGATAAACCGTTATTGTCGGTGTGCCAAAATGCACGCCGATGTGCTCGTACCACTTTCTCATGTCCTGCACTGCTATTACAAGTGTACCGTCCTGTACGGTAACGGAATGCTTCACATTATTCTGCTCATGGCAAACAACCAACGTTTTTGCATTTTCAGAAGGCACAAAAACAACGTCTGCGGTATCTGTTGTTATGGAGATATCTTTATAATCCTCACTGATCTCATAATCGTTAGTTTCATACTGAACTGTTGAAAGTTTTGTGAAATCCCATTTGAGCACTGTCATTGCACCTCCAAAGGCCATAGATCCGATTACCACAAGAGAAGCTGCTATAACAAGGGATATCTTTGTTTTTCTGCCCATTACGCTTCCTCCCTTCTGATAAAACAACGCTTCATCCATAATGCAAGTTTCTTTGTCAGCACCAAAACGCCTTTTGTTGCCGCCTTGCATCCATGGCAGGCAAAGATCGCCAGTCCTGCAGAAACAATTGCTGCACCGATTACAGCTATACCCGCAGGAATATTGCCGCTATAAGCAGAAACAACACCAGCTGCAATACCGCCAACTACACAGCCCACCAATGAGCCGAAAACAGCCCACAGGGAAATGATCACGGACCACAACGAGATGTAAAGCGAAAGCAACACCGCAAATGCCGCAACCAAAAGAGAAAGCCATATGGGGCTGCCCAGTACCAAAAGCACAATTTCCCACACTCTTAATTGCCTTTTGGGCTTGCTTGTTTCTTTTGCAGTTTTTCCAAGAGGAATCTCCCCCGGAACCTGTGAAAGAATTTCATCAACAGATCCCACTGCCGAAACCGCTTCCTCCTCCGAAAGCCCTTCTTCCATTCGGTCATCTATCATTTCACTATAAAACGTCAAACGTTCCTCTGTATCCTTTTGCGGCAAGCCAGACAAGCCTTTGCGAAGCTGTGCAAGAAACTCTTGTTTAGTCATCACTACCATCCTCCTTCGTTACAAATCGGTATATGGACAGGATTTCTTTCCACTCGGCCTTGAAATCCTCAATTCGCTGCAGCCCCACATCGGTGATGTGGTAATATTTCCGTAGTCTGCCACCATGTTCTGCCGTGTGAACCGTCAGCATATTGGCGGTTTCCAATCGTTTCAAAATGGTATATAGGGTGGATTCGGAGAGCTCTATATAAGGCTTCATATCTTTAATGATCTTGTAGCCGTAGGAATCCTCACTCTTTATCGCCGCCAGAACACACACATCCAAAAGACCACGTTTTAGCTGAACATCCATATGATACCTCCTTTTACGTTATACATCGTACCACGAAGTATTTTGATTGTCAACATATTAAAGAAAATCCGCCCTCACAGAGGGCGGATTTATGTTGGCACCCCAGAGAGGACTCTAACCTCCGACCTATCGCTTAGGAGGCGATCGCTCTATACAACTGAGCTACTGGGGCTTATGCATTTACCATTGCATTGTAACGAAAAACAAGGGTCTTGTCAACCGCGAACTTCACCCGCTGACACGAGTTGCCAAGACACCCTCCGGAATGGGCATTGCCTGATCCCGGAGGGTGTGTTTCTTATTCGGCATCCTTAGCTTTGATGGCATCAAAAATGGAGGTATTCTCCGTTTCTGTGATCTCCTGGCCTGCCATACACTGAGCAAACTGGGCGCCGGACATAGTTTCGTGCTCCAAGAGGAATTCCACGACTTTACGCATTTTGTCCGCGTCCCGCTGGAGGATCTCGGCGCACTGGGCGTAGGCCTTGTCAACGATGGCCTTGACCTCATCATCGATGGTACCGGCTACCTTTTCGGAGTAGCTCTTGGTCTTTTCATAATCTCTGCCGATGAACAGCTCCTCACCGCCGGTGTAGGATACGGTTCCCAGCTTCTGGCACATGCCATAGCGGGCCACCATGTCTCTTGCCAGCTTGGAAGCTCGGTCAATATCATTGGAGGCACCCGTAGAAATATCCTGCAAGAACAGCTCTTCTGCCACGCGGCCGCCTAATAAGCCCACGATCTTCTCGTACATCTCATTGCGGGTCAGGTGGTTGCTATCCTCGGAGGGTAGTGTCCAGGTAAGGCCCAAAGCATGCCCTCTGGGAACGATAGAGATCTGGTGTACAGGCTCATGGGTCGGCAAGCTATACATTGCAACAGCATGACCTGCTTCATGAATCGCAGTGATCTTCAGATCCTTGCGGAGTTTCACACGGCTCTTCTTTTCAGGACCTGCCAGGATCTTCATCATGGCATCGTTCATATCCTGCATATTCAGGACAGGCCGGTTATCCCGGGCTGCCAGTATCGCCGCTTCATTCAGAAGGTTACTCAGATCCGCACCGGTAAAACCGGAAGTGGCCAGTGCCACGGTTCTCAGATCTACAGAGTCATCCAGTTTCTTGTCCTTGGCATGGACCTTCAGAATCTCCTCACGGCCCTTGGAATCCGGTGCATGAACGTAGATCTGCCGGTCAAAACGGCCGGGACGCAGCAAGGCCGGGTCCAAAATATCCACACGGTTGGTGGCCGCCAGAACGATGACGCCCTCGGTACGGGAGAAACCGTCCATTTCTACCAGCAGTTGATTTAGGGTCTGCTCTCGCTCGTCGTGACCGCCGCCTAAGCCAGAACCACGCTTACGGCCCACAGCATCGATCTCATCGATAAAGATGATGGCAGGTGCTGTTTTCTTTGCCTGGTCAAACAGGTCCCGGACACGGCTTGCGCCCACGCCCACATACATTTCCATGAAATCGGAACCGGAGATCGACAAAAACTGCACACCGGCCTCTCCTGCGACTGCACGGGCAAGAAGGGTCTTGCCGGTACCGGGAGGGCCTGCCAGCAAAACGCCATGGGGTATCCGGGCACCAATGGCTTTGAATTTCTCCGGATCACGCAGGAAATCCACCACCTCCTGCAGCTCCGCCTTTTCTTCGTCAACACCTGCCACATCGGCAAAGGTGACTTTTTTATTGTTGGGCAAACCGTTGACCGTCTTTGCCTTTCCAAAGTTGTTTAAGGGGTTGGCGTTATTAGCACGACCTGCCAGGATACCCCAAAACAGGAGCAAAACACCGCCTGCCAAAATAAGCGGCAAAATCAGAGAAGTAGCAGAGAATTTTTCCTGGGGACGGATATCACATACCAGTTTTCCTGCCAACTGCTGCTCCTGCAGAACAGGGCCCATATCCTCTATAAAAATATCTCTGTCAAGTTTTGCCTTGGCCTGCTTTTTCCCCTGATACTCGCTGCGAAGCTCCATGGTGATAGAATCCTCACGCAGCACACAGCTTGCTACCTGCTCATTTTTGAAAAGGCTCAGCACCTCAGAATAAGTCAGGTTACCTGCTCCGCTGAAATAGTACATGATCAGGCCAAAGCCCACTAACAGTACTGCTATATAAATAAAAATCGGTAAAATCCTGCGTTTGTTCAAATTTAGAGTCTCCTTTGTTTATTGGTAGGCTTTTGGTTTCAATACGCCCACATAGGGCAGATTGCGATAGTGTTCATTAAAATCGAGCCCGTAGCCTACAACAAACTCGTTGGGAATGGTAAAGCCCACATAGTCGGGCTTTAGTGTCACCGCCGGATTGCGCCGCTCCGGCTTATCCAGCAAAGTGCAGATTTTCAGAGAAGCCGGCTCCTTGCTCAAAAGGTGTTTATAGGTAAAGTCCAAAGAATTGCCCGTATCGAAGATATCCTCCAAAATCACCACATGGCGTCCCTTCAGGTCCACAGACACATCCCGCTTTACCTCCATACCGCTGGAAACAGTGCCGCTGTAGGAGGAAATCCACATAAAGTCGATCTGACAGGGAATGTCAACACATCTTACAATATCAGCAAAGAATATCACAACGCCTTTCAAGACACCCACAAAAACAGGGTCCTTGTCGGCATACTCCCGGGCGAGGATCTGTGCCAATTCCTGCACTTTATTCCGGATCTCTTCCTCACTCAGGAGTATTCTTTCAATGTTTTCTTTCATTGGGGAAAGCCTCTCTTTCTATCGCTTTTCAAATCGGATCTCTACCGCGGGCAAAGTTTTTGCCAATCGTGTGCGGTCTGCTCCGATACCGCAAATACCCAAAATACCTTCCTCGTCGGCAATCACCGGAATCAAATGGCGCTGGGATGCGGGAATTTTACGGTCTATGAACAGCTTTTTCAGGGATTTTGTGCCGCCCTGCAAACGGATGGTGTCGCCGGTATTCCGGCAGCGAACGATGACTTGGCCCTGAGGCTGTACTGTGAAACAATCCTCCCTGTCGCAAAGCTGCTGCGCCGGGGTGCAAGTCACACGAACACCCGGAAAATCCGCCTGCCCGGGACAGTCCAGTATCTGTGTGGGCAGTTGCCCATGGGGCTGCTGTTTTTCAAGGCAGCCATAGTTCCGGCAGATTGTAATACCGCCGGGAAAGGATGCCTGTGCCGAAGGATTGGGTGAAAAAACAAGCTTCTGCATAAGCGCCACATGTTCTGCCTCCGGCTCCGGCACGCCGCTGCTTTCCAGTAGCGCTACCAAGGACCGACTGCGCAAAGCCTCCGGCATTTGCCGCAGCGTTTCCACATCGGTTTCCGGACGGACAAGTCCTGACAAGGCCTGTTCATCCTCACGCAGCCGCAGTGCCATAGCGGACAAATTTTGAGCAAGCTGCGGATTCTCTTTCTTTAAAAGGGGCATAACATGGTGCCGGATTCGATTTCGCAAAAACTGGTCTGTTTCATTGGAGCTGTCAGACACATACTCCAGGTGATATTCCTCTAAAAAGGCAAGAACCTCCTGCCGCGTCACATTCAGCATGGGGCGGATCAACTGACCGCAGACCGGTGTGATACCGCCCAGGCCTTTGAGACCTGTACCGCGAACCATGTGCATAAGGACCGTTTCTGCGTTATCATCGGCAGTATGGGCTGTTGCGATCTTGCCGGGCAACGATTGCAGAAACCTGTACCTTGCATCCCGGGCTGCCGCCTCCAGCCCCTTTGGGCCTGCTTCCACTGTTCCCTCACCGCTATGCAGCACAATATCGTAGCGCTCACAAAATTCCCGGACAAAGGCTGCATCCCGGTCCGACTCCTCTGCACGCAGGTGGTGGTTGAAGTGGGCCGCCTCCACTGTGATGTGCAGTTTTTTCCGCAGCAAATACATAGCAAACAGCAGCGCCACAGAATCCGCTCCACCGGATACAGCGCAAATTACACGTTCGCCCGGTTCCACCATATTGTGACAAGCAAGGAAGGCCTGCAGCTTATTGAGCATGCTTCCACTCCCTGTCTGCAAAGGTCTGGTACTGAGGAACCCATTGCAGCTTCACTGTGCCGACCTCGCCATGGCGATTCTTCGACACGATACATTCGGCAACGCCCTGATCCTCCGTGTCCGGATTATAATACTCATCACGGTACAAAAACAGCACTTCGTCTGCATCCTGCTCGATAGCACCGGATTCACGCAGGTCAGACAGCATAGGCCGCTTGTCCGTTCTGCTCTCCGGTCCACGGGACAGCTGGCTCAAACAAACCACCGGTACATTCAGTTCCTTTGCCATGATTTTAAGGCTTCGGGAAATCTCACTGACCACATTCACACGGCTGTCGCCGCCCTTGCCGTAGCCGGAGCCGTTCATCAGTTGCAGATAATCAACGATCACCAGACCCAGATTCTCGATACGGCGGCATTTCGCATTCATTTCTGCCACAGTGATCGACGGGTTGTCATCCACACGGATATCCGTCTGGCTCAGGGAGGTGGCCGCCAGGGAAAGCTTGCCCCATTCCTCCTCCGTCAGCTTGCCGGTGGAGATCTTCTGACCGTCCACAAAGCTCTCAATGGACAAAAGGCGCATTGCCAGCTGCTCCCGGGACATTTCCAAGGAAAACATAGCAACGGTTTGATTGTACTTTTTGGCAACATTCAGACACAAATTCAGCGCAAAGGCTGTCTTACCCATGGCAGGACGGGCAGCCAACAGCAGTAAATCGGATTTATTCAGTCCGTTGATCTTCACATCCAGATCACGCATACCGGTGGAAAGACCGGGAATGGCAGAATCAGACTGGCTAAGCTCATTCAGCCGGTCAAAAACCTTATGCAGTGTAGTTCCGATATGCTCCAGAGATTCGCCACGCTCGCCTTTTCGGAGGGCATAGATCTTCTTCTCGGCACTTTCTAAAATCTCTGCCGGTGTTCCCACCTGCTCGTAGACCGTGTTGGAAATGTCCGTTGCCGCATCTGCAAGACTGCGGAGCATGGATTTGTCCCGAACAATATTGGCATAGCGCACCGCGTTGGCAGCTGTAGGTGTAATTTCCATCAGCTGCAGGATATAGCTTCTGGAGTCATCCCGATGGACGCCCAGCTCTTTCATTTTATCCAGAACAGTAACCGGGTCGATGGTCTGGGAGAAATTAAACATGGTATAAATGGTTTCGTAAATCTCCCGGTTCTGCTGAAGATAAAAATCCTCCGGGCGCAGAATGCCGATCACATCGGTCAAACACCGGCTGTCAATCAAGATAGAGCCCAATACCGCTTGCTCTGCCTCTAAGGACTGGGGCAGTTGCCGGGCTTTTAATTCTTCATCCATTGGGCGTCTCCTCCCTAAAATAGATTCTGTTTCTTTTTATGCCTCGACGATCTTTACCGTCAGGGGAGCGGTAATTTCATAACCCAATTTACACTGGACAGTGTAGGTGCCAACACTCTTGATTGGATCGGAAATCACAATCTTACGCTTGTCCAGGGCAATGCCGGAACTGGCTTTCAGTGCGTCGGCAATCTCCTGGTTGGTTACAGAGCCAAACAGTCTGCCGGCTCCGCCGCCCTTTGCTGTGACAGTCAGTGTCATGTCCCGCAGCTTCTTGGAAATTTCCACTGCCTCGGCCCGCTCCTTTGCCGCTTTTTCAGCAGCGGCCTTATCGTTCATTCGCATGGTGTTCACTGCATCGGCAGTTGCCTCTACAGCAATCTTCCGGGGAAGCATATAGTTTCTGGCGTAGCCGTCAGAGACCTCGATCATCTGACCTTTCTTGCCTTTACCCTTCACATCCTGCAACAAAATCACTTTCATAATTAAAATCTCCTTTAAGACTGATAATACTGATCAATAGAGGCAACCAACGTATCCAGCACCTCTTTTACAGAAGAACCCTGGACCTGGGCTCCGGCTGTGGCCGCATTGCCGCCGCCACCCAAGGGCTCCAAAATCACCTGTACATTCACATTGCCAATGGAACGGGCAGAAATGACAACCTGCTCTTCATCCGGGAACAAAACGAAGGATGTTGTGATGCCGGAAATGTTCAGCAATTCATCTGCCGCCTGAGCAGCCAAGGTCCGCGATGTGGCTGTTGTCAGTGCCGCAATGGCGATCTCCTGCTTGTAAAGACGTGCGGTTTTGATGATCTGATGCTTTGCCACAGTATCCTTAAAATCGTTCTGCAGCAATTTCTTTACTTCCACCGTATCGGCACCCAGCTGCCGCAGGTAGGCTGCTGCCTCAAAGGTGCTCTCGCCGGTACGGACATTGAAGCTCTTTGTATCCAGGAAGATACCTGCCATCAGGGACTTTGCCTCAATGGGAAGGATATCGTTACGCTCCACCGCATACTCCAAAAGCTCCGTTACCAGTTCTGCCGCAGAGGATGCATAGGGTTCGTGAAAATTCACCACCACAGGGGTAATATACTCTGCAGCTCGGCGGTGATGGTCCACAACGCAGACCTTAGGCACTGCCTCCAGCAGCGGCCTGCACTCCACCTGATCCGGGCGGTTGGTATCTACAACGATCAATGTGCTGCGGTTATCGCACAGCAAAAGGGCATCCTGGCCGGAAATAAAAACGTTTTTATACTCCGGCTCTTTGATGATCTCTTCAATCAGCTTGGGGGCAGAGTTGTTCTCCAGATCCAAAACGATGTTAAAGGGCTTGCCCTTTTTGCGGCACAGGCAGGCAATGCCCATGGCTGCACCCAAAGAATCCAAATCTGCATTCCTGTGACCCATGATAAATACATGACCACTTTGGCCGATCAGTTCCATCAGGGAGTTTGCTGTCACACGGGAACGGACTTTACTGCGGTGGTCCGCCTCCTTGGTTCTTCCGCCGAAGAAACGGAAGTTCAAACGGTCCTTCACCACAGCCTGGTCACCACCTCGGCTTAGGGCCATCTCGATGGACAAGGCCGCAAATTCATACCCCTCTTCAAAAGTGGCACCGTCAACACCCAAACCAAAGGAAATGGATGCTGCCAGTCCCGAGGGGGCAGTAATCTCATGGATATCCTCCAAAACAGAGAATTTCCCATCCATAGCTTCCTTCAGATCCCGTTTTTCAAAAACCAGCAGGAAACGGTTCTTTTCCAGTCTGCGGAGCAGTCCGTGATAATTCTGCGCCCATTTCATAATGGTGTTATTGATTCGGGCATCCAGTCCGGACACCGCCGCCTCCGTCATGTTGCGGGTCAGTTCCTCATAGTTATCCACCAAAATGATGGACACCACAGGCCGGGAACGAATGTACTCGTCACGCACCTGATAAAGCTCGGTCAGATCAGAAAAATACAAAATACCCAAGGGCGTTTCTTCACTGTCATTGGCCCGCAATGCAGCACCGTAAATACGGTAGCGCCGTCCTTCCAGGGTGATATCGTAGGGATACTCATTTTTCCCGGATACCAGCCAGTCTGTATCAAACCCGGGCAGATACTCATCCATGCTATGCTCGGCAAAGCTGTCACGCAGGCCGGTCATTTTGGTGAAAGCATCATTGGCATGGACGATCCCATGGTCGGAAAGACGCAAAAGAACGGTAGGGAACGGTGCCTTTGCGCCGCCCTGGATCCCCATCAGCTCATCGGCTTTGTTCTGCAGAAAGTCCTCCAATTGGCTGTGCCGGCGGGCATGGTACAGCACATGAACAGCCAGCAGCAACAACGTGATACCAAGCTCCACGCCTGCCAAAACATATTCTCCCAGCAGCGCAGCCGTAACCCCAAAGCCCGAAAGAACAAGAAAGTACATTCCTGTGCTGGGTTTCAGGATTCTTCCCAGTTTTTTGTCCATGTTACCGCCTCCATTCCGATAGTACCCGATATTTTATTCATTATAGCAAATCAACACCAAAGGTGCAACTCTATTTTTCCCTATTTATGAAAATAGGGCTTTCCTGTCGAGCAAAAGAAAAAATTTCTGTATACATTCCGAAAAAAATGTGGTATACTATGGTTACAGTGCGTCAGGTGGGCAGACCTGCGCAACCGTGCATCCAATGCACATTTAGAAAAATAAACAAAAAATTTGCGGGCGATCATGTGCAGTAAGCAGCGATACAGGGCTGTGTTGCGTACATACGGCTGCCTGTTTTGTTATGTCCAAAAGGACCCATTTTGAAAGGAGTATTTCTTTGGCTGAAAAATTAAAAATCATTCCCCTTGGCGGTCTGGATGAGATCGGCAAGAACATTACCGTGCTGGAATACGGCAGAGATATGATCGTTGTGGACTGCGGTGTGGGTTTCCCCGATGAGGATATGTACGGCGTAGATCTGGTGATCCCCGATTTCACCTATCTGGTCCAAAACGCCAAGAAGCTGCGCGGTATGTTCATTACCCACGGACACGAGGACCATATTGGTTCTATCCCCTACTGCATGCTGCAGGTAAACTGTCCGATTCACGGCACTGCCATGACCAACGGCCTGATCCGGCTGAAGCTGGAAGAACATCGCATCGCCGACAAGGTGAAACTCATTACCCACAAGCCCGGCGACGTGGTCAAAGCCGGCTGCTTTACTGTGGAATTTATCCATGTCAACCATTCCATTGCCGACGCAGTGGCCTTCGCCATCCACACACCTGTTGGCACTGTTATTATGACCGGCGACTTCAAGCTGGATCCCACCGCAAAGGACGGCATGATGGATCTGGCAAGGCTGGGCGAACTGGGTAACCAAGGCGTTCTTGCCCTACTGTGTGACTCCACCAACGTGGAGCGGGACGGCCACTCCCCCAGCGAAAACATTGTGGCAGAGGGTCTCGATCGGCAATTTAAAAACTGCGATCAGCGCATCATCATTACCACCTTTGCCTCCAACATGCACCGCATCCAGTCTGTGCTGGCTACCGCCCACCGCTACGGCAGAAAAGTAGCAGTCACCGGCCGCAGTATGGAAAACATGCTGAAGGTGGCACAGGAACTGGGCTATATCAAAGTGCCTGCCGGTACCATCGTAGACCTTGCCGCCACCAAAAGTCTTCCGAAAAACAAAGTAGTGATCGTATCTACCGGTTCTCAAGGTGAAAATATGTCGGCCCTATACCGCATGGCCTTCTCCATGCACAAGCAGGTGGACATTGTTTCCGGTGACCGGGTGATTATCTCCGCCTCTGCCATTCCCGGCAACGAAAAGGCCGTTTCCCGGATCATCAACGAGCTCTACCGCAAGGGTGCGGAAGTGGTCTACGAAAAAAGCGAAGGCCTTCATGCCTCCGGTCACGCCTGCAAGGAGGAGCTGAAGATCATCCATGCTCTGTGTAAACCCAAATTCTTTGTGCCGGTACACGGCGAACAGCGGCACTTGCAGATCCACGGCAAGCTGGCAGAGCAGATCGGCACACCGGCCAAAAACATTCGTATCGCCGAAATTGGCAGTGTCCTGGAATTTACCGGTAAAAACTGCAAGCTCAACGGCACTGTTCCGGCTGGAAAGGTCTTTGTTGACGGGACCGGTGTTGGCGATGTAGGCGCTGTTGTTCTGCGGGATAGAAAGCACCTGGCCCAGGATGGAATGATCGTGGTATGCGTGAACATCTCCAGCCAGGACGGCAGTGTGATCACAGGACCGGATATCATCACCAGAGGCTTTGTTTACGTCAAAGAATCGGAGCAGCTCATGGAAGAGCTGCGTGAGGTTGCCCTGGAGGCCATCGACCGCTGCCAGCGGAAGCGGATTAAGGACTGGACCACCATTAAGTCCGCTATCAAAAACGACTTAAGTGGCTATCTGTTCAAAACCACCAAGCGTAACCCCATGATCCTGCCCGTTATCATGGAGATCTAAAATCACAACAGGGTGCGAAGTATTTCGCACCCTGTTTTCAGGAGAGAGATATGCGTTATTATTTCGCACCAATGGAAGGTCTGACTGACAGCATTTACAGGCGGCTGCATCATGCCCATTTCCCGGGCGTCACCCGATATTACACACCCTTTTTCTCCCCTACTGTCCACCGCAGTCTTACCCCAAAGGAGCGCCGGGAGCTGCCTCCGGCGGACAGTCTTGGATTTTGTACAGTTCCTCAGATCCTTACCAAAAACCCCGGAGACTTTCTGTGGATGGCACAGCAGTGCAAGGACCTGGGGTACATAGAGGTCAATTTGAATTTAGGCTGTCCTTCCGGCACTGTCACCGCCAAGGGCAAAGGTGCCGGCATGCTAACAGACCCGGAGGGGCTGGACCGGTTTCTTTCGGAGATCTTTGAACATACACCGATCCCGGTATCCGTTAAAACACGGCTGGGCTTTCACAGCGCTGAGGAATTTCCAAGGATTCTGGACGTTTTTAACCGTTACCCTATCCGGGAACTGATCATCCACCCCAGAGTACGAAATGCATTTTACAAAGGGGATGTGGATATGGATGCTTTTACCTACGCCGTCACCCACAGTGAAGCACCGGTATGCTTTAACGGTAATCTTTGTACATTAGAGCAGGCAGTCACTATTGAGCAAACTTTCCCCACAGTACAAGCTGTCATGCTTGGCAGAGCATTGATCGCGGATCCGGGCATGCTGAGCCCCGGCGGCACAACAGTGGATGCCTTGGCCCATTTTTATGATGCCCTTTTGGAAGAATATACACTGGCCTTTGGCGGTTCCCGGAATGCCATGTTCCGGCTGAAAGAAAACTGGCGCTATCTGATCTGTAATTTCGAAAACAGCGAAAAGCTATACAAGCGCCTGCGTAAAACCACAGACCTTTCTGAATACAAGGCCATTACCGGGGAAATATTCCAAACCCTTCCCCTGCGAAAAGCATTGGCCCCGGATTGGTAGAAAATAATAACGGGAGAGGCACTGCCTCTCCCCGGAGTGTCAAAAAAGCCGCCAACCGTCAAAACAAAACTTATGAACGGTTGGCACTTTCTATCTTCTTCACCGTATTCAACACAACAACATTTTCTATCTATTCTCTGCCCAAAATCCTTGCTGCGCAAGGTGTTTTGCCTTACTGCACAAACCGGACCCTAACGTACCACCTGTACGCCGACGGGTCCGGTTTGCTTGTCTTGACGGCTCCTTTGACCTCTGTCAGTGGTGTCAAAAAACAAGTTTTTTGACACCACTGGGGAGAGGCAATGCCTCTCCCGTCTGCATTTTCAGAATTTCACAAACCATTTTGCTAATTTGCTGGCTGCTTTATATACCGGACCTTCCAATGCCTTTTGGGCGTCCTTCAGATGTTTGCGGATTGGTAATGTCTGTGGGCAGTGTTTTTCACACTTGCCGCAGCCGATACACTTGGATGCGGCGGCAGAATTTTTACGAAAGGTAGTACACATGAAGTACTCCCGGACTCCCTGAAACCAGCCGTCCTGATAGCGGCGGTTATAGGCATTGAATGTGCCGGGAATATCCACGCCCTGGGGACAGGGCATACAGTAGCCACAGCCGGTGCAGCCTACCTTTACCTTTTCGTTGATGGCGTTGACCACCTTCTCAAGGAACTGGGCCTCCCCTTCCCCCATTTCACCAATCTTAACGGCGGCCGCGGTATCCAAATTGTCCTGCACCATCTCGTCGGTATTCATTCCGGACAAAACCACCGTAACCTCCGGCTGATTCCAAAGCCAGCGGAATCCCCACTGGGCAGGGGTATAGCCGGAAGGATGGCCCGCAAACAAAGCCTTTGCTTTCTCCGGTAACTGATTGACCAGTCTGCCGCCGCGTAGGGGCTCCATAATGATCACAGGCAAACCTTTTTTATGCGCATGGTGCAGACCCCGTCTGCCGGCCTGGGTATGTTCGTCCATGTAGTTATACTGAATTTGGCAAAAGTCCCAATCATAGGCATCCACCAGGTCACAAAAGGTTTCCGTATTGCCATGGTAGGAAAAACCCACCTGGCGAATGGCACCGCTGCGCTTTTTCTCCCGGATCCAGTCCTCGATTCCCAGTTCCTTCAGTCGGTTCCAGGTAGCCGTATCGCTAAGCATGTGCATCAGGTAAAAATCCACATAGTCCGTACGCAGACGCTTCAGCTCCTCCTGGAAAAGCTTTTCCAGCCCTTCTGCACTTTTGATCAAATAATGGGGCAGCTTGGTGGCAATATACACCTGCTCCCGTATCCCGTTCTTTTCAAAAATTTCACCGATGCAGGCTTCGCTGCCGGGGTATATATAGGCGGTATCGTAGTAGTTCACTCCCCCGCGGAAGGCTTTCATGATCTGCTGCTCCGCAAGGGTCATGTCGATTTTGCCTTGCTTGCGCTGAAAACGCATACAGCCAAAGCCCAAAATAGAGAGTTTGTTGCCATATCTGTCAAGGCGGTAATTCATAACATACACCTCAGAAAAAAATAAAAGGCCGCTTTCAAGCCGCCAACATATTTAGTATAACAAAGGGATTGAGGCTTGTCAATTCTTTCTTGTCGTAATCGATATTTTTCTATTTTTTGCATAAATCAGACCCTTATTTTTTAGGAAATATCCCATCTTGCAAACCCACAAAAGGTATGTTACATTATAGTCAAGAAAGGGTGATACCAATGAACAGGTAAATGCCTGAAAGCCTCAAAGGTTTGGAAACCAAAGTAAACGAAAGAGAGGTAACCACTGATGATAGAGCCCAACAGTTCACAGAAATGACCCTTGACTGCATGACAGGACAGCAGTCAAGGGTCATTTCATTTTTATGGGCACAATGGTTACTATCATAGAAGTCTTCCACCGGTATTGCGTACACAGCACGTCCTTGCAAAGACAAATGCACTGTGATAAAATGAAAGAAAAACCAGGAGGTATCCACATGGATCACAGTATGCTTGCGGCCCAGCTGTTTGTGGGCGGATATAATTGCGCCCAGTCCGTAGCGGCGGCTTTTAGCGATGTCACAGGATTAACGCCGGAACAGTCCGCCAAGATGGTTTCCGCCTTTGGCGGCGGCATGGGCAGAATGCGTGAGGTTTGCGGCGCTGTCAGCGGTATGTTCTTTGTACTCGGTACACTTTACGGCTATGACAAGCCCGATCCGGAAGCCCAGAAAGCCATCTACGCCTCTGTGCAGACCTTGGCAGAAGCTTTCCGGCAGCAGGCAGGTTCGATTATCTGCAGAGAGATTTTGAAAAATCCTCCCACGGACCCAAAGCCCTCCCCCAGAACCGCTGAATATTATAAGGAGCGCCCCTGCACCCGTCTTGTGGTAATCGCTGCCCAGCTTTTGGATGCGTATATCCAATCCCATCCTGTGTCCTGATACAATCAATTGCGCCTGTCAACCAAAGATTGACAGGCGCAATTTGATTGTTTCCGAAAGAGGTTGCCTCATGCGCTGCTGTCGGCCACCAAGCCTCTTTATCGAGAATATTCTTACTCTACAATGTATGCTGCAGTGATTTCGCCATAGTAGGCGGTGTGATAGTCACCCTCATTCCGGGTCCCCTTGGCATAGTACCGGGCATCGTATTCCGGGAAGATGGCGGAGGGCTCCTGGTCCTGCTTGTAAATCACCTTACATTCCAGGGTCAGCGGCAACTGCTTAATGGCAGGAACGGAAACCGTTTTTCCCTCTTCCAGAGTCAGTTCCAGTTCCGCAATCTTATCCGTATCCCGTCCGGACTTGGTGCCGCAAACACGCAAGATGTTCTTATCTGCTTGATTCATAGGTATGTTAACCGTAAACTCGCCATTCTTCTCCAAAAGCTGCTTTGTATAGCGGCTTTCCCGGACAAAAGCGATAAAAATGGGCCTGCCCCACTGGACACCTATCGTGCCCCAGCCGATGGTCATGGTATCTACCTGACCCTCCGCCTGGGTTGTCAGCAAAATGCCGTTGTCGATATGTTCCATAATATGTCCGGCATAATCCCAAACATTAACTTCTTTTTTCATAGAAAAGCCTCCATTTCATGGGAGATTGCCTCCACTGCCAAGGCAGCGTTGCAATAAAAACTGATTACCATCCGTATGTCATTATAGACCTAATGTGCCACAAAAGTCAAGTTGACAACTTTGGCAGAAATCTTTATAATTTGCTCCGGAGATGATTATATGAAAAAGACAGCCCTAAAGGCCGCATTCCGGGATACACTTCCCGTAATGACCGGTTATCTGTTCCTTGGCATCGGCTTTGGCGTTCTGATGCATAAAAACGGTTACGGTGTCTGGTGGTCCTTCTTCATGGGCCTGTTCGTATACGCAGGCTCTGCCCAGTATATGGTGGCAGATCTGTTGATGAATAAAGCCTCTGTGATCAGTGTGGCTGTCTCTGTACTGCTACTCAATGCACGGCATCTGTTTTACGGCATTTCCATGCTGGATTCCTATAAGGGCGCCGGAAAGAAAAAACCGTATCTGATCTTCTCTCTGACAGATGAGACTTACTCTCTGGTGACCCAGTCCCAACCGCCGGAGGGCGTCAGCCGCCACGGTTACTGTTTTCTGGTTTCCCTGCTGGACCATATTTACTGGGTCGCAGGATGCACCCTGGGCGGTATTTTGGGGGCTGCACTGCCGTTTAACTCGGAGGGTCTGGAATTTGTGCTGACGGCTCTGTTTGTAACGATCTTCGTAGAACAATGGCTCAGCACCAAAAACCACCTGCCTGCCCTGATTGGTGCAGCATCCACGGCACTGTGCCTGCTGATCTTCGGCAAGGAGATCTTCCTGATCCCCTCTATGGTGCTGATTGCCCTGCTGCTGACCGTTTCCCGGAAAAGCGGAAGGAGGGCTGTAAAATGATCGATACCCACAGTGTTTTGATCGTGGTGGTTACCGTCCTTATGACTATGCTCACCCGATTTCTCCCCTTCCTGATCTTCCGCAATGGACACAGCACTCCAGCGATCATTACAGATCTGGGCAGGTTGCTGCCCCATGCCATTATGGGCATGTTGGTGGTGTACTGTCTGAAGGATGTAAGTTGGCTGTCCCAACCTTACGGCATTCCGGAGATTTTGGGCTGTGCCGTTGTGGCGCTGCTGCATATCTGGAAACGTAACCCACTGCTGTCCATCGGCGGCGGTACCGTATTTTATATGGTGCTGGTACAGCTTGTATTCTGATTTTCCCCGGGTTTACAAAAAAAGAGGTTGCTAAACGCAACCTCTTTTTTATTGCAGAAAACCTATAAGTATTTCACTGACAAAAACCGCAGCGCTGCTTGCTACCGCTACCAGTACCAAGCTCCCCTTAGCCAAGGCCAATACAACACCCACAACAAGACCTATGATGCCACTGACAGGATTCTCTGTTGCATAAAGGATCGCCGGAAAGGTCATTACTGTCAGGCAGGCCGTGGGAACATAGTGCAAAAAAGAACGCAAAAAGCGGCTGCGGATCGGCTTTTTCATCAGCACCAGCGGCACTGCCCGGATGAGATAAGTAGTCAGCGCCATGGCAAGAATATAAACGTATATCTTCATCCCGCCACCTCCTGCTTCACAGGAAACACCAGTGCACTGACTGCGGCAGCCGCCACAGTGCAGATCACGATAGCAAGACCCGGTGACATTTCCTTCATACCCGGCACCCATGTAAACAGGCAGCTAAACACCAGCGCCAGCATCCCATTGAACAGAACCGGCTTTTCCTGCCGGGCCTGGGGTACAACAATCGCAATAAACATTCCGTAAAGCATGACACCCAAAACTGCACGTATCGATTCCGGGAGCAGCGAGCCTGCAAGGGCGCCGGTTGCCGTTCCACTGATCCAACCCAGGGCTGCTACCGTCCCTGCCCCCAGGAAAAAGCCGGCTGTCAGTTTCCCCTGTCTGCTCATTCCCAAAGCAAATACTTCATCGGTATTAAAAAAAGCAAGTGCGAGCCGTTTGCCTGTCCCCACATTGGGACCCAAACGCTGTCCCAGGGCAAGGCTCATCAGCCCGTAACGACTGTTGATGACCAGCTGGGTCAGTATCATTTCCAGAACAGTTGCACCGGCAGCAATCACGGTCAGACCTGCGGCCTGTCCTGCGCTGGTTAGGTTGGTGGCAGAGATCAGCGATGCAATCCACATACTCAGTCCCTGGGCTACCGCCCTTGCGCCAAAACCAAAGCTGACAAAAAAATAGCCTATGCAAATCGGCATTCCCAACCGCATTCCATCCAGATATTCTTTAGATTTCAACTGCTTTCATCTTCTTCCCAGTTGCAGATAATAGACCAGCACATCATACAACAGTTGTCTGCAAAAGTCAAACGTCTTTGCAGGAGAGACTTCCCGGGATATTTATGAATTTTTTATGCTTTTCCTTGACATTTGAGGCTGAAACTGCTATAATTCCCGGCGAAGAGGGAGTAGTCGGCGCGTAATGCGGGACTGAGTCAACACACTGGGGTCTTCCCCTGGCTCAGCCTTAAATGACGAGACTTGGATGTCGGTGCTGTAGCTTCCCTTTTTGCCTGCTTCTGCGCCGGTAACGGAGCGGAGGTATTTTTTTATGGGTTTTTTTGAGCTGCTGACCTTTGCTATTGGGGTGAGCATGGATGCCTTGGCTGTCTCTATCTGCAAAGGTCTTTCTATGAAAAAAACCACTTGGAGAGCAGGCCTTGTATGCGGCCTCTGGTTTGGCGGCTTTCAAGCATTGATGCCTTTGGTCGGCTACTTTTTAGGAAGGTTTTTTTCTCAGGCTACGCTGATCCAGCGCATTGATCACTGGATTGCTTTTATCCTGCTGGCATTCATCGGCGGCAACATGATCAAGGAGGCCTTTCGTAAGGAATGTGACTGCGAAACCCACAGTGACAGTCTTTCCGTAAAAACCATGTTCCCCATGGCTGTGGCCACCAGCATTGATGCCCTGGCTTTGGGTATCACCCCCCTGGGTACTACTCCCAACACAAACATTTGGCTGGCAATCGCTTTGATCGGAACCGTCACCTGCGCCGTTTGCACCGTAGGCTTGAAGATCAGCAACACCCTGGGCAGCCGTTTTGAAAAGAAAGCCCAATTTCTGGGCGGTGCCATTCTGGTGGTGCTGGGTATCGTAATGCTTGTGGAGGGGCTGTTGGAGAAAACATGCTAGAAAAAACCAAATCAAGAATTATTTTCTGCTCTTGTCTGTTGGCGCTGAACCTCTGCTTTATATGGGGCAATTCCCTGCTGCCCGGTGAGATCTCCGGCGCCCTCAGCGACTTCGTCAAGGACATCCTAAAGGGGCTGCTGGAGCTGCTATTCGGGGCCCGTCCCGACGGACCCTCCGGTGGTGGCGGACTGCTCAGAAAGCTTGCCCATTTCACGGAGTTTACCTGTTTGGGCCTGTGCCTTTCCTGGCTGTTCGGCATGCTGCGCAAAAAGCCCATTGAGCACATCCTCTTCCCCCTTTTTGCAGGCTTTACGGCTGCCTGCATTGACGAGACCATTCAAATATTTGTTCCCTTGCGCGGTCCCGCCATTAAAGACGTGGGTATCGATACCGCAGGCGTGGTTCTGGGTATCGTTTTCATATCCCTATTTCAACTTATCAAAAAAACAAAAATCAATAAAACAAATTTGGAGGAAAACAAACTATGAAAAAGCTGATTTCTGCGCTGCTGGTTCTGACCCTGGCCATGGCTCTGGTCGCCTGCGGCGAAGCAAACACCACCCCCGAAACCACCGAAACACCCGCACAGACCACGGAGGACCTTTTGGAGGATACCCTGGCTCCCGTGGAAACTCCCGAGCCCAACGAAGCTACCACCGTTCTGTCCGCCATCTGGACTGCCGTTCCCGAGGACAACCGCTTCTTCGCTATGGGCGGCGATATGAACAGCATGGTCGACAACAACGCAGGCAACTACAGCCTGGAGGATGAGGGTCTGACCGCCAGCCTGCTGGTTCCCGCTGATCAGATTGCAAATCTGTCCTGCGCATCCTCTTTGATGCATGGCTTGCTGCAGAACCACTTCACCTGCGGTGTGTACAAGATGGCTGAGGGCGCTGACGCTGCTACTTTTGCCGATGCCATGAAGGACGCCATTGCCAACGCACAGTGGACCTGCGGCATGCCCGAGAAGATGGTCATTGCCATCATTGACGGTGAGTATGTTCTGGCTGCTTACGGCATCAACGATGCCATTGCTCCCTTTGAGACTGCTCTGAGCACCACTTATGCCGATGCTGAGGTTAAGTACAGCGAGGCCATTGCCGGCTAATTGACAGCATACAAAAAAGCAGCGGGTTACACCGCTGCTTTTTTACTATCCAAATCGGATATAATATGCTATACTAACTGCAATACGTAACGTCAAACTTTTGCCACGGGAGGTAGGATCGCTATGCTGTTTTCCAGTATTCCCTTCCTTTTCTTCTTTTTACCGGCGGTGCTGATTGTGTATTTTCTAGTACCCCGGAAATTAAAAAATACTGTTCTGCTCCTGTTCAGCCTGGTGTTTTATGCCTGGGGCGAGCCCAAATACGTGTTTCTAATGATTGCCACCATTGGTCTTTTTTATGGCTGTGGCATTGCTATCGACAAATGTCAGCGGTTGGGCTGGAAGCGGTTTTGGCTGACCGTTTCTGTTGTGGTCAGTCTGGCACTGCTGGCCGTATTTAAATATGCGGATTTTCTCATCGACAGTGTTAACAGCGTCACCGGCGTAGGCATCCCATTGCTCAGACTGGCCTTACCCATCGGTATCAGCTTCTACACCTTCCAATGTCTGAGCTACACCATTGATGTTTACCGGGGAAATGCACAGGTACAGCTGAACCCCATTAGCTTCGGTGCATACGTTTCCCTGTTCCCCCAACTCATCGCAGGCCCCATCGTGCGCTATGTGGATGTTGCCCGGGAGCTGGACAGCCGCACCCATTCCTGGGATGATTTCGCCCTGGGTATGCGCCGGTTCCTGGTGGGCCTTGCGAAGAAGATTCTTTTGGCCAATCAGTTAGGTGCGCTGACGGAAGCATTCCGCCTCAGTGGGGACAAAAGTGTGCTGTTTTACTGGATGTATGCCATTGCCTTTGCCCTGCATATCTATTTCGATTTTTCCGGCTACAGTGATATGGCCATCGGTCTGGGCAGGATCTTCGGCTTCCGGTTTATTGAAAACTTTAATTACCCCTACCTGTCCACCTCCATTTCCGAATTTTGGCGGCGGTGGCACATGAGTCTGGGCAGTTGGTTTCGGGATTATGTGTATATCCCCATGGGTGGCAACCGTGTGAGCAAGCTGCGGTGGGTATTCAACATCTTGGTGGTGTGGATGCTTACCGGTCTGTGGCATGGCGCTGCTTGGAATTTTGTTCTGTGGGGGCTGCTTTACGCAGTGTTTTTACTGGCAGAAAAGTGGCTGCCGCTGCAAAAATTGCCGGTGCTCTTGCGTCATGTCTATGTGCTGCTGATAGTGATCCTGGGCTTTGTGCTGTTTAATGCCACTTCCCTTTCCCAGGCAATCGGGGACATCGGCAACATGTTCGGTTTTGGTGCTGTGCCTCTGGTTTCCAATGCTGCTCTTTACTATCTGCGCTCCTACGGTGTTGTCTTCCTGTTGGGCTTGATCGGCTCCACACCTGTGGTCCGGGATGTAGCTGTTAAATTGGGCAATACCAAGGTCGGCGCTGTTTTAGAACCGGTTCTGCTGATTGCTCTGCTGCTTGTTTGTACCGGCTATCTTGTGGACGGATCTTTTAATCCGTTTCTGTATTTCCGTTTTTAAGGAGGGCGCTTATGAACAAAAAAATTCGTGCCATCGGCGCTTTCGTCCTTGTGCTTATCTGGATAACCCTCACCGCTTTTGCCTGGTTCTCCCCTGCCAAAGAAAGCTCCAGCTCCGAGCGGCGGCTACTGGCCCAGTTTCCGGATGTGACCGTCAAGAATATTATATCCGGAAAGTTTATGACAGACTTTGAAAAATATACGTTGGATCAGTTTCCTGCACGCGACGGTTTCCGCAGCATCAAGGCCCTGTTTCACACCTACGGCCTTTTCCAGCAGGACAACAACGATATTTATTTTGCTGACGGTTATCTTGCTAAGCAGGAATATCCACTAAACCCCTCCGAGGTAACTTCCGCCACCAATCGGATGAATTGGATCTATAAGAACTATTTGGAGCCGGTCGGAAGCAACGTCTACTGCGCTGTAATTCCCGACAAAGGCTACTATCTGGCTGAAGAAAGCGGTCATTTGTCCATGGACTATGATGCCCTGTTCCTGCAGGTGGAAACGGCCCTGCCCTGGGCCACCCATATTTCTATCACCGGAGATCTGTCCATTGGGGATTACTACTACACCGACACCCACTGGCGTCAGGAAAAGCTGCTGGACGTGGCCCAAACCCTTTGTCAGGCTATGGATATGCCTGCGCCCCGGAAAGACAGTTTCACCGCAACCGCTTTGGAGCAGCCCTTTTACGGTGTCTACCACGGACAGGCCGCATTGCCTTTAAAGAGCGAAACGATGTACCTGATGCATAGCGAAGACATGGAAAGCTATCGGGTGGGTATTCACAACGGACAAGGCTTTGCCCCCGTTGGCTACACCGGCGTTTATGATCTTGAAAAGCTTGACAGCAAAGAACCTTATGATGTGTTTCTATCCGGACCCCAATCCCTGCTTCGCATTGAAAATCCCAACGCCGCCACAGGCCGGGAGTTGATCGTATTCCGGGACTCCTTTGGAAGCTCTCTGGCACCGATGTTGGTCAGCCAGTATCGGTCCGTCACGCTGGTGGACACCCGGTATTTGGACAGTCGGCTCCTCAGCCGTTATCTGGAATTTAACGGACAGGACGTGCTGTTCCTGTACAGCACCCTGGTCCTGAACAACGGCAGTACAATCAAATAACCAATAAAAATTGAAAGCTGCACCCCATTTCATACCTGAAGTGGGGTGCAGCTTCTTTTGCTACACATAAACATTTTTGTATCAAAAAAACAGCAGCGAATACCATGTCACCACATTGCCACCGTACTGGAATTGCAGACCGTTTTCCTCCAGTGTAGGAATCAGATTGATCCCGTGGCTTTCCACACAAGGGTGCATTCTGTCCGGCAAACGGCAAGGTAATCCGTCCTCTATGGCACAACGGTCACAAACGGCACAAGCCTCTGTAGAAAGAATATAGGGCTCTACCCCCTGCTGCCGGAACATCTGACGCACTTGGTTTGTGATGGCTTCATGTTCCGGCCGGGTGCATAACGTCTGTTGAATATCGGCAATGCTTTCAACTTCTGTGATGGTTCCGATCACCAGACAGTGATCGTACTTATAGCACTTGTCAGTGCATGCTTCCACAGAACCTACACCAGGCGGACATGCCCAGCTTTTTCCGTACATAGGACACTCATGCTCACAGATCCAGCGGATCCGCGATGAAAATTCAATAGACTTGGGGTCCGTATAAAAATACACATATAGCGGCAGTTCTGCAAGCTGCTGTTCCAGCTTCTCCTTGTCGATCATGTCAGTTCCTCCAGGATATTTTTGCAGCCTTCCCAAATATCTGCCCAGGTCTGGGTAAAGTCACCGGTGTACCAGGGATCCGCCACATCCCGGTTCAGCAGCGGCCGGAACTTGGTTTCTCCGGGAAACATCCGGTTCAAGTAGCGCAAATTAGAAGAATCCATGTAAAAAATATGGTCATAGTGGGCAACGTCGGCTGCCGTGATCTGACGGGCCCGGTGTCCATCGCAGGCAATGCCATGGTTATGCAATTCCCTTCTTGCCGGAGGATACACAGGATTTCCCAATTCCTCACGGCTCACCGCCACAGATGCAATTGCAAACCGGTCTGCTATGCCGGCCTTTTTCACCATATCCTTCAGAACAAACTCCCCCATGGGACTGCGGCAAATGTTCCCGTGGCACACAAATAAGATTTTATGCATATAAAGCCCTCGCTTTCGTTGGGGGTATTGTACCATATACAACCACCAATTGCAACCAAAGCTCTCCGATCCCATCAGCAAGGGTTACACCACCCTATAGAAACCGAAAAAAAGGGTTTTTATATTGCAATGAGAAAAAAGTGTGATAAAATACTTGTGCGACACAATTCCATAAGAATGACTTTGACCGAAAGTGTGCATTTTTACTTTGGTAAAAATGCATGCTCATTCAGCATACTTTCGGTGTGTCTGGAATTGTGTCGCAGCAATCGGAGCTATGCGTTTTTCGGTGCGTGGCTTCGGTCACGCACTTTTTTATTGTAGGAGGGAAATAAAATGAAGAAATTTTTTGCTGCTCTCCTTGCTCTGTCGATATTCTTTGTATTGACTGCTTGCGGAGGAAAGAATGAAAGTGCAATCCCAGATGAAAGCACGGGTGATATCACAAGCAGCACAGAAACCACCACATCCCAAACGGATGGCTCATCACAGGACGCAACAGAAAGCACCATAGATGGAAATGTTGCCGAAACTACCGAGCCTGCTTCTACGGAGTCTAAACCTACGGAATCGAAGCCTACTCAGCCGACGCCCACTCAGCCGACGCCTACTCAACCGACGCCTACTCAACCGACAACAGGCAGCCAAAATCAGCAGGCAGCGTACGAACAAGCAGTGGCTGATATTACCATCGAATATAACATTTTAGTTGATGAAACATACAACGAACATTATAACAGCCTTTTTAATTTAGCAACAGCTAAACAGGAAGCAGAACAGCAAATTGCAGCGCTACAAGCAGCTTGCCTTTCGGAAGTAAACTCTTTAAAAAATCAGAAAAATGCTCTGGTAAGAGCAAAAGACCAAGCGCTGGCCAATGCGTTGGCGAATAGCGGCGGATATCCTAATTCATACTATGATACAGTTAAAAATCAATACGATAATAGCATCGCCGCTATTGATAATCAAATTGCAGAAACAAAATCGAAGTATGGAAAACAAATATCCGAGCGGCAAACATATTTGGATAATCTTCCTACTTTAGCTGATTATGAAAACTTGCGTGATCTTAAGCTGAAAGATATAGAAGAGTGGAAAAATCAGCAAATTCAAAACGCAAAGAATTACTATGGAATATCCTAAACTTATTATGTTTTAATATAAGTTGATTATCGCAAGCACAAAGCAGCCTCCGTGATGGAGGCGGGTTTGCTATTTCGTGTCATGTTGGGGGGAAAATGTGGTTATTTTCAAAAGAAGCTGCGTGTAGTACGAAAGGGGCAAATCCGTTGCGAATGTGCCCTTCCCCTACTGCACTCTGTAAATGCAAAAACCAAACTTTTGCGCTTTTGAGGAGCTTCGGGTGAAAATAAGTGGAATCGAACCGCTGACCTCTTGAATGCCATCGGGTTTTTTGAACTTTCCAATGCATTTTTTGCGTGTTTTGCTCACAATAATTCCATTATTAGCAACTATTTTAGAAAAACAACTCGGTTGAGCCGAGTTCCGTCCATTATTTCCATTATGTCTATTGTATTTCGGTTCAAACTCGGTTGGGAGGTGTTTCTCGTGCACCCGGTGTTTCGCCGGGTTTCGCACCTTCCAAAAAGAAAGGACGATGAAATATGGATTA
>JAZSPV010000017.1:0-28468 GCA_045537615.1 Faecousia sp. | reverse complement strand
CTTTACATCAACAGTATAGCATATTGTATTTGGAATGTCAAGCACGCTTTACATATTTTCAAGAAAGAAAAGGCGGGGAATTGCCCGCCTTAATTACGCTGCTGCGTCCAGCATGTTTTCGATGAAGATACCGTATCCGGTTGTCGGGTCGTTGACAAGGACATGGGTCACCGCACCCACCAGTTTGCCGTCCTGGATGATGGGGGAGCGACCCGACCGCTGCCGGTGGCAGAGGAAGGGAGGGGAGCGAGTGGCAGCGATCGGTGAACGAGGAAGGTGTTTTTCACCGACGAGGACACCGAGTATCGCAACAGGAGAGCCGGACACGTGTGTGTCAAGTAGGGGACAAAGGAATTTTGTGTTTTTCTGCGGTTTTTATGCGTTTTTTGGGTAAAAGGTAGGTTTTTTAAACCTTCAACCGCGATCCCTAAGTTGACATAGATGAATTGTCGAAAAAACCGTATTTTAAGACTTCTCGCATTTTCGACAAATTCTGATATTTACCGGACCGTCGGTTTTCGTCTTGGTAATATATTGGATTTTTGACCCTTCGAATAATATCTTGATTTTTTGCGAAAATATCTATATACTTATTGTATAAATCCATCAAGATAGCACACTCTCAAATCAATGGAGGAGAACATATGTCTATTAGACGAAATATTGAAATTACTTGCCCCAAGTGCGGTAAATCTCAAAGTTTTCCAGTTTATGATAGTGTATGTGTGTCTCTTTTTTCTGGGCACAAGGAAAAGGAACTAATTAAGCAGTTTAAGTTTTTTAAGCATAAATGTAGCTTATGTGGATTTAACATTGAACTTAGCTATCCTTGTTTATATCATGATACAAAAAGAAAACTAATGATTTGGCTCGTGCCTGTTGGAATGGAAAATGAGCAGGAATTACTGGACGATATATTAAAATCAAGGGTACTTGACGGTTACACGACAAGACTCGTTGCTTCTGATCTCGAACTGATTGATAAGATTGAGATTTTTGATGAGGGGTTGGATGATCGGGTGATAGAAATCTGCAAAATCCTTATGTATGGAGACATATGTGAGGCCGACCCTAAGTATGAAGCATATGAATTAAACGCCGCTACATATCATAAAAATCATGGTGTGCAGCACACAATAATGTACCATTCCACACTTCGTGGAGAAAAGGCAACTTTTGCGTTACAACTTAGTCAACAATATTATGATAATATTAGAACGGCGTTTAGTAAAGTGCTTAGTGATATGCCCTGTGAAAAATATGAAGTTGTTAACGAGAATTGGGCATATTCAGCGATTGATCTATTTAAACAACAACGATAATTTTTTATTATTTGGTGAGCGCACACAGATTATGTGTGCGCTCACATTTATGCGGCTGCGTCCAGCATGTTTTCAATGAAGATGCCATAGCCGGTGGTAGGATCGTTCACAAGAACATGGGTAACTGCTCCCACCAGCTTGCCGTCCTGAATGATCGGACTGCCGGACATGCCCTGAACAATACCCCCAGTAGTTTGCAGCAGCTCCGGGTCTTTCACTTTTAACAACAGATTGCGACTGCGTTCTTTGGCGTTTGGATAGATTTTCAGAATCTCCACAGAATATTCCCGAAGTGTTTCTCCGTCAACGGTGGAGCGGATTGTGGCCGGTCCTGTATGGACCTCCGAGGATTTTGCCACCGGTAAAGGTTCGGTTTTTGCAGGGGTTTGCCAGGTACCGAATACGCCTTGTGCTGTGTTTTTTTGTAACTGCCCAAGAGGATCAGTGCCAGACAAAGCCCCCATTAGCTGTCCCGGGGTACCCACAGAACCTTTTTTAACGGAAATAACTTCTGCCGGATAAACCGTGCCTGTAGTCATTTGCAGCAGGTTTCCGTTAGGTGTGTTAACGCCATGTCCCAGGGCGGCAAAGCGGGCATTTTCCGGATCGTAATAGGTGACAGTGCCAACGCCGGTGGTGCCTTGTTTTAAATAAACACCCAGCCGAGGACCGTCTTCCGTGGCGTTGGGACACACAGAAAGCTGCTTTGTCTTTTTACCACGAAGGACACAGATGTCTACTTGCCCGTCGGATCGGGTTAAAGCGCTGCGAATATCCTCCACGGAGGTGATTTGGGTGTTGTCAATGCGTAGGATTCTGTCTCCCTCTTTTAAACCGGCTTCACGGGCAGCAGCCCCCAGATCTTCGTCAATGGCTGCGATGGTAACGGTGTTGTCCTGCAGCTCCAGTCCTATGACCTGACCGCCGGGGATCAGAAGCTCGGCTGCGCTGACGGTAAGGGAGAGAGAATATATTAAAATGAATGTGATGACCACGGAAAATTTTCTCATTTTTCTGACCTCCTTGCTCTTTTAATATTCCAAACCAACGGAGTTGTAACCGATGCAAAAGTCGAAAAATGAGGAAAAATAAGGTAAATTAGTGATTATATTATTAAAAAGTGCCGGTGTAGAAGAAAGCCTTCCAAGGAGGGGAATTAATTACCCATTGACAAGGTAGGTAAAACATGTTATATTACCCATAGAAATACTAGGTAAATATTAGGAGTGATTGATATGCAGGTTTATGCAGATAACGCAGCAACAACCAAAATGAGCAAGCATGCCATTGAAGCAATGCTGCC
Organism: Faecousia sp.; assembly: GCA_045537615.1. Taxonomy (GTDB): domain Bacteria; phylum Bacillota; class Clostridia; order Oscillospirales; family Oscillospiraceae; genus Faecousia. The sequence continues at coordinate 25,843 of JAZSPV010000017.1, read as the reverse complement.
ATATTTTGATACAATATACGGCAACCCCTCCAGCTTGCACACAGTGGGCCAGGAGGCCAAAGAGGTTTTGGATGATGCCCGGGAACGGGTAGCAAAATGTTTGGGCTGTGAGGCCCGGGAGATTTTGTTTACCTCCGGCGGCAGCGAGGCGGATAATCAGGCAATTATTTCCGCAGCCCGTTATGGCGCCCGTAAGGGAAAAAAGCACATTATTTCCACGGCCTTTGAGCATCACGCCGTATTGCACACGTTGCAAAAATTGGAAAAAGAGGGCTTTGAGATCACCCTTCTGGATGTTTCCCAAGGACACAACATTACCGCCCAGCAGGTGAAGGATGCCATCCGCCCGGATACTTGTCTGGTGACCACCATGTATGCCAACAATGAAATTGGCTCTGTACTGCCCATTGCGCAGATCGGCGCAGTCTGTAAGGAGGCTGGTGTGGTATTCCACACCGATGCTGTCCAGGCGGCTGGTCATTTGCATATCGACGTGAAGGCTGAGAACATAGATATGCTGAGCCTGTCCGGACATAAGTTCCACGGACCCAAGGGTGTGGGCGCGCTGTATGTACGTCGCGGACTGCCGTTGGTGAATCTGATCGAGGGCGGCGCTCAGGAGCGGGGCAAGCGGGCTGGCACAGAGAATATCCCCGGTATCTGCGGTTTGGCAGCGGCTTTGGAGGATGCCTGTGACCATTTGGATGAAAATGCAGCAAAGGTGACGGCTATGCGTGACCGCCTGATTGAAGGCCTTTCTAAAATTCCTCACAGCGCCCTCAACGGCGATCCGGTGAATCGACTGCCCGGAAATGTTAGTTTCTGTTTCGAGGGCATTGAAGGCGAGAGCTTGCTGCTGTTGCTGGATGCCAAGGGCGTATGTGCCTCCTCCGGATCTGCCTGTACTTCCGGCTCTTTGGATCCCAGCCACGTGCTGCTGGCCATCGGCAGAGTGCACGATGTGGCCCATGGATCTTTGCGGTTGTCGCTGTGCCACTATAATACAGAGGAAGAGATTGATCACATTTTGGCGGTGGTGCCGGAAGTGGTGCAACTGCTACGGAACATGAGTCCTGTGTGGCGTGATCTGCAAACGGGAAAAAGAGAATATATTCTGTAAAACAAAGGAGTAATTATTATGGCACTTTACAGTGAAGTTGTTATGGACCATTTTATGAACCCCCGGAACGTGGGTACTATTGAGAATGCTGATGGCGTAGGCGAAGTCGGCAATGCTAAATGCGGCGATATCATGAAGATCTACCTGAAAATTGACAATGACATCATTACTGATGTGAAGTTTGAGACCTTCGGCTGCGGCAGCGCCATTGCCTCTTCTTCTATGGCTACGGAGATGATCAAGGGCAAGTCCATTGCAGAGGCTATGAGTCTTACCAACAAGGCCGTTGCGGAGGCTTTGGAGGGTTTACCTGCCCATAAAATGCACTGCTCTGTTCTGGCAGAGGAGGCTATCAAGTCAGCTTTGAAAAACTACTACGACAAGAACGGTATCCCTTACGACAAGTCCCAGTTCCCGGACTGTGAGAACTGCGCCCATTGTCACGGATGATTGTATCTACAAAGGGCCGATATGCCCTGCGGGTCATGGTGTACTTCGTGCTTCACGGCAGCGAGGGGTACATCCCGCTGAAAGAAATTGCCGAAGCAGAGGGGATCAGCCAAAAGTATTTGGAATCGATTATGACCACCCTGTCCAAGGCCGGCTTTGTGGACGCCGTCCATGGGAAAGGCGGCGGCTACCGCCTGAACCGAAAGCCGGAGGAATACACCGTAGGCAGCATCCTGAAGCTGACAGAGGGTAGTTTGAATACAGTCTCCTGCACCACCCAGGGGCCTGCGGCCTGCTCTCGGGCCACCTGCTGCCACACACTTCCTATGTGGGAAAAGCTGGACAAAATGGTAGAGGAATTTTTTGAGGGGATCACCCTTGCAGATCTTTTGAATGAGAAATAAAATGTAGCCCTGCTTCGTAAAGAAGCAGGGCTAAGTTTATATATCTGTTATTGCTGGGGCCAGGGGAAGGTCTTGGGCAGGGACTGGGGCGTGGGAGCAGGGGGTGCGGAAGCCTTCAAAGCATCGTAACAGTGGGCATAGGTGACATGGACATAGCTCATGCAGCACCAGGATAGCACCAGCTCCAAAACGATACCGATGGCAAGGGGGGCAAAAACCAGCACCTCTTGAGAGATTGGCAGTGTGTGTTCAAAGGAGGAAAGGACAACACCGGCTACGCATAGCACAGGAATCAGCGCCTGGGCTGCATAAAACCACCAAAAGCTGAGATCCAGCCGAAATAGGAAAAAGCACTTTTTGCGCAAGATCCGGTTACTGGTGCGCAGAGCAGCCAGAGCGCCGGAGGCGTCATCCATAATGGCGAACCGCGCCATGCGGAACCGGTAAAATACAGGGACTGCCATGATGGCCAACACGATACCGTAAATGGCATATACGAAGATGGCAAAGGGCATCAGTTGTGCTGTAATCGCCTCGTCTATTACCAGTTGACCGGTGACGGTAGCCTCTTCCACAATCGGCTCCATAATTTCCATCATAGGGGCTGCAAGAGGCGTAAAAGGAAAAGTGAACAGGATAATCGGCAAAGAGATAAAAAAGGCGACGATACCGATGCCGCTATAAATGATGCTTTGCAGCAGATCCAGCCGGAAAACGGGACCCCACCGCCGGAAACCCTCTAGCAGGTCTTTGGGACAACCTTTGCCGGTCCGTGCAATCTGCAGAGCGGCACGAAAAAAGCCGATGGTCCAAAAGGGGAGTAAAAGCTGTACGGCGAGGCTAAGGATAGATTGGACGGTTGAAAGTACAGCGCGGTTGTCAAGCTGTGCCAGACCTGTGGCGGCGTTGATATTTCGGGTGATGACGTAATCCAGAATCAGAAGCACAGCAAAAGCAGCCGCAGTAATGCCGGCATAGATCACGGCCAGCTTTCGGGGGCTGTAAGCGTTGTCTACCATGGTGGCTGCGGCAGCAGCCTTCACAGAACGTATCTTCATAATGAACCTCCTTGGTTCAAGGGTGTATAACCTTATTTATACGGCAAAAAGAGGAAAATAGCAAATAAATTTTTTGTAAAGGTGGATTTTTTCGGGAAAATTTGTTAGAATAGGGGTAAATTTCAATTACCCGGAGGCGATATCATGGAATTGGGCGAAAAAATCAAACAGGCGCGGTTAGAAATGGGTTTCTCTCAAAGGCAGCTGTGTGGAGATGTGATCACCCGTAATATGCTTTCTCAGATCGAGAACGGCAGCGCCCGTCCTTCTATGGATACCCTTCGTTATTTTGCTGCGCGGCTGGAAAAGCCGGTTAGTTATTTTTTGGAGGAGCAGGCGGTGCTGCTGCCTAATCAGCAGCTTATGGATCAGGCCCGTCAGTGCTTTGGTAGAGGAGAGTACCGGCAGGTAACCCAGCTGTTGGAGGGCTATCGCAGGCCGGACAGGATTTTTGACCCGGAGTGTGGGCTTTTAGAAGCGCTGAGTTTTCTGGAGCAGGCGAAGCAGGCAGTGGCGGAGGAAAAGCTTGTCTATGCAAGAACCCTTTTGCAGAAGGCTGAAGAGGCGGCACAGAGTACCGATTATTTTATACCGGCACTGCAAAGGGAGTGGGTGCTTACCGCTGCGGCTGCAGATCCGGATCGAGCCGCCCAGCTGACCGGGCAGCTGCGGTCGGATGACCGGGAATTGCTCCTTCGGGCAAGGGTAGCCCTGAAGACAGGAGATTTTGCCAAAGGTGCCTGTTTTTTAGATGGGGCCCAAAACCGGGATTCTTGTTGGAACCTTTTAAGGGGACAGGCGGCTATGGGGCAAAAGGAGTATGCCCTTGCGGCAACCTGTTTTTTGCAGGCAGAGGATGCTTATCCTGTCCGGTGCGCAAAGGCGCTGGAAATTTGTTACCGGGAGCAGGAGGACTATAAGCAGGCTTACCACTACGCCTGTAAACACAGGCAGCTGCTTTCTGCTGACCGAAAAAATGTGGAAGATATTGCACATTACGTTGACAAAGGATAGGCTTTTCGATAAAATAGAAACAGTTACCGATAGGAAATGAGTGATTTTATGAACAATAAACTGGAAAGAAAATACGGATTGTTTACGGCCATTTGCATGGTCATCGGCATTGTGATCGGCTCCGGTGTCTTTTTTAAGGCACAGACCATTCTGCAGAAGACCGGCGGTGATATGCCAATGGGTATTCTTGCGTGGCTCATCGGTGGTGCCATCATGCTGACGTGTCTTTTGACCTTCTCCTTTATGGGTCAGAAATATGAAAGGGTCAATGGTCTTGTGGACTATGCGGAAGCTACGGTAGGTCCGCGTTACGGATATATTATGGGCTGGTTTACAGGCACCATCTATTTTCCTGCCATGAGCGCTGCCCTGGCATGGCTGTCTGCCCGGTATACACTGGAATTTATTGTCAGCGTGAATCCCGATTTTCCTTTACTGATTCCGGCGGCACAGGGCGGTTGTATCGTGGGACCGGAGTGTATGGCCTTGGCATTGTTTTATCTGTGTGCCCTTTATGGCATGAATGCTTTGTCTCCAAAACTGGCAGGCAAATTCCAAACCAGCACCACAGTGATCAAGCTGATTCCGTTGGGCCTGATGGCAGTGATCGGTGTGATCTACGGCCTTGCCAACGGAGTGCTCCAGCAAAATATGACCACCCCGGCACAGGTGGAAAATGTTGCAAAAAATCCGTTGTTTGCAGCGGTGTGTGCCACGGCCTTTGCCTATGAGGGCTGGATCATTGCCACCTCCGTAAACGCGGAGATCAAGGATTCCAAGCGCAATCTGCCCAAGGCGTTGATTTTGGGCGGCATTGTGATCATTGCGGTGTACCTTTTCTATTTTATAGGTGTTGCCGGCGGCGCAACCAACCAGCAGTTGATTGATATCGGTGCGCCTGTTGCTTTCACCAATATTTTTGGCGGTGTATTCGGTAATATTTTGAACTTGTTTGTTGCGATTTCCTGCTTGGGAACGGCCAACGGCCTGATGCTGGGCTGCACCCGGTGTATGTACTCTCTGGCAGCCCGGGGAGAAGGCCCCAAGGCAGATGTATTTTCCCAGGTGGATGAGAAAACCAATATGCCGTCCAATTCTGCGGTATTTGCCCTTATTGCCACAGGCGCATGGTTTTTATATTTCTACCTGTCCAACCTTGCCCAAACCTGGAAAGGTCCTTTTGTATTCGATTCCACCGAGCTTCCCATTATTACGGTTTATTTGATGTATCTGCCTATGCTGATTATGTGGATGATCAAGGCAAAAGACCAGTCTGTGTTGCGCCGGTTTGTGATGCCGATTTTGGCATGCTGTGGCAGTATCTTTATGGTTTTGGCCTGCGTAATTAGTCACGGTGTGGCTTGTGTATGGTATCTGCTTGTATTTGCAGCAGTTGTAGGAGTTGGCTTGCTGCTATATAAACCCCGCAAAAAAAATAAATAAAAAAAGAATGGGCTGCCGTTTCCTACGGCAGCCCATTCTTTTTTAATCCTCGAAGGTCAGAATGTCTTTGTAGTGGTCTTTGAAAATCTCGTAGACGGCCTCCAGAACAGCCTCATCCTCAACGGCGATGTAGTTCTCGTTTTCCTCGTCTACAGGCTCTACTTCCAGGATAACGATTTCGTTATTGCCATCCTCGGCAGGCAGTAGTGCCAGATATTCCTTGCCCTGGTATTCAATGCAATCCATAAACTCGAAGTCAATATCCACCCCGTTTTCATCGGTCAGGGTAATGATGCTGGTTGCCTCTTCCTGGATCAGTTCCTTTTCTTCCATTATGCTCTTGCCTCCTTTACAATTTCAATAGATTTTTTGCACAGGGAAATAATCTCATCCCACTTGCCGTTTTCAATCAGGTCGGCTGTGACCATGTAACTGCCGCCGCAAGCGCAGATCACAGGGTTAGCGGCGTAGGCAGCAAGATTTTTCAGGCTGATACCGCCGGTGGGCATGATCTTGAACATGGGGAAGGGGGCGGCCATGGCTTTGATCTTGTCCAGGCCACCGGACTGCTCAGCAGGGAAGAATTTCAGCACTTCAAGACCCAGCTTGTATGCTGCGTGGTAGTCCGTAGGGGTGGTGCAGCCGGGAAAGATGGTGATGCCCTTTTCCTGACAGTACTTGACGATCTCGATGTCCAAACCGGGAGTGACGACGAATTTGCCGCCTGCGGCAATGGTCTGATCTACCTGCTCGGTAGTCATGACAGTGCCGGCACCCACCAGCATTTCGGGGTGGCTTTCAGACATGATGCGGATAGCTTCAGCTGCGCCTGCAGCACGGAATGTAACCTCGGCAACGGGGATACCGCCAGCGCACAGGGCGTCAGCCAGGGGTTTGGCATCCCGTTGGGGATTGGCCAGCTTAATGACCGGCACCACGCCGATGTCGCTAATTTTTTTCTGCAATTCATTCATGATAAATACCTCTAAATATGAAAAGTACAGATTTTGCATTTTCAATTATAGTAAACCGAACACACTCTGTCAATGCGGAAATTCTCAAAAGCACTGCGCCTGACCCGTAGGTCAGGCGCAGGAATTACATGTGCACAGCTTTGGCACCCTTTAGCTGCAACTGAAGCTTATCGGCTATTAGCGCAATAAACTCCGAATTGGTCGGTTTTCCCTTGGTATTGCTGACAGTATACCCAAAAAATCTTTGCAAGGTATCCAGATCCCCTCTGTCCCATGCAACCTCAATGGCATGGCGGATGGCTCGCTCCACCCGGGAGGGCGTGGTCTGGAATGTCTTTGCCACCTGGGGATATAATACCTTGGTAATGGCGTTGATCACATCCATGTCATTGACTGCGATAATGATGGCTTCTCTGAGATATTGATAGCCCTTAATGTGGGCAGGGACACCGATCTCATGGATCACGCTGGTGACCATAGACTCGATGCTGGTGTCTGTGCTGGGCCGAAGGGTGTTCTGACGCGGAATCTCCCCACCGCGGATCTCCTCCAGCCGTTCCACAAGTGCTGTCATGTCACAGGGCTTCATCATCAGATAGCGAACCCCCAAATTCGCTGCTGCCGCAGCCACATAGTCTGTGACAAACCGGGATGTAGCCAAAGTGACAGGCTTATGCTCCATGCCGGAGATAGCCTTTAATACGCTCAGTCCGTCCTGTTTTGCCAGCATCAGATCCAGCACCAGGATCCGGGGCTTGCGTTCTGCCACCATGCGGATCGCCTGTTCCCCATCTGTGGCGGTCCCCAAAACTTGAAATCCACCGGCCCGTTGCAGTGCGGCAGTCAGCCCGGTGCAAAATTCTTCTGTATTATCTGCGATGATTACGGTTGCTAGATTGTCCATTGCGTCCTCTCCTGACCTAATATAGTATACCCCCATTATGATAAGCGGTGCAGGCACCGCTGTGTTGCGACAAATATAATTTAGCATAATGCGTCCGAATTTGCAAGGAAAAACGGAAACAATCGTTCGACAAAAAACGGGAGAAAATAACAAAAAACGACAAAAACAAAACAAATATATGAAAAATAGATTCCGCATCCCTACGGGCTGTTGACTGAGAAACGGAAAAGGTGTAAAATAATGAGCAAACAAATGCATGGGAGGAATACCATGGACAGCAAATTGGAAAGACTGATTGATTTTTTAGACCGATCCCATAGTGTGTACCACGGGGTAGAGGCTCTGACGGAGCAGTTGGAGCAAGCAGGCTACACTGCCCTGGATGAGGGTGCTGACTGGCAGCTTACGCCCGGAGGAAAGTATTATTTGGTCCGGGGTGGCACCGGGTTGGTGGCCTTCCGTGTGCCCAGGACTGCGCCCAGGGGCTTTATGCTCAGTGCATCTCATTCTGACCGCCCTGGGTTCAAGATCAAGGAAAACGGAGAACTGACCGGCAAATATACCCGGCTGGCTACGGAGAAGTACGGCGGTATGCTGATGGCACCGTGGCTGGACAGGCCTCTGTCTGTGGCAGGTCGAGTGATGGTGGAAACTGCAAAAGGGATAGAAAGCCGCCTGGTGGATATTGACCGGGATTTGCTGCTGATTCCCAATGTGGCCATCCACATGAACCGGACTGTCAACGAAGGTTATACCTGGAATCCAGCGGTGGATACCCTGCCGCTGGTAGGCGGTGAGCATGCTGCCGGTAAGCTGTGGGCTCTTTTGGAGCAGGCAGCCGGCGGGAAGATACTGGGCCACGATCTGTACCTGTATGTCCGGCAAAAAGCCACGGTCTGGGGCATAGAGGGGGAATATCTCTCTTCTGCGGCCTTGGATGACCTGCTGTGTGCCTGGTGCTGCACCCAGGGCTTCCTGCATGCCCGGGAAAGCCAGGCGATTCCGGTGCTATGCGTGTTTGACAGCGAGGAGGTGGGATCCTCTTCTGTTCAGGGCGCCGACTCCACACTTTTGGAAGCGGTTTTGGACCGGATCTGCCGCGGTCTGGGATTGGATAAAAGCCGGCTTCTGCACAACTCCTTCATGGTATCTGCCGACAATGCCCACGCGCTGCATCCCAACCATCCTGAGTATGCCGATGCAAACAATGCGCCGGTTATGGGTGGCGGTGTGGTCATCAAATTCAATGCCAATCAGCGCTATACAACAGACGGCATGACCGCTGCAGTATTCCGTTCGGTGTGCCAAAAGGCTGATGTTCCGGTGCAGACCTATTACAATCGGGCGGACCTGCCTGGGGGCTCTACCTTAGGCTCCATTTCCCTGAGCCATATTTCTGTGCCGTCGGTAGATATCGGCCTTGCACAGCTGGCCATGCATTCGTGTTATGAAACCGCCGGGGTTGCAGATGTCCTGACTCTGGAACAGGCAATGCAGACCTATTACAGCGCTGCTTTGATAAGGCAGGCAGACGGGCCTGTGCAGGTTGTGTGCAATATGTCAAAATAGCCAAAAAAGAGGCTGTAAAACTGTATGAAACCACCATTGCATATGGTGGTTTCTTGTGGTATTATTATAGCATCCGGGCATAGGATGTTCTACTCCACACAATAGACTTTCTATGTCACTAAAGGAGGAAAATAATAACCGTTAGACTCACGGTGCGGCAGTGTGGAGACCTGTCGTAATGCTGCGTGGCTGTTTTACTCGGCCCCAGTGAGAGCATACGCGAGGAGTCGGTATGCTTAGAGTCGTGAAAACATGGCAAGTGTAACCCTAAAGAACGTCAAGAAGGTCTATCCGTTTAGCGGAGACGACATCAAGCGCAACAAGAAGAAGGCAAAGCAGGTCGAGAAGCTGAAGAAGGACCCCGCTGCTTACCAGGCTTACTTGGAGCGTCAGGCAGAGAAGGCAAAGCTGCAGGTCACTGAGCAGGGCGTCGTCGCTGTTCAGGAGTTCAACCTGGAGATCGCCGACAAGGAATTCGTTGTTCTGGTTGGACCTTCCGGCTGCGGCAAGTCCACCACTCTGCGTATGATCGCCGGTCTGGAAGAGATCTCCGACGGTGAGCTGTGGATCGGTGACAAACTGGTCAACGACGTAGCTCCCAAGGACCGCGATATTGCAATGGTCTTCCAGAACTACGCACTGTACCCCCACATGACTGTTTACGACAACATGGCTTTCGCCCTGAAGCTGCGTCATACTCCCAGAGCGGAGATTGACCGCAAGGTTAAGGAAGCTGCTGAGATTCTGGACATCACCCAGTACCTGGGCCGTAAGCCCAAGGCTCTGTCCGGCGGTCAGCGTCAGCGTGTTGCCATCGGCCGCGCAATCGTCCGTGACCCCAAGGTCATGCTGATGGACGAGCCTCTGTCCAACCTGGACGCCAAGCTGCGTAACCAGATGCGTGCAGAGATCATTAAGATGCGCGAGCGCATTAACACCACCTTTGTGTACGTTACCCACGACCAGACTGAGGCTATGACCCTGGGCGACCGTATCGTTATCATGAAGGACGGCTTCATCCAGCAGGTCGGCACACCCCAGGATGTGTTCGATCATCCGCATAACCTGTTTGTTGCAGGCTTCATTGGCTCTCCCCAGATGAACATTTTCGACGGCAAGCTGATCAAGGTTGACGACAAGTATGCCGTTGAGCTGTGTGGTCATGTTGTTGAGCTGTCCGAGGAGAAGCAGGCTGCCCTGAAGAAAAACAATGTAGAGCCCCAGGATGTACATCTGGGTATCCGTCCTGAACACATCATGCTGGCTGAGGACGGCATCGAGGCTAAGATCGAAGTGAACGAGCTGATGGGCTCCTCTGTCCACCTGCACGTTGACATCATGGGCAAGGACGTAATTGTGATCGTCTCCACCATGAACATGACCGGTGCTGAGGTCGCTGCTTTGAGTGCCGGTGCTACGGTTAAGGTCGGCTTTGCCGGCAATGTATGCCACGTCTTCAATAAGGAGACCGGGATCAACCTGGAAGCATAATTTTATACAGTCTACTTATAAACGGGTCTGCCTTCGGGCAGACCCGTTTTAGACTTTATAAAACATCTAAAACCACGGCACCGCATGGTGGATATTTCATGGTTTTGCCAGTGGAGAGAATGGCCGCTTCATCTTGACAAAAAGGCGGTTTCGTATTATCCTATATGGGTATAATATGGGGGAATTTACGTGCTTTTTGGCTAAAATTTTTTGGCTTTGATGGTGCCGGACAGACCTTAATTTCCCACGATAGGAGAGAGCTTATGCGCGAAAGCGGCATTTTAATGCATATTACATCCTTGCCTGGTCCCTACGGCGTGGGAACGATGGGAAAGAACGCCCATGATTTTATTGATTTTTTAAGCAATGCCGGCCAGAGCAACTGGCAGATGCTTCCGTTAAATCCAACCGGCTACGGTGATTCTCCTTACCAATCCTGTTCTACCTTTGCAGGAAACCACTACCTGATCGACCTTGACATGCTTGTGGAAGAGGGCCTGCTTTTGGCACAGGAACTGGCAAGTGTTTGCTGGGGTGACAGGGAAGACCGGGTAGATTTTGGCCTTTTGTATGAAAACCGACTGGGTGTTTTACGTATGGCATACAGCCGGTTTGATGATGCACAGGCATTGGATCACTTTATGGAAGAAAACAGCAGTTGGCTACCGGACTTTGCGCTGTATATGGCCCTAAAGGATGCTTTTGGGGGCAAGCCCTGGTATCAGTGGGAGGAAGGACTGAAGCGCCGGGAAGCCGATGCGGTATGGAACGCCCGTCAGAAGCTGCGCGAAGAAATTCGTTTTTATTGCTTTGTCCAGTATCTTTTCTACAAGCAATGGGATGCACTTCGGGTCCATGCCAGCCAAAAGGATATCCGGATCATTGGAGATGTGCCGATCTATGTGCCACTGGATTCGGTGGAGGTTTGGTGCAGTCCGGAGCTGTTCCAGCTGGATGAAAAAATGGAACCCGAAGCGGTGGCGGGCTGTCCCCCCGATGCTTTTAGTGAAGACGGACAGCTGTGGGGAAACCCCCTGTACCGTTGGGATATAATGAAAAAGGATGGCTACCTCTGGTGGATCCGCAGGTTAGCAGCAGCAGGGAAACTGTACGATGTGGTACGGCTGGATCATTTCCGCGGTTTTGAATCTTACTGGGCAGTGCCTTACGGCGATGCCACTGCCAGAAACGGTAAGTGGATTCAGGGCCCCGGTATGGATTTTGTCAATGCAGTAAAGGAGGCCCTTCCCGAACTGCGGCTCATCGCGGAGGACTTGGGCTTTTTGACCCAGGAAGTACTGGATTTGCGGGATGCTTCCGGTTTCCCCGGTATGAAGGTGTTGGAATTTGCTTTCGATTCCCGGGAACCTTCCGAGTACCTGCCCCATACTTATATACAGAACACGGTTTGCTATACCGGCACCCACGACAACATGACCATGGGCCAGTGGCTTGATACGGCACCTGCCGAAGCGGTGGCTTATGCCAAAGCATATATGTGCCTTTCTGAGGAAGAGGGATTTGTACAGGGCGTAATTCGCACGGCCCTGGGCAGTGTCAGTAATCTATGCGTTATCCCCCTGCAGGATTGGTTGGGTTTGGGGGCAGAGGCCCGGATGAACACCCCTGGCACCACTGGAAACAACTGGGTGTGGCGCACATTACCGGGCAGCTATTCCGATGATTTGGCAAAAAAGATATATGGGCTGACCCGACTTTACGGTCGCCTTGCGGATAAGGAGAATGGAGTATGAGCTATAATTGCCTGAATATATTGAAGATGACCGAAGCACGTCTGAAATTTACCTATGACGTCTCTTTGCGGGAAGCTTCTGCTGAGGAGCTTCACGAAGCCCTGAGCAGCGCCGTGATGATGGCTGTCAGCGAGAATTGGAATCACAGTAAGCACGTCCGTATGCATCAGAGAAAGGCCTACTATATTTCTGCTGAATACCTGATTGGACGGCTGGTGTATTCCAATCTTTACAACCTTGGTATTCTGGACGAGATGAAGCAGCTGTTTGCTGAGCAGGGTGTGGATTTGGCGATCTTAGAGGATATTGAGGATGCTGCTTTGGGCAACGGCGGCCTGGGCCGCCTTGCTGCATGCTTCCTGGACAGTGCGGCCAGCACGGATATACCGCTGTCCGGCTACGGTCTGCGCTACCGCTTTGGCTTGTTCAAGCAGAAGTTTGATGCCAATGGCAGCCAGGTCGAGGCAGCGGATGACTGGGCAAAGTACGGAGATCCCTGGTCCTACCGCCGCTATCACCACACCGTCAAGGTTAAGTTCCCGGACCATACGGTCTTGGCTGTTCCTTATGATGTGCCTGTTATCGGCTATGGCACCAACAATATCGGCACATTGCGTCTGTGGCAGTGCGAAGCGGAGGAGGAATTGGACTTCAATGCCTTCAACGATCAGGATTATTTGCGTGCCCTGACCCAGAAGAACAAGGCTGAGGATATCACCCGTGTTCTGTACCCCAACGACTCCACCTGGGAGGGCAAGCGGCTGCGTATCAAGCAGCAGTATGTGCTGTCCTCTGCCTCCTTGCAGGATATCCTTCGGGTCTATAAGTCTGTCCACGGTAACGATATGAGCCATTTCGCAGATTTCTATGCCGTGCAGCTGAACGATACCCATCCTGCTATGTCCATTCCGGAATTGATACGGCTGCTGATGCTGGAGGGCATGGATTTTGAGCAGAGCTTTGCCATTGCGCAAAAGACCTTCTCCTACACCAACCACACCGTTATGGGTGAGGCGCTGGAGAAGTGGCCTTTGGATTTGCTGGGCAGTGTGGTGCCGGAAATTGTAGATATCATTGTGCGGATCGATGAGCGGCTTAAGAACGAGCATCCCGGCTTGTTTATTGTCCGTGATAACACCGCACACATGGCAAACCTCAGTGTATATGTGGGCAGCTATGTCAACGGCGTGGCTGAAATTCACTCTCAGATTTTGAAGGACGATTGCTTTAAGGATTGGTATGCTGCCTTCCCGGAGCGGTTCCAGAATAAGACCAACGGCGTAACACCGCGCCGCTGGATGGGTCTGTGCAACCCGGAGCTGACCCAGCTTATCAAGTACCGAATCGGCGGTGACTTCCTGGGTGATTTGGACCGGCTGAATAAGCTCAAGCCTATGATCGACGATGATATGGTTCGCCAGTTTAATGCTGTCAAGCGGCAGAAGAAGGAACAGCTGTGTGCTGTGATTGCCGAAAAAGAGGGCATCAAGCTGAATCCCGACTTTGTCTTTGATGTACAGGTCAAGCGCCTGCATGAGTATAAGCGCCAGCTTTTGAATGCGCTTTCCATTGTGGATATCTACTTCCGTCTAAAGGACGGCAGCCTGCAGGACTTCCAGCCCACAGTGTATCTGTTTGGCGCCAAGTCTGCTCCCGGCTACGCCCGTGCCAAGGCAATCATCCGTTATATCAACCGGATCGCCCGGATGATCAACAATGACCCCGATATGCACGATAAGCTGAAGGTGGTTTTTGTTCAGAACTATAACTGCTCCTATGCCGAGCACATCATCCCTGCTGCGGATATCTCTGAACAGATTTCTCCTGCTGGCACGGAGGCTTCCGGCACCGGTAATATGAAGCTCATGCTCAACGGTGCTGTGACCCTGGGTACACTGGACGGTGCCAATGTGGAGATCGTCAAGGAAGCCGGCATGGAGAACAATTACATCTTCGGTGCTACCGTGGATGTGATCAATAATAGCAAGGCTACCTATAACCCCCGTTGGATCTACGATCACAATGACCGTCTCCATCGAGCCATGGATACGCTGATCGACGGCACTGTGCCTACGGATAACGACCAGCGGGAGCTGTACCAAGCATTGCTCGATGGCACATCCTGGCACCAAGCCGACCACTACTTCCTGCTGATGGATTATGAATCCTACCTGGAAGCAAAGCTTCGTGCCAACCGGGATTACGCTGACCGCCTTGCCTTCGGCAGAAAGTGCCTGATCAATGTAGCAAGCGGAGCCAAGTTCTCTTCTGACCGTACGATTCGGCAGTATGCTGAGGAAATCTGGCATATTACTCCCACACAGTATTAAAAAACAGGGCGTGTTGCAAACTGCAACACGCCCTGTTATGATTATCCTTCTTCGACCACGATCTCCTTGAGAACCAGGCCGGGATTGCGCTTAATGGTAAAGTCGATGGCCCAATAGCTGGAGAAGACCAAAAGGCTTCTGCCACGGTAATCTTCCAACAGCTCTGCGTCCGAACCCAGGTTCAGGTCGGAAAGTTGGCCGGGATAGCTGTCAATCAGTCGAATCTCTTCGTAGGGAAGGCCTTCCATCCGCAGATCCACGCCGTATTCGTTCTTCATCCGGTACTGGAACACATCAAACTGTAGTGTACCCACGACACCTACAATGACCTCCTCCATACCGGAGTTGGGCACTTTGAAAATCTGGATGGCACCTTCCTGCGCTATCTGCTCTGTTCCTTTGACAAACTGCTTGCGCTTCATGGAATCCTTGGCGGAAACCCGGCTGAAGTGTTCCGGCGCAAAGGAGGGGATGACGGAGTACAGGAATTTTTTGGACGGAACGGTAATGGTGTCGCCGATGGCGAAAATACCCGGGTCAAATACGCCCATCACGTCGCCGGCATAGGCTTCTTCCACGATTTCACGCTCTGCAGCCATCAGCTGTTGGGGCTGGGACAGGCGCATCTTCTTGCTGCCCTGCATGTGGTAGTATTCTGTATCCCGCTGGAACTTTCCGGAGCAGATTCGCATAAATGCCAGCCGGTCCCGGTGGGCCTTGTTCATATTGGCTTGGATCTTAAATACAAAGGCCGAGAAGTCTGGGCTAAATGCATCCACAAGACCGCAATCGGCGGTACGGGACAGGGGAGGGGGTGTCAGCTTCAAAAAGGCCTCCAGGAAAGGTTCGATACCGAAGTTGGTCAGCGCCGATCCGAAAAATACCGGGCTGAGTGTGCCGTTGCGTACCGCTTCCAGGTCCATTTCCCGACCGGCGGACAGCAGCTCCACATCGTCGATTAGCTGCTGATGCTTGGTTTCGCTGTCCAAAAGTGCTGCTACCTGGGGGTCGTACAGGTCTACAGCCAGCTTGTCTGCCTTGGCTTTGCCGTTAAGACCGGAGAAAAACAGCAATTGACTGTTTTCCCGGTCATAAACACCCTGAAAATCTTTACCGCAGCCGATAGGCCAGTTCATGGCATAGGTGTCGATGCCCAGTTCCCGTTCCACCTCGTCCAGAAGGTCAAAGGGGTCTTGGGTCTCCCGGTCCATCTTGTTGATAAATGTGAAGATGGGGATGTGGCGCATGGCACAGACCTTAAAAAGCTTTCGTGTCTGGGGCTCTACGCCCTTTGCACCGTCGATAACCATGACAGCCGAGTCTGCCGCCATCAATGTGCGGTAAGTGTCCTCGGAAAAGTCCTGGTGACCGGGGGTGTCCAGAATATTGATGCAAAAGCCGCCATACTGGAACTGCATCACAGAAGAGGTGACGGAAATACCACGCTGCTTTTCAATCTCCATCCAGTCAGAGGTGGCAGCGCGGGAATTTTTCTTGCCCTTGACCACACCGGCCTGGGCAATGGCACCGCCGTACAGCAGAAATTTTTCGGTTAATGTTGTTTTACCGGCATCGGGGTGGGAGATAATGGCAAAGGTCCTGCGCCGGCTGATCTCTTGTTCTAAGGTTGACATAACATTTCCTCCATTTTGGTTAGTGGTTTTTTGCTATGGAGAATATGCTACGGAAAAGTATAAAACAGCATATAAATGCCTCCAAAGGAATATAATCAATTTAGTTTACCACATTTTGGGGAACATTACAAGTGCTAGAAAAATGAACAGGAATTTCTCGTTGATACGAATCAACACAGAAAGGGCCTCCCTCGGATGAGGGAGGCCAAATGTTATGTTGGGATTATTATGCCTTGCCTGCGCAACCCAGAACGTTGACCAGCTTGTGGCGAACGACTTCCTTGATGTTGGCACGAGCGGGCTTCAGGTACTCACGGGGATCGAACTTAGAGGGCTCGTCATTGAAGAACTTGCGGATGGTGCCGGTCATGGCAAGACGCAGATCGGAGTCGATGTTGATCTTGCAAACAGACAGGGCGGCAGCCTTACGCAGCTGCTCCTCGGGAACGCCGATGGCATTGGGCATTTTGCCGCCGTTGGCGTTGACCATAGCCACGTACTCCTGAGGAACGGAGGAGGAACCGTGCAGAACGATGGGGAAGCCGGGCAGACGCTTGGTTACTTCCTCCAGCACATCGAAGCGCAGAGCGGGAGGAACCAGGATACCCTGCTCGTTGACGGTGCACTGCTCGGGAGTGAACTTGTAAGCACCGTGGGAAGTGCCGATAGCGATTGCCAGAGAGTCACAACCGGTGCGGGTAACAAATTCCTCAACCTCTTCGGGACGGGTGTAGGAAGCAGCCTCGGCAGAAACGTTGACCTCGTCCTCAATACCGGCCAGGGAGCCCAGCTCAGCCTCAACAACGACACCGTGATCGTGGGCGTACTCAACGACCTTCTTGGTGATCTCGATGTTTTCCTCGAAGGACTTGGAGGAAGCGTCGATCATAACGGAGGTAAAGCCGCCGTCGATGCAGGACTTGCAGGTCTCGAAGCTGTCACCGTGATCCAGGTGCAGAGCAACGGGGATATCGGGGCACTCCAGAACAGCAGCCTCTACCAGCTTCACCAGGTAAGTATGGTTTGCGTAGGCGCGAGCGCCCTTGGAAACCTGCAGGATCACAGGCGCGTTCTCCTCACGGCAAGCCTCGGTGATGGCCTGGACGATCTCCATGTTGTTGACGTTGAAAGCGCCGACAGCATAGCCGCCGTCGTAAGCCTTCTTGAACATTTCGGTAGTAGTTACAAGAGCCATTGGAATCAATCCTTTCTAATATAAGCAGGTAAAGCGTGTTCACCCGCATTTTGTCAACTATCATTATAACATATTTTTTTTGCATTGCAATATATCAATGTAAATATTTCAAAACATGTTTTTGGGGCTGGATTTTGCAACTTTCACAAAAATATGAAATAACTATTTACCTTTGGAGGAAAATGACGTATAATTCTCAATATAGCGTTTTACGCAAAATGATTGAAGGAGTGTTACTTATGAAGGCATCCGCACTGCAGCTGGCCAGATACCAGTACGCGCCCAAGCTTCCGGGCATGCTTAGAAACGGAATTTCTGAAATCTGTGTAAAAAATGGCGACGCAACCCAGAGCGTTGCGGACCAGGAGAAGATCCAGGCACTTTTCCCTAACACCTATGGTAAGAATGAAATCACCTTTGAAAAGGGTCAGAACACCTCTGTGCCCAAAAAGCAGGTGGTAGGCGTCATCCTTTCCGGCGGTCAGGCACCCGGCGGTCATAATGTTATCTGTGGCCTGTATGATGCACTGAAGGCCACGGACAAGGACAATGTTCTGTATGGTTTTAAGGGTGGCCCCAGCGGTTTGTTGGAAGACGATTATGTAGTATTTGATGATGCCTATATCGACCAATACAGAAACACCGGCGGATTTGACATCATTGGCTCCGGCAGAACCAAGCTGGAGACCGAGGAGCAGTTTGCGGTTGTGGCAGAGGTTTGCAAGAAGCACGGCATTACCGCTGTTGTTATTATCGGCGGCGATGACTCCAACACCAACGCAGCCGTCCTGGCGGAGTACTTTGCTGCCCATAAGACCGGCGTTCAGGTCATCGGCTGCCCCAAGACCATCGACGGCGACCTGAAGAACGAGGATATTGAGTGCTCCTTCGGTTTCGATACTGCAACCAAGACCTATGCGGAGATCGTCGGTAACATCGAGCGGGATGCCAACTCTGCAAAGAAGTATTGGCACTTTGTTAAGGTCATGGGCCGCAGTGCTTCCCATGTGGCATTGGAGTGTGCATTGCAGACCCAGCCCAACGTCTGCCTCATCGGTGAGGAAGTGGCAGCCAAGAAGCTGTCTTTGGCACAGCTGACGGACTACATTGCTGATTCCGTAGCAAACCGTGCAGCCAAGGGCTGGAACTTTGGCGTTGCCATTATTCCCGAGGGCATCGTGGAGTTTGTTCCCGAGTTCTCTGTGCTGATCGCTGAAATCAATGAACTGCTGGCAGGCAGCAAGGCTGACGCATTTAATGCGCTTCCCACCTGGAAGGATAAGTACGATTTTATTGAAGCCGGTTTGACCAAGGCTTCTATGGCTGTGTTTGCCATTTTGCCCGAGGCCATTCAGCAGCAGCTGTTCCTGGAGCGCGATCCCCACGGCAACGTGCAGGTTTCTCTGATTGAGTCCGAGAAGCTGTTCTCTGCCATGGTTAAGGAAAATCTGGCACAGCGTAAGGCAGCAGGCACTTATAACGGCAAGTTCTCCCCTCTGCATCATTTCCTGGGCTACGAAGGCCGCTGTGCTTTCCCCTCCAATTTTGATGCTGACTACTGCTACAGCCTGGGCTACAATGCCTTCATGCTGATCCAGTACGGTTATACCGGCTATCTGTCCAAGGTTTCCAATCTGCAGGCACCTGCTGAGGAATGGGTTGCCGGCGGTATGCCCATCACTAAGATGATGAATATGGAACGCCGTCACGGCGCTGACAAGCCCGTGATTCGCAAGGCTTTGGTGGAACTGGAGGGCGCACCTTTCAAGTTCTTTGAGGCCAACAGAGCCCAGTGGGCGGTTGAAAACTGCTACACCTATCCCGGCGCGATTCAGTACTGGGGACCTGCCGAGGTCTGCGATCAGACCACCAAAACCCTGGCCCTGGAGAAGAATACCAAGTAAGGAGCATGTAAGATGAAAAAGGAAACTGTACGTCTATTTTGCATGATTTTGGCTGGTTTCTTGGCAATTGTATTGGTGCTCGGTCTGGTACTGCCTGTGCTGGGATGACCCTGTATGCAACCCTGCTTATCAAAAAAGCGCTGCTGCCTATTTAGGCAGCAGCGCTGTTTTTACAGTTCTTCCAAATAGGAAACGCCGGGGATGGTACGAATATCCTCGATGATCTCCAAATGGTTTTGCCGTTTTTGCAGCTTCAATGTGGTGATGTAAGCCCGGCTGCCGTCTTCGCTGTCGGAGTCGTGCTCACGCATGGTATCCCGTACATCAATTTCCCGGGAACGGATATCCCGGAGGAAGTCGCCAAGGGGACACTCCTGATTGAGTTCCACATAAATTTCGATCACCTTGGTCTTGCGGTGCATTTTGTTGTCCATTTTTTGCAGCAGGGTCATAACGGCGAAAATGGCAAAGCCGCCGATCAGGGCTGCTTCATAAAAGCCCATGCCAATGGCCAGACCTACGCCGGCTGCGGCCCACAGGCCGGCGGCAGTTGTCAGACCCTTGATACGATTGCGGCGGGTAACGATGATGGTGCCGGCACCCAAGAAACCGATGCCGCTGACCACCTGGGCGCCCATACGCACCGGGTCACCGGTGTGAAATACCTGGCAAACATACTGGTTGGTCATCATAACCAGACATGCACCTAGACTCACTACCATGTAGGTACGAAGACCGGCAGGGCGGTTCTTCATGCCGCGCTCCAGTCCGATTAGGCCGCCAACGATGACGGCTACAGTGATTCGCAAAATCACAGCAAGCAAAGTTACCTCTCTGAGAGTAGGTTCCATAAGAATGAAATCCATATATGTAAATTCCTTTCTGTTAAGATTTCTTTATGCTATGCACCTGAAGACAGGAAAATCACAGATAGTTTTCTTCTCTACCGTGGCAGGTGAAAAGAATAACCTGTTTGTTTTGGCCCGCTTCTGTCAGCACTTCCATGGCATTGGCAAGACGGGAATCGTCGAAACGCACCAGGGCATCGTCCAGAACCAGCGGAGCATGGGATGTCAATTCCTCTGCTACGGCCAGCCGCAGCGCAAGGTACAACTGGTCCACCGTTCCATCGCTGCGCCACAGATCGGAGCGAAGCACATCCTCGTCTTTGGCCCCTGCGCTGATACGCAGATCTTCGCCTAAAAGCAGCCGGTCATATCGGTTGCCGGTGAGCTGGGCGAACAAGGCTTGTGCCCGTTGGGAGATCCTGGGAGCAAATTTACGCTGCAGAGCATCGGAAGCTGCAGAAAGGGTCTCCATTGCGATGGTAACAGCGGTGTAGATATCCTCCAGCTGACCGATACGCTTTTGCAGATCCTCCAACTGTTGCTGGAGGGTGGTTTCCTGGCCCAAAGCTTCCATCTGCCCCAGAATATGCCCTTGCTGCAGGTGCAGCTGATGATGCTCAGCGGTGGCCTGTGCAAGGCGTTGCCGGGTGTCCTCGGTGCTAAATGTGAGAGTGTCGGTAAAGGCAGGGGGTTGCGCAGTTTTTGCCATAAGGGAAACGGCTTCCGCATGGGCCTTTGCCTGCTCCCAGCTAAGCCGGGCATTTTCCAGAGCCTCATACATGGAAAGGGTTTTGCGCCAACTGTCCAGACGTTCGCTTTGTTCAAGTATGGCGCTGTGTGCGGCCTGCTGCTGTCCGTAGGTGGCAACCTGGGTTTGATAATCCCGGGCGGTTTGAACCCAAAGGTCCGGCGTTAACCCTGGATACCGATCCGTCAGCGCTTTTCGTTTACGGCGCTGTACTGCCTTTTTTCGCAGATGGGCTGCTAATAACGCCCCTGCGATCAGAAGAAAGGGGAGAGAGAATTTCCAATCCGCCAGAAGAAGGACGATGCCTCCGTTCAAGGCGAAAAGAATGCTGAGAATCAGAAAAAGAGGGAACCGGGAAAGCTTGTCAAAGGAATCTTTGTCCTCTGTCGCCTGCTGCAGAGCCTGTTCCGGTGTCATGCCTGTAAAGGCAGCGGGGGCCTCCGGCCTTTGGGGAGGACAGGGCAGGGCTTCGGATTGTTGCAGCCGCAGCTGTTCCAGTTGGTGGATATTCTCCTGGACGACCTCCCGGGTGGGAAGATCCTGGCAAAGGGCAGCCTGGGCTTCATAGCGCTGCTGTGCCTGCCGGCAGGCGTCACCGGCGGCGGCAACCCGACGTGCATCCTCCTGGGCTGCTTCATAAGTAAGAGCAGTCAGATGATTCTCCAAAAGCCGGATCTGTTGGCTTGTGGCATCCTGACGGCCGGTAATGTGTTGGTTTTGGGTTTGTAACTGCTGCAGCTGCCCCAGCTTGCCCATAAGGATATTGCGTTGGGCTTCCAGTTGGGGAAGTCTTCCGGTCTTGTTATGGCGGCAGCGATTTTTCAGATCCCGGAGCTTTTGCTCCAGTGCATCACTGTCACCGCTTTCATCACCGGTGGTTACAAGGGCGTTGAGCCGACGGCGCAGGGCATCGTCCTCACTGACGGGCATATCCGTCAGCCGGATAAAGCCTGCCCGGGTGAATACGGATTTTTCTACGCCCAGCAACGTTTCTCCACAGCCGGTGGCGGTGAGCTCCGGAACAGAAAGCCCGGTATCTGTTTCGTATGCTTTAAAATCACCGAATACAGTGCGTCCACGGGTAGAGCGCTCAATGGTGATGTCCCGTCCGTTCCAGTTCAGGTCGATCCGTCCGGACATAGGGCTGCCGGACCAGGGAGCATAGCGCTCCTTGTCAGCAAGGGAACCTTGCTTACTGCGTTCTCTGGTGTCAATGCCGTAGAGCATTGCGACCAGGAAGGCGCACCAGGTGCTTTTGCCCCACTCGTTGGGGGCGCTGATCACATTCAGTCCCGGCTCCAGGGTCAGCGTTTGGTGTTCCAATTTGCCGAAGGTGGCGGTCATGGAATAGATTCTCATGGCAGTTCCACCTCCTGACCGTCCAACAGCTGGCGGGAGATTTGTGCAGCCAGCCGAATGTGCCTGGCATCCTCCCCGGAACTGTTTTCCAGAGCATCCTGCAATTGCTTGAAATACATGCCTTCAAAGGTGTCCTCTCCGGCACTCGCCCAGATATCGGTGGGAGGTACCGTTTGGTCGCGTAGAAGCAGGTTGGGAAAGTGAGCATATTGGGCCCGGATAGCGTTCAAGTCCAAAGGATCAGAAGGTCCGGTGAAGGTGATGCGGTAGAAATCTCCGTTGCCAACAGGAGGCAAAACAGAATCTAAAGACTGTGTAGCCGGTACATCCAGATCATAGAACCTTGGGGTGTCCAAAGGCACAAAGCGGATGGAGGCGGTATCATCTAAAGTGACAATGTAGAGCCCCTTTTCGCCTTGTTCGTCATAGCCGCGGCCCATAGGACATCCGGGCCAGGCGCACAGGGTAGCGCCGGAGCGGAAGGAGCCAGCCTTGTGGATATGGCCCAGGGCTAAGTAATCAAGGCCCGATTGGGCTACTTGTTGGACAGTAACAGGACAGTAGGGAGAACCGGTTTGTGTGGGGTCGCCGTGAAGCACGCCTATGGCATACCGGGAAGTGTGTGTGGAACGGAAATCCTGCAGGAGTCCGGGACAGTCCATACCCACATAGCCTGCGCCGTATACACAGCAGTCCAAAGACGGCACATCCACAGCCTCTATTTCAGGACGGGTGAAAATGTGGACATTTTCCGGCCACAGTTCCTGGAGCCAGGGGCTGTTGCCACCGATATAATCATGGTTACCCGGGCTAATAAATACGGGGACAGCAGCTTCTGCCAGGGCATTTTTTAGGCTTTTCAGGGTATCGGCGGCATAGGCACCGTCAAAAAGATCACCGCTGAGGAGCATCATATCGCACTGCTCCTGCCGGAGAATCTTGTTAATCTGTGCAGGAATGCCTTGCAGGGCCTTGCGCAGCAACCGGGCCTGTTCCGGGCGGTGAAGCTGCAGGGGAGCATCCAGATGCCAATCGGCACTGTGGAGAATTTTAATCACAGATATCCACCCTTTCCACCTTCTTACACAGACCTGTTTCGGTATCCACCGTGAACAAAACAGCCTCCAGCTTGGTGGGGCCCTCTGCCCAGCGATAGCGCTCGGTCAGATCACCCCGGAATTTTGCAATGGAAAGGTGAGGCTGAATGCCTAAAACCGAGTGTTGCGGTCCTGTCATACCCAAATCAGTCACATAGCCTGTGCCTTTGGGAAGAATTTGCGTATCGGCGGTGGGAACATGGGTGTGAGTACCCCAAACGGCACTGACCCGTCCGTCCAGCATATAGCCCATAGCAAGCTTTTCAGAGGTTGCCTCTGCATGAATCTCCACAAAGACCAGCTTTGTATCAAGGTTGGCTAAAATCTTTTCAACTGTCAGGAAGGGATTGTCCGGGCCGTAATCCATATTGCACCGACCCTGCAGGTCAATCACAGCGATTTCGCCGTACATGGAATCGTAAACGCCCCAACCATACCCCGGTGACTGAGGGGCGTAGTTGGCAGGTCGCAGGATACGG
The DNA here is from genome assembly GCA_045537615.1 of Faecousia sp. Lineage (GTDB taxonomy): Bacteria > Bacillota > Clostridia > Oscillospirales > Oscillospiraceae > Faecousia. Next base: position 2,068 of record JAZSPV010000017.1, on the reverse strand, counting down.
CGGTTGTCCTCCATATCGTCCACGATCTCCCGTTTGGAAAAGGTGTGGTTGCCCATGGTGATCACATCTGCTCCGGCATCAAAAATATCTTCTGCCTGTTGGGGTGTCATGCCTACCACGGCGGCGTTTTCGCCGTTAACCACCACAAAATCTGCCTGGGTGTGCAGCTTGAGTCTGCGAAGAGATTGGCTGATCCGATCCATGCCGGGTCTGCCCACCACATCGCCAACCGCCAAAACCTTAAAATCCATGATCCACACCCTTCACGTTCATTTTTATCCGTATATTATACAACAAAACTCCCTCCAATGCAAGGTTGGAGGGAGCTTTTATAAAAATATTTATACCATCAGCGCTGATATTCGAACTGCATATCGTAAATATCCACCACATCACCGTCCTGGATACCCATTTCCTCCAGACGCTTAAACAGGCCGCACTTATGCAGCTGCATATCGAAGTAGTTTCTCGACTCATAGTCGTCAAAATTGATATTCATGATCAGCCGTTCCAGCCATGTGCCGGTAATGACCCAGGTGCTGCCCAGATGCTCGATCTCCAGCTCTGTGGGATCGCCGGCTTCCTGAATAACTTCTACATATTCCGGTTCGTAGATCGTAACAGGGGGCAGAGTACGCAGCTTTTCAGCTACGACGCGCATCAGGTTTCGTGTGCCCTGGGTGGTGCCGGCGCTGATCTCATACAGTTCACAACCGGCTTCCTCCACATGCTTACGCAGCCGTTCCAGATTGTCGGAATCGGGCATGAGAAGGTCAACTTTGTTGGCAGCCACGATCATGGGGCGGTCTCCAAGGTCAACACTGTAATTGTGCAGCTCTTCGCAGATGGCGTCAAAGTCCTCCACAGGATCCCGACCCTCACTGCCGGATACGTCAATGACATGAACCAGCAGCCGGCAGCGGTCAATATGCCGCAGAAAATCATGTCCCAGACCTGCACCCTCGGCAGCGCCTTCAATAATGCCGGGGATATCTGCCATGACAAAGGACACGCCTTCATCCACATAGATCACACCCAGATTGGGGAACAGGGTGGTGAAATGGTAGTTGGCGATTTTGGGACGGGCGTTGGAGGTGACAGACAGCAGGGTAGACTTACCCACATTGGGGAAACCCACCAGACCGACATCGGCCAAAAGCTTCAGTTCCAGCACGACATCCCGTTCCTGCCCGGCCAGGCCTGCCTTGGCAAACCGGGGGACTTGCCGGGTGGGGGTGGCATAGTGGGCGTTACCCCATCCGCCGCGACCGCCCTTGGCAATGACGTGGTCTTCACCGGTGGACATATCCACAATGATCTGATTTGTTTCGGCATCCCGGACCACGGTGCCACGGGGGACCTGAATAATCAGGGGTTCACCGCGCTTACCACTCATATTCCGACCCTGACCGTTTTGCCCGGACTGGGCGCTGTACTTGCGCTTGTAACGGAAGTCCAGCAGTGTGGTCAGGTTATCGTTGACGCGTAGAATTACACTACCGCCGTGACCGCCGTCACCGCCGTCGGGACCGCCGGATGCCACGTATTTTTCCCGGTGGAAGGCAACGGCGCCGTCACCACCACGTCCACCGCAGACGGTAATTCGAACTTTATCTACAAACATAGAAAACCTCCTGAAAAGAATGGACAGTTGACAATAGACAATTGACAATGATCCTCCGGGGTCACATAGATAAAATCGTCAATTCTCGATTATCAATTCTCAATTCAAAAAGAAGGGCTGCTGCATTAGTTTGCAGCAGCCCATTGCAAGCTATACGGAAAACCGTGATTACTGCTCCACAGCGTAGACGGAGCACTGACGACGATCCTTGCCCTTGCGCTCGAACTTGACAGTACCGTCAATCAGAGCGAACAGAGTGTCATCGCTGCCGATACCGACATTGACACCGGGATGGATGTGAGTGCCTCTCTGGCGAACCAGAATGTTGCCAGCCAGAACGAACTGACCGTCAGCACGCTTTACGCCCAGACGCTTAGCCTCGGAATCACGACCGTTCTTGGTAGAACCGCCGCCCTTATGGTGAGCGAAAAACTGAATACCAAT
>JAZSPV010000032.1:0-3150 GCA_045537615.1 Faecousia sp. | reverse complement strand
ACATTTGGGGATCGGGCTCGGTGCGGAAATCCTCGAAAAACTGACCCTCGAAGATGTCCCACCGTCCGTAAAGCCATGCCTCCCTGAGCTTGGGCGGCAACGCCTCCAGCTGCTTGATGTAGCCGGGCTGGGCTGCCATCAGTGCCTTGTTGTCCGTGACCAGGCTTTGGATAAAGGTATAGTCCCGGGGGTCTTCCCCCTCCCGGTACTTTTTGTCGATGAAGATCCGCTTGATGTACGAATGTCCCTGGCCGCCGGGGTTACAGGTGTAGTAGATCCGCTTTGGAAAATCATTGACACCACGAAGACAGGCGGTAATGGTTTTCATTTGGTACTCCGAAAGCTGGGTGGCCTCGTCCAAAAAAATCACATCGTACTCCACACCCTGAAGCCGGTCCAGATCGGAATCCCGGTCGCAGTAGGAAAATTGAATGATACTGCCGTTGGGAAAGCTGATCAGCTTATCCCGGTCATGGTACACAGCAACACCGGATAGCTCGGCGCAGAGAATACGGATGTGGTTGTTGATCAGCTCCGGATAGGTGCGCCGCACGATCAAAATGCGGATACCGCCGTAACGAAGGGCCAGCAGCTTGGCTTTTGTCCGGACCGACCAGCTTTTGCCGCCGCCCCGGGCACCGCCGAAGCCCACGTGCCGTGTCTTGGCTGTTAAAAAGCATTGCTGCCGGGGCGACGGCGGCGCAATGCGCAAGGTTTTACTCACTGTATCGTTCCAACTCTCCTTCCCAAAGGACTGTGATCTGCAGCCCGTCCCGGTCGGTGTCAGTCCGTGTCAGCTGAATATCCCGCAGGTCCTTCATAACACCGGTTATGTGTTTTAGAGATTGGGGGTTCATCTGAGCCGGGTCCTCCAGCTCTACCTTGTGTTGCAGCTTTTCCAGAATGGTATCTGCCAGAAGCTGCAGCCGTTCCAGTCTTGCGGTATCGGTTCTGTCCATGGGGTTACCTCCTGGGGCTGGTTGCCATTACGGAACGTAGTCGTATTTCAGGTTCAGCATTTTGGCGATCATGCACTGATCCCAGCAGTTGCGGCAGAACCGATCCTTATACCCCATCAGTAGTCCCCGGTTGGAAAATCCAAGATGCAGCCCGGTTCCGTCCTCCACGCCTTCGCAGTGGATGATCTGGCGCTGCTCATCTTTGTAATAGGGGCATTGTACCAAAGCGTCTTCATTGTTTTTGCACATGATTATGTATCCTCCGTTGTTATTAAAGTTCTGTCGGTGAGTTTAGGAAACTGTGGCACGCATGTGTTCTTCCACACAGCGTTCGCAGGCCAGGGCCTGCAACCCAAAGGGGGACAAGTCCAGATAAAGCTCTGTCTGGATGGGCCGATCACAGCATTGGCACCGTTGCCGATTTTGTGCATGCCGTTCCAGCTGCAGCTGCCACAGTTGCTCCTGTTGCCAGGGTTCCATGGTCTATGCGTCCTTTCTGTCCTGTTTATAGGACGGTATTTTTGCTACATTTTGGATGGAAAACCAAGCCAAAAATGTGTTGACAATTACGCGAAAGTGTAATACAATTGGGATATCCACTCCAAAATATTACGCTTTCACGACCTGCTGACTGGATTATATTACGCAAAAACGTAAAAGTCAAGGGTAGCATTACGCAAATGCGTAAATTTGTGCGAAGCGTACAAGAAAGGGCTGTCAATTATGTCTGATTTGTATAATCGCATTGAAACCCTGTGCAACGACAGGCAGGTTTCCATCACCACCATGTGTAAGGAGGCCGGCGCCAGCCGTGCATCTTTGTCTGACCTGAAAGCAGGTCGCAAGCAGAGCTTGTCTGCCGATACCCTGTCCAAGATTGCCGCCTATTTCGGCGTGTCTATCGACTGGCTTCTTGGCAAGCAAACGCAAAACGCGCCCACGGACCACCGCGGACGCGCTGTAAGTGAAGCCGAATTGAAGTTCGCCCTCTTTGGCGACTGTGAAAACATCAGCGATGAGGATCTTGCGGATGTTCGGCGGTATGCCGCCTTTGTGCGGGAAAGGAAAAAGGAGATCCAATGAAAACGTTGCAGGAGTGCTACCGCATTGCCCAACAAGAGAATATTACGGTAGATCACTTCGCACTTTCCGGCAGGGAAGCTTTGTCCATTATGGACGATGACGGTACTTGTTTCATTGCCATTGATCCGAAAAAGTTGAAGAATGAAGCCGATGAACGCACAAAACTGGCCCATGAATTGGGTCACTGTGTCACAGGGGCTTTTTATAATCGGTACTCTGCCTATGATCTGCGGCAGAGGCATGAGAACCGTGCGGACCGATGGGCCATCCGCAGGCTGGTGCCTGTGGACGACCTGGACGACGCCGTGGCAGAGGGCTGTACGGAGCTGTGGGAGCTGGCGGAGCGGTTCGGCGTGACTGAGGGCTTTATGAAAAAAGCAGTTTGCCTGTATGTCCACGGCAATGTGGCAGAAGAACTGTATTTTTAATTTTTATGCAGCCGGCGCACCGGTCAAATTGCTTTATGGATTGTGAGGGTCTTGTCCGTCAACTCGTAGAGCACCATGGCACCAAGGCTTACCGGCAGCCACAGCAGGCAGAAGGGAAGGCAGATCTGCCCGTAAAAATTCCAGGGCAGGTGTCGATAATCCCATACCCGGTAGCTGCGGTTCACAGCAAGCCCGGCCAATAACTCCACGGAGGTAATGATCAGCGCACCCATGGCGGCACGGGCAGGGAACCGCAGCCGGGGCTGGACCCGGTTTAGCTGTCCTAACAGCAAAAAGCAGCTTCCGCCTGCCAGGAACATACTGCCGTGGCTCCAACCGCGCCAAAGCAGTTCCAAAAGCATATAGCCGCAGCCACCAAGGCCAAAGAGCATACCCTTTTTCCAAATTGCCAAAATGATCACCTCCATAACAGCTTTTCCAAAAAATTACGAAAAATGTAAACATTTCACTTGACAAAAATAATTCATGTGGATATAATAACAAAGCTGATTTCGGCGATGCCGGAATTTTTGACCACATGGCGGCGTAACTCAGTTGGTAGAGTAGCCGGTTCATACCCGGTATGTCACCTGTTCGAATCAGGTCGCCGCTACCAGGCCCGTTGGTCAAGCGGTTAAGACACCGCCCTTTCACGGCGGTAACATGGGTTCGATTCCCGT
>JAZSPV010000031.1:0-38327 GCA_045537615.1 Faecousia sp. | reverse complement strand
ATTTTAAAAAGCGGTTTTCCTGCACGGTGTTTCGCTATATCCTGGATCTGCGGCTGAACTATGCCAGAACCTTGCTGCTGTCCCTTCCCGGGATCACCACCAAGGAGACGGCTGCCCGATGCGGCTTTGAGGATGCCAGCTATTTCTGCCGGGCATATAAGAAAAAATTCGGGAAGAGTCCCGGAGAGGATAAGCATACCCAGTAGTCAAAACCCCCGGCTAAGCCGGGGGCTTGATTAAGCCCTATAAGGGCATTTTACAGACATTTGCCCCTAAAGGGGCCCCGAATGGTTTGCCGACCGCATTTCATTTACGGGCCACCCCTTAAGGGGCTTTTTCTATGCCTACTTGTTCTCGCGACCCGTAAACGGGTCCACGAACTCCTTTAGGCCTATCTGGTCGGCTATTTGATCTGATGTTAACTGGTTCCTGATGTATTCCTGAATTTGCTTTTTATTCTTTCCTACCGTATCCACGAAATACCCTCTGGCCCAGAAATGCCTGTTGCCATACTTGTACTTGAGATTTGCATGCCGGTCGAATATCATTAGGCTACTCTTGCCTTTTAGATATCCCATTATTTGTGATACGCTATACTTCGGTGGGATGCTGACGAGCATATGGATATGATCCCTGCACAATTCCGCTTCTATTATTTCGATACCTTTCTGCTGACATAGTTGTCGCAGTATCTTTCCGATGTCTACCTTGATCTGTCCGTATATCTCCATCCGACGATATTTGGGTGCGAACACGATATGGTATTGACATCTCCATGATGTATGCTCTAAACTATTAACGTCTTTATTTTTCACGATGAAGACCTCCTCATTATGGTAGTTGTGTGGTCGGCAAACCGCTTCTACTATAATGGGGAGCTTTTTTCTTGTCTACTTTACTCCTCGCTAAAAGCTATTATTTTACCCCCGGCATAGCCGGGGGTTGTCTTTGGTACAACCAAAAACAAACAAGGTGTGCCATCGCACACCTTGTTCTCTTTTATTATATGGTTTCCAAACAGGACAGGGCAGTTTCCAGCTTTTTGATATCTGCATCGGATAGTCCGGAATAATTGATGACGAGGGTGTGGGAGTCTTCCTGGGTGCCGCCCTCATGGCTGTAGCTGCCCAGGGTACGTACCAAAATCCCAGCCTCTCCAAAGCGCTCTGCCAAGGTGCGGTCCGAAAGGGCCGTTTCCACACGCAGCAGAAAATGCAAGCCTGCGTTTTGCTCTAAAACCGTCATTTTCTCTGCCTGGGGACAGCCGGTGATGACAGAAAGCACCCGATTTCTGCGGCTCCTGTAAAGCTTTCGCATGCGGTTGATGTGTTTTTCAAACTGTCCCTGCTCCAAAAACCGGGCCAGGGTATGCTGTTCAAAGCTGGCAACGGTGCAGCTGTAAAAGCCCAGCTCCTGCTGAAACCGGTCCATTAACGCCTCCGGCAGCACCATATAGCTGATTCGGATGGAGGGGGTCAATGTTTTGGAAAAGGTGTTCATATAGATCACCCGGTCCGGGTCCATGGACTGCATAGCCGCCATAGGGTGGGCGCTGAAGCGGAACTCTGTGTCGTAATCATCCTCGATGATCCACCGGTCCGGCTGTTCCTTTGCCCAGTTCAGCAACGCCAGGCGACGGCCTGCCGGGGTAACAATTCCGGTAGGGAAGTGGTGGGAAGGGGAGATGTGCAGCACCTGGGCCGCTCCCAGCCGCTCCGGCAATACCCCTTGTCCGTCCATTGGCACACCTACACACCGGACACCGCCGGCGGCGTAGATTCTGCGGATCTTTCCGTAGCCCGGCTCCTCCACAGCATAGATCTTTTCTCTGCCCAAAAGCTGCATCAGCAAATTATAAAGAAAGTCTGTGCCTGCACCGATGAGAATGTTCCGGGGCTCCACAACCATGCCCCGAAACTGCAGCAAATGGGTAGCAACGGCCTGTCGCAGCTGCAGCAAGCCCTGATTCGGCAGTGGCGCCAACAAGTCCTGTCCCACATCCAGCACCACCTGCCGCTGTAATTTGCTCCAGACAGAAAAGGGAAAGGTGGCAGAGCCGTTGGCTGTCAGGTCCACAAAGCTGCCTTCCGGTTTTTCGTCGGTTTTTGTCGGTTTTTGTCGTTCCTGTATGGCCGGGACTGCATATCCCATGGGCAAAGTCTCGACAAAGTAGCCTACCTTTTCCACAGAGGAGATATAGCCCTCGGACAGAAGTTGGTCATAGGCACCCTCCACAGTGATTTTACTGACTTTCAAATTCTCTGCCAATGCCCGTTTGGAGGGCAGCTTTTCCCCGGGGGACAGCCGCCCGGACAGAATATCTGCCCGGATACTGCGGTATAACGCCTCATAAAGGGGTACGCCGGGGCCTTTTTTCAGTTCATAGGTCAGCACAAAACCCCTCCTTCCACCATACTGCAAGGGCTTCCTTTTATTTTTTTCTTTGTTTCCAAAGGCTTTCTCCCAGGTCAAATGCTTTTTGGGTGACAAACAGCACCAGCGGTGCCGCCAGCATGATTCCTCCCATGATCACCAGGGCCCGGGGATCTCCGGTACGCAGTTCCAGGAAGCTGCCCAGCACAGTAAAGCACAGTGCCAGGGCGCTGAGCATAGCAAACCACACCATGCGCCGGAATTTGACAAAAGGCTTACAAACCTGATACAGCACCAGCATGCCCACCGCCGCAAGGATGGCCGTGGAAACCGTACTCATATCCTCTGCTGACAGGCCGACGGCCGCCACAGCGATTTGCGCCGCCAAAATCACAAAAATATTTGTTACGCCCCCGGGGAAGGCCTTTCGCAGAACCCGGGGCAGAAACCGCCCCTGCACTCTTTGGTAATTGGGCTCCATAGACAGGAAGAAGCTGGGAACACCAATGGTCAGCCCGGAGATAATACTCATGTGCAGCGGCTCCATAGGGTAGGACAGGGGACTCAGAAAGGAGATTAAGGTTGTGCCAAGGGCGAAAATATTCTTCACAAGAAACAAGGATGCTGCCCGTTGAATGTTGTTGATGACCCGCCGGCCCTCGCCTACGATATGGGGAATGGCGGCAAAGTCACTTTCCAGCAGTACCAGCTGCGCCACCTGGCTGGCTGCCTGAGCACCGCTTGCCATGGCGATGGCGCAGTCGGCGTCCTTCATAGCCAGCACGTCGTTGACACCGTCGCCGGTCATAGCAACGGTATGTTTTTTTGATTGCAACGCCCGGATCAGCCGCCGCTTTTTCTCCGGCGTTACCCGTCCAAAGACCGTATATTCTTCTGCTGCCCGGAGGAAATCTTCGTTGGTTTCCAGTCCGGTGGTATCCACATAGCGCTGGGCGTTAGGGATTCCTGCCTGCTGTGCCACTTGGGATACCGTCACCGGATCATCGCCGGAGATCACCTTCACCGTTACGCCCTGTTCAATAAAATAGGCGAATGTTTGGGCCGCCGTTCTGCGGATGGGGTTGGAAAGCTCCAGCCGCGCCAGGGGCGTGACCTTTTCAGCAACCAAACTGCCCGGCTGGGGAATGCCGTCATAGGCCGCCACCAGCAGCACCCGGTTTCCCGAACTGCTGTCATACCGGCTGCCCAAAATCATCTCCGGCGCACCTACCAAAAAGGCGCCGTGTTCTTCAAAAACCCCTGCCAGCCATTTTGTTTCTGGGTTAAATGGGATGTATTTTGTGCATACCCAGGCGGTATCTTTTCCAAACCGGCGGCAGATGGCCCGTGCCGTTTCATTTTCCGGCTCCCGGGTACCGTACAAGGCTGCCAAAACCGCCTCTATGTATGCCGGGTCCTGCCCCTCCAAAGGGATCAGCTTGTCCACTGCCATATCCGGCTGGGTGATGGTGCCGGTTTTGTCCACACACAGCACGTCCACCCGGGCCAAGGTTTCAATACAATTCATATCCTGCACCAAAACCTTTTTCTTTGACAGCTTCAGCGCCGATGTAGCCAGTGCAAGGCTTGTCAGCAGATAAAGCCCCTGGGGGACCATGCCCACCAGGGCCGCCACGGTGGTCTCTGCGCCACGGCGAAGGCCCTGCTCCTGCAATTCCTGGAAAAATAACACAAAACCCAAAGGAATCAGAATACAGGTCACCACCCGGATCAGCTTGTCCAGGGAGCGCATCATTTCGGGTTTTGCTACCTTCGGGTCTTTTTTGGCTTCCCTTGCCAAGCCGGCGGCAAAGGAATCCTCTCCCACCTGGGTCAGCTGGGCGCAGCCCCTTCCGCCTACCACAAAGCTGCCGGAGAGCAGGTGGTCTCCCGGTCTTTTCTCAACGGAATCTGCCTCGCCGGTAACCAACGCTTCATTGACCTGCAAAAACCCGGTCCGCAGCTGTGCATCTGCACAGATCTGATCTCCCGCTGCAAATTCCACAATATCATCCCGGACCAGCAGGTCGGAACGCACCATTTCCCAGTTTCCGCCCCGGCGTGTTTTCAAGGTCTGGGCCGCCACCAATGTTAGCTTGTCCACCGCCCGTTTGGCCCGAATTTGCTGGACACAGCCGATGGCGGTGTTGATGATAACCACCACAAGGAACGTCAAATTCTTTACCGACGAGCCGGACAGCATCAGCAGCACCGCCATAACAACAAATACCATATTAAAAAAGGTAACGCTGTTGCGCAGGACGATCTGCCATTCATTGTATTTGGCTTGATTGTTCACCCGGTTGTCCCAGCCCCCTGCCAGCCGCTGACGGACCTGCTGGGAGCTTAGCCCCTGTTCCGGATCCACAGAAACAGGTGGCAAGGGCTGTTTCTTCCCCTTTTTAGCCCCCATGGTGCTCTCCTTTCAAGCCGTTCTTTCTGTCATAGATCACCAGAAGACTACCTTTTTCCACTGTGATCTCCCCGGGACCCCCTACAAAATGGTTGCTCACCCCCAAAGGAAAGCCGGCGTGCAGCATCCCCTTGTCCAGGGGATACCGCAGCCCCCGCAAGCGCACACCTTCGGCAGGTGCACCCATACAGAACACGGAGAGGATTCCCTGGGCCCCGGCAGGAAAGAACAGTGAGCCGTCTTTCACCACCGTCACGATCTGCCTTTTTCCGATGAGATATGCCACTGCTCCATGATCTGCTAAAAATTGCAATGTTTGGAAATTGGCCACCGTGTGGTCCAGCCGTGGGCCTTCCAGCCCTCCGTAAAACAAAAAGTGTTTATAACCAAGCTGCAGTCCCTGCCGGGCTGCCAGCATGGCATCAGTATCGTCCTTATCCACTGGGAAGCGCTGGGCTGCTTGGGGTATATAACCCAAAGAATCAAAATCACCCAGAACACCGCTGGGCTGCAAGCCCAATGACTGCAGATGTTTATATCCTCCGTCGGCTGCGATAATGTAATCCTGCTCCTCTAAAGGCGCTACCAGGCCGTCAAAGCCTCCGGCGCAAAAAACAACACAACTGGCCATAAAATGACCTCCCTTTTTAGACGCATTTTTAATATCATATCACATATTATGAAAAAACAAAAGCCCAACAAGCAATTTTTTAGAAGCCTGCTTTGGCTTTTCTCTTTCTCTGGCAGCTTCTTCGGTGGAAGATATTGCCATAAAAAGCGGCGGGCTATTCCAGCTTTTCCAGCATGCGGAATTCTTTTTGGCATTTCCCACAAACTCACCGCCTTTCGGTTGTGCATTGTGCAGAACTTTCATTTTCACGCAAAAAATGATTGAATTTTTATGCATATTGCGCTATACTGAGCAGAGGGACGAAGGACATCGTTCCCTTCATAAACCCGGATATATTCCGGACAACATTTAAGGAGGAACCATCTATGAAGAAGTTTATCGCACTGCTTTTGGCACTGGTCATGGTTCTTGGTTTGGCCGCATGTGGCGAAAGCACCCCCGCACCCGAGGGCGGAGAAACTGCTAAGGGCTCTGTTTACTATCTGAACTTCAAGCCCGAGCAGGATCAGGCTTGGCAGGATCTGGCCAAGGCCTACACCGAGGAGACCGGCGTTAAGGTCACTGTTCTGACCGCTGCTTCCGGTACTTACGAAGAGACCCTGATGGCTGAAATGGGCAAGACCGAAGCTCCCACCCTGTTCCAGGTGAACGGCCCTGTGGGTCTGGCCAACTGGAAGGACTACTGCTACGACCTGGCAGGCTCCGATGTCTACGGTGAGCTGACCAGCGAAGGCTTCGCTCTGAAGGAAGACGACGCAGTTTACGGCATTGCTTACGTTATCGAGTCCTACGGCATCATCACCAACGTGACCCTGCTGGAAGAGGCTGGCTACACCCTGGCTGACATTCAGTCCTTTGCCGATCTGAAGGCTGTTGCTGAAGACATCACCGCCCGCAAGGACGAGCTGGGCTTCGCCGCATTTACCTCCGCCGGTATGGACAGCTCCTCCGACTGGAGATTTAAGACCCACCTGGCCAACCTGCCCATCTACTTCGAGTACCAGGCAGACGGCATCGGCACCACCAAGGAAATCAAGGGCACTTATCTGAACGAGTACCGTCAGATTTGGGACCTGTACATCAACAACTCCACCTGCGAGCCCAAGGACCTGTCCGCTAAGACCGGTACTGACTCCGAGAACGAGTTCCTGAACGGTGAGGCTGTGTTCTTCCAGAACGGTTCCTGGGAGTACGGCGCTCTGTCCGCTAAGTATGCTGACGAAGAGCTGGCTATGATCCCCCTGTACATCGGCGTAGGCGACGAGGCCAACCAGGGCCTGTGCACCGGCACCGAGAACTACTGGTGTGTCAACAAGGAAGCTTCCGAGGAAGACATCGCTGCTACTCTGGCATTCATGAACTGGTGTGTCACCTCCGAGAAGGGCACCGCTGCCATGGCTAACGACATGGGCTTCGTAATCCCCTTCAAGAAGGCTGTTGAGTCCCCCAACGCTTTCGTTAAGCAGGACGTCGCTTACACCGCTGAGGGCAAGACTCCCGTTTCCTGGAACTTCCCCACCATGCCTTCCGAAGAGTGGAAGAACGGTGTTGGCTCTGCTCTGACTGCTTATGCTGCTGATCCCACCGACGCCAACTGGGAAGCTGTTGTTGACGCTTTCGTTGACGGCTGGGCTTCTGAGTACGCACTGCTGGGCTAATTTCCCAGAACAACTAACCAAACCCTGGGGGTGGGCTTCCTGCCCACCCCTTCTTAATAATAAAAGAAAGAAAATGCTGGTTCGCCTTTGTTTTCTTTTGTTATTAAGACAAAAATCCCGTTTCATAAGGAGGCGTTTGCCTTGGTCAAGGCCGTTCGCAAATGGTGGCCGGTTTTCGTGCTGCCAACACTTTTGAGCTTCGTCATCGGGTTTATTGTACCCTTTGTCGAGGGTCTTTACCTGTCCTTCTGTAAATTTACCACCATCGATAAAGCCACCTGGGTTGGCATAGACAACTACCTCCGGGTGTTTGAGGATCCTCAATTCTGGGATTCTCTGCAATTTACCGGTGCATTCACCATCATGTCCACGGTGCTGATCAATGTGCTGGCCTTTGCCATTGCTCTGGCGCTGACAAAAGGCATTAAGGGCACCAACGCATTCCGGACCGTGTTCTTTATGCCCAACCTGATCGGCGGCATCGTGCTTGGCTACATCTGGAACATTTTGATCAACGGTGTGCTAAGCCTTGTGGGTGCAGACCTGCTGGCGCTGAACAAGCCCGCCGGCTACTGGGGTCTGATCATTTTGATGTGCTGGCAGCAGATCGGTTATATGATGATTATTTATATTGCAGGTCTTCAGTCCATTCCCTCGGACTATCTGGAGGCTGCCCGGATCGACGGTGCTAACCCCCTGCAGGTGCTGTTTAAGATCAAGATCCCCAACGTGATGCCCTCTATCACCATCTGCCTGTTCCTGACACTGACCAACTCTTTTAAACTCTTTGATCAGAACCTGGCCCTCACCGGCGGTGATCCCAACCACACCACAGAGATGCTGGCGCTGAACATTTATAACAACTTCTATAACCGGCAGCCCGCCGCCGCCTGGAAAGGCATTGGCCAGGCAAAGGCTGTTGTCTTCTGTCTGATGGTCATTGCCATCTCCTTGATCCAACTGAAGGCCACCCGTTCTAAGGAGGTGCAGCAATAATGAAACGAAGAGAACGAATTGTAAATGCTTTCCTTTCCGCACTGATGGTTCTGCTGTGTATTGCATGGATCTATCCCATTGTCTTGATCCTGCTGAACTCCTTGAAGCTTAACACTGCCATCTCCACCGACACAGCGCTTCTGCTGCCCACGGCAGAAACCTTTGCCAAGCTGGAAAACTACCTCAACGCAATCAACGCCCAACGCTTTCCAGAAGCATTTTTGACCAGTCTTTTGATTACCGTGACCTCTGTGGGTGCTATTTTGATATTCTGCTCCATGTGTGCCTGGTACATCACCCGGGTACAGAGCCGGTTGAGCAAAGCGGTGTATCTGATGTTCGTGTTCTCCATGGTGGTCCCTTTCCAGATGCTGATGTTCACCCTCTCACAGACAGCAGACCGAATGAAGCTGAACACGCCCTGGAACATTTGGATCATCTATTTGGGCTTTGGCGCAGGTCTTGCGGTGTTTATGTTCGCTGGCTTTATGAAGTCCATCCCTCTGGAAATCGAGGAAGCCGCCATGATCGACGGCTGTAACCCACTTCAGACCTATATAACCATCGTGCTGCCGGTTCTGAAGCCCACGCTGATCAGCGTAGGCATTCTGGAACTGATGTGGGTTTGGAACGACTACCTGCTGCCCTATCTGGTGCTGGATCGGAAAAAATATTCCACCATCCCCATTCTCATTCAGTTCTTCAAAGGTAGCTTCGGCAAAGTAGATATGGGTGCCACCATGGCCTGCATTATGCTGACAGTCCTGCCCATTATTATCATTTACCTCATCTGCCAGAAACATATTATCAAAGGCGTTGTGGCTGGCGCAGTCAAAGGATAATAAATATGTACAAGGGCGTGCCATCGGCACGCCCTTGTCAGAGTGTCAAAAAAGCCGTCAATCGTCAAAACAAAGCTTATGAACGGCTGGCACTTCATATCTTCTTCACCATATTCAACACAACTACATTTCCTATCTGTTCTCTGCCCAAAATCCTTGCTACGCAAGGTGTTTTGCCTTACTGCACAAACCGGACCCTAACGTACCACCTGTACGCCGACGGGTCCGGTTTGCTTGTCTTGACGGCTCCTTTGCCCTCTGTCAGTGGTGTCAAAAAACAAGTTTTTTGACACCACTGACAAGGGCGCGCCTGAGGCACGCCCTTGTTTGGTCCTTTGGGTTCTTGAATATTGGGGTCAGGCTAATTGCCTGACCCATGCCTTTCCAGGCAGCGCCAGAGCAATGGTAAAGACCCGCATCACTATCGACAGAAAAACAAACAGTGGAGCATCATCCGTAAGGAAGATGCTCCACACATGCTTGTCCGGATTACTTTGCGTACTCCACAGCCTTGGTCTCGCGGATGCAGTTGATCTTGATCTGTCCGGGGTATTCCAGTTCCGCTTCGATCTTCTTGGCAATATCCCGGGCCAGGATAATCATGTTATCCTCGGTGACTTCCTCGGGCTTGACCATGATTCGGACCTCGCGGCCTGCCTGGATCGCAAAGGCCTTCTCTACGCCGGGATAAGAGCCGGTAAGCTCCTCCAGCTTTTGCAGGCGGCGGATATAGTTTTCCACATTTTCACGGCGGGCGCCGGGCCGGGCAGCAGAGACTGCATCGGCAGCCTGCACCAGCACTGCAATCACCGTCTTAGGCTCCACATCGCCGTGGTGGGCCTCAATGGCGTTTACAACAACAGGGTTTTCCTTGTACTTCCGGGCAAGATCTGCGCCCAGCTGCACATGGCTGCCCTCCACCTCATGATCGATGGACTTGCCCAAATCGTGCAGCAGACCTGCCCGCTTTGCCAGTGTCACATCCACGCCCAGTTCAGCGGCCATAAGGCCGGCAATATGGGCAACCTCCATAGAGTGGTTCAGCACATTCTGGCCGTAGGATGTACGGTACTTCTGACGGCCCAAGATCTTAACAAGCTCCGGGTTCAGGCCATGAACGCCGGTCTCATAGCAGGCCCGCTCGCCTTCCTCCCGAATGGTGCGGTCCACATCCTTCCGGGCCTTTTCCACGCAATCCTCAATACGGGTGGGGTGGATACGGCCATCCACAATGAGCTTCTCCAATGCCAGCCGGGCAATTTCCCGGCGCACAGGATCAAAGCTGCTAACGGTAATGGCCTCGGGGGTATCATCAATGATCAGATCCACGCCGGTAATGGTCTCCAGGGTCCGGATGTTCCGACCCTCACGGCCGATGATGCGTCCCTTCATTTCATCGTTGGGCAGCGGCACAACAGAAACCGTAGCCTCTGCTGCGTGGTCAGCGGCGCAACGCTGGATAGCAACGGAGAGGATCTCCCGTGCCTTCTCGTCGCATTCGTCCTTCATCTCCTGCTCGATCTGCTTGATCTTCATGGCAGTATCGTGACGGACAGCCTCCTCCACGTTCTTAAGCAAAAATTGCTTTGCCTGCTCCTGGGTCAACCCGGAGATTTGCTCCAGGGTGGCCAGGTGGGCCTTCTTCACAGCCTCTGTTTCTTCCTTAACCTTGGCAACCTCCGCCATGCGGTGGGCAAGCTCCTCTTCCTTCTTCTCGAAGTTTTCGGCCTTTTTGTCCAGGGTTTCTTCCTTCTGCTGCAGTCTGCGCTCCTGCTTGGACAGCTCCGCGCGACGCTCTTTGACTTCTTTTTCGTACTCTGTGCGGGATTTATGGATCTCGTCCTTGGCTTCCAGCAGCATTTCCTTTTTACGGCTCTCGCCGCTGCGAATGGCTTCGTTGATCAGTCGGGTTGCTTCCTGCTCTGCAGAGCCAATTTCACGCTCGGCAGTCTTTTTGCGAATCGTCATACCCAAAACGATACCGATACCCAATCCGGCAACTGCTGCAAGGACGATAAATAAAATTTCTAACGGTCCCATAAATTCGTTAGCACACCTCCTTTATAAAATAGGCACAGCCTGAGAGGTGGCGCAATAAGCCCCATGTAAAGGTTTTCATATATATCGGTTCCAACCGACAAACAAATACAACGCCATGAGGCGAAAAACGCGGTTCTCTCGGCACATGCCGGGATAAAAATGAAACGCTGCGTAACAATGCAGCCGCAGCGTACACCATACCAAATATATTTTACCTGCCCATACAGGGAATGTCAAGAAAAATTGCATAAAAGTTTACATAAATTCCCGGGGCAGAACATCTTGCCATGGTAAATAAAAAGAAACCTGCACATAATAAGGCGCAAAGGAGTGCAAACGTGCTGTATGGTTTTTTATATCCGTCAAATCATTTTCTTTTTTGGTGGCCTTGCCCTGTTTCTGTTCGGCTTGGATATTATGGGCAAAGCCCTGGCGCAACAGGCTGGCAATAAACTTCAGACCATGCTTTCCAAAATCAGTTCCGGCATCTTTAAAAGTCTTTTTTTGGGACTGGCTGCCACGGCTGTGATTCAGTCCTCCTCTGCCACAACGGTTATGGTGGTAGGCTTTGTCAATTCCGGCATTATGACACTGCATCAGGCTCTGGGGATCATCATGGGCTCCAACATCGGCACCACCGTCACCGCCTGGCTTTTATCCCTGACCGCCTTGGAAGGCTCCGGTATTGTCTCTTTTTTCAAACCTGATGTGCTGGCTTGTGTCCTGGGCAGCGTAGGCATCGTGCTGTATCTGTTTCTCAAAAACCCCGGGCTCAGAAACACCGGCGCTGTTTTGCTGGGTTTCCTGGTCTTAATGACCGGTATGAAGAGAATGAGCGATTCCATGGCTTTTTTGAACGATATGCCCTGGTTTTCCCAGCTGATGGTCTCTTTCCAAAATCCCCTGCTGGGTATCCTGGCAGGCGCTGTGCTGACAGCGGTGATCCAATCCTCCTCTGCCTCCGTTGGTGTTCTGCAGGGCTTATGTGCCACCGGTGCCGTCTCCATGGCTACCGCTCTGCCTATTATTCTTGGGCAAAATATCGGTACCTGCGTTACCGCCCTGCTGGGGGCTGTTGGCACAAGCCAAAATGCCCGGCGCGCAGCGCTGTTACACCTGCTGTTTAATCTGTCCGGTGTTATTCTGTTTGGCCTGCTGTTTTACGGAATCGGTCTGTTTTATCCCTGGGGGTTTTTAAAAAACACCGCCACCGCCTTGGATGTTGCTGTGATTCACAGCCTGTTTAATATTTGTACGACCTTGGCGCTGCTTCCTTTCAGAAGCCTTTTGGTAAAAATGGCTGTTTGGGTCATTCCCGACGCCCCTTAAAGCAAAAACCTCCGCAGGAAAGCCCCTGCGGAGGTTGTCTTATTTGATGCTGTGGTGGAGAATGCTTCCTTTTTCGGCTTTTTTGATTTTTCGTACCGTTACGGCTACCAGCCGCACCACTGTGGTAACAGAAATAATACCCACTGCCAGGGCCAGGGCCAACTGCAATGTATAAAACGCCTGGTGCAGGAATACGGTCCACTGCTTATTCAGCGCATAGTTCATGGTGTAGTACAGAGCGCTTCCGGGGATCAGCGGAATGATCGACGGCACAAGGAAGGTGGTGGTGGGGGTCTTTCTCCACCGGGCCATGAGTTCCCCGTAAACAGTGATGGCAGCCGCCGACAGAAAGTACCGGATGGTTTCCCCCGGCAGCAGAGGCTCCAGGCCCAAAAATACGGACCAGGAGATCACACCGCCCAAGGTGGCAAAAACCAGCTTCTTCCCACGAATATGGAACAAAAGATTAAAGCCCAGTGTGCCAAGGGCGCCCATCAGAATTTGTAGAAAAGGATTCATACCGCACCTCCCAACAGCTGGGCCGCCAGAATATAGCCGGCAGCAATGGCGGCAGCCACCAGTATTGCGTCCAAAAAGCGCAGTATTCCCGTCATAATGTCGCCGCTGATCATATCCCGCAGGGCGTTGGTCAGGGCAATGCCGGGGATCAAAAGCATAATATTACCTATAATGATCTTGTTGACATCCTGGCCCACTCCCAGCCCCACAAGGCCGATTGCCGCCAGACTTAAACAAAAAGCCGCCACTGCGTTGGTAAAGATGGCGTTCAGCTCCGCCCGCTGCAAAAGCCAGGTAATAAACCGCAGGCCGATGCCCAAGCCTCCTGCCACCAGTCCGTCAAACAAAGAACCGCCAAAGAATATGGCAAAGGAAAAGGCAATGAGCCCACTGGCAAGGGCTTCCAGCCAGAGAGGGAAGGGAGGCTTTTGGATAATGGCATTCAGCTTTTCCTGAACATAGGCATAGTCCGGCCGATTGGCGCAGATCTCCCGGGACAGGTCGTTCAGCCGGTGGAGCCGGGTCAAGTCTGTTCTTGTACCGGTAATGCGCCGGGTCTGGGTGCTTCGTCCTCCGTCGGGATGTGTAACGGACGCCACAATACTGGATGTAATGGTAAAAACATCGGTGCGGCTGCAGCCGTAGGCACCGCAGATAAAGCGAATGGCCGCTTCCACCCGACCCACCTCTGCACCGCTAATAAGCATCTGTTCCCCAATGTCCAGCGCACAGGACAGCAGTTGTTCCTGATCCATAAATATCCCTCCTCCTCTTTGCCTGCATTATACACAAGAACGTTCTTGCGTGCAACCTTTTTCACAAACGTATTCTGTCTTCATAAAAACTGCCGGAATGCAAACGCATTCCGGCAAATTTTCCGGGAAATTTTTTGGTTTCACCACTGTCAATCCTTAACAGTGAACCAGCGTATTACGCTCTTCAGCCAGAAAGCAAACAGAATCAGACCCGGCACAAACAGCAGACAGGAAAGAATCATATGTACGATCCAGTAAGAACCGGTCATAGCTTCGGGCTTCAGGTAGTCCAGGGTGTTAAGTACCGCAAGCGCTGTTACAGGCAGGAAAGAGATGGTGCCGCCGGAACGCAGGAGGCAGAAGTAGAAGCAAACGGCACCAAGCAGCAATGTCCAAACATGATTCATCAGCACAGGTGCGCCCTCCGTAATAAACCAGACCCGCTCAGCAACGGAAGCACGCTCAACCCGGTCTTCCCAAGCAATGACCTCGTCATTCTTAATTTCGCCTTCAATGCTAAAGCCTACATCTGATTTACAGGTCTTGCACTTGTCCACGGCGTACACCAGATTCTTAACACCGGTGAACTTAACAGAGGAGGGATAGATTCTCCGTACTGTATCACAGGCATAGCACTTGATAACATAGTAGCCTTCTTCGGAAGCCAGCTTCTCAGGCTCCTTGGTTTCCTCGGGCTCCAGCTCAGCAGTGGCCTCAGTAGCTGCCTCAGCGGCTTCCTCAGTAGCAGCCTCAGTAGCAGCCTCGGTAGCGGCCTCAGTAGCAGCCTCGGTAGCAGCCTCGGTAGCGGCTTCCGTGACTTCTTCGGTGACCTCCGGTACAGCCTCGGTAGCCTCCGGCGCTGTCTCCTCCTCGAGAACGATCTTTTCGCCGGTATAAACATAGTCCTCACTGGCAAGATATTCCTCATACTCAGCGGGGGTCATGTGTACACCATTCACCGTATACCAGAAAGGCATAAACTGCATCACAGCCAACGCAACAATCAACACAAATGCGGCTATGTTGCTGATTACAACAAGTTTATTTGTCTTCTTCATTTTCATTTTCCTCCTCATGCTGGGGCTTTCTCTGAGAAAACACAGCTCCTCGTACAATTATATAGTCATAGCCAGCATTTGTCAACAGAAATTGGCAAGCATGTCAAAATCCTACTGAGGAAAAAGTGCGTCCAGGGTTTCGAAACGATAGCCCATTTCCTTCCATTTTGTCAGCAGTTCATCCAAGATCCGGGCGTTGGTTTCAGAGGTGGAATGCAGCAGCACCACACCGCCGTTGTGCACTCTGGGCAGCAGCTTTCCAAAAGCCTGGTCTTTGGTAGGTTGATTGCTGTTGTCCCAGTCGGCATAGGCCAGGCTCCAAAACACCGTCTTATAGCCCAATTCCCGGGCCATTTCCAGCTGATCCTCACTGTAAATCCCCTGGGGCGGGCGGTAAAACTTGGGCAGTTCCTTTCCTGTGACGGACTGAAACAGCTTTTCCAGCTCTGTCAGCTCCCTGGTGAACACCGCCTTGTCAGAGAGCTTCCCCATGTCGTAATGATGCATGGTGTGGTTTCCCACGATATGCCCTTCTGCCACCATCCGGCGGACCAAATCCGGGTTTTTTTCTATATAATTCCCCACAAGAAAGAAAGCTGCAGGCACTTCATGCTTTTGCAGAACATCCAAAATCCTTTCTGTGCCACCGTTTTCATAGCCGGCATCAAAGGTCAGATACAGCACCTTTTGCGAGGTATCCCCTATGTAGGCAGCATTGTATTTTTTCAGTGTGTCTGCACCGGCAGGGCCAATAGGGGCTTGACCCTCTGTGCGAAAACTCAGCCCCCAGGAGCCCGTTGGAATGGCACTGGCTAAAACTTGACTCACAACCAACACGATGGCTGCAACCACCGCCCCAAACAAAATAACAAGATCCCGCTTCCTCATAGACAATCCTCCTTTGGGCTAAGTCTATGCGGCAGACAAAGCAGGTATGTAAGACCGGAGGTGTTATTTGTTGGGCGACTGTGTTTCCAGAAAAAACGCCCCGAAGAGCGGCACACCATAGTGATAAAACGGTTTTAAACAGTTCCTTTTCCTCAATACTGCACAAAAAATTCCCGAAATGCGTCAGCATTCCGGGAATTTTCTTATTTGTTTTAAGAATTAGCCTGCGTTTCTCATTTCTGTCAGGGTGGTGGCGAAGATCTCTGCCAGCTTTTCGCCGGTACCACGCTCAAAGTGGGTCATATCGTACTCATAGAAGCTCTCCTCACAGCCCTGCAGGTGAGGGATATAGCCGTTATAATGCTCAGACACGGCGACAATGAAGTCCATCTCAAACGGAGAGTTTTCCTTGATGTACGTGCCGTGCATACCAAACATTTCGTAAGGTGCAAATACCATAGAAACATCACTGCCCAGGGTCATAGCCACCAGATTCATCTTCTGGTTCTCGGGGTAGTTAGCCCGGTTAACAAGACCGGCGGCAGCAAGATAGCCTTCAAAGCCGTATTCATTCACCTTGGCGGTGACATCGGGGTGGCTGTAGCCGCCCTTTTCGGATGCCAGCTGCACCAGTTCCTTGGCGTTCATCACGCGCTGAACATCTTCAGTGCCTTCCTTCATAGATTTGCCCACATATTCCCAGCGCTTGAACTGCAGATCGCTGTCTGCCATAGGCTTCAGCTCAATGGACTGCGCGTAGTCAGCCAACTTCTGGCCGTAGATCTTGTGGTTCTGAGGATGCACGCCGCTGAGACCCGGCACATGGCTGAAGGGGATCTGGTCGCCGGAAGCACCCTGGAAGAATGCGCAATGCACACCGGTCTGCTGCTCCATAGCTTCACGGAATGCGCCGGGATAGCAGGCAGACAGGGACTTGTTGTTGGTAGCGTCAACCGTGGTGGCATGGGAGGGGAAGGATGCGATGACGATGTCCTTTTTGTCCTCAGCCTCGCGGGTGAACTTGATCAGCTGCAGCTCCTGATCCGCCTCGTACATATGCTCCTTGTAGCCGGAGGCAGAGGAGCCGTGGCCGTTGCCGCAGGTAGTGCCGTCGTTCATGTAGTAGTGACGAACGAAGGTCATAGCTTCCGTCTGGGTGCTGCCATAGGAAATAGTGGCAGGGGAGAGATCCGCCAGCGCCTTTTCCGCAGCCTTCACGCACTGCTTGGAGAACAGCTCCCGGTATTCCTTGGCGCCATCCCAAGCGGTAGAGCCAATGTGGACACCGGAATGGGTGTGGGTACAGTTAATAAGGATATTTTCTGTAGGCACACCGGTCTTTTCGTTAATGGCGGCCTTCACGGGAGCAATGACGGAATCATAGATCACCATAAAGTCGCAGGTATAGATCAAATATGTCTGATTGTCCTTGGAGAATGCGATACAGGTAGTAGACACTTCGTCCAGGTAGCCTTCGGCCAGACGGGCAGCAGAATCGCCGCCGGCGATCTGAACACCCATCTTCGCGGGCAGAATAGACTCCCGGTCAAAGCCTACCTGCAGACCCTTTTTGGAGCTGCCGCTTTCACCGCAGGCACACATGCCCAAAACCAGGACAGCTGCAAGGAACAAACAAATAAACTTTTTCATAATAACCACTCCTCATGATATTTTTTTCAATTATACTGAAAATATTGATAAATGTCAACTGAGTTCTCTTTTTAAAAACGCCCCGGAAAGAGGATGCTTCCGGGGCAGTCTAAGCTAAGCTTACTTGTTCAGATAAGCATCGATGGCAGCCGCGCCCTTTTTGCCGGCGCCCATGGCCAGGATTACGGTGGCAGCGCCGGTAACGGCATCACCGCCGGCAAATACGCCGTCACGGGTGGTCATCTCGTCCTCATTCACGATCAGACAGCCCTTGCGGTTGGTCTCCAGACCGGGGGTGGTGGTCCGCAGCAGGGGGTTGGGGTTGGTGCCCAGGGACATAACCACGGTGTCCACATCCAGAATAAACTCGCTGCCGGGGATCTCGATGGGGCGGCGGCGGCCGGAAGCGTCAGGCTCGCCCAGCTCCATACGGATGCACTTCATGCCGCAAACACGGCCATTCTCGTCGCCGATGATCTCCACAGGGTTGCACAGGGTCTTGAACTCGATACCCTCTTCCTTGGCGTGGTGCTTTTCCTCGGCACGGGCAGGCATTTCTGCCTCACCACGGCGGTAAACAACGTAAACATTCTCAGCGCCCAAACGCATAGCACAGCGCGCTGCGTCCATTGCCACGTTACCGCCGCCAACAACGGCAACGGCCTTACTCTTGATAACAGGGGTATCGTACTCTTCCAGATAAGCCTTCATCAGGTTGGTACGGGTCAGGTACTCGTTGGCGGACATAACGCCTACCAGGGACTCACCGGGGATGTTCATGAACATGGGAAGACCGGCACCGCTGCCCACGAAAACAGCCTTGTAGCCCATCTCGAACAGCTCGTCGATGGTCAGAACACGGCCAATGACCATGTTGGTCATAACGGTGACGCCCTGGGCCTCCAGCTTCTTGACCTCATTGGCAACGATTGCCTTAGGCAGACGGAACTCGGGAATGCCGTAAACCAGCACGCCGCCGGCGGTGTGCAGCGCCTCGAAAATGGTGACATCGTAACCCTTCTTAGCCAGATCGCTTGCAGCCGTCAGACCGGCAGGACCGGAGCCCACAACCGCCACCTTCTTGCCGTTGGATTCTGTCTTTTCAGGCATGGCGTTGATATTCTCACGGTACCAGTCAGCAACAAAGCGCTCCAGGCGGCCAATAGCAACAGGTTCGCCCTTAATGCCACGGACACACTTGCACTCACACTGGCTCTCCTGGGGGCAGACACGGCCGGAAAGGGCAGGCAGTGCGTTGGTGGAGGTGATGATCTCATAGGCGGGCTTGAAGTCACCTCCCTGGACCTTCTTGATAAACTCGGGGATGCGGACATTGACAGGGCAGCCCTCGACGCACTTGGGATTTTTGCAGCCCAGGCAGCGGTTTGCCTCTTCAATGGCCATTTCTGCGGTGTAGCCCAGGGCTACTTCCTTAAAATTACGGGCACGGATCTGAGGATCCTGCTCGGGCATGGGGGTCTTTACCAAAGTCATGTTTGCCATTACAGTTTCCTCCTTATTTAATCAGTTCCTTGCCCATGGCTTCCATGCGGCAGGCATGATGTTCCTTCACATCCGCCTCACGGCCACGGTAGGTGCTGTTTCGGCTCATCAGTTCGTTGAAATCAACCTTGTGACCGTCAAACACAGGACCGTCCACACAGGCAAACTTTACCTCGCCGCCAACGGTAACACGGCAGCCGCCGCACATGCCGGTGCCGTCCACCATAATGGGGTTCAGGGAAACGCTGGTATGTACGCCGAAGGGCTCAGTGGTCTTGCAGACAAACTTCATCATGGGGATGGGTCCGATGGCCAGTACCTCGTCGTACTGGTTGCCCTTTTCCAGCAGCTCCTGGAGCTTGGCAGTAACGAAGCCCTGCTCACCGTAGGAGCCGTCGTCGGTCATCAGATACATATTATCTGCTGCTGCCCGGAATTCGTCCTCCAAAATCACGATGTCCTTATTGCGGAAGCCCACAATAACATCGACCTGCGCACCGGCTTCCTTAAAAGCGATGGCAGAGGGCAGGGCAATGGCACAGCCAACGCCGCCGCCAACCACACAGACCCGCTTCTTGCCTTCCACGGGGGTGGGCTTGCCCAGAGGGCCAACGAAGTCACGGATGTAGTCACCCTCGTTGAGGTTGCCAAGAGCGATGGTGGCGAAGCCCACCTTCTGGAAGATGATGGTGACAGTGCCTGCCTCCCGGTCATAGCCGGCGATGGTCAGAGGAACACGCTCACCCTGCTCGTCAATGCGGAAGATGATGAACTGACCGGCCTTGGCCTTCTTTGCGATGAAGGGGGCCTCGATCTCCATCAGGGTGACAGCCTCGTTCAGCTCCTTTTTGCGAACGATCTTAAACATTTTCTTTTCCTTCCTTCTTTGGGAAATTCATAACATTTCCATTATAGATATGTTGTTGGTGTTTGTCAAATTTCAATTTATTTCTTTTCAGCCAACAGATCCCGGATCTCGGTAAGGAGTTTTTCCTCATTGGAGGGCTCGGGAGGGGCAGCAGGTGCTTCTTCTTCCTTCTTTTTGCCCAGCTCAGACAGTCTGTTCAGGATCTTTACCAGGATAAACACCACAAAAGCCAAAATAAAGAAGTTAATGACCGCAGAAATGAAATTGCCGTAGGTCAGATAATTCTGGACCTGCTGAACAACCTCGTTGCCGGCAGCATCCACAATCGTTTCGTAAGTAGGCTCAACCCAGGGCATCCGGGGGAGCATGATCTTTGCCTGACTGAAATCTGCGCCGCCCATGAAAATATTGATCACAGGCATAATCAGATCATTGGTCAGGCTCTTGGTAATGGTGGAGAATGCGCCGCCGATAATAGTACCAACAGCCAGCGCCATGGCGTTGCCCTTAATGGCAAATTCTTTGAATTCATTCCAAAATTTCCGGGTTTTCTTCATTTTCTTATCTCCTTTTGTTTTGATTTTGTTGGTTTACATAACTTTACTTCTTTTCAATGATCTCCAGGCCGCCCAGGTACTTACGCAGGCACTCCGGCACCACGATAGAACCATCGGCCCGCTGATTTTGCTCCACCAGGGCCGGGAAAATGCGGCTTGTTGCCAGGCCGGAGCCGTTCAGGGTGTGCAGGAATTCGGGCTTACCTGTGGCCTCCCGACGGAAACGGACATTGCCGCGGCGGGCCTGGTAGTCACGGGCGTTGGAAACGGAGGAAACCTCCTTGTAGCCGTCCATAGAGGGGATCAAAATTTCGATATCGTAGGTTCTTGCCATGGATGCGGAGCAGTCACCGGCAGCCAGCTTCACTGTACGGAAGTGGAAGCCCAGACCCTCCACCAGTTTTTCTGCCTTGGTCACCAGCTCATCAAAGGCAGCATCGGAGTCCTCGGGCTTTGTGAACTGGAACATTTCCACCTTATTAAACTGGTGGCCGCGAACCATGCCCCGCTCGTCGGCCCGGTGAGAACCGGCCTCCCGGCGGAAGCAGGGGGTATAAGCAAAGAATTTCTTGGGCAGATCGGCCTCGCTGAGGATTTCATCCCGGTAAACGCTGGCCAAAGCAGCTTCTGCTGTGGGCAGCATATAGTGGATCCGGTCGTCGGTGGGGTTGGCGATCTTATAAACCTCGTCGGCAAACTTGGGGAACTGTCCGGCGGTTTCGCCGCACTGGTACTCCAGCATGTGGGGAGGCAGGATAAAGTCATAGCCATCGGCTGTGTGCACATCAATGAAGTAGTTCAGCAGCGCCCATTCCAGTCTTGCGCCCATGCCGGTGTACATCCAGTTGCCGGCGCCTGCCAGCTTCACGCCGCGCTCATAATCGATCAGGCCCAAATCGGTACACAGGTCCACATGATGCTTTGGCTCGAAATCGAAGCTGGGCTTTTCGCCAATATAACGCAAAGGCTCGTTGTTTTCCTTGCCGCCGGGCTTCAAATCGGCATCGGGCAGGTTGGGAAGGCTCAGCATTGCTGTGCGGAACTCCACACTCAGCACCTTCAACTGCTCGGCTTCGCCTTCGATTTCCGCATCCAGGGCAATCGATGCAGCCTTGTTGGCTTCGATCTGTGCGTCCAGCTCGGCAGTGTCCTTGCCCTGCTTCTCAGCGCCCTTCTTCTGACCGAAGAGCTTGCCGTTTTCCTTGGCCAGCTTATTCTTCTGGGCGGTTTTTCCCTCGGTGGAGGTCTTTAGGCCGCGAATCTCCACGTCCAGCGCTAAAATACGGTCTACGATGGCGTCGCAGTCTACTTCCTTGGCCTTCAGGCCTGCCTTGACGGCATCGGGGTTTTCCTTAATTAATTTGATATCTAACATGATTTACCTCTCCTTTGGTTATTTCAGCTTCATCAGTGCGTCCAAAAGGACCTGCAGGTCCTCCTGTCCGTAAAATTCCAGTTCAAAGCGGCCTTTGCGCTTGCCGCTGACGATCTTGACCCCTCTGCCCAGCTTTTTGGACAGGGTCTTTTCGCACTCGGCAACATAGTCCACAGCGAAGAACGTTTCCTGCTTAGGGGCAGGCTCTTTGTTCATATTCTTGCACAGCAGCTCTGCCTGCCGGACAGAAAGACCCAGATTGACGATCTTCTGTGCCGCCTGGACCTGCATGCGGTCTGTTTTCAGCGCCAGTACTGCCCGGGCGTGTCCGGCAGAAAGCTGACCCTTTCTCACCAGCTCCAGCACCTGGGGGTTCAGGTTTAACAGGCGCAGTGCATTTGCCACAGCCGGACGGGATTTTCCCACACGGGCTGCCGTTTCCTCCTGGGTCAGCCCATATTCGCCCATCAGTGACTGATAACCCAATGCTTCTTCCACCGGGTTCAGGTCCTGGCGCTGTAGGTTCTCGATCAGCGCCAGCTCCATGGTCTTTCTGTCATCGGCTTCAATGACCACCACCGGTACTTCGGATAATCCTGCCAATCTGGCTGCTCGCCAGCGGCGCTCACCGGCAATAATCTGGTAATAGCCCTCGTTGATCTGTCTGACTGTCAAGGGCTGCACGATACCGTGGGTAGTAATGGAATCTGCCAATGCCTGCAGCTCTTCCTCGTCAAAATCCTGACGGGGCTGCTCCGGATTGGGCTCTACCTTATGAATCGGAAGCAGCTTATATGGGGTGTCGGCTGCCGGGGTGTCGTCAAAATCGCCCAGAAGCGCGCCCATGCCGCGGCCTAAGCCTTTTGATGATGCCATAAACAACAGGCCTCCTTATAATCTTTTAATCATTTCCTGGGCCACAGCCTGATATGCTTTCGCGCCCTTGCTGCTGCGGTCATAAACCGTAATGGGCAATCCGTGACTGGGGGCTTCTGCCAGCCGCACATTCCGGGGAATGACATTGGCAAAGGCCTTTCCGGGGAAATGCCGCCGCACCTCCTGAGCCACTTGGGTGGAGAAATTGGTCCGGCCGTCAAACATGGTCAAAATCACACCGAAAATCTCCAACCGGGGGTTGATCCGCTTCTTAATAAGCCGCAAGGTGTTCATCAGGTCTGCCAGACCCTCCAGGGCAAAGTATTCACATTGGACCGGCACCAAGATGCCGTCGGCTGCCGCCAAGGCGTTCACCGTCAGCAGCTCCAAGGACGGCGGGCAGTCGATGAGGATCACATCGTACTGCTCCTTTACGGTGTCCAGGGCATTTTTCAGCCGGTAATTGGGTGCATCCACGCTCAAAAGCTCCACCGCCGCACCTGCCAGATCCGGTGAGGATGGCAGTACATCACCATATTTTGTGTGGGCCAGCACCTCCTGGATCGGTGTTTCCTCAATGATTACATCATATACCGACTTTTTCGCCTTTCGCTTGTCCACCCCCATACCGGAGGTGGCGTTGGCCTGGGGGTCAAAGTCGCACAGCAGGACCTTTTTGCCTGCCTCTGTCAGTGCGGCGGTCAAGTTTACGGCGGTGGTGGTCTTACCTACGCCGCCCTTCTGATTCACCACGGCAATTATATTTCCCATAGTGCGTCCCTTTCTATCGTCTTGTTTCACGTGAAACAAGGCAGTGTCTGCCGGGGCTGATGTTTCACGTGAAACATCAGCTACCGGTTTGTTGGCTGGTGTCGGTGGTATAGTTTCTGCCGATATTGCCATCGGCAGAGCTTTCCTCCAAGGAATGGATCAGCACCCCGGCTAAAAAGCAGATCACCAATGTCATGATCGCCACTGTGGCCGTGAGCCACCAGACCAGCTTGCGCAGCTGCTGAACCGTCTGCTTTGGGTCCTCGTCTTTCCGTCTGTGGGCCTTTTTTTCCTGAGGCTTCGTCTCTCTAAGCTGCAAGTGTACCGCCGTTCCGGGCTTTACAGGATGCTTTTCCATGCCGCTGCGGCACGACTCACAGAACACCTGCTTCTCTTCTGTATCTTTCCCGCATCTCAGGCAGCTCACCGCAACGACACCTCCCCATAATAGATGGCTTCATTGTACAACACTTTCCCCATTTCGTAAAGAGGGAATCCGCCAGAAATAATAAAAATCCATATCTCTTTTTTCTAGGTTTACATAACTCCTTGAGGGGTGGTGGGCGGGCCAAAGCGGCAATGGCCTGCGGCAACAAAAACCGCCTCCTTGGTTTCCCAGGGAAGCGGTTTTAAAGTGTTTTTTTATTTTACCTGGCTGGTGGAGCGCAGTGTCACGTCATGGGCACCGCCCTCAACGATGGAAACACTGGAAACCAGTTGGAGCTTGGCCTCCCGCTGCAAATCGGGGATGGTGGTCACGCCCACGTTACACATGGTAGATTTAACCTTGTACAAACTTGCCTCCACATTGTCGTGCAGAGGACCGGCGTAGGTGACATAGGAATCAACGCCCTCCTCAAAGGAAAGCTTGGTCTTACCGCCTAAATCGTAGCGCTGCCAGTTCCGGGCGCGGTTGGAGCCTTCGCCCCAGTATTCCTTCATATAAGCGCCGTTTACCATCACCTTGGGGGTGGGGCTTTCGTCGAACCGGGCGAAGTAACGGCCCAGCATCATAAAGTCTGCACCCATGGCCAGCGCCAGGGTCATGTGGTAATCGTGAACGATACCGCCGTCGGAGCAAATGGGCACATAAATGCCGGTCTCCTTATAATACTCGTCCCGGGCAGCCGCTACCTCGATCAAAGCCGTGGCCTGACCTCTGCCGATACCCTTGGTCTCACGGGTAATGCAGATGGAACCGCCGCCAATGCCTACCTTAACAAAGTCTGCACCGGCTTCTGCCAGAAAACGGAAGCCTTCCCGGTCCACCACGTTACCGGCGCCGATCTTCACGGTGTCGCCGTAGTTCTCCCGGACCCAGGCAATGGTCTTCTGCTGCCAGCAGGTATAGCCCTCGGAGGAGTCGATACACAGCACGTCTGCGCCGGCTTCCAGCAGTGCGGGAATGCGCTCTGCATAGTCCCGGCTGTTGATGCCTGCGCCTACCAGATAGCGCTTCTGGCTGTCCAGCAGTTCCTGGGGATTGGCCTTGTGGGAAGCATAGTCCTTACGGAACACAAAATACAGCAGGTGGTCATTTTCGTCCACCACAGGGAGGCTGTTGAGCTTGTTCTCCCAAATAATATCATTTGCCTCTTTCAGGGTGGTTTCTGCCGGAGCAGTGACCAGCTTTTCTCTGGGGGTCATAAAGGTGGATACCTTCTCATCGCCGGACATACGGCTTACCCGGTAATCTCTGCCGGTGACAATTCCCAACAGCTTGCCGGTGGCGCTGCCGTCATCGGTGATGGCAACGGTGGAAAAACCGTTGCGCTGCTTCAGCTCCAGCACATCCTGCAAGGTTGCATCCGGGGTCAGGTTGGAAGCAGAGACCACGAAGCCTGCCTTGTGGCTCTTGACCTTGGCCACCATTGCCGCCTGGGAAGCAATGGACTGAGAGCCGAAAATAAAGCTGATGCCGCCTTCCTTTGCCAGAGCAATGGCCAAAGAATCATTGGAAACCGACTGCATAATGGCAGAGGTCATGGGAGTGTTCAAAGAAATAGG
Source organism: Faecousia sp. (assembly GCA_045537615.1). Taxonomy (GTDB): domain Bacteria; phylum Bacillota; class Clostridia; order Oscillospirales; family Oscillospiraceae; genus Faecousia. The sequence goes on along the minus strand of JAZSPV010000031.1, from coordinate 13,218 downwards.
GCATTCCTCCTGGCCCTTGCGATACTTGACCAGAGGCGTGCGCAAAGACACGTTGTCGGGAATGCAGTCCTCGGAGGTGTAGCCGGGGATCAGCAGGTACTCACTAAAGGTGTGGCTGGGTTCGTTGTAATAATGTGCCATAATTAACCTCCTGTGTAATGGTCCGTTAGAAGCCTGTTCTTCAGCCATTTTATGATTAGATAAAATATAACACACCGCAACCCCCCGGTCAAGGTATTTCTGCGTTTTAACTTGAAAAAAGACCGGTTTCTTCCCGGTTGCTTTTGTGTTTTTTATACAAAAATGTTGCATTCTTTTTGTGTATATGGTATAGTTTTAAGTTAGAAATGTATGCGAAGGAGTTTTGTGTATGGCAAAGCAGGAAAAAATCAGAAATATTGCCATTATCGCCCACGTCGACCACGGCAAAACCACCCTGGTGGACGAGATGCTCAAGCAAGGCGGCATCTACCGGGAAAACCAGCAGACGGTGGATCGGGTCATGGACTCCGGCGATCTGGAGCGGGAGCGGGGCATTACCATTTTAGCCAAGAACACCTCGGTTCAGTATCAGGATTATAAGATCAATATTGTCGATACCCCGGGCCACGCCGACTTTGGCGGTGAGGTGGAGCGGATTCTGAAGATGGTCAACGGTGTTATTTTGCTTGTGGATGCAGCTGAAGGCCCCATGCCCCAGACCCGGTTCGTTCTGGGCAAGGCGCTGGAGCTGGGTCACAAGGTCATTGTGGCCGTGAATAAGATCGATAAGCCCGATGCCCGGGTCCATGAGGTCATGGATGAGGTTTTGGAGCTGCTTTTGGAGCTGAACGCCACCGACGAGCAGTTTAATTCTCCCACCGTATTCTGCTCCGGCCGCCAAGGCACCGCAGCCTACGGCCCAGACGATACCGGCAAGGATCTGGTTCCTCTGTTTGAGACCATTGTCAACTATATTGATCCTCCTGAAGGCGATGAAAACGCACCGCTGCAGCTGCTGGTCTCCTCCATTGATTACAATGAGTATGTGGGCCGCATTGCCGTGGGCCGTGTGGAGCGGGGCACCATTCAGGTCAATCAGGAGGTCACTATTTGTGACTTCCACGACCCATCTTTGCAGCAAAAAGGCAAGGTGGTTGCACTGTACACCTACGACGGACTGGGCAAAGCCCCTGTACAGCAGGCTTCCGCCGGTGAGATCGTAGCCCTGTCCGGTATGTCCGAGATCACCATCGGCAGAACCCTGTGCGCTCCCGACGCCATCGAGCCTCTGCCCTTCGTGAAGATCTCCGACCCCACCATTGAAATGACCTTTGCCGTCAACGACTCCCCCTTTGCAGGCCGTGAGGGCAAGTTTGTCACCTCCCGGAACCTCCGTGACCGGCTGGAAAAGGAGCTTTTAAAGGATGTTTCCCTCCATGTCACCGAAGCCTCCACCGATTCCTTTAATGTGGCAGGCCGGGGTGAGATGCACCTTTCCATTTTGATGGAAACCATGCGCCGGGAGGGTTATGAGTTCTCCGTATCCACCCCCCGTGTGCTGACAAAAGAGATCGACGGCAAGCTGTGTGAGCCCATTGAACGGATGGTGGCCGATGTCCCCGAGGAATGCATGGGCGCTGTGATTGAGAAGATGGGCCGCCGGAAAGGTGACCTTTTGGGTATGACTCCCATGGGCAGCCGCTACCGTTTGGAATTTTTAGTTCCCTCCCGGGGCCTGTTCGGCTACCGCAGCGAATTCCTCACCGATACCCGTGGTGAGGGCATCATGAGCAGTGTGCTGGATAGCTACGCCCCGGTCAAGGGTGAGATTGAGCGCCGGCCCACCGGCTCTTTGATTGCCTTTGAAACCGGTGATGCCTGCTCCTACGGTCTGTTTAACGCCCAGGAGCGCGGCGCTTTGTTTATCGGCGCCGGTACGCCGGTATATGCCGGCATGGTGGTGGGCATCTGCAGCCGTAACGAGGATATGACCGTCAACGTCTGCAAGAAAAAGCAGCTGACCAACATGCGCGCCTCCGGCTCTGATGAGGCCCTGCGCCTGACCTCTCCCAAGATTTTCTCTCTGGAGCAGTGCCTGGAGTTTTTGGCAGATGACGAGCTTTTGGAGTGTACGCCCAAGAGCCTGCGTATCCGCAAACGGGAGCTGGACCACGGCCTGCGTATGCGCAACCTGATGAAAAAACGCAACGCCGAAGGCTGATACAAATCCCAACAAAAGCAAAAGAAGAGCACCGTCGGTGCTCTTCTTTTTTACTTACCAAGAATGCTGTTGATCTCGTGGATGAAGCCGTTGACATCCTGGAACCGGCGGTAGACTGAGGCAAAGCGAATATAGGCAACCTCGTCCAGAGGCTTGATGCGCTCCATGACCATTTCACCGATCTTGTCGGTGCTGACTTCCCTTTCCAGAGAGTTTTGGATGGTCTGTTCAATTTCCGTGGTGATGCGGTCCAGATCGGCAGTTTCCACCTGGCGCTTATCAAAGGCACGGACCATGCTCTGCATGATCTTATTGCGGTCAAAGCCCTGCCGGGAACCGTCCCGCTTGACAACAATGATAGGCAGGCTCTCCACGATCTCATAGGTGGTGAACCGGCGCTGGCAGGCAAGGCATTCACGGCGGCGGCGGATGCTCAGACCGTCTTCATTGTGGCGGGAGTCTACGACTTTGCTCTCCTGGTCGCCGCAAAACGGGCATTTCATAGGAAATCAACTCCATTCCCATAATATTTTATAATAGTATAGCAAAAACTTCCTCCACTGTCCAGCTTTTTTTCCTTGTATTTCCGCAGGCTATGCGCTACAATGCATAGTAACAGAAATTTTACTCCCATTGCAATGACTGCGGGAAGGAGATTGGTTGATGATGGTACAAAAGACGGTGTGTTATGTTCTGTGGGGCTTCTTTTATTTGCTGTGCGGCTTTTTGGGTCTGATCACACCTCAGTCCGGCGCTCAGGCTGGGGCTATGACGGCGCTGTCCCTGGCTTTCTTCCTGCCGCCGGCGGTGCTGCTGATCCTGGCTTACAGGGAAAACAACAAAAATCTTTTGCGCCAGCTGCGGCTCATCAGCATCCTTTCTTTGGCCCTGACCCTTTTGGTGTTCGTTCTGAATATCGCAGCAGTGGGCGCTTCGGAAACCACCGGCAAAGTGCTTTACTATGTACTGACCTTTGTTTCCGTTCCCATGGTCTGCAGCCAGCATTATGTGGTGAGTCTGTTTTTGTGGGCTTGCCTGCTGTTTTCCACCTTTCCGGCCCTTATCCGCAAGAAAAAGTGACGACTAAGCATTCTCCTCGTTATACAAAGAAACAACTGCCAAGGGCATAGCCCCTGGCAGTCTTTTTTAATCCACTAAGTCAAAGGTGATCACGGTATGGTAGGTGCTTTGGTGGCTTTCGGCCAGTGCAGCATCTATTTTTTCTTTGATCTTTTGCTTTTGCCCTGCCATTTCATGGGGCATGGCTATATCAAAGATCAAATTGCTGTGGCCCGTTCCCCGGACCATGCGAAAATCATGGATCGACAGTCTTTCGTCCATTTCCTGCAAAAATCCGCAGATCTGTGTCCGCAGCGCCGCCATCTCCGGGTCATCGGTCACCACCGGGTCATAATGAATCACCAGATGAATGCCGTGCTTTTGGTGGCAAAGCCGCTCCATATCGTCAATGATCTCGTGGCAGATCAGGGGGTCTTCCCTTTGGTCCATCTCCACATGGATGCTGGCAAAGCGCTGACCGGGGCCGTAATCATGGACCATCAAATCGTGCCAGCCGATGACACGGCAATTGCCTTCCACTGTTTCTACAATCAGCTTACGCAGCTGAGGACTTGCCGCCTCTCCCAAAAGGGGGCTGATGGTCTGCTTTGCCAGAGAACCGCCGCTGTACAGAATAAACAGAGCCACGCCAAGGCCCATATAGCCGTCCACAGGCCAGTCTGTAAACCACTCCACCACCGCTGCTGCCAGCACTGCCAGGGTGGCAATCACATCGTTGCGGCTGTCCGCCGCTGTGGCAAGCAAGGTCTGAGAACCGATCTTTTTCCCAAGGGTGCGGTTAAAGGCGCTGAGCCACAGCTTTACAAGAATCGACCCCACCAGCACCGCCACCAGGGGCACCGATACTGCTATGGGCGCAGGATGGAATATCTTCTCCACCGATGTCTTGGCCAGCTCAAAGCCGATGACGATGATCAGCGCCGCCACAGCCAAGCCGGACAGATACTCATACCGGGCATGACCGTAAGGATGCTCGCTGTCTGCCGGTTTTTCCGCCAGCTTAAAACCCACCAGTGTCACAATGGAGCTTGCCGCGTCGGACAGGTTGTTCATGGCATCGGCGGTGATGGAAACAGCTCCGGAAAGGATGCCCACCGTCAATTTCCCTGCCGCCAGCAGGAGATTACACAGAATTCCCACTGCCCCGGACAGCTTTCCCACCCGGCTGCGGACCTTGGGGTCATCGGTCTGTTCATAGTTTTTTACAAATATACGCAAAAGCAACTTGGTCATAACTACCTCCAAACACAGGGGCAATACAGGGACAAACGCCACAAAAACCGACATTTTTCGACGCTTTTCACACCACTCTACCCCGGGTAGAGCCCCTTTTCTTCCACTGGGGGAGGGGCATTTCTTGCTTTCTCCAAATTTGGGCTGACTTCTACAGTCTTTTTTCTATATAATCCCATCAGGATACCGGTCTGCCCATTATAACTTAGCCAAGGGCCAATGTCCAGTACTATTGTACAAGGAGTTTACCATGAATTACAAAATTATCACCGACAGCTGCTGCGACTTTCCCCCGGAAATGTATGAGAAGCTGGATCTTACCGTTGTTACACTTTCTGTCCTTTATAAAGGCAAGGAGCATTCCCACTACACAGAAGACTGGCTCAAGGATATGTTTCAGGGCCTGCGTGCAGGGGAACAGACAGCCACCAGCGCCATTAACCCCGAGGGATGGAAATCTGTGATCGAGCCGGTGCTTGCCCAGGGCAAGGATGCCTTGGTGCTGGTGTTTTCCTCCGGCTTGAGCACCACCTATCAATCCGCCGTCATTGCCGCACAGGAGCTGGAAGAAATCTATCCCAACCGGAAAATCCGTGTGGTGGACACCCTTTGTGCCTCTTTGGGACAAGGCCTGCTGGTTTGGTACGCCTGTCAGAAGCGGGACGAGGGCATGACATTGGAACAGCTGACGGATTGGTGTGAAACCTACCGGTATCTGCTGTGCCACTGGTTCACTGTGGATGATCTGATGTATCTGAAGCGGGGCGGTAGAGTCAGTGCTGCCACCGCCTTGGTGGGCACCATGCTGAAGATCAAGCCGGTTCTCCATGTGGATGACGACGGCCATCTGATCAACGTTGCCAAGGTCCGGGGCAGAAAGGCATCGATCCAGGCCCTGGCCGATAAGCTGGGTGAGCTGGGTATTCCCGAAGAAAATGACACGGTGTTTATTTGCCACGGTGACTGTCAGGCCGATGCCGACTACCTTGCCGCACAGGTCAAAGAAAAGTACGGCGTCAAAAATGTATTCATCTACTATGTGGGCGCCGTGATCGGCTCCCACTCCGGCCCCGGCACCCTGGCCCTGTTCTTACTGGGCAAAAACAGATAAAGTGGCGTAACTTGCCCGGCTTCGGACTTCCGAAGCCGGGCTGTTTTTATTCTTCCTCTTCTCTGGGAATGGAGGTGATCACCGGGGTTCCGTCCCGGTTCAGCAGGGGCGTTAAGCCGCCACTGTAGCCGGAAGCAGAGTACAGATAATTCACACCGGTGTTTTTATCCACCCAGATCTGCATCAGGTTCTCTGCCACACCGCCCTGGGTGTAGGTCTTTATAAACCTTTTTTCTTTCTTGGCCATTATTCCTTGACACCTTCTACAAGGCCGTTTGCCATGCCCACCAGACCTTGCATCTGGGAGGGAATGATGATCTTGGTTGCCTTGCCGTCAGCCACCTTTTCCATGGCCTGAATGGCTTTGAGTTTCACCACCTGCTCGTTGGGGGCTTTTTCGTTTAGCATCGCCATGGAGTCAGCCAATGCCTGCTGGACAGTGCGGATTGCCTGGGCTTCGCCGTCGGCCTTCAAAATGGCCGCTTCTTTCTCTGCCTCTGCCTGCAAAATGGCGGCCTGCTTTTCCGCGTCGGCCCGGAGAATTGCAGATTCCCGTTCACCTTCTGCAATCAAAATAGCGGACTTCTTCTGACCCTCGGCCTGCAAAATGGCCTGCCGGCGGTCACGTTCGGCCTTCATCTGCTTTTCCATGGAGCTTTGGATGTCCTGGGGCGGCAGAATATTCTTCAGCTCCACCCGGTTCACCTTAATGCCCCAGGGGTCAGTGGCTTCGTCCAAAATGGCACGCATCTTGGTGTTGATAATATCACGGGAAGTCAACGTCTGATCCAGCTCCAGATCACCGATGATGTTTCTCAGGGTGGTGGCTGTCAGTGTCTCCATAGCCGCCATGGGCTGCTCCACACCGTAGGTATAGAGCTTGGGGTCTGTGATCTGGAAGTACACCACCGTATCGATCTGCATGGTTACGTTGTCCTTGGTGGTCACAGGCTGGGGCGGATAGTCCAGGACCTGCTCCTTCAGGGAAACCCGCCGGGCGATCCGGTCGATGAAGGGAATTTTAAAGTGAATGCCAACACCGTGGACCGCATGGAATGCGCCCAGCCGTTCCAGAACATAGGCCCGGGACTGCTGAACAACATAGATGTTCTTGATAAGAACAAACAAAATCAGTGCAATGGGTGCCAAAATAATCAAAAATTCCATAATATCCTCCTTATTTGACCTTGATTTCTTCAAAGGCTGGCGTAACCATCAGCTTTACGCCCTCCACCTTATCCACTTTTACTAAGGTATTTTCGGCAATCGATTCGCCGGAAACACTCCGGGCAGACCATTCGATGCCATCCAATTTTACCCGGCCGGTACCTTGAATATTGTCGATTTGCTCCAAAACCAGGCCGGTTTTTCCGATTGCCGCATCTACGTTTGTCTTGCTGAGCTTCGGCGTAAAGAATTTCTTTGTCAGCGGCCGCAGGGAAAGCAGCAGCACCACAGAAACCGCCAAAAACAGTACAACCTGCAGCCAGATCTCTGCCCCCAGCAGGCTTGCCACCATAGCAGCCAGCGCACCCCCAGCAAACCACAAGGACACTATCATAACTGTCCCGCTCTCTACTGCCAAAAAAACGACCAGTAAACAAAGCCATAGGATCGTATCCCAGTTCATGTTGCTTCCTCCTTTCGGAAATCTCATAATTATCATAGCAAATAAACGCAGGCTACGTCAATAAGAATCTACAGGCAAAAAGATTTTTTATTTCCGGTAATTTAATCCTTGGCAATTTTGGAAAAGTTCTTGCACCCCAGGGGAAATTGTTGTATAATCGTTATGTAAAAAATTGGGCGAAAAGGCCCATTATTTGGAGGAATGATTGTCATGTTCAATGCAATGATCGAAGTTTTGAAAGCCAACCCCCGGAAGATTGTCTTCACCGAGGGCCACGACGCCCGTATTTTGGAGGCAACTGCCCGTTTGAATGAGGGCAAATTCCTGACCCCCATCCTGATCGGCAATGTGGAAGAAGTGAAGGCCAACGCTGCCAAGGGCGGCTTTAACATTGACGGTGTGGAAATCATCGACCCGCTGACCTATGAAGGCATGGATGCCATGGTGGAAAAAATGGTGGAGCTGCGCAAGGGCAAGATGTCCGCTGAGGATTGCCGCAAGGCTCTGTCCAAGGGCAACTACTTTGGCACCATGCTGGTGAAGATGGGCCTTGCCGACTCTCTGCTGGGCGGCGCTACTTACTCCACCGCCGACACCGTTCGTCCTGCACTGCAGCTGGTTAAGACCAAGAAGGGTGCCAATCTGGTTTCCTCCTGCTTTATCCTGGTTCGCGGCGAGGAAAAGCTGGCCATGGGCGACTGCGCCATTAACCTGAGCTATGAGGACAGTGTGGATAAAGAAGGCAATGTGACTTTGACCGCTGCCCGGAAGCTGGCTGAGGTGGCTGTGGAAATGGCCAAGACAGCCAAGGTCTTCGGCATGGATCCCAAGGTGGCTATGCTGAGCTTCTCCACCAACGGTTCCGGCAAGGGCAACACCGTACAGCTGAGCCACGATGCCGTGATTGAAGCACGCGCACTGGATCCCGAGCTGCTCATCGACGGCGAAATGCAGTTTGACGCAGCGGTTGCTCCCGAGGTCGGTCAGCTGAAGTTCCCCGGCTCCCCCGTTGCCGGTTATGCCAACACCTTCATTTTCCCCAACATTGAGGCCGGCAACATTGGCTACAAGATCGCACAGCGTTTGGGCGGCTATGAAGCCTACGGTCCCATCCTGCAGGGTCTGGCAGCTCCCATCAATGACCTGTCCCGCGGCTGCAATGCCGACGAGGTCTATAAAATGGCCATTATCACCGCTGCTTTGGTATAATATCCTTTTTCACACAAGAGCGTGCCTTCTCGGCACGCTCTTTTTCTTTCCTTTTACCACCCCTTTGCCGGGGTGGTTTTTTTGACGAAAATGCACCGAAAAAATCTCTGTTTTTCCACAGCCCCTGTGGATAATTTACCCTTGTATTTTCTTGCAAAATGTGATAAAATTTACGGTGAGAAAATATCGCGATTTTTAAGGTTTTTTTGACAGAGAAAGGAGCTTTTTTATGTACTCTTCTGCCTATGTTTGGGCTAAGGTTTTGAGCCACATGGAGGAGCGTTTGGGCAGTGTTACCGTATCTGCCTGGTTTGATGATGCAGAAGTGGTGGAGCTGAATGAAGAACAGCTCATTATCTATTCTTCCAACGAGTTCCGCCGGGAGATCATTCACCGCCGCTGCACGGAATATGTCCATGATGCGCTGAAGGAAATTTTTAATTCCGATGCAAAATTGGTGGTCTTTGGTGACGAGGAACTGGATGCTTATAAATCCAAAGGCACCAAAAAATCCGCCATGGATTTTAACCCCCAATTTACCTTTGATAACTTTGTGGTAGGTCCTTCCAACCGGTTTGCCCACGGCGCGGCCATTGCCGTTACCAACCGTCCCGGCTCTATCTACAATCCTTTGTTTATCTACGGCCCTCCCGGTATTGGCAAGACCCATTTACTGTATGCCATTGCCAACGACATCCGAAAAGCCCAGCCCGATGCCAATATCGTCTATATCAAGGGCGACCAATTCACCAATGAGCTGATTGCCGCCATCCGGGAAGGTAAAAATATTGAATTCCGGAATAAATATCGGGAAGCAGATCTGTTTTTGGTGGATGACATCCAGTTTATTGCCGGTAAGGAATCCACCCAGGAGGAATTTTTCCACACCTTCAACAAGCTCTATGAGGAACATAAGCAGATCGTCCTGACATCGGACCGGAAGCCCGGTGATATGGTGACTTTGGAGGATCGTCTGCGCACCCGTTTTGAATGGGGTCTGATGGCAGATATTCAGCCGCCGGATTTTGAAACCCGTATGGCAATTATCAAAAACAAAGCCAATTCCCTCGCTTTGGAACTACCGGATGATGTTTGCAACTACATTGCCAACAATGTGACCAATAACGTGCGGCAGATCGAGGGCACAGTTAAAAAGCTGCGGGCCTACAAGGATCTGAACGGTATGGATCTGACCTTGGAAAATGTGACCAAGGCCATCTCCGATATGTATAAAAACGAAGGGAATGCCCTTCCCACCCCGGGTCTGATCATCACCCAGGTTTGTAAATTCTACAATATTGACGATTCTGTTCTGCGTGGCACACTGAAAAACAAAGGTACGGCAGAAGCACGGCAGGTAGCCATCTATCTGATCCGGAAGCTGACAAATTTAAGTACCCCGGATATCGGAAAAGAATTTAACCGGGACCACTCCACCATTCTTCACTCTATTAACAAGGTGGAAAGCTCCCTTGCCGCCGGTGATGAGAGTTTGAAAAAGCATATCCAGGACATTACCGCCAATATCAATTCCAGCCTTTCCTAAAACCACGAATTTTTTACACAACCCCTTGTGGAATGTGGAAAACTTTTCTGTGGAAAACCCATTATTCTCTTTTATTTCTTTTCCTATGTTGATAAACTTTTAATATCTACATTTTTCCCTGTGGATAAAAAGCCCTTGATTTTTCTGGAGAAAAACCACTTTTCCACATATTTTTTCCCTATTACTGCTTTTACTGCCTTAACTTATAAAAAATATATATATGACTATTATTTAGACAAAAAGGAGTTTTGGATATGCGTTTTACCTGTGAAAAAAGTATGCTGGTAACGGCCCTGAATATTACCGGAAGAACCGTTGCGCAAAAAAGCGCCCTGTCTGCCATTGAAGGTATTCTTTGCAAAGCAGAAAGAACACTGACCTTCACCGGTTATAACATGGAAACTGCCATTACTTATGAAATAGAGGCAGATGTCACAGAAACCGGTACATGTGTTTTGCCTGCCAAGCTGTTTGGTGATATTATCCGCCGCTTGCCGGAAGGACCTGTTACCGTTGTGGTAGATGATAATTTTAAAGTTTCCATCCGTGCCGGCTATGCCTCCTTCCAAATCTCTGCCGAAGGTGCAGAGGACTATCCGGAGCTGCCCGATGTTTCCTGTGGAAGTGCCATTCGGATTCCCCAGACGGCTATGAAAGAGATAATTAGTGGTACGATCTTCTCTGTTTCCGAAAATCAGGGCAGACCCATCCACACCGGCGTGAAGTTTGAGGTAGAGGAAGATACCGTTTCTGCCATTGCTGTGGATGGTTTCCGTCTTGCCAGACGCACTTACCATACCGAAGAACCCACCGGAATAAAAATTTCCTTTGTTGTGCCGGCGCAAGGCTTGAAGGAAGTGGAAAAAATTCTCCAGGATGGAGAAGAAGATGTGATGTTTACCCTCGGAAACAAGCACATTCTGTTCCGGATGGGCTGTGCAACCCTGATCTGCCGCCTGCTGGAAGGTGACTTTTTGGATTGGCGCCGGGTGGTTCCCACAAATTGTCCCATAAAGCTGGTTGCCAATGTGGCAGAGCTGACCTCCTGCCTGGAGCGTGTGGGTCTGATCGTTTCTGAAAAGTATAAGAGCCCTGTGCGTTGTGTGTTTTCCGACCAGGTCCTGCTTTTAAAGACCAATACCACCATCGGTGCTGCAGAAGACCGCTGCAGCTTTGCCGGTGACGGAAAAGAGCTGGAGATCGGCTTTAATGTTCGTTATCTTTGCGATGCTTTACGGGCTGTTCCCAGCGAGGAAGTGACTTTGGAGCTGACAAACGGCTTAAGTCCCATTGTTATGACCCCTGTGGATGAAAAGTACGATTATTCCTACATGGTACTGCCTGTCCGTATTTCCACCTGATTTGAGGTAGCTTTATGAAAGTAACCGTTCGGAAAAAAGAAAACCACACGCCTGTGGTGATCAGTACCGAGTTTATTAAATTGGAAGCTGCTTTAAAGTTTGCCAATGCCACCGAATCCGGCGGTATGGCAAAATCTGTCATACAGGACGGTCTGGTCGCCGTCAACGGTGCGGTTTGCACCATGCGTGGAAAAAAACTGTATCCCGGGGATCTGTTTACGTTCCAGGGAAATGACTATCTGATTTGCATCCATGAGACTAAATAAAATTGTATTGCAAAATTTTCGCAATTATAAAGAATTTTCGTTGGACTTTGCCCCTGGGGTCAATCTGATCGTAGGTGACAATGCCCAGGGAAAAACCAACCTTTTAGAATCTGTGATCTATCTGGGCAGCGGAAAGAGCTTCCGCACCCAAAAAACCGCGGAGCTTGTGGGTCTTGGTGCAGACTTTGCAGACATCGAGGGCAGTGTGTTTTCCCAGGAACGGAATCAAACACTGCGCTGGGTGCTGTTTTCCGGTAACCGACCCCGGCAGATCTACTGCAACGGCGTGAAAAAAAAGTCAGCCACAGATATTGCAGGAATTTTGCAGACCGTTTTGTTTTGTCCTGAGGATCTGATGGTTCTCAAGGCCGGGGCATCCGCACGGCGGCGGCTGGGTGACAATGCGTTATGTCAACTACGGCCTAATTATGAGGCAGCGCTTTTGGAATATCACCGGATATTGGAGCAGAAAAACCGTATTTTAAAGGACCGGTTTGAAAATCCCGGTCTGCTGGAGGTTTTACCGGAGTACAATACCCGGTTGTGTCAGGTAGGTGCGCTGCTGATCTCCTACCGGGCCCGGTTTTATGAGAGTCTGGGAAAGGCGGCAAAGGCTTATCATGAGGCTTTTTCCGGGGGCTGTGAGGAATTTTCTTTGGAATACAAGACGGTTTCCACAGTCACAGATCCCTTTGCCTCTGTGGAAGTATTGAATGAAAGGCTTTTAGCGCATTTAGAAAGCCATTACCGGGCAGAGCTGGAAAGCGCCCAATGCTTGACCGGACCCCATAAAGATGATTTTGACGTATCGTTATCCGGCCTCAGCATAAAGGCCTTTGGCTCTCAGGGGCAGACCCGTACCGCAGCCATCAGCCTGAAGCTAGCCCAAAGGGAGCTGATGAAAAATCAGTCCGGGCAGAACCCGGTGCTGCTATTGGATGATGTGCTTTCCGAACTGGATCCCGGACGGCAAGATTTTGTATTGAATCAGATCACGGAAGGCCAGGTCTTTATCACCTGCTGCGAACCGGGTCGGTTTACAAAGTTAGGAAAAACCATCGAAATTTCAAAAGGTAGTGTTCTTCTGTAATGTGGGGGGCCTACCGAAAGGAAACACAACGGTTTATAATAAAGAAGTTGAGATTGGAAGCCGGCAATGGTGCCGGCGTGGGAAGTTTGTTTTTTGAGGAGTATGTATTATGTCTGAAGAAACCAAGGTAACACAGGAATATGGCGGTGAGCAGATTCAGGTGCTGGAAGGCCTGGAAGCTGTGCGCAAGCGCCCCGGTATGTATATCGGCTCTACCTCTGCCTCCGGTCTGCACCATCTGGTGTATGAGATCGTGGATAACTCTATCGACGAGGCGCTGGCGGGGTACTGTAAGCATATTACCGTGACCATTAACCCCGGTAACTCCATTACCGTTACCGACGACGGCCGGGGTATTCCTGTGGATATCCAGCCCCAGACCGGCAAGCCCGCTCTGGAGGTGGTGTTTACTGTGCTCCACGCCGGCGGTAAATTTGGCGGCGGTGGTTATAAGGTGTCCGGCGGTCTGCACGGTGTGGGTGCTTCTGT
>JAZSPV010000054.1:0-13546 GCA_045537615.1 Faecousia sp. | reverse complement strand
CTGCGTCGTAGCCGTGCAGGTGCTATCAACATCGTTCCCAACTCCACCGGCGCTGCCAAGGCCATCGGCCTGGTTATCCCCGAGCTGAACGGCAAGCTGATCGGCGCTGCTCAGAGAATCCCCACTCCCACCGGCTCTACCACCATCCTGAACGCTGTTGTTGCTAAGGAAGTCACCAAGGACGAGATCAACGCTGCTATGAAGGCTGCTGTCACCGAGTCCTACGGCTACACCGAGAAGTCGGAGGCCAAGCGGTCTTAGGAAGACAACTCTGCCTTTCAACTCCTTGGCCACAGAACGACATGGCTACGATCCGACTTAACCCAGCTCAGCGAAGTACTTAATGGTGCGGACCATCTGAGAAACGTAGGAGTTCTCGTTGTCGTACCAAGAAACAACCTGAACCTGGCACTTGCCGTCGGGCAGCTTGCAGACCATGGTCTGGGTAGCATCGAACAGAGAACCGAAACGCATGCCGATGATATCGGAGGAAACGATCTCGTCCTCGTTGTAGCCGTAGGACTCGGTGGCAGCAGCCTTCATGGCTGCGTTGATCTCCTCAACGCTCACACTCTTAGCGCAAACAGCGTTCAGGATGGTAGTGGAGCCGGTGGGAGTGGGAATTCTCTGAGCAGCGCCGATCAGCTTGCCGTTCAGCTCGGGGATAACCAGGCCGATGGCCTTGGCAGCGCCGGTGGAGTTGGGAACGATGTTGATAGCACCTGCACGGCTACGACGCAGGTCGCCCTTTCTCTGGGGACCGTCCAGGATCATCTGGTCGCCGGTGTAAGCATGGATGGTGCACATAATGCCGGACTCGATAGCAGCCAGATCGTTCAGAGCCTTAGCCATGGGTGCCAGGCAGTTGGTGGTGCAGGAAGCAGCAGAAATGATGGTGTCTTCCTTGGTCAGAGTCTCGTGGTTAACATTGTAAACGATGGTGGGCAGATCGTTGCCTGCAGGAGCAGAGATAACGACCTTCTTAGCGCCGGCGTCGATGTGAGCCTGTGCCTTAGCCTTAGCAGTGTAGAAGCCGGTGCACTCCAGCACAACGTCAACACCCAGCTCGCCCCAGGGCAGCTCAGCAGCATTTGCCTTAGCGTAGATGGTGATCTTCTTGCCGTCCACAGTGATGAAGTCCTCGCCAGCCTCAACGACGTGACCCTGTGCAGCGTAATTGCCCTGAGTGGAGTCGTACTTCAGCAGGTGAGCCAGCATCTTGGGGGAAGTCAGGTCATTGATGGCAACAACCTCGTAACCCTCAGCGCCGAACATCTGACGGAAAGCCAGACGGCCGATACGGCCAAAACCATTGATAGCTACTTTTACGGACATAGTTTATTCCTCCATTTACTTCTTGCTGCTTTGCAGCATAAAATACGATTTCCAGAGTTTTGCAAACCCCATACGCCATTATTATACTATAACACCAATTTGTTGTAAAGTATGTATTTTGTATAATTCCGTCATTTTTTATCGGTATAAATTGACAACAAACACAAATTCCAGCTTTGAAAATAAGAATGCTAAATAGGAATTTACTTTTCAAAGAAGGCCAGAATCTGTGTCTTTGTGGCTTTCACGCTGCCCTGGAAGAAGCCGGGCTTTCCGCCGCCTCTGCCGCAAAGGGCCTGGTTCATATCCTGTCCCAGTGCCTTTACATCGCCATCCTTCTTCACAAGACATACGCTGTAGCCGGTCTCGTCGGTGCCGGAAAAGACGGCTGCTGTGCCGCCGCAGCACCGGGCGATCCGGTCCGCCAGCTCCCTTACGGAGCCGGGCTCCAGCCCGTCAGCAAAATGCACTACGTCACCGCGGTTTACATAATCTTGCGCAATCCGGTCGAACAGCTGCCGTTCCAGTCCCGTTGCACGGAATTTTTCTGTGGCCAGCATTTCATTCATCTTCTGCGCAGCCCCGCCGGTTTCCAAAATTTTTGCAGAAAAGGCCTGGGAAACCAGCCGGTTCTGTTCGTAGACCCGGGACAAATAAGACAGGGCTCTGCCGCCACAGACCATTTCGATCCGGACGCCCTGATGGAATTTTACGCAGGAAAGGAGCTTGATGATGCCGATCTCACCGGTGGCTGCCACATGGACACCGCAGCAAGCGCAATTGTCATAGCCCGGCACCTCCAGGATCCGTACCGGCCAAGGCAACGCCTTTTTTGTACGGTAAGGCACATTGGGCAGTTCCTCCGGGGAGGGATACCAGCACTTCACAGGTAAATTCTCAAAAATTGCCCGGTTTGCCTCCTCCTCGATCTGAGGCAGCGCCTCCGGAGCAATGGGTACGTCAAAATCAATGGTAATCACATCCGCGCCCATGTGAAAGCCCACATTATGACCGCCAAACACCCGGTGGATGATTCCGGAAACAATATGCTCTCCGGTGTGCTGCTGCATCAGATCAAACCGGCGCTGCCAGTCCAGGGTGCCCTGTACCGTTTCTCCCACAGGAATGCCCCTGTCGCACAGGTGAAGGATCTGCTGCCCCTGTTCCCGGACATCCAGCACCTTGGCATCCCCCAGTGTCCCCAGGTCGCAGGCCTGACCGCCGCCCTCCGGATAAAAGGCCGTTGCGTCCAGTTCTACAAGGAAGCCCTTGTCCGTTTCCCGGCAGGCGGTAACGGTGGCAGTAAACTGCTTTATATGGCAATCTTCATAATATAGCTTCTTCGTTTCCATAGTCTTCCCCTCCCCATAAATCCCAGTTTAGCGAGCCGTTGGCACGCTAAACAATGCAGAATGCAAAATGCATAATGCAGAATTAATTTACCAAAATATGTGACATTTTCCGATGATAACCACATTATGCATTATGAATTACGCATTAAGCATTATTTCAATTTATCGTTCCAACGGAACGATAAATTGAAATTTGTCATTCTTTCCGGGATATTGTAGCACAGCGGCAGGCCCTTTGCAATGCTTGGAATTTTTGTCGAGTATTTTTCCGACGCAGAGGGCCTGTTTCGTGGTTTTTCTGTGCGTTTACAGGGTAAAATGGCCCTACAGCATTCCAAGGAGGAAACACCATGCAGTGTCAAAAATTGAAAACCTATATGGAAACCGGGCGAGTGGTGTTCCTGCCTGCCCGTTCCATTCGCCCCAATCCGGCCCAACCCCGGAAAATTTTCCGTGAGGAGGCCTTAGCAGAGCTTTCCGAGAGCATCCGCAGACACGGCATTTTGCAACCCCTGTCTGTTCGGCGTGTGGGCAACCGCTATGAGCTCATTGCCGGAGAACGGCGGCTTCGGGCCGCTGAACTGGCCGGTCTGCACGAAATTCCCTGTATCGTGATGAACATGGACGATAAGGAATCCAGCATGACGGCTTTGGTGGAAAATCTCCAGCGGCAGGATCTGGACTATATTGAGCTGGCCCAGGGAATCAGCCGCATGATGAGCGACTTTTCCATGAGCCAGGAGCAGGCTGCCCAGCTTTTGGGGAAAAGTCAAAGCGCCGTAGCCAACAAGCTGCGGCTGCTGCGGCACTCCCCTCAGGTGTTGGAACGGCTCCGGGAAACCGGTCTGACGGAGCGCCATGCCCGGGCCCTTCTGAAGCTGTCCACAGAATCCCAAAAGCTACAGGCCATTGAAACCTTTTCCCGATTGGGCATGAGCGTTGCCCGGGCCGAGCAGTACATAGACAGCCTTTTGACCCCCACCCAGCAAAAAATCAACAGCACCAACGTATCTGCCTTTTTGAAAAACGTGACCCAAACCTTAACCCGGTTTCAGCGCAGCGGCATTCCTGCCATCTCCGAACGCAGGGAAACAGACAGTCAGATCGTGCTGACCATCACTTTTCCCAAATAACAAAACGGCATAAAACGATCCCGGTGACATGATCACCGGGATCATTTTTATTCTCCTTTTATTCGGGCATCAATGCGGGTCAGGGCATATTTCATTGCCTCGTAGTTGCCTGCACTCACCCGGTCGATATAGCCGCCTTCGTAGGCCCCTATGGCGGTGTCGATCCGCACCGCACGCAGGGGCTGATCCTTCTCCACCGCTGTGAAAATCGGAGTATAGTCAAAGCCGGTGATCTTGGTGTCACCGTTTTTGTTGTTCTTGGTGATCTCCAGGTCCAAAATTACGGAATACTCCGCACCGGACCAGGTGGCATCTCCCAGAAAATCCCCCAGAGAATACGCAACAAAAGTTCCGGCCTTCTCATCAAATTCCATTTTTTGGACATAATGGGAGTGGGTGCCGATTATGGCATCTACCCCATTTTCCTGTAACAGCTCGCAGATCTGCTGCTGGCTCTTGCTGACCGTATCATTATACTCACTGCCCCAATGGAGCAGTGCCACCGTAATGTCCGGCCGTTCCCGGGCCGCCGCATCCAGCACCCGGGTAATGCCCTCGGTATCCACCTTTTGGTAGTCCGTAGCATAGTCGGTGTACAGAACATTGACGCAGTTCTCATTTCCCGGAGGCAACGCCATGCCGTCCATGCCCTTGGTAAATGCCACAAAGGCGATCTTTATCCCTTGGACATTGCGAATGGTATAGCCCTTGGCCTTCTTGGCTTCATCGGCGGTTGCATAAGCACCCACAGGCTCCATGCCGGCAGCACGGATTCCCTCCAGGGTGGCAGATAAGCCGTCCATGCCTTTGTAGATCGAGTAGGAATTGGCAAGCTGAATCAGGTCCACACCTGCCGCAGACAGGCTATCCATCAACCCCTGGGGGGCAGAACGGTCTTGCCCATAGGGTGTGCCGAACAGGCAGCCTTCAAAATTCACGGCTGTAATATCTGCCTGGGCCAGCACCGGTGCTACGTCCAGAAGCATGTCGGTATAGTCGTATTCCCCACCGCCGGCATCTACCACCGCCTGGGTCACATTCAGATCTCCGGCTGCCGCCAGATGGATCACCGTGGTTGCGGTGTCCTTGATGGGCGTTTCCGTCTGCTCTGTAGCGCCGGTGGCAGAATCTGTTTGGGTGGGCTGGGTGGTTTCAGAGGGTGCCTTGTTCTTGCCCAGCAGGGCAACGGCCATCATCACGCAGACGATTACTGCCACACCGGTAATGACCGCTCCTGCGGCAATCCCCAGCCTGATCCGCAGCTGTTTCTGCCGCTGCTGCCGGGCTTCCTGCCGCTGCTGCCGGCGCTTTTTCAGTTCTTCCGGATCCAGAGCCATGGGGTCCCCTCCTTTTTCAAACATTTTTATCTATTCTACACTATTTTTATCCGTTTCACAAGTACCGATTTGATACAGCGAAAAAATAATGGTTGACCTGGTGGAAATTTTCGGTTATAATACCCTAGCATGACTATCTGTATAGTCGGTAACTATGTTTTGCTGCGGCCAATTTGGCTGTCGAGCATATGTGAATTGACAGGAGGTGTACACCACATGAAGCGTACCTATCAACCCAGCCGTCGCCACAGATCCAAGGTTCACGGTTTCCGTAAAAGAATGGCTACTTCCAATGGCCGTAAGGTTCTCGCCCGCCGCCGTGCCAAGGGCCGCAAGGTTCTGTCTGCGTAATGTAAGCGCATAATTGCAGTGGGCAACCACGATATGTCGTCGCTCATAGCGAAACGGGAGTCCATGCGGGGGCGAAGCATCGCCCCCGCCCCCTTTTTATTTGGGCAAACTCTCAAGCTCGTTTCAGCGGATCTAAGCGGTCCTTTCACCACACGACGCGATTTGCGCGGCTTGAAATACACAAAGTATTCCTGCGCCACGCAAATCACCCCCTGTGCCGAAATTCCTCGCTTATCTCTCGCTGCCCCTCGCTCTCGAGCTTGCCTGGTTTTATGAAGTTGAACTGTTTTAAGGATTCCTATTCTTTTAGTTTGGTTTTTGGGGAGATCGTCTTATGAAATTCTCCAGTGCGTTAAAATTCAATCACATTTTCCGGCGGCTGTACAGCAGCTCCGGTCACGCAAATTCCTTTCTGGTGCTGTATGCCCGGAAGAATCGCACTGCCACCAATCGGGTGGGCGTGACTGTGAGTAAAAAGCTGGGCTGCGCTGTTGTGCGCAACCGTGTCCGCCGCCGCCTGCGGGAGGTCTACCGTCTCAACGAGACCCGATTCACTCCCGGGTGGGACATTGTAGTGGTGGCAAGAAGCCGTTGTGTCAAGGCTGACTTCCACCAGCTTACCCATGCCTATCTGTCCCTGGCGGAAAAAGCCGGAATTTTGGAGGAAACAGCATGAAAACGCTATTGCTGGCCCTCATCGGTTTTTACCGGCACGCCATTTCTCCCCTGACACCCCCGACCTGTCGTTTTACCCCCACCTGCTCTTGCTACGCATGTGAAGCGATCGAAAAATACGGGTCCGTAAAAGGCAGCTGGCTGACGCTGAAGCGGCTGCTGCGCTGCAACCCTTTTTACAGGGGCAGCCCCTACGACCCCGTACCATGATCAGAGGGAATCCCCCTCTGTCCACGAAGGAGGAACAACTATGATTCTCGCATTCAGTCCTGCAGATATCGTGCAGGTTCCCTTTGGCTGGCTCCTTGCCTTCCTTTACGATTTCGTAGGTAACTACGGCTGGGCTTTGATTCTGTTTGCCTTTATCGTAAAGCTGGTTCTGCTGCCTGCCACCGCAAAGGGCAAAAAGAGCACCATGAAAATGTCCCGGCTGACACCCCGACTGGAGGAGATCAAGGCAAAGTACGCCAACGACCCCCAGAAGCAGAACGAAGCTATGCAGGCTTTGTACAAATCCGAGGGTGTTTCCATGGGCGGCGGCTGCCTGTGGAGCTTTTTGCCCATTCTGATTTTGATTCCCTTGTATACCGTTGTCCGTGAGCCTATCGCCTATATTCTCCACGTGCCCGAGGCATGGGATGTTATTCGCGAAACCCTTGCTGAGGTGACAACCGGTATCTTCGGCGAAAAGGTTGGCTTCTACGATCAGATGCTGGCCGCGCCCCTGATTCCTAAGTATATTGATGCCATTCAGGCTGCTTTGGCAGAGGCCAATCTGCCCGCTCTGAGCGCTCAGGCTGCACAGGGTGTGGACTTCACTTTCCTGGGTATCAACCTGGCTGCCATTCCCAGCTGGAAGGTTTGGGCCTGGGAGATTACCGGGGAAAAACCCCTGTGGTACTATATCGGCGGTGTGCTGATGCCCCTGCTGTCCGCAGGCGGACAGATCGTCAGCATGCTCCTGAACCAGAAGCTCAACAACTCTCTTATCACCAACGAAAAGGGCATTCAGGACAAGGAAGCAGCCAAGAATTCCCAGACGAACCAGAGCATGAAGATGATGATGTGGGTCTCCCCCCTCATGTCCCTGTGGATCGGCTTCTCCATGCCTGCGGCTCTGAGCCTGTACTGGTTCGCCCAGGGCATTGTAACCACCGTATCCGATGTGATTCTGACCAAGCACTACCGCAAGATCTACGACAAGGAAGATGCCGCCCGGCTGGAAAAGGCCCTGGCAGAGGACGCACGGGAAGCAGAAAAGGAGCGCATCCGCGCCGAGCGCCGTGCCGCTAATCCTGACGGCATCACCACCAACACCAGCAAGAAGAAGCTGCAGCAGGCAAAGCAGGAGGCAAAAGAGGCACAGAAGGCCGCCTCTGCCAGAGAGTATGCTGCAAAAAAGGGTGAAGTGATCGAAGACGCCAAGAAGGACAGCGAACCTCTGTCCGGTGTGGCTGCAAGACCCAATTGCAAGGGCCGCGCCTACGATCCCAACCGCTATAAAACTGACAACACGGAGGAAGAATGATGGAAAAGACCATGGTTTCCACCGGCAAGACCATTGACCTTGCCATTGAATCCGCGCTGACCACCCTGGGCCTTACACGGGACGATGTTTCTGTGGAGGTTTTGGCCCAGGCGAAGTCCGGATTTTTGGGTATCGGCGCAACCCCTGCCAAGGTGCAGGTGACTTACGAGGCGCCGGACCCCAAGCCCGAAGCCCCCAAGAGCGCCTTTGGTGCCGCATCCCGCAGTAAGCCCAAGGCTGTGAAGAAGCCCGAGACTCCCAAGGCAGAAACACCTGCTGTCAAGGAAGCGCCTAAGGCAGAAACCCCCAAAGCAGAGCCCGCTGCCAAGGAAGCGCCTAAGGCAGAAGCCCCCAAGAAGCCTGCCGAGCCCAAGGTTTATGCCGTTGCCGAGCCCGGCAGTGTGGAGGAGAAGATCGAGCAGTTTTTGAAGGGTCTGCTGGAGCACATGAATTCCAATGCCGTTCCCCACGCATGGAAGGAAGATGAAAACACCTATAATGTAGAGCTGGTAGGGGAGGACCTGGGCTACCTGATCGGCCGCCGGGGCGATACCCTGGATGCTCTGCAGCATCTGGCCAACTACTCCATCAACCGCAACGTGGAAGGCCATATCCGCATCAATGTGGATGCCGAGGCTTACCGGGAAAAGCGTGAGGATTCTCTGCGCCGCTATGCCCAGAAGAAGGCCCAGCAGGTGCTCAAGGCTCACCGCCGCACCACCCTGGAGCCTATGAACGCCTATGAGCGTCACCTGATCCATGCCACCTTGCAGGATATGGACCGGATCACCACTTACTCTGTCGGCTCTGAGCCCAACCGCCGTGTCGTCATCGAGTACGTAAGATAATTTGCAAAAAGCACCGTACAGCCGTACGGTGCTTTTTGCATAGTAGTACAATATATCAAGATAGATCTGAGGTTTCTTTGCTCCGGGGAAGGCTGTGTCCTCTGGGTGCAGGAGACATGTGACCATCCCCTGTCTTCGGGTTACGCTCTGTCAGATAGATTGCCTGTTTCTGCTAAACTGTTCAAAGGGGGAAATATATGCGAACAATGTTAATTGACGAACACTGTTGCTGTAACAGTGTGGGTAGAAGAAGAACCAGAGGGGCGCCTAGCTGTGACAGTATAGTTTGCTCCCAGGCAAGGGCCGCCAGTATTAATCCACGGCCAAGTGTTCATCAAGGTATTAGTATATGGGGTTCTTGTAACAGTAATGTCCTCTTCTAAATACTGTCCGCCAGAATCAGAAGAATATCCAACACAAGCAAGGTGGAGAACGGCATTGGAAACAGAAGTACCGCTATTTACCGAATGCCGTGTGGTGACCGAATTGATACGTGCTTCAGTTCCATTCCAAACACTTCTGGTTGAGTAAATTACAGAGATATAGATATAACAAGAACTTCCCAAAAACCAGTCATCATTAAAGATTTCAAGGTTGTTGGCTCTTACTTGGTTAATACGTTGCAGAATGCAATCCTTTTCCTCGATATTTTCAGCAAGGAAAGACAACATGGTTGATTTATGGCATTCTACACCAGCAGAAACAAATGTGTTGGGGATGTTTTCTTGATGTATAAGGGTGATTTCGATTAGCCCGTCAGGGCTTTGAGTAACATCAACACTGGCCAATCGTATAAAGGAGCTGCTAAGACTAAATTAGTACTGTTCTGTAGCGGCGGCACTAACCGGAATGCAAAACGCAAATAATGTGAGTGTAATTGCAAGTAACAGGGCTAATTTCTTTTTCATGGTTTTTGTCTCCTTTCAAAATGGTGGTGATTGTTATGGCGGACACTAATTATCAGTTTATCCTTTTATTTGGATAAAACAGCCACAAAGCCATTCCCGCAAAGCTATAAACATACGGGTATTTGTACATCAAGGTTAGGAAGAAGTAAGCAACTTGCTCGTATATAGGAATCTGGGGAAATGTCATTGCAACGCTTCCGTCACTTGAAACTACTTGAAATAGTATGCAGAAACACCAAATCATATAAGGTAGTACAACTAGAACATTACCAATCAGTATTGATACAGTTGTAATCCGTCCAGCCTTCATAAATTTGTTTTCCTGTTTGCCGATATTTAAAAAATAGTCTATGATTTGAATCAAGGTTGCGCCAAATAATGCCAGTGTTAACGGTACCAGCAGTAGACGCACCATCATGTTTGGAATAACGATAAAACTATTAAGCTTGATAATAGCTGTATATATAGATAAACCCACAGTCAGAACGAAAGAGACCGTCAAGAAAAAAAATAGCTTTATTGTTTTCTTTTTTGATGCTTGCTTTTCCGGGGCAGCCGGTACCCCATACAATATCCACAGCACTTCTACCCCAAGAGCATCAGCGATCTTTTGCAGCATATCGAGATCCGGATTTGACCGTCCTGTCTCATAGTTTGACACGGTCTGTCTTGTAACAAAGATTGCGGATGCTAAATCATCTTGGGATAAACCTTTTGCTTTCCGAAAATCTTTAATGTTTGTACCTACAGTTTTGCTTAACATTTCTATCACCTCGTCTAAATATTAACACGGCACCTAACAAAATGTATAGCAAATAATCTTTGCACTTTAATAACATGATAGCAAAAAGCATTTTTTGCAGTGTTCGGAAAATGATATAAATAGTCGCCAAAGGCGACACCTTCAATTCTTAACTTTTAATTCTTAATTATTTAGTGATCGTCAGAACACTAAATTGGAAGTTATGATCCTCCTGTTGACAAATTGGAGCTTTCGGTGTACCATAACTGTACTAGTACAGTTGATACACTTAATACACCTACTCAGGAGGGATGCACATGGTTCACCTGGATTACCGGGATGCCCGTCCGATCTACAGCCAGATCACCGACGGCTTCCGGGAGCAAATCAAAGCCGGGGTTTTGGAAAACGGCGATAAGCTGCCCTCTGTCCGGGAGCTTGCCATGACCCTGTCCATTAACCCCAATACCATTCAGCGGGCCTACCGGGAGCTGGAATCCGGAGGCTGGATCGCCACCGTTCCGGGCAAGGGCTGTTTTGTATGCGGTAATCCCCAAGCTGCCGATCCTGCGCCGCTGCTGGAGCAGTTTGACAAGCTTGTTGCCGCACTGAAGGAGGCCGGCATCGACAGCGATGCGCTGACGGAGCGGCTGAAAGGAGGAGAAAACCATGCTTAAAATTCAAAACCTAACCAAGACCTTTGGCAATTACCGGGCGCTGGATGCTCTTTCCATGACGGTGCCAAAGGGCGCTGTATACGGTCTGGTTGGCCCCAACGGCGCCGGCAAATCCACCGCAATCCGCCACATCACCGGTGTTTACCGTCCGGACAGCGGCTCCGTAACTCTGGAAGGTCTGCCGGTGTATGAAAACCCCATGCTGAAAGCCCGCATCGGCTATATTCCCGACGAGATCTTCTTTTTCCCCTCCGCCACCCTGGAGGAGATGCGCCGGTTTTACCGGGGTCTGTACCCTAATTTTGACGATGCGCTGTTCGAGCGGCTGTACGAGGTTTTTCAGCTGCCCAAAAAAGGTCAGCTTCGCCGGTTTTCCAAGGGCATGCAGAAGCAGGCCGCTTTCCACCTGAGCATCTGCACCCGCCCTGACCTTTTGGTGCTGGATGAGCCGGTAGACGGATTGGATCCGGTAATGCGCCGTCAGGTGATGAGTCTTGTTTTGTCCGATGTGGCCCAGCAGGGTACCACGGTGCTCATCTCCTCCCACAATCTCCGGGAGCTGGAGGATGTTTGCGACCATGTGGGCATCATGGACAAGGGCCGGATGCTTTTGGAGCGCAGCCTTGCGGATATGCAGGGCAACACCGTGAAGCTGCAGCTGGTGGGTGACGCCCCGGAAAGCCTGGAGGTGCTGCACAGCACTGCTTCCGGACGGCTGAACACCCTGATCGTCCGGGGCAGCGCCGAGGAAGTCAGCGCAACGGTCCGGGCTGCAAGCCCCGCCTACTTTGACGTGCTACCCCTTTCTCTGGAAGAGATATTCATTTACGAGCTGGGAGGTGTGAACTATGAAGTTAAGAACATCGTTCTTTAATCCCACCGCCCTGAAAAAGGATGTGACCCGGTTTGCTCCCCTTTGGGGTCTTTACACCGTGGCGGTTTTGGTGTATCTGCTGCTGGTTTGGGCCATTGGCGACTCCACCCATATGCGAATGTACAATCTGCCTCATGTGCTGAGCAGTATGGCTTTTGTCAACCTGCTCTATGCCGGCATCAATGCCATGATGCTTTTTGGCGATCTTTATAAAAGCCGGCTGTGCAATGCTCTGCACGCCATGCCTTTACGCAGAGAAGGCTGGTTTTTGACCCACACGGTCTCCGGTCTTCTGTTTTGCATCGTACCCAACCTTTTAGGAGCATTGATCGGCGCTGCCCTGTTGGGACAGCATGCCTACGGCGCCGGCCTTTGGCTGGGGCTTATGGTGCTGGAATATCTTGTGTTTTTCGGCATTGGCGTGTTTTCCGCCATGTGTGCCGGCACCAAGCTGGGCATGGCCGCCATCTATTGCTTGATCAATTTCCTGGCAGTGCTGGCTGCCTGGCTGGTCTCCACCTTCTATGAGCCACTGCTGTACGGCGTTTCCGTAGATATGTCCAGCATTTACCGATTCAGTCCCGTTTTTATACTGACGGATACCCCCTTTTTGGAAACCGAGTATCTGCGCTACTATGAAAAAACGGTACTGCAGCAGATTCCTTGGGATTCCTGGTTAACGCTGGGCCTCTGGGCCATAGGCGGTATTGTCTTTTCAGGGCTTGCGTTGCTGCTCTACCGCAAGCGCAATCTGGAGCGTGCCGGAGATCTGATCACCTTCCGGCCTGCCGGTTTCGTTTTTCTGGTGCTGTATACCCTGTGCGTTGCTGCCGTTCTTTTCTTTATCACCTCTGGAATCACCGGCCCCCTGGAATACCTTTTTCTGTTCATTGGTCTTGGGGTAGGCTTCTTTACCGGCAGGATGCTTATGGAAAAACGGGTCCAGGTGTTCCGGGGAAAGAACTTCTTATCCTTCGGCATCCTGGTGGCCGTATTTGCTCTGACCATGGTGCTAGCGGTCCTGGATCCCCTTGGAATCACCCGGTATGTACCCCGGGCAGACCAGGTAGAAAGCATCCACATCAGCCCCTATTATGGCAACTACTATATGGAAACCGACAGCTGTGAGCTTACCCAGGAAGCCGATATCCATGAGATTTTATCTGTCCATGAACAGGCGTTGGACCTGCGTTTCGCACCCTCTGTGCCGGACGAGCATGTGCGCATCCGTTACACTTTGAAAAACGGACGGACCGTGACCCGGCATTACGACATTCCCTTTGACGGCCCGGCCCGGGAAACGCTGCAGGAAATCTACAGCCGTCCGGAATATGTGCTGGGAAACCGGGATATGGATTTGCTGCTGAAACGGCTTTCCACCATAGACTTTTATCCCTACAATAACGATCATCCCTACATCCAAATCTCCAGAGCCGGTGCAGATACGGAGCTGCTGGATAAGTTTGGCGACGAAACGGTGCTGCAATACCCGGTGGAAGGCAGCCTTGACCAATCGGAGGTGGCGGTGGGCCTGCTGAAAGCCATCCTTGCCGACTGCGAGGCAGGTAAGCTGTCCCAGCATAACCATCGGGACATTCCTGTGGGCTACCTGAATATGGAGTGGGCAAGCAGCAGCGCTTACCCCTTGAGTATCACCGTCTACACCATCAGTGAAAACACCCTTGCCTATCTTGCACAGCTCCAGGAACAAGCTGACATCCCCCACCCCTGTACCATAAAAGCGACCCCCCGGGCCTGGCCCCGCGGCCCCCTCCCCCCCACCAGC